>NZ_JBNNIU010000002.1:0-744058 GCF_050269675.1 Peribacillus sp. NPDC076916
TTCTGATACGCCATATTCGCCGCTTAATTCTTTAACTGAATTACCCGAGTGATAAAGATCTACAATAGTCTTCTTGAATTCATTATTATATTTTTTACCTGTATTCTTACGTCCCAAGACGGACACATCCTCTCAAAAATCATTGTAAGGACTTAACTAAAATGTGTCCATGAAACTATACTAATTCCAATTGTACATAATGCGTTAGTCTTAACTTTCTGTGAATTTAAGAAACATTGCCTATAAAAAATAGTTAATAATACTTAAATTTTAGTAGTGATGAGCCGATACTACACTATAGAGATTAAGCCGAGGCACTTCGCAAAAGAAGATGTCAGATAGCTGCCATCAGAGTAAAAGGAGATTATTTGATGACAAAAAACAAATTCATTACGTTCGAGGAAGTATATGAAAAGAAACAGAGAAGTAAGAAAATTTTTATTGGGACTTATATCACTATTATTTTAGTTTTGATTTCATTAATGACTTATTTTATGGGGCAATCATAATCTTGGGTTGGAAGGGGCTGAGGAATCGGTCCTTTTTTGTTTTTTTATATCGACACGTATTTACCTAAAACTAACTAGTATTCATTCCTAAGTGATATTTCAGAAATGTTAAAATTGGGTAAATTTTTGGTTTTTAAACTAGTTTCTGCTTGCCAATCCCTACAATATATGTGATTATCAAAGATATGAGCTATATTCCTTATTTTTGAAAAAAGGATTAGGACAACAGTATGAAAAAGTGGCTCAATTATATATTGGAGTGGAAATTTCTAATGGATTTTTTTGATATTTTAAAAGACACTTTTGCCAAGGGTGAGTCTGGACAAGCTGTTTCTGTAAATGAACTTGTGGAAGAGATTAAGGAGAAATTAAGCGGGATCATAGAACAACCTGATAGTATATGATCCGTAGATACTTAGTCCCCATTTTGCTCGTTTCATGGGCGACGGTCATCTTCTTTTTTTTTATCGATGGAGAAGTCGTCATTGAATCTTAGAAATCATTTCAGATACATATACTTAAGGAGCATGTCTTACAACATGCTTCTTTTTTATGGTTTTCATTTATATATATAAATGAAAGATAACCTGTGAGGGTGATGAGGGTGAGGAGACAAGGTAAGATTCCGATAGGAGTATTGACGGCTATTCTCATGGTTTTAGTTGCAGGAGCTTGTATCATTTTTCTTTTTCCGAGCGGATCAGAAAGCGTGGTTGAAGATTTCTATAAGTATGAAAGTGAAGCGGAGTTCGGGAAATCCTGGGATTTGTTAAGTTCTGAAATGAAGCAGCGGTTTCCGGATCGGGCAGATTATGTGCAAAATCGGTCACATGTATTTTTACAGCATATGGATGTGGAGTCCTTTCAGTATGATGTAGGCCGTTCTAAGAAAGTGAAGAACTGGAAGTTGGATAAGAGTGGAAGGCTGCATAAAACGGCCTATGAAGTTCCAGTTACACAGGTCTTCAATTCTCGCTATGGAATGTTTACTTTGGAACAAAATTGCTATGTCGTCAAAGAAAAAGGCGAATGGCGTTTGTTATGGGATTATCGGTTTGAATAGATTCCTCTCCTTTTTCAGGCTCAAGTTCGTTTTATT
The DNA here is from genome assembly GCF_050269675.1 of Peribacillus sp. NPDC076916. NCBI lineage: Bacteria > Bacillati > Bacillota > Bacilli > Caryophanales > Bacillaceae > Peribacillus > Peribacillus sp. NPDC076916. The sequence continues at coordinate 1,609 of NZ_JBNNIU010000002.1, forward strand.
GAAAAGGGAGAGGTGATGCTCTCATGTAGTGCCGGATAGATTTACTTCTCATGAAACATATTTCATTCTTGAACGATCACTGATGGCTTTCAGAATGAACATTTTGTCCTGTGTGCTTAGCATAGCCCAGCTGCCTGCTTTGATTTTCATTTAAATACACTCCTTTTGTTTTGGTTTATTTATGATAGTTGATGAAAGTTGGTTGTGGAATTCCAGGTCCAAAGAATAATTGAGTCTAGTGATGAAAGGGCAAGGGGAGATGGAATATTCAGCTCATATTAGATTATACCGTCTTTTAATGCCTAATAAACAACAAAAATTCCAACAAATCTCTACAATTGGTGTTCGTTTTTTGTCAGAATATTGGACGGGGAAAATGAAAAAGCTGTCAGGATGCGGGTCCGGACAGCTCTTTCATTTTTTCTTATTTAATGGATAATTGTTCTTTTAATTCGGATTGAACCTTTTCTTTTTCTTCATCCGACACAATATAATAGTAGATTCCGTCGATTTTCGTTCCGTTGCCGTTTATGGATGATTGGGTAATGCTTTTGCTTGCATCTCTGTAGTTCTTTTGGATGTCCATCATGTCATCAAACGTCAAATTAGTCTGGATATTATTACCGAGTGCATCGAAGACTTCATCGTATTTCGTCAAGGATGAAAGGCTTGCGCCTTCCTTGATGACTGCTTCGATGATGGCACGTTGTCTGGATTGACGGCCAAAATCACCACTTGGATCATCATGTCTCATTCTTGAATAGGCAAGGGCTTCTTTCCCGTTAAGGGTCTGCGTTCCTTTTGCAAAATGAATGCCATCGGAGGTGAAGTCCAGATCGTTTTGAACGGTCACGCCGCCGACTGCGTCAACGATATCCTTGAAGCCTTCCATATTGATCTTCATATAATAGTCGATTGGGATATCAAGGAAGTTTTCAACGGTATCCATGGACATTTTCGCTCCGCCGAAGGCAAATGCATGGTTGATTTTGTCCTGTGTACCATGACCGACGATCTCGGTCCGTGTATCACGCGGAATGCTTAGCATTTTGACCGATTTCTTTTGTGGATTGACTGTCAAGACGATCATTGTATCTGAACGCCCTTTGTCGCCATCACGTTCATCGACACCAAGCATGAGCATAGAGAATGGCTCCTGATCTGATAGGGCAAGGTCTTTCGTTCGTTTATCCGTGGTACGGTCTATTGGTGTATGCATCGTGTCAACAGTTTTAGTCAGATGATTCCATACGGAGTAGGCAAAAGCTCCCCCAGCTAATATGAAAAGTAGGACAATTATCCCGACTACCTTCAGCCATGTCCGTTTCTTTTTCTTCTTTTTTTCATGTCTCATATTTTACTTCCTTCCTCTTTTTGTAACCACTTCATCTATTATATTTAATTTCATAATAAAAGAATAGTATAATTTACTATTTTATAATACCTTTGACATATTTTGGTGTGTTGTTTACTAGTGATTAGAACAGATCTGAGGGGGTAGGAAGTTAGATTCATTAAAAGTTTAATGCAGTGACCGATTGAGAAATCTACACTTTTTTCGTTGTTTGTTGTGTAATTTGGCCTAGTGTTTATTTTTTTGTTTACATTCAGATATTTAGAGATTGCAAGTCTTTTTATAATCTGGATCTTACAGCCATTTATTATATTCTCTTTGATTTTTAAATGTTTAGATTATGAAGGGAAGATGTGATTGGGGATTTACAATCCCTCCCCAGTCTGCAGCGATGCTGTTTGGTCGTAAAATATTATGACGGCGGTAATTTTTGTCATTTCCATGTTTATGATGTTTTTATGGGGAGTGTTTCATGAACTCGAAAGGATTCAGCCTCTTTTTGTATCACTTCAGTGATGATATTTGGGCTGTACCGGCTTTTAGTGGTTCGTCGATGTAACTTGCTGTCTTACATCGACTTTGTGAGGCAAATGGTTATCATGAGAACATCCTTGATGAAGTCATTCTGATTAAGGATGGCGAGATCATCGCAAAGGGAAATGTCGAGGGCTTTCTTCACGAAAGTAGCGGGAAATCGGTGTTCGGTTGGCTTAAGGGACATTCATAGCTAATATGAAGGAAAAATAATAAAGTGGCTTCGAAAAAGATTCCGAGGTTATTTTTTTGTTTGCAAGGATAGAAGTTTTTCAATCTAATGAATTTGACCAGTCAAAACATATTTTCTGAATTTTGCAAAATGGATGGAGTGTTACTTTAAAATGGGTGATTAGGAAAGTCCCTATTAGAAAGAAGGCGCATATATATGCAGTACGGATATCCCTAAAGAATAATGAATATTGGAGGCTAAAGAATAAATGGAATATTCAACGGAAAGTTCAGCATACGAGAGTGAATCAACGGAAAGTTCAGCATACGAGAGTGAATCAACGGAAAGTTCAGCATACGAGAGTGAATCAACGGAAAGTTCAGCATACGAAAGTGAATCAACGGAGAGATCAGCGGACGAAAGTGAATCAGCGGAAAGTTCAGCGGGCGAGGGTGAATCAGCGGAAAGTTCAGCAGACGAAAGTGAATCAGCGGAAAGTTCAGCGGACGAGGATGAATCGACGGAAAGCTAATCGGATTTAATAAATATTTAAATTAGAAGATTACTTTAAAGTGGGTAATAAGCCAAGTTCCTATTAGATATGCAGTATGGATATCCCTAAGGATAAAATATATTGGAGGCTAAGAATAAATGGAATATTCAACGGAAAGTTCAGCGTACGAAAGTGAATCAACGGAAAGCTCATCATACGAGAGCGAATCAACGGAGAGCTCATCGAACGAGAGTGAATCAACGGAGAGTTCATCGTATGATAGTGAATCAACGGAAAGTTCATCAGATGAAAGCAGTTCAACGGAAAGCTCATCAGATGAAAGCAGTTCAACGGAAAGTTCAGCAGATGAAGGGAATTCAAATGAAATCCTTTCCGAGGCCGCAGAGGAAACTGAAAATTCAACGGAGGAAGAGGAGGATAGGAGTCCTCGCCGTGTGAATGTATTTAAGAAAATGTGGCTGGAAAATATGATTAAAGCTTCGAAGGGTATTTATAAAGAAGAAGATTGACTAAACAGGTACAGCAACTAGAAGTTGTTGTGCCTTCTTATGGAAAGGGACATGCCGTTAGCAACGGTAATTGACATATCCTCTTACTAAGTACGTGCTGATGAAACCTTAACAGATTGCGGATTAATTTCCGGGAAGGATTGGCCAAGCAAGGCAATTCAAATGGAATTTAGCCTAAGAGTTAAAGGTCTGGCCGGAGCGTTTGGCTGACGGTTGTACATACTGCTTGTGGATGATTTGGACACAATGGCTTACTGTTTGGATATAGGTTGTTTTTTACGGTCTCCAAATTCCCAGGTCAATATATCTAGAATTCTCTGGAATTATTCATCTAATCGGGATTTTAATAGAAGGAAGTTTCGAAATGGTGTTCGAAAAGTAGAAATCTTGACTGTGCCGATATGGAATGTAGCTGTACACTTTTCGACGAAAGTTGGCATCATTGATGGTGAATGTTCAAGGGGAGGAGTTTTTTGTCAAAAGGCATGTTAAAAGTTTTCATTTTTCACAAAAAAACTCCAGATCTGAAGTGATCCGGAGTTATTTTTTCTTCTCGATATTTTCGTAGACCGAGGCAAGGGCTTGTTCAAATTTCCCGCTCTTTTTCGGTTTGTAATATTTTTTGCTGCGCAGTTTGTCCGGTAAGTATTGTTGCTTCACCCAGCCATTCTCGTAGTTATGGGGATAAAGGTAGTCGATGCCTCGTCCGAGATCTGTGGCTCCTTTGTAATGGGCATCCTTAAGATGATCTGGTACATCTCCACTATGACCGCTGCGTATGTCGGAAAGCGCTGCATCAATTGCGACAATGGCCGTGTTTGATTTAGGTGATAGGCATAACTCGATCACTGAGTTGGCAAGTGGAATCCGGGCTTCGGGAAAACCGAGTCGTTCAGCGGCTTCGACTGCAGCGAGGGCCCTGGGACCAGCCTGCGGATTGGCAAGAGCTATGTCCTCGTAAGCGATGACTACCAAGCGGCGGGCAATGCTGACAAGATCACCGGCTTCGACCAAGCGCCCCAAATAATGAAGGGCTGCATTCACATCACTGCCGCGAATTGATTTTTGGAAAGCCGACAGTACATCATAATGGGCATCTCCATCCTTATCATGTGAGAAGCTTTTTTTCTGCATGCATTCCTCGGCAATTTGCAGATCTATATGAATGGTTCCGGATTCATCGGGTTCGGTGGAAATGACGGCGAGCTCAAGAGCGTTAAGGGCACTGCGGACATCTCCGTTCGAAGCGGTCGCGAAATGGGTGAGGGCATCAAGGCTGACATCGGTTTTATACGCACCAAGCCCCCGCTCTTCATCATGAAGTGCCCGTTCCAGGGCTTTGGTTATATCATTGGTATCCAATGATTTGAGCTCGAAAATCTGGCACCGGCTTCTGATGGCCGGATTGATGGCATGATAGGGATTGCTGGTTGTTGCACCAATCAAGGTGATCATCCCGTTTTCGAGATAAGGCAATAGGAAGTCCTGCTTCGCCTTATCGAGTCGATGAACCTCATCGAGCAGCAGAATCACTTTCCCGGACATCTTAGCCTCCGCTGCCACGATTTCCATATCCTTTTTATTATTGGTCACCGCGTTCAGCGTCCGGAAAGCAAACTTCGTGCTTCCGGCAATCGCACTTGCAATCGATGTCTTGCCAATTCCCGGCGGACCATACAGGATCATGGATGAAAGCTGTTTGGCTTTCACCATCCTCGCGATAATTTTTCCTTCACCGACCAGATGCTCCTGACCGATGATCTCATCAATCGACCGAGGCCGCATCCGGAAAGCAAGCGGTTTTATATTCATTGCGCACCTCTCCTTTTTATATAAGGTATCACAACTGATGGGGGAAATGCGCTGATTATGCTGTAAAAGAAGGCGAATTCGATTATGGCAGTTCCTTTGGGGATTTAATTTGTGCTGTAAGGAGATAAATCGACCTATCCTTCGATGAGGGAATTTAATAGATAAACTCTGCCTTTAGTCTGGCCTGAATGAGGCTGGTTTGTAATGGCAGGTTTAAAAAGGTATAGAAAGTCATGAAGTGCTGAAATGTGAGCAACAAGGGAAATGTACAAATAGGTACGGAAAATCCGCTTTCTTGATTGCTGCTCCAGGGAAAATGCAGAATACTCCGGTTCGGAGGGGGTAATCGTAATTCTATCATTCTCTAGCGGCTTGGGGATATAAGGAATGTGACCATCGGTAAATTAGATAATCGTTTTCGTTATATTTGTTATTTAATTCCTCAATTTTTGAAAGCATGCCATTCTTTTCTTTCATTTATCCTACCTCTCCAATAGGATAATTTGACAAATGGAGGGCGGGTGAATGCATTTCCGGCGGGAATATGCTATAATTTCAAAAGAATTTAGAAACGGATAAATAATTTGAGGTGTATATGTATGAAGATATCTACTAAAGGCCGTTATGGTTTGACGATCATGATCGAGCTTGCTAAACATTATGGAGAAGGACCGAAGAGTTTGAAATCGATTGCCCAGACGCATAATCTGTCGGAGCATTATTTGGAGCAATTGATTGCACCGCTTCGTAATGCGGGGTTGGTGAAGAGTGTCCGCGGTGCGTATGGCGGGTATGTCCTGTCTAAAGATCCCCAGGAGATTACTTCGGGTGATGTCATTCGTGTATTGGAAGGGCCGATTACCCCTGTTGAAGGAATTGAGGATGAGGAGCCGGTTAAGCGCCAGCTTTGGATCAGGATTCGCGATGCCGTGAAGGATGTATTGGATAATACGACGCTTATGGATTTGGCGAGCTACAAGGATACGGGTGAAATCGATTCTTATATGTACTATATTTAATTGATTAGCAATGCGCCTATTATGTAGGCGCTTGCGTTTTTTAATGGAGGCGACAAAAAAGTGGACAGAATATATTTAGATCATGCTGCTACTTCACCGATGCATCCGAAGGTGATCGATAGGATGATGACAGTCATGAGCCATGACTTCGGAAATCCATCGAGCATTCATGCTTTCGGGCGGGAGGCGCGTCATGTTTTGGATGTGGCGCGTTCGAGTATTGCGGCTAGCATCGGTGCGGGGCGGAATGAAATCATTTTCACGAGCGGTGGAACCGAGGCTGATAATACGGCGATCATAGGTGTTGCGAATGCTTATAAAGAAAAAGGGAAGCACATCATTACGACGGAGATCGAGCATCATGCGGTTTTGCATACATGCCAATACCTTGAGAAGTCTGGCTTTGAGGTCACGTATTTACCTGTGAATGAAGCGGGGCTTATTTCAATTGCCGATTTAAGGGCGGCATTGCGGGACGACACAATATTGGTTTCAGTCATGTTCGGCAATAATGAGGTTGGAACGATCCAGCCGATTGCTGAAATTGGACAGCTGCTTAAGGGGCATCAAGCCATTTTCCATACGGATGCGGTTCAGGCATATGGTTTGACCTCTATCGACGTTCGCGAGTTGGGAGTGGATTTGCTGAGTGTATCCGCTCATAAAATCAACGGTCCCAAAGGAATCGGTTTTCTTTATATGCGTGAAGGTTTGAAGCTGAATCCGCAATTATATGGCGGTGAACAAGAACGCAAGCGCCGTGCTGGTACGGAGAGTGTGCCGGCAATTGCCGGTTTTTCAGAAGCTGTTTCAATTGCACAAAGCACGATGGAAAAGAAAAAGGAGCAATACAAGCGATTTAAAGACGTATTGCTTGCCGTCTTTGCTGAGGCGGATGTACAATATGAAATTAACGGATCTATGGAACAGTCGCTGCCGCATTTGCTGAATGTCAGTTTTCCGGGTACGAATGTGGAATCGATGCTCGTCAATATGGACTTGGCAGGTGTTGCTGTATCGAGCGGATCCGCTTGTACTGCTGGGTCAATCGATCCGTCGCATGTGCTTGTGGCGATGTTCGGGAAAGATTCGGAGCGGACGAAGAATTCGATTCGTTTCAGCTTCGGTCTGAACAATACGGAAGAGGAAGTAAGGCAGGCGGCTGAAACCACCGTGAAAATCGTTAATAGATTAGTGGGAAGATAATTCCCGCTTTAAATAAATGAGGTGACAGAATGAGAAAAGCACCACAGGACACCCGTGTAGTCGTGGGTATGTCAGGAGGCGTGGATTCTTCTGTGTCAGCCCTGCTATTGAAGAATCAAGGCTATGATGTGGTCGGGATTTTCATGAAGAACTGGGATGATACAGATGAAAACGGAGTTTGTACGGCAACGGAAGATTACAATGATGTAATTGCCGTTTGTAATCAAATCGGCATCCCTTATTATGCGGTCAATTTCGAAAAGCAGTATTGGGATAAAGTTTTCACTTATTTCTTGGATGAGTATAAAGCGGGCCGTACCCCAAATCCGGATGTAATGTGCAATAAGGAAATCAAGTTCAAGGCCTTCCTTGAACATGCTGTAAGCCTTGGTGCCGATTATGTGGCTACAGGTCATTACGCACAGGTTGAATACCGGGATGGCGAATACAAAATGCTTCGCGGTATTGATAATAATAAAGATCAAACGTACTTCTTGAACCAGCTTACTCAAGAACAGTTGGAAAAAGTCATGTTCCCGCTTGGGCACATTGATAAGAAGGAAGTCCGTGAAATTGCGAAGGAAGCAGGCCTTGCCACGGCAACGAAAAAAGATTCCACCGGAATCTGTTTTATCGGTGAACGCAATTTCAAAGAGTTTTTAAGCAATTACCTCCCAGCTCAGCCCGGTGATATGGTCACGATGGATGGCAAGGTGATGGGCAAGCATGATGGTTTGATGTATTACACCATCGGTCAGCGCCACGGTCTGGGGATTGGCGGCAGCGGCGAACCTTGGTTTGTTGCGGGAAAAGACTTGAAGCGCAATGTTTTATATGTGTGTCAAGGCTTTGATAATGATGTGCTGTATTCGAATTCCCTTCGTGCAGTAAATGTCAGCTGGGTAGCGGAACATATACCGGCTGATGAATTTACATGTACGGCAAAGTTCAGGTACCGTCAAGTGGATAGCGGGGTTAAGGTGAAGGTATTGGAAAATGGTGATGTCGAAGTCATCTTTGACGAACCAGTCCGCGCGATCACGCCTGGACAAGCAGTCGTATTCTATGATGGTGAAGTGTGCCTTGGCGGCGGTACGATTGATGAAGTATTTAAAAAAGGTGAAAAACTGACTTACGTAGGGTAAAATAAGCATGTCCCCAGCTGTGTTTGCGGTTGGGGACTTCTTTTGGATTGCGGGTGTACCGCCTGAATTCGACCACTGGCTTATGCTATACTTTTTAATATAAAAATGGAGTGTGAATGGATATGGATAAGAATCAACAAGGAATTGAATTTATGCAGCAAGGGAAATACGAAGAAGCGGCGAAAGTTTTTAATGAGGCGATCGAGGAAAATCCGAATGAGCCTGTTGCCTACATAAACTTTGGGAATGTATTGACTGCCGTGGGTGAAACGGATAAAGCGGTCAAGTTTTACAAAAAGGCGATTGAGCTGGATGAAAATGCAGCAGCGGCTTACTATTCATTAGGAAACTTATATTATGAAACCGATTCTAAACTGGTCGAAGCGAAGGATATGTTTGAAAAGGCAATCCGTTTGGGACTGGATAACAGCGATGCCTACTTCATGCTTGGATTGACCTTGATGGCGTTAGATCAACCGAAATTGGCGATGCCTTATTTACAGAGAACGGTGGAGCTGAGCCCCGAGGACGTTGATGCGAGATTCCAATATGCGCTTTGTCTTGCCAATGCGGAATTGTATGATGAATTGATCAATCAACTGAATTTAGTTGTGGAACAGGATCCGGGCCATGCGGATGCTTATTATAATTTAGGGGTTGCGTTTGCAGGGTACCGTGAGGATGCGCAAGCAGCGATGGGTTATTTTGATAAGGCTTTGGAAGCACAGCCAGACCATATGCTTGCTGCGCACGGAAAGAAACTGATGGAAGAAATGAATGCTGAGTAAATAAACGGCATATGCATGGAAAGGTGGGGAGAAGCGTTGAGCCAGCAAGATTCGTTGGATTTGTTTTCAGAAGAGAAAATGTTCATGAAAGGAAGTCATTTAGTGACGATCTTTCATAATGAAGAAAACATGTACTCGGTTGTAAGAATTCGCGTGCATGAAACGAATCTGAATTATGAAGAGAAGGAAGCGGTCGTAACAGGTTATTTTCCAAGGATGCATGAGGATGAGATCTATATTTTTTATGGGGCCATGAAGGAACATCCGCGTTTTGGCCTTCAATACCATGTAGAGCATTTTCGCAAGGATCTGCCTCAATCCAAGGAAGGAATCGTCAGTTATTTATCCGGTGACCTTTTTAAGGGCATCGGGAAAAAAACAGCTGAAAGCATTGTTGAGACACTGGGTGAAAAGGCAATTTCAAAAATTCTGGCTCAGCCTTCGCTACTTGATGACATCCCGAAGCTATCCGGGGAAAAGGCAAAGGGTCTCTATGATACATTGGTCGAGCATCAAGGGCTGGAGCAGGTGATGATTGCCCTGAATCAATATGGCTTCGGTCCGCAGCTGTCGATGAAGATATATCAAATGTATAAGCAGGATACAATCACGATGGTTCAGGGAAATCCGTATAAGCTTGTTGAGGATATTGAAGGGATTGGCTTTGGAAGGGCGGATGAGCTTGGGCATCAGCTGGGCATTTCCGGCAGCCATCCCGATCGAATCAAGGCTGCGTGTTTGTATACGCTTGAATCACAATGCCTTCAGGACGGAAATATCTACATAGAAGCCGAGCAGCTATTGGAGGCTGTCAAACGTCTTCTGGAGGAAAATAAACGGGATCGTATTGAGTTTACGAACATTTCCTCGGAAATAATCGAATTGACGCAAGAGGGGAAAATAGTTGTCGAGGATCAACGAATTTATCCGCCTTCGCTATTCTATTCGGAAAAGGGAATCGTGATGAACATCAAGAGACTGCTTGCTCAAACCGAGTATGAGGACCAGTTCCCGGAATCGGAGTTCTTGCTGGCACTTGGAGAGCTTGAAGAACGGCTGGATGTATCTTATGCACCGGCCCAAAAGGAAGCGATCCAAACAGCCCTGCAATCACCCATGTTAATCTTGACGGGCGGACCTGGTACCGGTAAGACGACAGTCATCAAAGGCATCGTTGAGCTATATGCAGAGCTGCATGGTGTATCCATGGACATTAATGATTATAAAAAAGAAGGAAGCGATCCATTTCCATTCGTACTTGCGGCCCCTACTGGCCGTGCAGCGAAACGAATGGCCGAATCGACTGGGCTCCCGGCTGTTACGATTCACCGTTTGCTGGGGTGGAACGGGAGCGAAGGCTTTTCCCATGATGAGGATAATCAGCTGGATGGCCGTATCGTGATCATCGATGAGGTTTCCATGGTGGATACGTGGCTGGCCCATCAATTGTTTAAAGCTCTGCCGGAAAATGTCCAAGTGATATTGGTTGGTGATGAAGATCAGCTGCCATCTGTTGGACCTGGGCAGGTTTTAAAGGATTTGCTTGCATCGAATTGTGTACCGACTGTCAGTCTGGAACATATTTATCGTCAAGCTGATGGCTCATCGATCATTGAATTGGCCCATGAAATCAAAAAAGGAAGGCTTCCGGATGATGTCACGAAACAGCAAGAAGATCGATCGTTCATTCGCTGCCAAACTGGTCAAATCCCCCAAGTAATCGAGAAGGTGGTTGCCAATGCGAGGACGAAAGGCTTCACGGCCAAGGATATACAGGTGCTGGCTCCCATGTATAGAGGGCCTGCCGGGATTGATGCCCTGAATAAAATGCTTCAGGAAGTGTTCAATAGCAATGCGAATGAGAAGAGGCGGGAAATAAAATTCGGAGATGTGATATACAGAACGGGAGATAAGGTGCTTCAACTGGTGAACCAACCGGAGGAGGGGGTCTTTAATGGCGATATGGGTGAAATCGTGTCCATCTTGTTCGCTAAAGAAAATACCGATCATGTCGATAAAGTAATCATATCATTCGAAGGCATCGAAGTGACTTATACGAAACAGGACTTGAACCAGATAACACATGCCTATTGCTGCTCCATCCATAAGTCGCAGGGAAGTGAATTCCCCATTGTCATTTTACCTGTAGTGAAAAGTTATTATCGGATGCTCCGCCGTAATTTATTGTATACGGCAATTACCCGCAGTAAAAATTTCTTGATCCTATGTGGCGAAGAAGATGCATTCCGTTTAGGGATCGAGCGGAATGATGAGATGCGCCGAAAAACGACTTTGCGTGAAAAGCTGCAAGAGATTTTGAGTGAAGAAGAAATGCCGGCGGAAAAGGAAGAGGTACATCAACAATCAAGTTATCTTGATATTCTCATGCATGCTGATCCGATGATCGGGATGGAGAATGTCACGCCATATGATTTTATGTAGCTGGTTCTATTTGATGAATTTTGTTTAAAATTCATAGTTCTGGTGGAACTATAGAATATAACTTTTTTGTGAAAGAGTAGGGGGGATTGGATGAAAAAAGGTTGGATAATAGGAATAGTCGTTGTCGTTTTATTGGTCATCTTTGGTGCATCTTCGTACAACGGCCTTGTAAGTGCAAGTGAAGACGTCGATAATAAATGGTCACAGGTGGATAACCAATTAAAACGGAGAGCGGATTTGATTCCGAATCTTGTGGAAACGGTGAAGGGTTATGCTTCGCATGAAACGGAAGCCATTAAAGCGGTGAGCGATGCACGCTCGAAGCTGGCCGGTGCCAATTCGACTGAAGATGCAATTGCAGCCGACCAAGAATTGAGCGGGGCCTTGAGCCGGCTTTTGGTGGTTGTTGAGAACTATCCGGATTTAAAGGCCAATGAGAACTTCAAGGGTCTCATGGATAGTTTGGAAGGAACGGAAAATCGGCTGACTGTAGCCCGAAAAGACTATAATGATGAAGTTACCAACTATAATAAAATGATTAAACGCTTTCCGAAGAATATGATGGCAGGAGCGTTCGGGTTCGATGCCAAACCATATTTTGAAGTGACCAATCAAGAAAAAGAAACGCCAAAGGTTGATTTCGGGAGCGATAAATAATGAAAAAACTCGCTGTGTTTGCGCTATTCTTCATTCTCACGTTCAGTTTAGCAAACGTGGCCGCAGCACAACCTAACATTCCTGAACCAATTGGGGATATTTATGTTCAGGACTTTGCCGGAGTCCTGAGTGAACAGGAAAAATCCGAACTCATCGAACTAGGGAAACGATTGGATGATGCCACAAAAGCACAAATTTCCGTTTTGACGGTTGATTCGATGGAAGGATCCGAGATCGAGGAGTACTCGGTCGAGGCATTGAGATCATTCAAGCTTGGGGATGCCGAGCTGAACAATGGAGTCCTTATTGTGCTGGCCATGGAAGAACAGAAAATCCGTATTGAAGTGGGGTACGGTTTGGAAGGGGCCATTACCGATATAAAATCTGGACAGATTTTGGACGATGTGGCTATCCCTGCGCTGAAAGAGGGTAAATATGATGTGGCCCTGACGGAAACTTATAAGGCCGTATATAACGATGTCACGAAAGAATACAACCTAGGTGACGAGTTTTATCAAGATCTTTCCGTTCAGCCCGAGTCAGAAAACTTTCAGCCATCAGGTTTACAGATTTTCCTGATTATCATCGTTGTCATCATCGTATTCATCCTCGATGCCAAGTTCTTTAAAGGATTTTTCCTTCAAACGCTAATCAATATCCTTTTGATATTCATCAGTCGCGGAGGCGGCGGCCGTGGAGGCGGAAGCGGCGGTCCACGGGGCGGCGGAGGAGGAAGTTCCGGTGGCGGAGGTGCCAGCAGAGGATGGTAAAGCAGTGGGTCTGACCGGGAAACCGGTCTTTTTTTTATGCTTGGTCCCTGTATTTTAAGGAAGTTGGACCAACAATGGAAAACCTTTCAGCACATCTATTTTCAGCAGGAAAGAGATAATAAAAATGTTCGGAAAGGCGGGATGACCTTGCGGACGTTTTCTTTATTGAAAGGAATGCCGGTTTTTACGATCAAAGGAGAAAGAATCGGCACGGTCCACGATTTATCAATTTCTGAAATGGGACAAGTAACAGGGTTGGTCGTTCATCAACAAGCATTGTTCAAAAGAGCTTTTCATTTGGAACTTGACGGCATTTCTTCATTCGGTCCGGATGGGATCGTGATCAGGCAACAAGATTCTGCCTTAAGTAAAGTGCCTGCGGATTCCATTTGCCTATCGAAGGACGAGTTATTGGGACGCATGCTCTTTTCAGAAATGGGTGAAGAACTTGGTTTACTGCAGGATGTATATTTCAAGGAGAAAATGGGCACGATTATAGCGTATGAAACAACGGATGGGTTTTTCTCTGAGTCGACAGTGATAGAATCAAAACAGCCGCCAGCATTAGGGAAGGATACCATCATTGTTTCAGTTTATGAACAGTGAGGTGTCCATTTTGGAAATTAAATGTCCGAATTGCCGCAGTAAAGATGTCGGGAAGATTGGTGTAAATCAATATTATTGTTGGAATTGCTTTATTGAAATGACCCTATCCGAAGGGCTCATTAATACGCATCAGGTCGAGGAAGATGGAAGTTTAAGCTCATTGGACGATTTGTTTGAGGAAAATGACCGCCGCTTCAGTATGTAATTAACGGAAGAGGTGTTTGCAAATGGCTAGACGTTCACGCAATACTCTAATGAATATGGGTTCGGACTTGATGAACTCGAAGATGATCAAACGGAACATGAAGAAAATACGCAAAAGATTAAAATCATTATTATAGCAGGAATGGGTGTCCTGAATTAATGAGGGCACTCTTTTTTATGTATGAAAACCTTCCGCCTTTCGAAGAATAAATGAGCGGGAGGTGTTTATTGTGAGTATTCGTTTAAAATGGTTTTATCGCCTGGGTTTTTTATTGCTCTTATTTTTCGTTATCTATATTTTTATGAAACTCAAACCCATGTGGGGACCTGCCGTTACTGTATGCGTGACGGTACTGCTGCCTTTTTTGATTGGTGCGTTCATCAGTTACTTGCTGCACCCTGTAGTGGAATATTTAAATGAGAAAGGGATGCGTCGCTGGCTTTCGATTACGATCATCTATTTGTTGTTTTTCGGAGGGATCGGCTTTGCTGTTTATAAAGGTATTCCAATGATCGTCAGCCAGGTTCGCGAGCTGTCGGAAAGCGTGCCGGAACTGGTTGAACAGTACCGGGGCAGGATTGATAAGCTCAATCATCAAACGGCGGCCTGGCCGTTCGGAATTCATGAAAGATTCGAAGAAGGTGTCACCCTTTTCGAAGGTTGGCTGAAGGGTATACCTGAAAAGGCGATGGAGTATGCAATGAAGATGATTGATTTCATCGTCCTGATTGCGTTGATTCCATTCATTGCTTTTTATATCCTAAAGGATTTCACTGTGTTAAAAAAAATGGCATGGTATATGACCCCGAAAAAATGGCGCAAGCAGGGACGGGCTTTCATTCGTGATGTGGATGCGTCGCTTGGCGGCTATATCCGCGGACAAATCATCGTTTGTGTCGTGATCGGTTTGATTTCCTCGCTGCTCTTCTGGATAGTCGGAATGAAATATCCGCTTCTATTGGGGGCGATAATCGGTATAACGAATGTCATCCCGTATTTCGGGCCGATTATCGGGGCCATTCCCGCAGTGGTCATCGCAGCGACAATGTCAGTTAAAATGGTGTTGATCATCGCGGTCATCGTGCTCGTACTTCAATTTCTTGAGGGAAATATCCTGTCACCGTTAATAGTCGGTAAAAGCCTCCATATGCATCCTTTGTTCATCATGCTTGCATTATTGGCCGGGGGCGAAATAGGCGGTATCGTGGGCATGGTCGTTTCGATTCCCCTCTTGGCTGTGTTGAAAGTTTTTGTACTTCATGCCCGCGTTCACTTTAGAAAGAAGCCGCCCCTTATTGACAAATAAAAGTCTTGTGAATATAATCCATTACATAAGATAATTCGTTGAAGGATGAAGTATGCTGAAGTCCATCTAAAAGAGAGGGGTCCCCCAGGCTGAAAGGGACTGCCAGGTGAAGAGCAGCAGAAAGCTAGTCCTGAGAGCAGCTAATACCTGCCGTCATGCCGCGTTAAGGCTTTTATGAAGGTGATGGGCCTAGGTGAATTCTTGCGTCCATAATCAGGGTGGTACCGCGAGTCAACTCTCGTCCCTGTTTTTGGGATGGGGGTTTTTTGTGTGCTCAAAATTACATAATTTTAAAAGGAGGATATATATGAAGTATTTAACTGGTGCTCAAATCCGCCAAATGTATTTAGATTTTTTTAGTGAAAAAGGCCATAACATCGAACCAAGTGCGTCATTGGTTCCTCATGAAGATCCATCACTGCTTTGGATCAATTCCGGGGTGGCGACGTTAAAGAAATATTTTGATGGACGGGTGATTCCTGAAAATCCAAGGATCACAAATGCCCAAAAGGCCATCCGTACGAACGATATTGAAAACGTGGGGAAAACGGCACGTCATCATACGTTTTTCGAAATGCTCGGAAACTTCTCCATTGGTGAATACTTCAAAGAAGAAGCCATTACATGGGCTTGGGAGTTTTTGACGGATGAAAAATGGATTGGCTTCGACAAAGAGAAATTGGCTGTAACGATCCATCCTGAAGATGATGAAGCATTCGAACTCTGGAATAAGAAAATCGGTGTTCCTGCTGAAAGGATCATTCGCCTGGAAGAAAACTTCTGGGATATCGGTGAGGGTCCAAGCGGCCCGAATACAGAGATTTTCTATGACCGGGGACCGGCATATGGCGATGATCCTAATGATCCGGAACTATATCCTGGCGGGGAAAATGAACGTCATCTGGAAGTCTGGAACCTTGTGTTTTCTCAATTCAACCATAATCCTGATGGTTCTTACACACCTCTTCCAAAGAAGAATATCGATACAGGAATGGGCCTTGAACGTATGGCTTCCGTCGTTCAAGATGTAGCGACGAACTATGATACAGATTTATTCATGCCGATCATCCGGGCAGTCGAAGAGATTTCCGATGTGAAGTATGGTGCCGATACAGAAAAAGATGTTGCCTTCAAGGTCATTGCCGACCATATTCGTACGGTAGCCTTTGCAGTAGGTGACGGGGCTCTTCCATCCAACGAAGGCCGCGGTTATGTATTGCGCCGTTTACTCCGCAGAGCGGTTCGATATGCTAAGCAAATCAACATCAATCGACCATTCATGTTTGAGCTTGTGACGGTCGTAGGCGAAATCATGAAAGACTTCTACCCTGAAGTCCTCAAGAATAAAGAGTTCATTGCAAAAGTAATCAAAAATGAAGAGGAACGCTTCCATGAAACCCTGAATGATGGACTGTCCATCCTTTCTGAAGTCATTAAAAAGGAAAAGGAAAAAGGCGGTACGACCATTCCGGGCAGTGATGCATTCCGTTTATATGACACATATGGTTTCCCGATTGAGTTAACGGAAGAATATGCAGAAGAAGAAGGCATGACGGTCGATCAAGCCGGATTTGAAAAAGAGATGGATGCACAGCGTGAACGTGCCCGTTCAGCGCGTCAAGATGTGGATTCGATGCAAATCCAAGGCGGGGTATTGGGCGATATAAAAGTTGAAAGTGAATTTGTCGGCTATGATCAAGTAGCTGTCGAAGCCAAAGTTGCTGCCATCGTAAAAAATGGCGAGCTTGTAACGGAGGCAGAAGAAGGAGAAGAAGTTCAAGTGATACTGAACAAGACTCCTTTCTACGCGGAAAGCGGCGGACAAATAGCCGATATAGGAACGATGGCCAGTGAATCCGTGAAGGTTGATGTCCATGATGTCCAAAAAGCCCCTAATGGCCAAAACCTGCACCGTGTAACGGTTACTGCCGGCACTTTAACAGCAGATTCCAATATCGTCGCTGCGGTAAATCAAGAAAACCGCATCCATATCACGAAAAACCATACAGCGACGCACCTTCTGCATCAGGCGTTGAAAGATGTGCTTGGTACACATGTCAACCAAGCTGGTTCACTCGTACAGGCTGAGCGCCTTCGCTTCGACTTCTCTCATTTTGGTCAGATAACGGCGGAAGAGATTGAACAAATCGAAACGATTGTAAATGAAAAGATTTGGCAAAGCTTACAAGTGAATACGGACTATAAAAACATCGATGAAGCAAAAGCTATGGGCGCTATGGCCTTGTTCGGCGAAAAATACGGCAAGGTTGTCCGTGTCGTTCAAATAGGTGATTACAGCCTAGAACTTTGCGGCGGTGTCCATGTTCCGAATACAGCGGTAATCGGCTTGTTCAAAATCGTTTCCGAAAGCGGCATCGGAGCTGGGACTCGCCGTATAGAAGCGGTAACGGGTGCCGGGGCATACCAATTGATGACTGAGCAAATCGGTGTCTTGAAGGACGCAGCTGCTAAATTGAAAACAAACTTGAAAGACGTACCTTCAAGAATTGAAACGGTACTGGCAGAAGTGAAGGATCTTCATCGTGAGAATGAAAGCCTTACTGCAAAATTAAGCAATATCGAAGCAAGCAGCCTTGTTTCTAACGTAAAAGAAGTAAATGGGGTTCAAGTATTGGTGGCAAAGGTTCAAGCTACCGACATGAATAATCTGCGTGCCATGGCGGATGATTTGAAACAAAAGCTCGATTCTGTCATCATCGTATTAGGTTCGGCCCAAGGTGATAAAGTCAATTTGATTGCCGGGGTGACCAAGGATTACATCGATCGCGGTTTCCATGCTGGTAAATTGGTCAAAGAAGTTGCTTCCCGCTGCGGCGGTGGCGGCGGCGGCCGTCCAGATATGGCCCAAGCCGGCGGAAAAGACCCTGAAAAATTGGATTCAGCACTTAATTTTGTTGAAGAATGGGTCTTATCGATTTCATAATCAATGGAAAGTGTTGTACAATGTAGGTAATAGTGGATTCTGGACGCTGAGGAGAGGTGCATGTTAATGAGTTCCTTTGATAAAACGATGAAATTTAATTTTCCCGAAGAACCATTCGAAAGAGATGTACAAGAAGTACTGTCTCAAGTATATGTTGCACTTCAGGAAAAAGGTTATAACCCTATAAACCAGATTGTCGGTTATCTATTATCTGGTGACCCGGCCTACATCCCGCGCCATATGGATGCTCGGAACATTATTCGTAAGCTTGAACGCGATGAAATCATCGAAGAATTGGTTAAATCGTATCTTAAGAACCACCGAGAGGAATACTAATGCGCACAATGGGACTTGATTTAGGTTCAAAAACCATAGGCGTTGCCCTGAGTGACGCGATGGGTTGGACTGCACAAGGATTGGAAACGATCAAAATTAACGAAGCTGGAAATGACTTCGGCTTTAAACGCCTCAATGAAATTATAAAAGAGCATGATGTTTCTAAAATTGTCCTCGGTTTACCTAAAAACATGAATGGGACTGTTGGACCGCGAGGCGAAATCAGCCAAGATTTCGCTAAACGATTAGAAAACAAATTCAAGCTGCCGGTGTTTCTCTGGGATGAACGGTTGACAACTATGGCGGCTGAACGTGTCCTTCTTGAGGCGGACGTGAGCCGAAGCAAACGCAAGAAAGTCATTGATAAAATGGCTGCTGTCATGATTCTGCAAGGATTCTTGGACAGACAAACAAATTCAATATGAGGTGAATACTAATGGAACACGGCGAAAACAACATTACAGTAGTAGATGAAAACGGAAACGAGCAGCTTTGCGAAATCCTTTTCACATTCGATTCAGATAAATTCAACAAATCTTATGTACTTTACTATCCGATGTCTGCAGAAGATGACGAGGAAGAAATTGAAATCCACGCTTCATCATTCGTACCAAGCGAAGATAATAAAGATGGTGAACTTACACCGATCGAAACAGAAGAAGAATGGGATCTTGTTGAAGAAATGTTAAATACATTCCTTGACCAAGAAGAAGCAGAAGAAGAATAAGATTAGAAAAAAACCGGCCTTAAAGGCCGGTTTTTTTTTGACAAAAGGACAAGGTGATTGAAATGTGTGTGCGAGATTCCTGCGGGAAAGCGAGTGCCTAAAGTGAAAACCATCGTTTGTACAACCCTTCAAAATCCGTATTCAAATTCGATTTTCAGTCTGAACCCGCCTCCATAAATGTTCATGTATGTTCCGGTAACCCCTTATCTTTTCTTTGCGAATAACAGTATAAATGTAGCGAGCGGACCCAAAAATAAGGATAGCAAGAACCAATTCAATGCCGTTCTATTTTTTCCTTGAGCAAGTCCGGCGTTTATGAGTGCCAATGTCCCCCAACCTACAAAATAAGAATTATCCAACTCCTTCACACCTTCCCTCATCTTAAATGAATAGTACCATTCCTACATGAATATTCCTGTCATTTCCTGAAATTCCTAACACATGCAGGGAAAAAAATTAGAGCGCATCTTTTAAGCTGAAGAAATTATGATATCACTATATTCCTGTTAAATAACATCTGAATATTGACAAAACAAGTGCATTTTTGCCATAAATAGAGTATTAATGAATGTAGTTTTGCAAAAAACATGTAATTATTTGTTGATTTTAGTATAATGTTCGAAGCGAAGATTAATTAGAGAAAGCATCACCAAGAAACCATTCTGTAGTTGGTGTGAGTTTGCAGGGGGAATGAAAATGGATGAAAAAGATAAAAAATTATCTAAAAAGGAACATATCCAAATGAAATTGTTAGAACAGCAAGGAGAAGCCAAGCTGGTTCGTAAAATCATCATGATTACGATAGCTTCGCTTATTTTACTAATTGGGATCGTTGGTCTTGTGGGCTTTTTATATATCAACTCAGCCATGAAGCCAGTCGATCCGGATGATGATACCATCAAGAAAGTGAAAATCCCAATCGGTTCTTCCGTTAACGGAATTTCAACGTTGCTTGAAGAGCAGGGAATAATCAAGGACGCACGCGTATTCAAATATTATATTAAATTCCGCAATGAATCCGGTTTTCAGGCAGGGGAGTATAAATTATCACCTTCCATGCCTATTAAGGATATCGTCACAAGCATCAAAACCGGAAAACTAATGAAGGAAGCTGCAATGAAGATAACGATTCCTGAAGGAAAGCAGCTGATCCAAATTGCTGATATCATCGCCGTGAAGACGGGTGAAGATCCGAAAAAGGTCTTTAAGAAATTGAATGATAAAAAGTTCGTAAATTCCATGCAAGAGAAATTTCCGCAGCTCTTGACGTCGGAAATTGAAAATGAAAAGGTTTTATATCCGCTTGAAGGGTACCTTTTCCCGGCTACTTATGACTTTTATGAGGAAAAGCCGACCCTGGAGTCGATCGTCATCGAGATGCTGAAGAAAACCGAAGAAACATTGCAGGCTTACGAGAGCCAAATGGACAAGAACGGTTATTCCGTGCACCAGATGCTGACCTTCGCTTCGCTTGTCGAAGAAGAGGCGACGGCGCAAGTCGATCGCGGAAAAATAGCTTCCGTCTTTTACAATCGTATTGAGGAAGGTATGCCGCTTCAAACGGATCCGACTGTTTTGTATGCGAAGGGTTCACATAAGAGCAGGGTATATTATAAAGACCTTGAGGTGAAATCCCCTTATAATACGTATAAGAACAAGGGGCTGCCGCCAGGGCCGATAGCCAATGCCGGAACGACATCGATCGATGCGGTACTGAAACCTGAGAAAACGGATTATCTGTACTTTTTGGCCACACCTGAAGGGGAAGTCCTTTACTCCAAGACCTTGGATGACCACAATAACAAAAAGGCAGAGCATATTTCCAATAAATAAATGAAAGCTCTTTTCGTAAAGATTGTTGTTTTTAAAACGAAACGATTTAAGGTTGATCGGAGCGGAAGTGCGAGACTCCTGCGGGAGCAGCGGGACAGGTGAGACCCCACAGGCGTTTACGCCGGGGAGGCTCACCGCCCGCCCCGCGGAAAGCGGGCAATGGAGAGGAAATCAACCACACCGAAATACTTGGTTAGCAACAATGTATGCGAAAACAGCCTAAATGAAAAATAGCAATGAGACTGTGGGGGGAGAGATATTACTTTCCCCTTGTTTTTATGATAGAATAGTACAAGTGAATTTTTGATCCGATTCTTATCGGTGACGTAACTCGGCGAATGCCGGGTTTTATTTTGAAAGATAAGGAAATGTAGATCGTCAAGCATACTTGTTTCAGCTCCTTGTGAAGAAATTGTCCAATCAATTTTTTCATGTTACTGACCAAGCGCTTTTGTTTTCCTTATAAATGGAGGAAACGTTTTGAACGGAAAAATAGAACAATATCTTCATTCCTTAATTCCGGAGCGTACGGGTTTGCTTAAGGAGTTGGAAGATTTTGCGATGGAAAATAATGTGCCAATCATGGAGCCCGAAGGCATTGAGGTGCTGCTTCAGATTTTAAGGCTTCATCAGCCAAAGGCGATATTGGAAGTAGGTTCGGCAATTGGCTATTCGGCCATTAGGATGGCTGAGACCCTTCCGGAAGCCCGAATCGTCACACTTGAACGGAATGAAGCCCGTATTGAGCAGGCAAGGGCTAACTTCAAGAAGGCGGGACTGTCGGAAAGGATCACCCTCATTGAAGGGGATGCCCTTGAAGCGGGACCGAAAGTGATGGAACACGGGCCGTTTGATATCATCTTCGTTGATGCAGCTAAAGGGCAGTACAAGCGATTCTTTGAACTGTTTGAACCATTCCTTGCTGGTGCTGGCATTATCATTACCGATAATGTTTTATTCAAAGGCTTGGTTGCCGAAAACATTGAAGAAATGGAAATGACGAGAAGAAAGCGAGCCCTTATTAAAAAAATAAGGGACTTTAACATCTGGTTACATGACCATCCCAACTTCGATACCGTAATTTTGCCGATTGGTGATGGTGTGGCCATTAGTAAACATAGAGGTGACAAAAATGAAAAAGCCTGAATTACTTGTGACTCCGACAAGTGTCGATCATATAACAGAACTCATCGATGCTGGCGCTGACGCCTTCGTCATTGGCGAACAACGTTATGCGCTTAGGCTGGCAGGGGAGTTCAAACGTGAAGATGTGGAGAAGGCGATTGAGCTTGCACATGCCGCGGGCAAGAAAGTGTACGTATCGATGAACGCCATTTTCCATAATGAAAAAGTGGACGAGCTTGAAGGGTACGTCACATTCCTTAAAGAGGCTTGTGCCGACCGGATCATATTCGGTGATCCCGCAGTCTTGATGGCTGTCCGTGCCGTGGCACCTGATATGCCCCTGCACTGGAATACAGAGATGACGGTAACGAACTGGTACACATGTAATTATTGGGGGAAACGCGGTGCTGTCCGTGCCGTTGCTGCCCGTGAGATAAGTCTGGACGAGATAGTGGAAATGAAGGAAAATGCCGAAGTGGAGATTGAAGTCCAAGTGCATGGCATGACATGCATGTTCCAATCGAAGCGTACGCTCCTTGGTAATTACTTTGAATACCAAGGAAAGGCATTGGAAGTGGAAAATCGGAAGGAACAGCGAAATATGTTCTTGCATGATAAGGAACGTGAAAATAAATATCCGATTTATGAAGATGAAAATGGTACACATATCATGAGTCCGAATGATATGTGCATGATCGATGAACTACAGGAATTGATTGAAGCGGAAATCGATTCACTGAAAATCGAAGGATTATTACAAACACCCGAATATATCATTGAAATGACAAAGTTATATCGGGAAGCGATTGACGTATGTGCTGAAGACCCTGACCGCTATGATGATGTGAAAGCGGAACTTTTTGAAAAAGTCAAAGCGGTTCAGCCGGATAACCGTGAGTTGGATACCGGGTTCTTCTTTAAAGAATCGGTTTATTAAAGAAAAGGGTAAGAGAAAGAGGAGGAATAGCCTTGAATGCTATTGCTGATAAAATTTCCAAGATCGTTGATGGAAAGAGAGTCATTGTAAAAAAACCGGAATTGCTGGCTCCGGCCGGCAACCTTGAAAAATTAAAAATTGCCGTCCATTACGGCGCGGATGCCGTGTTCATTGGCGGCCAGGAATATGGTCTTCGTTCCAATGCAGGCAACTTCACGTTTGAGGAAATGAAGGAAGGCGTCGAATTCGCTAATAAGTATGGTGCTAAAGTATATGTAACAACCAATATCTTCGCACATAATGAAAATATCGATGGTCTGGATGAATACCTGGAAGGTCTTCAGGAGGCTGGGGTTCATGGTATCATCGTCGCCGACCCATTAATCATCGAAACATGTAAAAGGGTCGCTCCGAACGTCGAGATCCATTTAAGCACACAGCAATCGCTGTCGAACTGGAAGGCTGTTCAGTATTGGAAAGAGGAAGGCTTGGAGCGTGTCGTTTTGGCACGGGAGACGAGTGCTGATGAAATCCGTGAAATGAAGGAAAAGGTCGATATCGAAATCGAGGCTTTCGTTCATGGGGCCATGTGCATTGCCTATTCTGGACGCTGCACCCTTTCGAACCATATGACGGCGCGTGATTCGAACCGCGGCGGCTGCTGTCAGTCTTGCCGTTGGGATTATGATTTATATGAGTTGGATCAAGACGGGGAAAAGGCTTTATTCGATAAAGATGATGCTCCATTCGCAATGAGTCCAAAAGACTTGAAGCTGATTGAATCACTGCCAGGCATGATTGAAATTGGCATAGACAGCTTAAAAGTCGAAGGAAGAATGAAATCGATTCATTATATTGCAACAGTTGTCAGCGTCTATCGTAAAGTGATTGATGCGTATTGTGCCGATCCTGACCATTTCAAGGTTAAACAAGAATGGCTGGAAGAGCTTGATAAATGTGCGAATCGTGAGACGGCATCATCGTTCATGGAAGGGGAAATTCCTGGGTATAAACAGCAAATGTTCGGGAATCATACCGTAAAGACTCGCTTCGACTTCGCAGGATTGGTGCTTGATTACAACGAGGAAACTAAAATTGTTACCATGCAGCAGCGTAATTTCTTCAAGCCTGGGGATGAAGTGGAGTTTTTTGGACCGGAAATCGAAAACTTCACTCAAAAAATCGGTACGATCTGGGATGAGTCAGGTAAGGAGCTGGAGGCAGCCCGCCATCCGCTTCAAATTGTCCGCATTCAAGTAGATAATAGAGTTCATGTGAACAATATGATGCGGAAGGAGAATTGATATGACAAGAAAGAAACCAGTGGTCATCGGAGTTACCGGAGGGTCGGGATCAGGTAAAACAAGTGTTACCCGTTCCATTTTTGAATTCTTTCAAGGACATTCCATCTTGATGATCGAACAAGATTATTACTATAAAGATCAAAGTCATCTGCCTTTTGAAGAGCGCTTGAAAACGAACTATGATCATCCGCTTGCATTTGATAATGATTTACTAATCGATCACATTAACGCATTGCTGCGCTATGAAACGATAGAAAAACCCGTTTATGATTATTCGATCCATACGCGTTCAGAAGAAGTCATCACAGTGGAGCCCCAGGATGTCATCATCCTTGAAGGGATTCTTGTGCTAGAAGATGAGCGCCTCCGGGACCTTATGGATATGAAGCTTTATGTTGATACGGACGCAGACTTGCGGATCCTTCGTCGGATGACCCGTGATATTAAAGAACGCGGCCGTTCCATAGATTCCGTCATCGAGCAATACATCAGTGTCGTCCGTCCGATGCATAATCAGTTCATAGAACCGACGAAGCGCTATGCCGACATCATCATTCCAGAAGGCGGTCAGAACCATGTGGCGATTGACCTTATGGTGACAAAAATTCAAACAATCCTTGAACAAAAGTCTTTTTTGTAATAACATAGCATAAATAATGATAGGTGCTATTTTCCTCCGTTTATTTAAATAATCCCATTTATTTATTGGGAAAGACTGGACAAATGTTGGAAAACGCAATACTCTATTCTTGATACAGAACGAACCGGCTGCTCAGCAGTCGGTTTATATACTAAGGAACGGATTGTTTCTTAGTATCGAAGCGCGTACTTTTTAAGTCGCGCAATTATATATTTTGACTCGATTTCAGGGTTAAGCACTATATAGTACATAAACTTGTCACAGCGAAAGCTTGCTGTAAAGAATTTGAAGGAGTGAAGGGTTTTGGCAATTGAAAAAGAATATCCAATGACTAAAGAAGGTAAGTTAAAGCTTGAACAGGAACTGGAACAGTTAAAAACGGTTAAACGTAAAGAAGTGGTGGAAAGAATCAAAATCGCCCGCAGTTTTGGGGACCTTTCCGAGAACTCAGAGTACGATTCCGCAAAAGAAGAGCAGGCTTTCGTTGAAGGACGCATTACAACAATCGAAAACATGATCCGCAATGCAAAAATCATTGAGGGCGATGATTCGAATACAGATACAGTTTCTCTAGGGAAGTCGGTAACATTCGTGGAACTTCCAAATGGAGACGAAGAAACATATTCCATCGTAGGAAGCGTTGAGGCGGACCCATTCGAAGGGAAAATCTCCAATGATTCACCGATCGCGAAAAGTCTGATGGGGAAAAGGGTCGGCGACAAGGTATCGATCATGACACCTGGCGGCGAAATGAGCGTGAAGATTGTATCCATCGACTAAATAAAAGCAAAAGAGGGTGTCCTTGGGGCATCCTCTTTTTTATCAAAAAAGTGCCGCGTTAAATTTGTTCATAATTGTTTAAAAATTCGCACCTCGTCAACAATGGTTACGAGGTGTATTTTATGAAAAAGAAACGAATGAGGTTGCTGGCTGTTTTTTTGACCACTTTCATGCTGATGCTCATAGGCAGGCTTGCCTACATCCAACTTGTATCGACAGAATCTTTTTCAAAGCATGATGTGAACCTGTTAGAAGCAAGCGTGAATCAGCGTTCACAGATATTAAAGATTGATGATGGACGCGGAAAGTTTTATGACAGAAATGGTGAACCGCTTGCACATGAAGAAATCCCGACGCTCGTCCTATTTCCATTTTTAAAAAAAATGACATGGCCCATAGAAGAAGTGGCCTCGATAATAGGCAAATCGGAAGCGGAGTTAAAACGGGCGATAGAACAAGCGGATGAACCATTCGTATTTGGCGGGGATGAACCGATAGAGTTGACGCCCAGTCAATCGAAGGCAATCAATGAATTGAAGATTCCCGGGGTTTTTGCCGTGAATGAGAAATTATATCCTGATCAAACCCCTGCAGCGCAATTGATCGGAACGACGAATATATCGGATGCGGAAAAGAAAAAACGTTATCCGGACATGAATTTATCTCCTGAAACGAAAATAGGCAATACGGGGTTGCAAAGGACCTTCGATGAGTTCTTGCTTTCCGCTGGGGAATCCAAGCTCGTTTTTCATGTGGACGCCAGTGGTGGCCCGATGTTCGGTGTCGATGTTAAATATGTGGAACCTGCAAATCCGCTTTACCCGGTGAAGGTCGTGACGACGATCGATAAAGAAATTCAGGAGAAAGCGGAGAAGCTCGTCGATGAACGCGGGATAAAAAAGGGCGGTCTCGTACTGATCGATATCGAAAAAAGTGAAATCGTCGCAATGGTATCACGTCCGGCGCTTAATATAAAAGATCCGAATGGCGAAGGTGCCGTCAATATGATGCTGACTCAAAAAACGCCGGGTTCCGTCTTTAAAACGGTCACGGCAGCAGCTGCCATCGATTATGAAGCCGCCAGTCCCACCAGGACATTCAATTGTAATTTGACGATAGACGGCAAAACGGATAAACAGAGGGAACTGGGCATGCTGAATTTTGAAAATAGCTTTGCCCAGAGCTGCAACAGGACTTTTGCCGAATTGTCACAGGAAATAGCAGAGAAGGATCCCGAATTTTTGGACAAATATGCAAAAATGTTAGGGCTTGTTGGTGAATCGGGCTGGCAAGGGGACGTCTATCACACGGAAGTGACTCAATTGCATCATGAACAAACCGGGAAGGTCTGGCATGATGACGATTTAAAAAAAGATCCTAAAATGATTTCCAAAACAGCAATTGGCCAGCAGGATGTCCAAACGACACCGCTCGCGATAGCGAATATGATGGCAACGATTGCCCGCGGCGGCAAGAAGGAACAGGTCAAAGCCGTATCCAAAGTCGAATTTAACAATGGTACGACCGTAGTCGATTTTCCGAATCAAAGTATTGGCGGCGAGACACTGTCTCCATATACAACGATGAAGATGCAGCATCTTCTTAGGAAGGTCGTGACGGAAGAGAAAGGGACGGGCGCATCGTTGAGGGATTTGCCTGTGGAGGTCGCTGGCAAGTCTGGAACGGCTCAGACCAATATCGAAAAAGGGCAGCTGAATAAATGGTTTGCGGGCTACTTTCCATATAAAGATCCCCAATATGCTCTTGTTACCGTAAGTTTTGAAACGAAGGAAAACAGTTCCAGCATGACGCCCCTTTTTTCAGATATTGTAAAAGTCCTGTACTCCAAGGACCAGGACAAAAACGAGAATTGACGAAAAGTGTAGGAAACCCTTCCCTTCTATCTCGGGCTAAATCATGTTAAAATGAGGCAGTAAGAAATGGTAAGGGAGGAATGGACCTTGGGCTCACGTTTCAATCAGAGAGATCAAAAAAGAAAAGTAAATAAAATATATAATATTGCAATCACCATCGTTTCCATTTTAATCGTCATTGTCGCAGTCTCGATTTTCTTAAGTGATGATGGCACGGATTCAAAAAAAGCCACGACTGAGCCAAAGCAAATCGCCGATACAGATTCGGGGAAAGTAGCGGACAAGCCATCTGGCAAAGAAGAAGAAACGGATTCTGAGAAGGAAGACGCAGTAGGAGATAGTAAAGCAAAAGAAGAAGATTCAGGAGAAGAAGATAGTAAAGCAACCGAGGAAGATGCAGAAGATAAAGCTGAAGATGGTGCAGATCCAGAAAAAGCAGGAGATGCCGAACTTGTGGAAGTGGACGGCAGCGGCGATGGCAATGTTGCGGCTACATATACGAGTGAGGGCTGGAAACCAGTTGGAACTCAGCAATCCGGGGAGCACACTACAAGCTTCGAAAAGGGCTCGGTCGATTGGAATGAAATGAGTAAAGCCATAGCAAGCGGGGCTGGAATCGATGAAGGCAGCATGAAGCTATGGTGGCTGCAAAACGGCGGTTCGCCCAGCACGGCAATCGGTACCGTTTCTGAAGGCGATAATCCTAAAACCTACCGCGTTTATATTGAATGGGTGGACGGATCAGGTTGGAAACCTGTAAAAGTCGAAGAGCTGAAGACAAACGATAAAAGGTAATGGTCAAAAATTATATAAGAAAACCCCCGAAAGGAATTTCACTTTCGGGGGTTTTTCATGGTGATCACTTTTTTGCTTTAAAGTGGACGACTGCACTATAAAAACGTCTGCCTTCTTCACTTACATACATTTGGTGTGACACGGATTCCACCTGAAGCATGATTGCTTTATTGATTTCAATTTGTGATTGGATTTTTTCTTCAAGATTCTTAATGCTCTCTGCCTCAAAAAATTCTATTTTATCTTCGAATAAGTTTAAGTCGAGTTGAAAACTCATGACTGTTCCCCTCCAACATTCAGTTACTGATAGTTTAACACCATTTTGGCCGAATCTGAACCGAATGAATGATTTGCCTAAAAACAAGAACTGTTTCAGTGTCTATTTCATACTATGCTTATAGGTTTTATTATCTTATCATAAAAGGTGATTAAAAATGGGCAGAGAATTTATAGATTTATTTGAAGAGTGGTCGAAATCGTATGATGAAACGGTTGGTGGACACGATATTGAGTATCAAGAGGTATTTAAACATTATGATAGTATATTGGACAGCGTCACGGATCGGGCTCATGGCCATGTGCTGGAGTTCGGAGTAGGTACCGGGAACTTGACGGAAAGACTTTTGAAGAAAGGCCTGAAGGTATCGGGAATAGAACCTTCACCTGCGATGAGGGAAATAGCGGTAAGCAAGCTGGACGGAAGAACAGAAGTTGTGGATGGCGATTTCATCGATTTTCCGAAGCCGGAACAGGTTGATTCGATCGTGAGTACGTACGCGTTTCATCATTTAACCGATGAAGAAAAAGAAAAAGCTATAGCCAACTATGGAAAGTTACTGAATACTGGTGGTAAAATAGTGTTTGCGGATACGATGTATCAATCAAGGGAAGCGCATGAACAAGCGATTCAAGATGCAAGCGAGGCAGGCTTTCATAATTTGGCAAACGATTTGCAAACCGAATATTATACTACGATTCCTTTTTTGGAAAAAGTGCTTGAAGCAAACGGATATAAGGTGAACTTCGAACGCTGCAATCAATTTGTCTGGATTATGGAGGCGGAAAAATTATAGGAAGAGGTTTTTACTAATGAAGGTAGCCATAATCGGAGCAATGGAAGAAGAAGTTACGATTTTACGTGATAAATTGGAAGGTTTGGAGCAGGTGACCATTGCCGGTTCCGAGTTCAATACAGGCACATTGAATGGTGTCGAGGTCATTTTGCTTAAATCGGGAATCGGTAAAGTGAATGCGGCAATGTCCACTGCGATCCTGTTAGAAAAATTCAAACCGGATGCGGTCATCAATACTGGCTCTGCCGGCGGTTATCATCCAGCACTTAATGTAGGGGATGTGGTCATATCCTCGGAAGTGCGCCATCATGATGTCGATGTGACGATTTTCGGATATGAATACGGTCAAGTCCCTCAGCTGCCTGCAGCTTTCACTCCGGATGAGAAGCTTTTCGCGATAGCGGAAGAAGCGGCAAAAGAAATCGAGGATATACAAGTGGCAAAAGGGTTGATCGTGACGGGGGATTCCTTCATGAATGATCCTGACAGGGTTGAATTTGTCAGAGGGAAATTCTCCGATTTATACGCGGTGGAAATGGAAGCGGCAGCCATTGCACAGGTAGCCTTCCAATTCAAGACACCATTTGTCATCATTCGTTCCCTTTCGGATATCGCAGGTAAGGAGTCCAATATTTCCTTTGATAAATTCCTGGAAACTGCGGCTCTCCATTCAGCGGCACTGATTTTGAAAATGGTTGAAAAAATGAAATGAATGGTAAGTGATCAGCGGAAGCCTTTCTGCTGATCATTCTTTATTGCATAATTCGCATTAAGTTGGTAGGATAACTATGAAAGGATGTCCGAGTATGAAAGTCTTTCAAAATATTCATGAGTTGATAGGGAAAACGCCGATGATGGAAATCACCCATTTCCCGCTTCCGGATGAGGTCCGTATCTTTGCCAAACTCGAATACTTTAATCCGGGAGGCAGTGTGAAGGATCGGCTTGGTCAAGAACTGTTAGCCCAAGCGTTACAGACTGGGAAGGTGAAAAAGGGCGGGACGATCATCGAACCGACTGCCGGAAATACTGGGATTGGCTTGGCGTTGGCTGCGATAAACAGTGGAGTGGACGTGATATTTTGCGTTCCGGAGAAATTCAGTGCCGAGAAACAGGAATTGATGCGTGCCCTTGGAGCGAATGTGATCCAGACACCGACAGAGGAAGGAATGACAGGAGCAATCGCAAAGGCTAAGGCGCTGCTGGCTGAAATTCCGGGATCATATTGTCCCCAGCAGTTCGCCAACCCATCCAATCCTGATGCATATTATAAAACGCTGGGACCTGAAATATGGGAACAGATGGAAGGCGATGTGGATGTGTTTGTAGCCGGTGCCGGGACGGGCGGGACATTCATGGGAACATCGCGATATTTAAAAGAAAAGGACGCTGCTGTCAAAACGGTCATAGTCGAACCAGAAGGGTCGATTTTAAACGGCGGCAAGGCAGGACCCCATAAAACAGAGGGGATCGGGATGGAATTTTTACCTGCCTATATGGATGAAACGTATTTTGACCAAATCCATACGATAAGCGATCGTGATGCTTTCCATATGGTAAAGGAATTGGCGATTAAAGAAGGCCTACTTGTCGGCAGTTCTTCAGGTGCGGCCTTTGCAGCGGCCATGAAAGAAGCAGCAAAGGCCCCCCGGGGGTCGAATATCGTCGTCATATTTCCGGATTCCAGTGAACGATACTTAAGCAAAAAAATTTATCAGGGAGGTATATGAAATGAGAAAGAAAACACAATTGATCCATGGCGGCATTTTTGGTGATGAAAAAACAGGAGCGGTTTCGGTGCCGATTTATCAAGTGAGCACCTATAAACAGGATGGTCCGGGAAATCATCGGGGGTACGAATATTCCCGTACGGGCAACCCAACCCGCCATGCCCTCGAAGAATTGATCAAGGATCTCGAAGAAGGAAAAAGAGGTTTCGCCTTCGGATCAGGAATGGCAGCGATGACCGCGGTTATGATGCTGTTCAGTCAAGGTGATCATGTATTGATGACCGATGACGTTTATGGAGGGTCTTTCCGGGTCATCACTAAAGTGCTTAACCGCTTCGGGGTGGAAGCTACGTTCATCAATACGAGTGACATCCACTCGATCGAAAAAGAGATAAAGGACAATACGAAGGCATTGTTCATTGAAACACCGACCAACCCATTATTGAAAATCACCGATCTGGAAGAAGTATCGAAAATAGCTAAAGAAAACGGTATCCTCACCATTGTGGATAATACCTTCAGTACGCCATACTGGCAAAATCCGCTTTCACTTGGAGCCGATATCGTGCTTCACAGCGCCACGAAGTACCTGGGGGGACACAGCGATGTTGTAGCGGGTCTTGTCGTGGTGAATGATGAGAATCTTGGCAATGACCTTCATTTCATCCAAAACTCTACAGGCGGCGTGCTAGGGCCTCAGGATTCATGGTTGCTTATGCGAGGCATTAAGACGCTGGGAATCAGGATGGAAGAACATGAAAAAAATACATCTGAAATCGTCCGTTTCCTATCCGGGCATAAAGAGGTTTCGAAAATCTATTACCCAGGTCTTGAAAACCACCCAAATCATGATATTGCCAAAAAACAATCGCGTGGATTCGGCGGTATGGTTTCATTTGACGTTGGCAGTGCCGAAAAAGCCGAATCCGTTTTGAATAAAGTGAAATTCTTTACGCTTGCGGAAAGTCTGGGGGCAGTGGAGAGCTTAATTTCCATTCCGGCTTTGATGACACATGCTTCCATTCCGGCTGAGCGCCGTGCAGAGCTAGGAATAACGGATGGGTTGATTCGTATTTCAGTAGGTCTGGAAGATGTTGAAGACTTATTGGAAGACTTGGAACAAGCGCTGCAAGGATAATCGGAGAAGGACCGCTTCATTGCTGACTGCCATTATTTACACCCCTGTCATTTGGAATAAATATGGTAGAATGAGATATCGATATCTTATAAGCTTGAAAGAAGGTGGAATGGCATGAAAAACCGCAAAAAACAAACGGTTGCATTGCTGCGTTCGAAAATGGTCGATTTTAAACAATTTGCGATCACTTTGTTATGTGTGGGTTCGTTCTTCTATTTAGGAACCATCCTTCCCTCTGGCGACAAAGCGATGATTGACACATATGTCTATATGGGAGCGACCATAACGTTCCTGTGCATGTCCATAGTATTTTTCTCATTATCCAAAAAATACAAAAAGACTTTGGCCGAAATGGATGACCAAGACTCTTTACAATAATAGAAGCAAACCTGATTCTTTAATGGAATCAGGTTTTTTTTACTAACGTTGTTTCCCAATAGGGGCAGATTTACCATACTGCTTGCCTTTTTAGGTAATAATAGCTCTTGAAAATGGGGAAAAAGATGGAAATTTCAAAAAAATAGGCAAAAACCGTTTACAAATATCGAATTTGTGGATATACTTACCAAGTAATAAAAAATATTCCAAAGGAGGTCGAAGAAAATGACATTGTATCTATATGGAGTCGCCACTATTAGCCGGTCCGTTTCAATTGACAATCACATAACATTCGACCTGTGCCAAGCGGAATATTTCTAAAGCAATTTGGCTTTATTAATCATTCAGACATAACGGCCGCAGGGAGAAGTGTTTTATCCTGCGGCCTTTTTATATTTTCTAAAAAAGGCCGCAGGAGGACGTAACTTTCTGCGGCCTTTTTATGCCTTTTTGTTGGGCCGCTCCCTTAAAGGAGGTGATATTATGACACTGAATATGCTTTTTTTCACAATCACGATTAAAATGAAAAAAATGACTGCCGAGGAATGTTTGCAACAGGAGAGAATCCAAAAGATTCGAGAAGAACATCTAGATAAAGCGTTGAAACATCGTCCTTTTTTCTAAAAAATATACGAGGTTGGTATTCCGTTCAAAAAAAATTAAGAAAGGTGGAGGTTAATATGTTGAACTTGTTATATGTAAAAGGAGAGAAGCGTTGCTATTGGCAGGAGAAGGATACCGGCTAACGGATCTGCCAGTGCAACTCAAGCATTGTCATGGTTATACAGCGGAAAAAGGCCATTGGAAACATGATAAAGTGAAGGTATGGTGATTAATGGTTATGACGCTGCTTAATTCGGAACTGCAACGTTAGAAGTGAATATGTAAATGGGAAAACTCGGCACTCGGGCCGAGTTTTTTTCTTTGCCTGTATCAGCAGCACGGACCTGAACCTCCAAAACCACATCCGCATCCCGGCAGCCACCAAAACCCGAAAATGAGCAATAAAATCAGGAGGACAATAAACAGGCCATAACCAAAGCCGTAGCCGGGCCCTGCATAACAAGGCGCAGGAGCCGGATAACCATAGCTGCATCCGTATGGTCCATAGTTATATCCCATCGTAAAAAACCCCCTTTCCCTAAAAAATTCCCTATCATTATATGAACATTTTCCTTCGTTCGTTTGGGAATACAACCAGGCTGGTTTGAACATTTAACACCATTCATTATTTCTTTTAGTGGGACAGACACGAACAAGCCCACTGTTGCATAGGTATGAAATAGGGAAGCCAAAGAAACGGGGGATGGAACCAATGCCCGGAATACTTACAGTTGTTGGTTATATTATCAAAGAATTTTACTTATTCGTTTCCTATGTGAAAAACAACGCTTTTCCCCAGCCCTTGTCATCTCAGGATGAAAAGAGATATCTGAAGCTAATGAGCGAGGGAGATGGTGATGCCCGTAACATCCTGATCGAACATAATCTCAGACTTGTTGCCCATATCGTCAAGAAATTCGAGAATACGGGCGAAGATACAGAGGATCTGATTTCGATTGGGACAATTGGTTTGATAAAGGCCATTGAGAGTTATTCGGATGGGAAGGGTACGAAGCTGGCCACATATGCGGCGCGATGCATTGAGAATGAGATCTTGATGCATTTACGGGCGACAAAGAAAACGAAGAAAGATATTTCCCTGCATGATCCGATCGGTCAAGATAAAGAAGGAAATGAAATCAGTTTAATCGATGTACTGAAATCGGAATCGGAAGATGTCATCGATACGATTCAGCTCAATATGGAAATTGAAAAAGTGAAAAAGTATATTGATATTTTGGATGAACGCGAAAAGGAAGTCATTGTAGGCAGGTTCGGACTGGATTTGAAAAAGGAAAAAACCCAGAGGGAAATCGCTAAAGAGCTTGGCATTTCCCGCAGTTATGTATCAAGGATCGAAAAACGTGCCTTAATGAAGATGTTCCACGAATTTTACAGAGCAGAAAAAGAGAAGGAAAAGAAAGCCAAAGGATAGGATGGTAAAAGGCAAAGAGAGTGCGGGAAAATTTCCCCGCACTCTTTTTTTTAATATTTATTTCTGATCATATCTGCAAAAGCGTGATAAATCTCGATTCCTTGAAAAAGGAACATGCGTGAAGCGGTTAAAGATAAGAACCCTATCATAATAAAGCGAAACCACATATGAATCACTCCTCCATTTTAATTTTTATAAAATGTCAGAGCGTAAGGCTACGTAATTCGCCTGGAAAAAAACAGGGCTGAGATATCGTCGGCGAAGATTTGAGTGAAAATAAAGAAAACCCAAAATGGAAAATTCGAAAAAGAGAATAATGATAAGTGTTTGCCAGGAACTAAAGGAAGGCACGAAAGGCTGTTTCTTGTCGGCCTTATCCCAATGGTGAACATCGGTATGTTCCTCAATGTTTAGCTGCTGTGCATGATGATGGAACTGTATGGGCAGTGTCCAAAGGAGCAGGATGATGGCAGACATGTGAATGAAGAATTTCATATGAATCAACCGCCCCTTTCCCAAGAATATATACATCATAACATGCTTTTAATCCGGGATATAGAAAAATGTTCCGACAAAATACTGAAAATTCCTTTTAATTAGAAAAATGTTGCATTTACCTCTATAATGGGATTAGTGATAAAAAGGGGGCAATGCATGATGGGATATTCTTTGACATGGGATTTGGATATCTTTTTTAAAGGAGGAAGCTCTTCTAAGGAGTTCCTGATTTTTTTAGATGAAATAAACGACGAGGTAAAAGAATTAGACCGAATTGTAAGCAATATCAATCCTGAAGGAAATGATGAGAGCAGTTTAATCCAGGCATTTGATCTTTTTAAAAATACAAATATGAAATCCACGCAGGCAAGTGCATTCATCGGCTGCCTTGAAGCTCAAAATGCACAGGATAAAAAGGCCGGTCAGCTGCGGATCAAACAAATGAAGATAGTCGCTTCACTAAAAATGGTGTTAAGCAAGCTGGATGAAAAGTTGATACAGCTTGATGATGCTTTCTTTAAAAAAATCCTCGAAAAAGAACCATTGAATGAATTGAAATTCGTATTGAATGAACGTCGGGAAAAGGCAAAGGAAAAGCTTTCCGTGAAGGAAGAATCATTAATCACTCAATTGGCCATGGACGGTTTCGAAGGTTGGAGCCAAATGTATGATACGATCGTCGGTTCAATGACCATCCCTTATAAAGGTGAAAAGCTTTCTGTAGGCCAAGCGGCGAATAAATTTTCCGATCCTGATGAAAGGAACCGGAAAGAATTATTTACTGCGTGGGAACAGGCTTGGGAGGGAAAAAGTGACCTTTTTGCCCGGACTTTGAACCATTTGGCCGGATTTCGTCTCAGTGTGAATGAAAAACGGGGCTGGGATGATATTTTGAAAGAGCCTCTTGAAATAGGGAGGATGAAAAAAGAAACCCTCGAAAGCATGTGGAATGTAATCGCCGATCATAAGGAGCCGCTTGTGAGGTTTTTAGAAAGGAAAGCGGAGTTACTGGATTTGGATAAATTAAGTTGGGCGGATTTGGATGCACCGCTCGCTGTTACAGCAGAGACCAAAGTAATGGATTATCAAGAAGGTGCAGAATTCATCATACAGCAATTCTCTAAGTTCGGCTCTCAATTAGCAAACTTCACCCAAAAAGCTTTTGAAGACAGCTGGATTGAAGCGGAGGACAGACCAGGTAAGAGACCAGGCGGTTTTTGCACCGGCTTTCCATTAAATAAGCAATCAAGAATTTTCATGACGTATTCGGGCACCCCATCCAATGTATCGACATTGGCCCATGAATTGGGACATGCATTCCATTCATATGCAATGAGGGAGATCCATCCATTGAATCGGTCATATGCCATGAACGTTGCTGAAACCGCTTCTACTTTTGCTGAAATGGTCGTTGCGGATGCAGCTGTGAAGGAAGCTGCCAGTGAGGAAGAAAAGCTGGTGCTTTTAGAAGATAAAATCCAGCGATCCGTGGCATTATTGATGAATATCCATGCCCGCTACTTGTTCGAAACAAGGTTTTATGATGAGAGGAAACAAGGGTATGTCAGTGCCGAACGGTTGAATGAACTGATGGTCGAGGCACAAAAAGAAGCTTATGGCGATGCTTTAAGTGATTATAATCCAACGTTCTGGGCTTCAAAGCTCCATTTTTATATTACAGGTGTACCATTTTATAATTTTCCGTACACATTCGGATACTTATTCTCATTAGGCATATACGCGAATGCCCTGAAAGAACCAGCGGGATTCGAAGAAAAATATATCGCTCTATTGAAGGATACCGGTTCGATGAAGGTCGAGGATTTGGCGAAGAAACATTTAGGCGTCGATTTGAAGACCCGGGATTTTTGGGAAGAAGCGGTCAATGCCTGTATGGAGGATGTAGAAGAATTCTTGCGCTTGACCGACCCCCTGGTCCGAAAAGCTTGAGATGGGTTTTCGGAGGGAATATGAATGAAAAAAGCGGATGTCCGGTATAGGACATCCGCCTTTCTTATTTAAACTTTCTTCAATTTAAATGGACTGACCATAAGTAATGATAATATAATCATGAGGGATAAGAAAAAGACCGGATGGAAATACGGGATGGCTAGATAACTTAAAGTAGCGATGCAGCCCGCAACCGTAATTGGCACTCCTGTAAAATATCCATTGCTTTCACTTATATTGAAGCGGGCGAGACGAAATGCGCCACAGCCAATATAGAAAACCGTGAAGAGTGTGCCAGGTGCTCCGAATTCTATTAATATTCCTTGGTATAATAATAGAGCTGGTGCGACTCCAAAGGATATGATGTCACACATCGAGTCAAGTTGCTTACCCAATTCCGATTCAATGTTGAATTTCCGAGCAACCATACCGTCAAAGCGATCTGCAAGGGCAGCCAGGAAAATTAATAACAGGCTTAAATTCAATTGGCCGTGCATTACGGCAATTATCGCAAATCCACCAAGGGATAAATTAATTAAAGTAAGTATATTTGCTGTTTGTGCTTTCAATTTTTTAATGGATTGATCTAGGGCGTGTAATAAAAACATCTTTTCACTCCTTTCAAATGAAACAAATTAAAACAAAATATAGTAAACATAAGTATTTATTATATAATAATATTTTATTTAACACAATTTATGCAAGGGGAATTTAGAATAATTTTACATTTTGGAGTGGTTTTATTTGTTTCAGTCTTTGTATCGCATTCTTATTGAACTGACAAATGGTCAGTATTCATCAGGGTTATTAAAGCATTTTAGCCAATCTCGTTGGAGCAGGCCCTTAATTTTATTTTATGTAAAAACATTTAATCTTAATCAACAGGAATTTGGTAAGGAGGTAAAAGCTTATACGAGCCTGCACGAGCTATTTACCAGGCAGTTAAAGGCGGGTGCCAGGCCAATTACGGCAGCTCCTTCTGCGGTAGCTTGTCCTGTGGACGGTGTTCTTGAGGATTCAGGGGAGATACGCGCTGATAAAAATATCGTCGTTAAGGGAAAGGTATATTCAATGGAGGAAATGCTCGGGGATGAGCTTCTTTTGGAAAAGTACTTAGGGGGCAAATATCTCGTGCTATACTTAAGCCCGAGTCATTACCATAGGATCCATGCACCAATAAAGGGTTCCGTGGTCAAACGTTGGACCCTTGGAAGGAAATCGTATCCCGTTAATAAATGGGGGATGAAATATGGAAAAGAGCCTTTATCAAAAAATTACCGGACAATAACTGAACTTCAAAATGAAGCGGGAAGCCTGGCAATGGTGAAAGTCGGGGCCATGTTCATAAATTCGATCGTCATTACTGATGAATCGGATGAATTGGAAAAAGGACAGGAATTTTCTTATTTCAGCTTTGGGTCCACAGTGGTGCTTCTTTTTGAAAAAGGGAGTTTCGAACTTGAAGGAAACATATCCATTCCCGCAGATGTCCGTGTTGGTGAAACAATCGGATTCATGAGGGCCGTCTAACTTCAAATGAAAATAAGAGGCTGACAATTGATGTCAGCCT
The DNA here is from genome assembly GCF_050269675.1 of Peribacillus sp. NPDC076916. Lineage (NCBI taxonomy): Bacteria > Bacillati > Bacillota > Bacilli > Caryophanales > Bacillaceae > Peribacillus > Peribacillus sp. NPDC076916. The sequence goes on from NZ_JBNNIU010000002.1 coordinate 40,318, forward strand.
ATGTATTTCATATTAAAATATTGATCGGATTTTATGTGTCAGGGATCTTCGATGAATTTCCGTTTCTATGAGGCGGATGAAATCGGTACTCAACTTTAAATTCTGTGCTTTAAAATAGGATTCAAGCAACAGGTCATCAGATAGTTTTTGCATCAGAACGCCATTTGCGGCTGCTCACCTCCAGTAGGGATTGCGGGGAATAATTTGGTGCTTACTTGCATATATTGATAAGTCTTCCTTGATGTACCCCTACTGTATCAGAAATAAACGTGGAGAACAATCGTTCTGTTATCCACAGTTGAAAGTGGATAACTTGTGGTTAAGTTGTTTACAAGGTAGGGGAAATGGTGCACATCAGTATGGAAAATGTTAGTAAAGTTATCCACAGATTGAATAAATGAAATTTTTGTCGAAATCTTTTATGAATAATTAGTTCTTTTGTTCTGGTCAGACTGCAAATTTCCCAGTATTTAATGAAAAATGCCTTTCCATATCAGAAAACATACATTATGATGTTTCTTTACCGACGGCCTTTCTTTCCTAATTATTTTTGAAAGTGTGATGAAAATTCGATATGATGGAGACGGTAAATTTTAACGAAAATATAGAGGTGTCAATATGCTTAAATTATTTTTGCCGAGTGAACATGTTAAAAGCATTTTTAATATAGATCCTCAAGAATTGAAAAAAAGAGGGATTAAGGGAGTCATTACCGATTTGGATAATACTCTCGTTGAATGGGACAGGCCAACTGCCACCCCCGATTTAATCAAATGGTTCGACAATATGCGTGATCATGGGATTTTAGTGACGATTGTGTCCAATAATAATGAAAATCGGGTTCGGGCTTTTTCCGATCCGCTTCACATTCCGTTTATCTTCCAGGCCAGAAAACCGATGGCAAGAGCTTTCCATAAGGCCCGTAAGACAATGGGGTTGAAATTGGAAGAAACGGTGGTAATCGGCGATCAGTTATTGACGGATGTATTGGGAGGGAACAGAGGCGGGTTTCATACGATCTTAGTGCTCCCTGTAGCACAAACCGACGAATTCAGAACAAGGATCAATCGTTATTTTGAAAGAAAGATCATGGCGTTTTTTAAACGAAAAGGAATGATAGAATGGGAGGATCACAATTGAACAATCATCAAGAATTAGCGTGCATCGGCTGCGGTGTGAAGGTCCAGACTGAAGATCCGAAGGAATTGGGCTTTGCCCCTAAATCAGCTCTGGAAAAGGAGACCATCGTTTGTCAGCGCTGCTTTAAATTGAAACATTATAACGAAGTTCAGGATGTTTCCTTAACAGACGATGACTTCTTGAAAATCTTGAATAAAGTAGGCGAAACCGACTCTTTAATCGTCAAAATCGTCGATATTTTTGATTTCAATGGAAGCTGGCTGCCTGGCCTGCATCGATTTGTAGGAAGAAATGATGTTCTTCTGATCGGAAATAAGGTTGATTTATTGCCTAAATCCGTAAAACCGAACAAGTTGATCAATTGGATGAAGCAATCGTCCAAGGAATTGGGTCTTAACCCGGTTGATGTCCTGCTTGTCAGTGCGGAAAAGGGAAAGCACATACTTGAAGCGGCCGATGCGATTGAGCGGTATCGGAGAGGTAAAGATGTCTATGTGGTGGGGTGTACGAATGTAGGGAAATCGACTTTCATCAACCGTCTTATAAAAGAAGTGAGCGGAGAAAGTGATATCATCACGACTTCCCACTTCCCAGGGACTACCTTGGATATGATCGAAATTCCTTTGGATGATGAACAGGCGTTGATCGATACACCGGGAATCATTAATCATCATCAAATGGCTCACTATGTGGACAAACGGGACTTCAAGGTGATTATGCCGAAAAAGGAAATCAAGCCGAGAGTGTACCAACTGAATGAAGCACAGACGCTATTTTTCGGAGGGTTGGCCCGGTTGGACTATGTCTCAGGCGGAAGGCGTTCATTGACTTGCTACCTTTCGAATGAATTGAATATTCACCGTACAAAACTCGAAAATGCCGATGAATTGTATAAAAACCATGCCGGGGAATTACTGACGCCCCCACGGCCTGAACAAATCGAGGAGTTTCCGAAGCTGATTCCACATGAATTCTCCTTGAAAGATGGTAAAATGGATATTGTGTTTTCTGGTCTTGGCTGGGTGACGGTCAATGAGCCGGGAGCGAAAATCGTTGCACATGTTCCAAAGGGCGTCAATGTGATCGTTCGCAAATCATTAATCTAATTATAGGGGTCGTCAAGTCTATGAAAAAGATATATGGGGTAATGGGAGATCCAATTGCACATTCGATGTCACCGGACATTCATAATGATGCATTTGAAAAAGAAAATATAGAAGCGGTTTATCATCATTTTCATGTGACGAAAGAAGGTTTGATCGATGCCGTGAAAGGCATGAAAGCCCTTGGTATAGAAGGGTTTAACATCACGATTCCTCATAAGACTTCAATCATTCCTTTCCTTGATGAAGTGGATGAACTGGCCCTTGCAATCGGGGCTGTAAATACGGTTGTTAACAAAAATGGTCGGTTTATAGGGTATAATACAGACGGAAAAGGATTTTTCAAATCTTTATGCGATGAAATATCAAGTGACATCAAGGCTAAAAAAACGTTAGTGATCGGAGCGGGCGGTGCTGCGCGTGCGATTTATTTTACCCTTGTAAAAGAAGGGGTAAAGCAAGTTGATATTGCAAACCGGACAAAGGAAAGAGCGGCCCAGCTTGTTTCTGATTGCCCATATGATAAAGTATCGAAGGCACTCTCGATTATCGAAGCGGAAGAAAGCTTATCACAATATGATTTAATCATCCAAACGACTTCTTCTGGAATGAGCCCGGAATTGGATCATTCGCCGTTAAAGGTCGACCAGCTTAAAACCGGTGCAATTGTCAGTGATATCATCTATAACCCCCTTCAAACCAAACTGCTGCGTGAAGCGGGGGAAAAAGGGGCGGAAACGCAAAATGGTTTGGGGATGTTCATCAACCAGGCTGCGCTCGCATTTGAGATATGGACGGGCATTATGCCGGATACAGCAAGAATGACAGATATTGTCTTGAACAAACTAGGAGGTAACACATGTTAACAGGAAAACAGAAAAGATTTTTACGATCAAAGGCCCATCACCTCAATCCAATTTTTCAAGTTGGTAAAGGCGGCGTCAATGATAACCTCATCAAGCAAATTGGTGAGGCGCTAGAAGTACGTGAATTAATCAAGGTCAGCATCCTTCAAAACTGTGAAGAGGACCGCGATGATGTGGGACTTTCTTTATCAAAAGGTGCACGGGCGGAATTGGTTCAGATTATCGGCAACACAATTGTGCTGTATAAAGAATCAAAAGAAAACAAACAACTTAAATTACCTTAAGGAACCTATCTATGAAAAAAATTGGAATTCTTGGCGGTACATTCAATCCTCCGCATATCGGGCATTTAATTATAGCGAATGAAGTGCTGGATGCCCTTGAGCTAGATGAAATCAGGTTCATGCCGAATCACGTTCCTCCCCATAAGGAAAAATCGGAGGAAGTAACCGATATGGACAGGCTGGCCATGTTGGAAAACGCGCTAGCCGGAAACCCATCTTTTTATATTGAGGGTATTGAAATAGAAAGAAAAGGCACATCTTATACGTATGACACAATAAAATTGCTGAAAGAACTTGAGCCAACCAATGAGTTCTATTTCATAATTGGCGCAGATATGATTGAGTACTTACCAAATTGGCATCGTATCGACGAGCTCGTGCATATGGTCAATTTCGTCGGTGTGAAGCGCCCTGGATATAACGAAAAGACCTTATACCCGATCACGATGGTGAAAGTCCCCCAGATGTTCATTTCGTCTTCCATGATACGAAGGAAGTTAAGGACGGGGAAAACCGTGAAATATTTAATAGCAGATCCAGTGGTGAAGTATATTAAAGGGAATGGTTTATATGAATCGTGAGAAAGCATTGGCGCTGGTCAAAGAACAAATCACCGAGCGCAGGTACATTCATACATTGGGTGTGGTCGAGTCAGCGATAGAACTTGCTGAACGGTATGGTGCCGACGTCAAAAAAGCCGAACTGGCAGCCATTTTCCATGATTATGCAAAATTTCGTCCAAAAGAGGAAATGGAGCAAATAATAATCGCTGAAAAAATGGACCAGGCTCTACTTGAATACAATATGGAGCTGTGGCACGCTCCTGTCGGGGCTTATCTGGTGAAAAAGGAAGCTGGCATTCAGGACGCTGAAATCTTGGATGCAATTGCCTATCACACGTCTGGCAGGGTTGGCATGAGCCTATTGGATAAAGTCGTATACCTTGCTGACTATATTGAGCCGGGACGTTCTTTTCCCGGTGTCGATGAAGTCAGGCAGACGGCAAAGCAAAATTTGGATCATGCTGTCATTCAGGCTTTAAGGAATACAGTTGTTTTTTTAATGAAAAGAAATCAGGCAATTTACCCTGACACATTTAAGACATATAATGATTTGATCATGAATTTGAAGGAGAAGATGTAATGACTGAACGTGAACTTCTTGTAATTGCAGCAAAAGCGGCGGACGATAAAAGAGCGGAGGATATCGTGGCATTGAACATGCAAGGTATTTCCCTAGTAGCGGATTACTTTTTGATCTGCCACGGTAATTCTGAAAAACAAGTACAAGCAATAGCTCGTGAAATGAAGAGCAAAGCTGATGAATCAGGAATCAATGTAAAACGTCTTGAAGGTTTTGACGAGGCGAAATGGGTGCTTGTTGATCTTGGCGATGTAGTGGCCCACATTTTCCATAAGGATGAAAGAAATTACTATAACCTCGAACGTTTATGGGGAGATGCACCTTTTGAAGATCTAGAGAGTGAACTGACTTCATGACGTACGAACGCTTTGCCTATGTATACGATGAACTGATGAAGGACGCACCTTATGAAAAATGGCTGATGATCCTTACGGCGAAGCTGGAACAGTACGGAATTGGCGGCAGGAAAGTCCTGGATTTAGCGTGTGGAACCGGGGAAATGACCGTTGAATTGGCGCAACACGGATTCGATGTCACCGGTGTGGATTTATCTGATGAAATGCTACTTGTTGCTAATGAAAAAGCGGTTAAGCTTGGATTATCGATTCCGCTTTTCCAGCAGAATATGGCAGAACTCGAAGGACTTGGCCAATTTGATTGTGTCACGATTTTTTGTGATTCGCTGAACTACCTTCGTAATGAGGAAGATATAGTCAAGACGTTCAGCCGGGTTCATGAGCATTTGAAGGATGGCGGATTATTCTTGTTTGATGTCCATTCCATTTATAAAATGGAAGAAATCTTTCGTGATAATACGTTTGCTGTCAATGGTGAAGAAGTATCCTATATATGGGACTGCTTCCCAGGTGAAGAACCTTACAGTGTGGAACATGATTTAAGTTTTTTCGTAAGGGATGATGAAAGCGGTCTGTATGACCGGTTTGATGAGTTGCATTATCAACGGACCTATCCGGTTGAACAATATAAAAAGTGGTTGGAGCAAGCAGGTTTTACGGTTTCTGAAATTCTGGCGGACCTTGAAGACGCACCGCTTGTAGCGGAAACCGAAAGAATCTTATTTGTAGCCAGTAAATGATAAAGAGGTCAAGAGCCTCCGTTCGTACATCTTACTTGTACGAGCGGAGGTCTGACCTCTTCTTTTTTATACTTTTAGAAGGAGTTAAAGATATTGATTGCGAATATTAATAAGGATGGCCGAACTGCTTTTCAACTTCGTGAAGATCCTCTGCAAACTTTTCATGTGTCGCTTGAAAAAGATGATGGAACATTTCCCCGGTTTCCGCTTCTAAAACCTTGATCCCCTCACCTGTTATTCCACCCTTTACACAAACCTTTTCCTGTAAGGTCGGCAATGTATAAACCCCTTTACCGAGCAGTTCCCCTAAGCCAACCAGCATATTCTCAGTCAAAGTCGTAGCCGTTTCTTTATCTATCTTCGTCGTTTGGCAAGCCGCGTCAATAAAAGCTTGTGCTAAATAGCTGAAAAAGGCAGGACCGCAGCTGACGATATCGGAAGCTACCCGGGTGATATCGTTTTCAATGATGACCGGTGCCGATATGGCAGAGGCCAAATCAAATAAAGCTGACACTTTTTCCTTACTGCAGCTCTTGCTGAAGCTCAGTAACGATACCCCTGAACCCACACGGTTCGTTATGCTCGGGATAAAACGGGCACAAGGGGCGTTCACGGCGGATTCAAGCTGGGAGACTGAAAGCGGGCTTGTGATGGAAATAACCAGCTGATCCCTTTTTATATGATGTTTGATTTCCTGTAATAGGCTGTTAATTTGCAATGGTTTTACACAGAGAAAGATAAAGTCAGCTTGTTGGACGATTTCGGCTGCGCTTTCCGCAACCTTGATACCAGGGTGTTTTTCTTTCAGTACCAATGCTTTGGAAAGCGTGCGATTTGTAATGATTAGATCCGCCGGATTCAATATTTTTGCCTCCAGCCATGCCTCGATTAAAATGGTTCCCATATTTCCGGTTCCGATAACACCGATTTTCTTCAATTCCGATCAACTCCTCTCACTTAAAGCGATTGATTCTCCTAGAAACACTATGTATTTTTAATCTGTCCTATGACAATGTATCGTGCGAAATCCAACAAGGAGGTAAAGAAATGGAAGCGATTTTTAAACGGAAATTGATGATGGTAACTGTTGCCGTGGCATTTGTGGCAGCAGGCATTTACTTTTTTTTGCAACAAGGGGAGGATCCGGCTGATACGGAAGATATCTTTGCCATTACTGCAAAAGATGCTGAAATTAAACAAAGTGAAGAGGAAACGCCTGCCGAACCTGAGATCATTAAAGTGGACGTTAAAGGAGCGGTCAAGTCCCCAGGCCTATTCACTGCACAGGCAGGTGACCGGGTGATCGATTTGATTTCGGCTGCGGGGAGTTTTACGGACATGGCTGATAAAGATAAAGTGAATTTTGCTCAAATCGTTGAAGATCAAATGGTCATTTATGTTCCGGAAATAGGTGAAGAAGACGAGGGGAAGTTGGAGAATATGCAAGTCGGACCGTCTGGTGATGCCGTCTCTGGGAGGACATCAGGAGGACTGGTGAACTTGAATACAGCTACACAGGAAGAATTGGAAACCTTGACGGGAATTGGACCATCAAAAGCGAATGCGATCCTGGAATACAGGGAAACGGTAGGGAAATTCAAGGAGGTCGATGACTTGAAGAAGGTAACGGGAATCGGCGATAAAACGTTTGAAAGGTTACGGGATTCCATTTCGGTTAAATGAATGATTGAATATGCTACACAAATGGCCAGGAAGAGGGTAAAATTGAAGAAAATCATTCTAGCGGTAAGGGGATAGGGATAGAACATGAACAGAATTAGTTGGGATCAATATTTCATGGCGCAAAGCCATTTATTAGCTTTAAGAAGCACATGTACACGCCTCACTGTAGGGGCAACCATCGTCAGGGACAACCGAATCATTGCGGGGGGATATAATGGGTCCATTGCGGGAGGGACGCATTGTATTGATGACGGCTGTTATGTAATTGATAATCATTGTGTCAGAACGATACATGCAGAAATGAATGCACTTTTACAATGTGCGAAATTTGGGGTGCCCACTGATGGGGCAGAAATATATGTAACGCATTTTCCATGTCTTCAGTGCTGTAAATCACTCATCCAAGCTGGCATAAAGGCTGTTTATTATGCGGAGGATTACAAAAATCATCCATATGCCCTGGAATTATTCAAACAGGCTGGTGTCAAGACCGAGAAAGTTGAAGCAAAAGGGGCCATCGATGTTAATGGAAAACAAAAAAAGGACTTTGTATTCTCCTTGCTGGCTCAGCTTGAACGAACAGACCTGACAAAAGAAGATTTAATGGAGTTGGAAAAGCAGGCCAATCAAATATTTGAAAATTAAATAGGACGGGGGGCAGGCATGGCTAGATACCTTGTCTTACTAGCCGTTTCGGCTACATTTGGTGTTATGGCCCATTCTTTTTTAAATGTAAGGCTGCTGATCATTATCCTTATTTTTCTCTGCTTCCTTTATTTTTCGGTGGGGTTAAGCGTGAAGGCCCTATGTTTTCATTTGGTGATCATGGGGATATTTTTAGGGGCTGCCTCCTTCTCCGATCACCTAAACAAAACTGCCTATCATGGTACGGAAAGCCGATTCATCATCACATTTACCGACCAACCGAATATAGATGGAAATTCGTTAAAAGGATTCGTGCGCGGTGAGAAAGGTGAACGGCTAGTGCTTCGTTATAAAATCACAACCGAATTGGAACAGGAAAAGCTGAGTCGGTTTCTGCGCATCGGTTTATCATGTCCGGCTGGAGGGACATTGCAAATTCCCGACAAAAACAGGAATGAAAACAGTTTCGATTACCAACGTTATCTTTTTCGCCAAGGCATCCATTGGATATTAAAAGCGGATTCCATTTCCTTTGAAGAATGTAAAAAGGCTGAAAACTCGATTCCGGTTTCGATTCGTAATTTGCGCCTGAAGGGAATTACGTATATTATGGAACACTTTCCAGAAGAATCAAGCGGTTTTGTCACAGCTCTCATATTCGGCGACCAGACATATATAGATGAAGACGACCTTACTAATTACCAGCGATTGGGGCTAGTTCATTTACTTGCGATTTCCGGTCTCCATGTCAGTTTTTTAACGGGGATGTTATTTTACTTCGGCATCAGGGTTGGGATTACACGGGAAAGAATGATGGTGGCCATCTTAATCTTCCTTCCGGTTTACATGTTACTATCAGGTGCAAGTCCATCTGTGGTGAGGTCCTGTTTAATGGCTATGCTTTTCTTTCTGCTCCTGTTATTCAAGAAACGACTCTCTGCGGGTGCCGCAATCGGATTGACTTATATGGCATTATTGTTTTTTCGGCCTAATATGATCTATGATATAGGTTTTCAGCTTTCATTCGCAGTCACTTTCTCCATTATCATGTCTTCAAGCATTTTCTTACAATATCCTAAGAAAACAACGCAGCTATTCATCATCAGTTCCATCTGCCAATTGGCAGCCCTTCCGATTTTACTTTTTCACTTTTTTGAAGTATCCTTTCTTGGCGTGTTTCTAAACGTATTGTATGTTCCGCTTTATTCCATCATATTGCTGCCGCTTTCGCTGATTTCCCTCCTTATTCATTTATTGCTGCCTCTCTTGGGGGAACCCCTCATATCATTATTGAATTTCACATTCGTACTCTGCAATAAAGTTGCGGATGCAGCATCGGATTTGCCGCTGGCTTCCATTCCGTTTGGAAAACCATCTTTCATCATGATGGTATTACTTGTTATTTCCCTTTTAGGGTTATACCTGACTTGGGATATATCTTTTGAAAAAAGTAAAATCTGGTGCGGAATAATGATTGTCCTTTTGCTTTTTCAATATAATTTACAAAGGTTCTCTCCTTTTGGTGAAGTGCAGATCATCGACGTTGGACAAGGTGACTCCATTTTAATTATCCTGCCGTTCAATCGCGGCAATTATTTGATCGATACGGGTGGGCAAATTACATTTCCAATCGACACGTGGGCAAAAAAGCGAAAGAAGTTCAACACCGCGGATGATATCATCATTCCATTATTGAAAAGTAAGGGAATCCACCAATTGGACAAACTCATTTTAACCCATCCGGATGCAGATCATATGGGAAGTGCAAAAGAATTGATTGAAAATTTTAAAGTTGGGGAGATCATCATTGGAGGCTGGAGTGAAGAGCAATATGGGGATATGGATTTTGTATCGGTGGCAAGAGATAAAAAATTGAAAATGACTGAACTGAGAAGGGGGGACAATTGGTTGGGAGGAGGAGCGCCGTTTGCTGTTCTCAGTCCATATAAGAAAGAGGAAAATAAGAATGATTCATCCATAGTTCTATTCACGGAGCTTGGGGGATTGTCCTGGTTATTAACCGGTGATATGGGAGAAGAAGGGGAAAGGGAATTATTGAGCACATTTCCGCAGTTGCAGGCGGATATCTTGAAGGTTGGACACCATGGCAGTAAAACTTCTTCTTCCGCGGCCTTCCTTGAACAGATACAGGCGAAAGCGGCGCTTATTTCAGTTGGAAAAGATAATCGCTACGGTCACCCTCATGGAGACGTAATTGCGAATCTTGAGAAAAATGGCATAAAGGTGTTCAGGACAGACGAGGATGGTTCTATTATTTACAAGTATTACAAAAGCAGTGGAACCTTTCGGAAGATACTCCCATAGTATGTAGAAAATCAAAAAGAAAGAGACTGCAGCGGCAGCCTCCATCAGGAAAAATAAGTGCATGTAGTTAAAGAAATCAGGATCCGACAGCTTTAATGACGACAGCTATGGTGAACATGGCAGCGAAAAATACAAAAGAACCGATGAATCCTATAGCGGAATCAGCGACGTCATCTGTTTTTGACTGAACATTCTTTTCGAATTCGTTCATTATTTACCCCTCCTATTTCTGCTAATAGTATAAAACATTACCAAAAAAAAATCTACAGGCTTCATTCTTCATTTCCTTTACTGACAAGAGTTGACACAAATAGTTTAGATTTTTGAGGTCAAAATATAAGTACAAACAAAGCAAGCGAAAGTGAAAAGCTCATTTTTTGTTCTACATGAATACACTACCCGCTTTCAAGAAAGATTACCCGGGCCTTTCTTGAAAGTGTTCATATAGATCCGGAACTAGCCCTTTTTAAGGGTTAGTTCCCTTTATAGCTTGTCAAATGGTCCATCCACCTATACCATTAGAGAAGAATACATAGTAAAGAGGCGGATTCTATTGGTATTAGACGTTTGGAAAAGTATAAAAAAAGGGCAATTCGCTCCAGTATACTTGTTATATGGAACAGAAGCCTATCTAATTAATGAAACAAAGCAGCTATTGATCGAGAATATCCTTCACGAAGATGAGATGGATTTTAACTTTGCTCAATTTGATTTAGAAGAGACGCCTGTTGAAACTGCGCTTGAAGATGTCGAAACCCTCCCGTTTATCGGGGAAAGGCGCCTTGTTTTCATGCAAAACCCATTTTTTTTGACAGCTGAAAAAACGAAGTCAAGAGTTGAACATAATGTAAAAAGACTGGAAGCGTATTTGGCTGACCCGGTCCCTTATTCTATTGTTGTATTGACCGCACCTTATGAGAAACTGGATGAACGGAAAAAAATCACCAAGGAGCTTAAGCGTAAGGCGGTTCTCGTTGAAGCGAAGAAGCTTGGTGATCATGAATTAAAGGGGTGGGTGAAGGAGAGGGTCGAAACTTCTTCAGTCCAAATAGATGAGCAGGCTACAGAGCTTTTACTTGAACTTGCAGGAACGAATCTGATGATGCTGACGAATGAACTGGATAAAATGGTGCTTTATGCAGAAGCTGATAAACATATAACGGTCGAGATAGTGGAAAAGCTGGTTGCTAAATCCCTTGAACAGAATATCTTCACGCTTGTTGATCATGTGTTACAGCGAAAGATGGAGAGTGCCATGACGATTCTGCACGATCTTCTCAGGCAGAATGAAGAACCCATCAAGATCTTGAGTGTCATTGCAGGCCAGGTCAGGCTCATGTATCAAGTGAAGGAGCTTTCCCGTCAAGGTTATAGCCAGCAAAAAATTGCTGGTCAACTGAAGGTGCACCCTTACCGGGTAAAGCTGGCACTTGAAAAGACGGGGAAATTCCAGGAACGCGAGCTGTTGAGCATCATGAACGACTTAGCGGAAGCGGATTATAAAATGAAGACCGGCCAAGCGGATAAGGCAATCACGCTTGAGCTGCTGCTTTTAAAAATTAGATGATAAAATAGGTGGCAGATATCCTGTCGCCTTTTTTATGAAAAAACGGCACAAAAAAAACGATCCGATTGGATCGTTTATTTTTTGTCATTATGCGTTAAGAGCGTTAAGTCTTTTCGCTAAACGAGATTTTTTACGGGCTGCCGCATTTTTATGGATTAATCCTTTAGATGCAGCTTTGTCTAATTTCACAGCAGCTGTTAAAAGAGCTTCTTTAGCAGCTTCAACGTTTTCACCAGCTAATGCAACTTCAGCGTTTTTCACTGTAGTACGCATAGTTGATCTAACAGTAATGTTATGAACGCGTTTTTTGTCGTTAATTTTCACACGTTTAATAGCAGATTTAATGTTTGGCATTCCGTTCACCTCCTACAAAGAAATCGAGATTATATGAACTCGACTTTTCAAATCCATATCAAATAGCACAAGTGATATTCTATCAGACTGCTCATAAATATGCAATACTTCAGACTGAGAATCGAAAAGGAATTATAATTTCGGGAATAAATTCATCTCGTCATCACTCATTGTACCAAAAAAATGAATAATAAAAAAGCAAAAATGACAGAATGTTTAAGAGAGACTATTGAAAATACTAGATTCGATACAATTCAAACATCAGGAGGCCGTTATGGAAAATAATTTGGACCTTAGAGAATACGGAATTCGTACAGATTTGGCGATAGAAGCAAAGGAAATTGCCCTTGAACATAAAGGTGTTGTAGAGGAAGTTGATGTATCCCGTATCGAAGGGGTCATTATCAAGGAAAAAGAAGTGGATGATCTGAAGGTATCCTTGGTCGAGGTCACGGCTGAGGGGGAAAAGGAAATCGGTAAGAAACAGGGCAGTTATTTGACCATCGAAGTGCAGGGCATCCGCCAGCAGGATACGGAAACGCAGCAACGGGTGGAAAAGGTGTTCGCCAACGAACTGGCTTACTTCTTGAAACGGAATAAGATCACCAAAGAAAGCAGCTGTTTGGTTGTCGGTCTTGGTAATTGGAATGTTACTCCCGATGCTCTGGGACCAGCAGTCGTTGAGAACCTTGTAGTCACAAGGCATTTGTTCGAATTGCAGCCGGAGTCCGTCAAGGAAGGCTATCGGCCGGTCAGTGCGATTTCCCCCGGTGTGATGGGGATTACGGGAATCGAGACGAGTGACATCATTAAAGGAGTCATCGAAAAAAGTAAACCTGATTTCCTGATCGTCGTTGACGCATTGGCTGCCCGTTCGATCGAACGGGTGAATTCCACGATTCAAATTACGGATACAGGCATCCATCCAGGGTCTGGTGTTGGAAATAAACGAAAGGAATTGAGCCAGGATACACTGGGAGTTCCTGTTATAGCAATTGGAATACCTACCGTCGTGGATGCCGTATCAATTGCCAGCGATACGATAGATTATATTTTGAAGCACTTTGGCAAGGAACTGAATGAAGGGGACAGACCATCACGATCGTTGGCACCAGCTGGATTCAGTTTCGGGAAGCGAACGAAGTTGACCGAAGAGGATATGCCAGGTGAAAAGGAGCGCCAAACCTTCTTGGGAATGATAGGTGTACTCCCTGATGAAGAGAAACGGAAATTGATTTATGAAGTGCTGTCACCTCTTGGTCAAAATTTAATGGTTACACCGAAAGAAGTCGATGTTTTCATTGAGGATATGGCCAATTTGATAGCCAATGGTTTAAATGCAGCCTTGCATCATTCAATAAATCAGGATAATGCCGGCTACTACACACGTTAAATCACTTTCAGTGCCCAAAAATGGTGTTCTACCCTTTCTAGCAAAGTCATAGGTATTAATAGACAAGCTATAGAGAGGGTGGAAGGATGAAAAGAAGAAATTCCCCAGGAATCATAACAGCCGTTCACGGATCAACAATAATAAAAACTTTTCTAGGTATTCTCGCCTTGCTTCTTTTTGTTTTTTCAGTCAGTGGGGTCATGACCTCCCTAAGACCGGAGTATCGGATATCTTCTAATTCCGTACATACTGTAGCCAACCAATTCTCGGGAAAAATGCTGTTCTCGATGCTGGCCAATGAAAACCATTATCTTTTTAATGCCCTGCCGGAAGGGAAGCGGGAATCAGTGATCACGAATCAATTGATAAAAGTCTCGACAAACATTTCACTCGAGGACCCGCGAAGTTTACTCGGAAGGGAGCTGCCAGGCTTTTCGATTTTTGATAATGAAATCCTCGTTGCTGGGGAAGGAACGAACTATACGAATATGCCATATGAATCTTCGCCGCCAGTAGACGTCCTGAATGAAGAAAGGGATGCATCCCTGCAAAACCTGGATGAGATTGAAGAACCCGAAAAAGGAGCGGCCAATCAGCCGAAACAAACGACCAATGGACGGAAAGTGGTCGAGATTTACCATAGTCATAATCGGGAGTCATATCTTCCATATTTAAAAGGCGTGACAAATCCGGACCTGGCCTACCATTCTAAAATCAATATTACGAAACTCGGTGAACGGATGGTTGAAGATCTGGCCGATAAGGGGATTGGTTCCTCGCTCGATAAAACGGATATCATGGGAAATCTGAATAATAAGGGCTTGAATTTTACCAAATCCTATCAAGAATCCCGAAGGTCTGTTCAGACGGCATTGGCCAATAATAAAGATTTAGAATATCTGATCGATATTCACCGCGATTCAAAGAGGAAAAAAGATACGACAATTACGATTAAAGGTAAAGAATATGCCAAAATCGCTTTCGTGATCGGGGGTAATAACCCGAACTATGAAAAAAATGCCGCGCTTGCCAATAAGCTTCATAAAGCACTGGAGAAAAAATACCCAGGTATTTCACGAGGGGTTATGAAACAAGGCGGATCTAGCCATAATGGTATATATAATCAAGATTTAACAGGCAATGCCATGCTCATTGAAGTTGGCGGTGTTGATAATACTTTCGAAGAAATGTACTTGACCGTTGATGCCTTTACCGATGTTTTCAGTGAATTTTACTGGGATGCCAAAGCAGTGGATAACCCGACCGGGGATTCGGAAGCGAAGTGATTTGAAAGGAGTTCTCTTATCATGGTTCGATTTTGGTTGAAATGTACAGGGATCGTGCTCGTATTATTTTTAGGTGTTCTGATTGGGATGCAGCAAGCGAACGACGGGATGAAAAAAATGAAGGGGTATGAAGATCCCTCTTTGAATAGTGCATTCATGATTAACCAATCGGACCAAGGGGAGATGGAAGCGGATATCCTTGGCGAAAAAGTAACAAGTCATGATTTGGAGACGAAAAAAGAAAAACTTGAAGAAATGAAAGCCTTCAACTTTTTTTCATCGATCGGCAAAACGCTGGGAGAGTCCATATCAGGTGCCTTTCAAGCACTAATTGATATGATTTAGGTATGTAATAAGTTGAGTGTGCCCTGCCAAAAGGCTGCATCCGAATCCGGAATGCAGCCTTTTTTTATCCTTTGCCCTGCAATGATGCTTCTTTTGTAACTATTCTGTTGAATCTTGCATTTTCTATTGATATAATAAAAAATAGTGTATTGTGTCGACTAGTGGGAGTGAACGTCATGAATAGAGAAGAAAAATTAAAAAGACAATCAAAAATTCGTA
Organism: Peribacillus sp. NPDC076916; assembly: GCF_050269675.1. Classification (NCBI taxonomy): domain Bacteria; kingdom Bacillati; phylum Bacillota; class Bacilli; order Caryophanales; family Bacillaceae; genus Peribacillus; species Peribacillus sp. NPDC076916. Next base: position 55,767 of record NZ_JBNNIU010000002.1, read on the forward strand.
ACTTTTCCATCATCGCTCATATTGATCATGGTAAATCTACATTGGCGGATCGTATCATTGAAAAAACGAACGCCATGACTCAGCGTGAAATGAAGAGTCAACTGTTGGATTCCATGGATTTAGAGCGTGAGCGCGGAATTACGATTAAATTGAATGCGATTCAATTGAAATATAACGCGAAAGATGGAGAAGAATATATCTTCCATCTTATTGATACACCGGGACATGTCGATTTTACGTATGAAGTGTCACGAAGCCTTGCAGCGTGTGAAGGCGCTGTCCTTGTTGTCGATGCGGCACAAGGAATTGAGGCCCAAACGCTTGCAAACGTGTATTTAGCTTTGGACAACAACCTTGAAATCATTCCGGTCATCAATAAAATTGATTTGCCGAGTGCAGATCCGGAACGGGTGCGTGGAGAAATCGAGGAAGTGATCGGATTGGATGCTTCCGATGCAGTCTTGGCTTCGGCTAAAGCAGGAATCGGAATCGAGGAGATTTTGGAACAGGTCGTTGAATTGGTTCCAGCTCCACAAGGTGATCCCGATGCACCTTTCAAGGCGCTTATTTTCGATTCACTGTTTGATGCGTACCGCGGTGTAGTTGCCTATATCCGTGTTGTCGAGGGTTCCGTTAAAGTGGGCGACAAAATCAAAATGATGTCAACTGGCAAAGAATTCGATGTTACCGAATTGGGTGTCTTCAACCCTAAGACCCAGCTGTTGGATGAACTGAACGTCGGTGATGTAGGTTTCCTTACGGCATCCATTAAAAACGTTGGTGATACGACTGTTGGTGATACGATTACAAGTGCCGTGAATAGCGCGACAGAACCATTGCCGGGTTACAGGAAGATGAATCCTATGGTATATTGCGGTTTATACCCGATTGACGCATCGAAATTCAATGATTTACGGGATGCATTGGAAAAATTGGAATTGAACGATTCAGCGCTTCAGTTCGAAGCGGAATCATCGCAAGCGTTGGGCTTCGGTTTCCGTTGCGGATTCCTTGGACTCCTTCATATGGAAATTATCCAGGAACGGATTGAACGTGAATTCAAAATCGATCTGATCACCACTGCACCTAGTGTTATTTATGATGTGGTCCAAACAGACGGAACGGTCCTAAAAGTGGATAACCCATCTAATATGCCTGATGCTCAAAAGATCGAACGGGTCGAGGAGCCATATGTCAAAGCAACGATGATGGCACCGACGGAGTTTGTTGGGACGATCATGGAAATCTGTCAAAATAAACGCGGTAACTTCATTGATATGGAATATATAGATGAGACTCGTGTGAGCATTCATTACGAAATTCCATTATCGGAAATCGTGTATGATTTCTTCGATCAATTGAAATCCAATACAAGAGGCTATGCTTCGTTCGATTATGAGTTGATCGGCTACAAACCGTCCAAGCTAGTGAAGATGGATATCTTATTGAATTCTGAAACTGTCGATGCTTTAAGTTTCATTGTTCATAAGGACTTTGCTTATGAACGCGGGAAGGTCATTGTTGAAAAATTGAAGAAGCTAATTCCAAGACAACAATTTGAAGTGCCGATCCAAGCGGCGATCGGGCAAAAAATCATCGCCCGTTCTTCTATTAGTGCAATGCGCAAAAACGTATTGGCTAAATGTTACGGCGGCGATATTTCCCGTAAACGTAAGTTGCTCGAAAAACAGAAAGAAGGTAAAAAGCGGATGAAACAAGTAGGTTCAGTTGAAGTTCCGCAAGAAGCTTTCATGGCTGTTTTGAAAATGGATGATACGACACCAAAAAAATAAATAAAATAAACGATAGATAGAAAAAAGAGGGTAGAGGAGATCTAGCCTCTTTTTCTATCGACTCATTCGATTAAAAGGTTGTGAACACAATGATCAAAAGCGCCTACCTCCATATACCATTTTGTGAACATATTTGTCATTATTGTGATTTCAATAAAGTATTTTTGCAGGGACAGCCGGTCGACGAATATTTACAGATGATGAAAAGGGAAATGGTGATGCAGCTTTCCAAATACCCGACTGCAGGTTTGGAGACAGTTTTCGTCGGTGGAGGGACACCGACCTCTCTAGATGAAAAGCAGCTTGCATTCTTATGTGAAGCAATCAATGAAACCCTGCCCTTTGATCCCGAAAAGGCTGAATATACATTCGAAGCCAATCCAGGGGATCTTTCGAGGGAAAAACTCGAGATACTTTATGATTCGGGGGTCAATAGGCTTAGCTTTGGAGTGCAAAGCTTCAATGATGAATTATTAAAACGAATTGGCCGGACCCACCGGGCCTCTGAAGTATATGAAACGATTCATTTGGCCCAAGAGGTTGGCTTTACGAATATAAGCATCGACTTGATTTATGGGTTGCCGGGCCAAACGATGGAAGATTTCAAGGATACGCTGGATAAAGCGATTGCCCTTCGATTGCCGCACTATTCCAGCTACTCATTGATCGTTGAGCCGAAGACGGTTTTTTATAATCAGATGCGGAGGGGGAAATTAAACCTGCCGCCGCAGGAGCTCGAGGCTTCGATGTATGAGAGGCTGATGGAAGAGATGGAGAAGCATGGTCTGCATCAATATGAAATCAGTAATTTTGCCCGAGCTGGATTTGAAAGCAGGCACAACCTGACATATTGGAATAATGTGGAGTATTATGGGATTGGTGCAGGTGCACATGGCTATACTGGAGGTAAAAGGGTGGCCAATCATGGGCCTGTGAAGAAATATATGACGCCATTGCTGGCGAACGAGCTCCCTGTGCTGGAAGAACACCCGGTACCGCTTCATGAACGGATGGAAGAGGAGATGTTTTTGGGGCTCCGGAAAACGGAAGGAGTTTCATTGGAAATCTTTAAGAATAAATTTTTTGTTGAAATGACGGAGATTTTCAAGAAACCGCTCGAAGAAGGGGCGGTAAAGGGTCTGCTAAAGGTGGAAGACGGGTTTGTGCACTTGACTGAGCGCGGCAAACTGCTGGGAAATGAAGTGTTCCAATCATTTTTAGGCGTTATTGATTCCGACTGAAGGAAATCTATGTAATTTTAACGATGAATTAGCGGTTTTCATTGTTGACATCATAAGCTTCATTTGATAATTTATTAGTATATTAGCACTCGATGAGACAGAGTGCTAACAGAGGTGATCATACATGCTAACTGATCGTCAATTATTGATTCTACAAGTGATAATCGAGGATTTCATCCATTCTGCCCAGCCAGTCGGGTCGCGAAGCTTGTCGAAGAAAGATGAAATTACGTTCAGCTCTGCCACAATTCGCAACGAAATGTCTGATCTAGAAGAAATGGGATTTTTAGAAAAAACCCATACTTCTTCCGGTAGGATCCCTTCTGAAAAAGGGTATAGATATTATGTGGATCATTTACTTTCTCCTCAAGCTCCGAAAAAGAATGAAATGAAGATATTAAAATCCGTCTTTGTAGAACGAATTTATGAATTGGAAAAGATCGTTCAGAAGTCAGCGAAAATACTTTCGGAACTGACGAATTATACGGCGATTGTACTCGGGCCAAAAGTGAATGAGCATAAGCTGAAAAAAATCCAGATCATTCCTTTAAGTCCTGAAACGGCAATAGCCATCATTATTACGGATACAGGTCATGTGGAAAATCGAATGATTTCCTTACCGCCTTCTTTAGATATAAACGAAATTGAAAAGATGGTGAACATATTGAATTCCCGTTTGGTCGATGTTCCGTTGGTTGATTTAAAGGATAAGATCTATAAGGAAGTTGCAGTTCTATTGAGCCGCCACATTCATAACTATGGATCGATGGTCTCGATCCTTGCGGAGACCTTGACGGACACAAAGCCCGAAAAAATATTTTTCGGCGGGAAAACGAATATGCTGAGGCAGCCGGAGTTCCATGATATTGCTAAAGTAAGCACGCTTTTATCGATGATTGAGCAGGAACAGGGATTTTATGAACTTATTACTCAAAATCCATCGGGCATCCACGTCAAGATCGGCCGTGAAAATCAAAACACAGTGCTTGATGACTGCAGTTTGATTACGGCAACCTATTCAATCGGGCAGGAGCAAGTTGGCACATTGGCCATATTGGGTCCAACGAGAATGGAATACTCGAGAGTGATCAGTTTGCTTTCGTTTTTCTCGAAAGATTTAACGGCCCTGATGACAAGACTGTATCAAAAATAGTAGCAAAGGTAATATTGTTAAGGTGGCGGAGGAGTATATTCCGCGGCCTGGCATATTACTTTAGCATAAATTGTATAACCCTTTTAGGGAGGTGAGATTGTGACAGAAAATAAAAACGAAGAACAAACATTGGAAAATGAAACAATCGAGGAAAGCGCTCCAGAAGCAGTTTTCGCTGAAGAAGAAATTCCGGCGGAAGAAAACCATGAGGGAACTCCGGTTGAAAAAGATGAACTTCAATTGGCTCATGAAAAGATTGCCGAACTTGAGGCGAAAATCGAAGAAATGGATAACCGTTACCTTCGTCTGCAGGCCGATTTTGATAATTCAAGACGCCGTGCCAAGCTTGATATGGAGGCGGCCCAAAAATATAGAGTTCAAAGTATTGCTAGTGATTTGGTGGAGGCTCTTGATAATTTTGAAAGAGCTACAAAAATCGAAGCGGATAATGAACAGACAAAATCCTTGCTATCTGGCATGGAAATGGTCTATAAAGCAATTATTGATGCATTGACTAAAGAAGGCATCGAACCGATCAGTTCGGTTGGCGAAGAGTTCGATCCGCGTCTGCATCAAGCGGTCATGCAAGTTCAAGATGAAAACTTCGGTTCGAACATCGTCGTCGAGGAATTCCAAAAAGGATACATTCTTAAAGACCGCGTGATTCGACCTGCAATGGTAAAAGTGAACGAATAGGATTTTTACATATAAATAATTGGGAGGTAGTGAAACTATGAGCAAGATTATTGGTATTGACTTAGGTACAACAAACTCTTGTGTATCTGTACTTGAAGGCGGGGAACCAAAAGTAATCCCGAATCCAGAAGGAAACCGTACAACTCCATCCGTAGTGGCATTCAAAAATGGAGAAAGGCAAGTAGGGGAAGTGGCGAAACGCCAAGCGATTACAAACCCTAACACGATCATTTCCATTAAACGCCATATGGGTACCGACCATAAAGAAGTCATTGAAGGAAAAGAATACTCACCTCAAGAAGTTTCTGCAATCATCCTTCAATACTTGAAATCATATGCTGAAGAGTACCTTGGCGAAAAAGTTACTAAAGCGGTTATCACTGTACCTGCTTACTTCAATGATGCAGAACGTCAAGCAACTAAGGATGCTGGTCAAATTGCCGGCCTTGAAGTGGAACGCATCATCAACGAACCGACAGCTGCAGCACTTGCATACGGTTTGGATAAAACGGAAGAAGATCAAACGATCCTTGTATTCGACCTTGGCGGCGGTACATTTGACGTTTCAATCATGGAACTTGGGGACGGCGTTTTCGAAGTTAAGTCCACTGCTGGTGACAACCGCCTAGGTGGGGATGATTTCGACCAAGTCATCATCGATTACTTAGTTGAAGCATTCAAGAAAGAAAACGGAATCGACCTTTCAAAAGATAAAATGGCGGTTCAACGTTTGAAAGATGCAGCTGAAAAAGCGAAAAAAGATCTTTCCGGCGTAACGTCAACTCAAATTTCTTTACCGTTCATCACTGCTGGGGAAGCTGGCCCGCTTCACTTGGATGTAACGATGACTAGAGCTAAATTCGATGAGCTTTCTACAGGTCTTGTGGAACGCACTATGGGACCAACTCGTCAAGCATTGAAAGATGCTGGTCTTTCAGCATCTGAAATCGACAAAGTAATCCTTGTTGGTGGATCCACACGTATTCCTGCGGTTGTTGAAGCGATCAAAAAGGAAATCGGTCAAGAACCAAGCAAAGGTGTAAACCCTGATGAAGTAGTGGCTATGGGTGCTGCAATTCAAGGTGGCGTATTGACAGGGGATGTTAAAGACGTTGTCCTTCTTGATGTGACACCACTTTCACTTGGAATTGAAACGATGGGCGGAGTATTCACGAAATTGATTGACCGTAATACTACGATTCCGACAAGTAAATCACAAGTATTCTCGACAGCTGCTGATAATCAAACGGCAGTTGATATCCATGTCCTTCAAGGTGAGCGTCCAATGTCAGCGGATAATAAAACTCTTGGTCGTTTCCAATTGAGTGACATTCCACCGGCACCTCGTGGAATTCCACAAGTTGAAGTGACATTCGATATCGATAAAAACGGTATCGTGAACGTTCGTGCGAAAGATCTTGGCACGAACAAAGAACAAGCGATCACGATCAAATCATCTTCAGGACTTTCTGATGAAGAGATCGAACGCATGGTACGTGAAGCGGAAGAAAATGCCGATAGCGACAAACAACGTAAAGAAGAAGTCGAACTTCGTAACGAAGCTGATCAATTAGTTTTCCAAACGGAAAAAACACTTAAAGATCTAGAAGGTAAAGTGGACGAAGCGGAAGTAACAAAAGCGAATGAAGCGAAGGATGAACTGAAAGCTGCAATCGAGAAAAATGAGCTTGAAGAAATCCGCGTGAAAAAAGATGCGCTTAACGAAATCGTTCAAGCTTTGACAATGAAGCTTTATGAAGAAGCGGCAAAAGCTCAGCAAGCTGGCGAAGCCGGTGCTGGCGAGTCTGCTAAAGACGATAATGTGGTGGATGCTGAATACACGGAAGTTAACGAAGAAGAGAAAAAATAAAGAGTGGCCCAATCGGGACACTGATATATTGGGCAGTATTTCTGCCTGCCATTGTAAAAAAAGTCAAAGTCAGGTTTTCTTGACTTTGGCTTTTTTTACAGTGAATGGAATTATTGAAGTGCTACAATCACTGTTGGGGAATCGTTGGATTTTAGAGGGAAATGTGTGCAAATCGGCACTGGCAATACCATTTGCAAAAATGTATTAAAGCCGTTTGCACTTTTCTAGTTGATTATTATCTTCGTTCAGTGATAATATTACCTTTATGTGAATCGAATCGGGAGTGGATTTTAGATATGAGTAAACGCGATTATTATGAGGTGTTAGGCCTTTCGAAGAGTGCTTCGAAGGATGAAATCAAAAAAGCGTATCGAAAGCTCTCCAAACAATATCACCCTGATATTAATAAAGCGGACGATGCTGCGGATAAATTCAAGGAAATCAAGGAAGCTTACGAAGTATTGAGTGACGAACAGAAAAAGGCCCATTATGACCAATTCGGACACACAGATCCAAATCAAGGCTTTGGCGGTCAGGACTTTGGCGGTTTCGGCGGTTTTGAAGATATTTTCAGTAGTTTTTTTGGCGGCGGCGGACGCAGGAGAGATCCTAATGCACCGCGTCAAGGGGCGGATTTACAGTATACGATGACGCTTTCTTTTGAAGAAGCTGCATTCGGAAAAGATACTGAGATCGAAATTCCGCGTGAAGAGAATTGTGATACTTGTAAAGGATCCGGTGCCAAACCAGGTACAAAAGTGGAAAACTGTTCACATTGCCATGGAACCGGTCAATTGAATGTTGAACAAAACACAGCGTTCGGAAGGATTGTGAACCGGAGAGCATGTCACCATTGTCAAGGAACAGGAAAAATCATTCCTAATAAATGTTCAACATGCGGCGGTGACGGAAAAGTCCAAAAACGTAAAAAGATCCAAGTCAAGGTGCCAGCAGGCATTGATGATGGCCAGCAGTTGCGTGTAACCGGCCAAGGAGAGCCAGGAATCAATGGCGGTCCGGCAGGAGACCTATATGTAGTCTTTCATGTGCGCAGCCATGAATTCTTTGAGCGGGATGGCGATGATATTTATTGCGAAATGCCGGTTACTTTTGCCCAGGCAGCATTAGGGGATGAAATAGAAGTTCCGACGCTTCATGGAAAAGTGAAGCTGAAGATTCCTGCAGGTACACAAACAAGCACTCGTTTCCGTTTAAAAGGAAAAGGGGTTCCGAATGTCAGAGGATATGGCCAAGGAGATCAGCATGTGGTCGTATTAGTGGTCACGCCTAAGAAATTAACGGAAAAACAAAAGGACCTGCTTCGTGAGTTCAGTGATATCAGCGGACAAGGCATTGATGAACAAGATGATGGATTTTTCTCAAAAGTAAAGCGTGCTTTTAAAGATAGGTGAATAAAAGTAAAAGAACAAATTGGGAGTTGGTAGATTATGAAGTGGTCTGAATTTGCAATCCAAACAACGAATGAAGCGGTTGAACCTGTTTCGAATATTCTTCATGAGGCAGGTGCAAGTGGTGTTGTCATTGAGGATCCTCTAGAATTAGTCAAGGAACGAGAAAATGTTTTTGGCGAAATCTACCACTTAAACCCAGATGATTATCCGAATGAAGGTGTAGTCATTAAGGCTTATCTGCCTGTTAACAGCTTCCTTGGCGATACCATTGATGCTATTAAGGAATCAATCAATAATCTCCTTCTTTTTGATATAGACCTTGGGAAGAATGTTGTTTCAATTAGTGAAGTGAATGAAGAAGAGTGGGCGACGGCTTGGAAAAAATATTATAACCCTGTCAAGATATCCGAACGTTTTACCATCGTGCCAACATGGGAAGACTACACTCCAGTAAGCAGTGACGAATTGATCATTGAACTTGATCCGGGCATGGCCTTCGGAACGGGTACACACCCGACGACGGTCATGTGCATCCAAGCGCTGGAGCGTACAGTGCAGCCTGGGGATTTAGTCGTTGATGTAGGAACTGGTTCTGGTGTTCTGAGTATAGCAGCTGCATTATTGGACGCAAAACGAATCCAGTCCCTTGATTTGGATGAAGTGGCAGTACAGTCAGCCAAACAAAACGTGGAACTAAATAAAGTGCAGGATAAAGTGTCTGTCTCACAAGGCAATTTACTGGATGGTGTGAAGGAACAAGCGGATATCGTCGTGGCTAATATTCTTGCCGAAGTGATCATGCGTTTTACAGATGATGTAGCGAAAGTGGTTAAACCTGGCGGATATTTCATCGCTTCCGGAATCATTCAAACTAAGAAACAAGATGTGAAGGAAGCGATTATAGCATCCGGATTCACCGTTGAGGAAACGATCTTGATGGAAGATTGGGTGGCAATAATCGCGAAAAGAAATGATTAATTGAAAAGTTACTCTGATTATCGGGTTTTTTGATAGTCAGAGTACCTTTTTTTAGCTTGAATCTTTGCACGGCTTGCATTCCGGATTCCTGACTGTTAGCCTGTGAGTTTTTTAGACTAGACGAAGTAGGTGGCAGTGTGCAACGGTATTTTCTTAACGAAGTAGACATCAATGGAAACACGGTGAAGATATCAGGCGATGATTTTCACCATATAGCCAGGGTGATGAGAATGGGACCAGGAGAACGGATCATCACGGTGAAAGGTAATGGTATGACGGCTATCGCGGAAATTTCGGAAATTACTGATGTTGCTGTTATAGGGACAGTTACCGAATGGAAGAATGAAGAAAAGGAACTTCCTGTAAGGGTTGTGATAGCGAGCGGTCTGCCTAAAGGGGATAAATTGGAATATGTCGTTCAAAAGGGTACTGAACTGGGTGCCGTTGAATTTATCCCTTTTATTGCTGCTCGTTCGGTGGTAAAATGGGACCACAAAAAGGTAGGTAAGAAATTGGAGAGACTCCAGAAGATTTCAAAAGAGGCGGCTGAGCAATCCCACCGAACGGTTATCCCTGCCATCAAGGAACCGATGACGGCAGATCAGCTTGCTGGTTATGCTTCCGGTTTCGATCATAAATTAATCGCTTTTGAAGAAGAGGCGAAACGGGGGGAAGCTTCTGTACTCGCTTCTGTCTTGAAAGATTTAACCGCTGGGCAATCCATCCTATTCGTATTTGGGCCTGAAGGTGGTTTAGCAGATAAGGAAATTGAAAAACTGACCGATGCCGGTTTTATGGCTTGCGGTCTTGGACCAAGAATATTAAGAACTGAAACAGCACCTTTATATGCACTTTCCGCTGTTTCTTATCATGTAGAACTTTTGAGGTGATGAAAAATGGCAACGGTCGCTTTCCATACATTAGGCTGTAAAGTGAATCATTATGAAACAGAGGCTATATGGCAATTATTCAAAACTGGGGGATATGATCGTGTTGAGTTTGAAAATGCATCGGATGTATATGTCATCAACACATGCACGGTGACAAACACTGGCGATAAGAAAAGCCGTCAGGTCATCCGTCGTGCCATTCGTAAGAACCCGAATGCCGTCATAGCGGTAACGGGATGTTATGCACAGACATCGCCGGCAGAAATCATGGCCATACCAGGTGTGGATATTGTTGTAGGAACACAAGACAGGGTTAAACTCCTTGATTACATTGAGCAATTCAAGGTGGAACGTGAACCAATCAATGCTGTAGGAAATATCATGAAAAACCGTGTCTACGAAGAATTGGATGTACCTGCTTTTACAGACCGTACACGCGCTTCACTTAAGATCCAGGAAGGTTGCAATAATTTCTGCACTTTCTGCATCATCCCTTGGGCCCGTGGCTTGATGCGTTCCCGCGACCCAAAAGAAGTCATTCACCAAGCTGAACAGCTTGTCGAGGCAGGCTATAAAGAGCTAGTCCTCACCGGAATTCATACTGGCGGTTACGGAGACGATTTAAAAGACTATAATTTGGCGATGCTGCTGCAGGACTTGGAAAAAGTCGATGGGCTGAAGCGTATCCGTATTTCCTCCATTGAAGCCAGCCAAATTACAGATGAAATCATTGAAGTGCTGACGAATTCCAAAAAAGTGGTACGTCATTTGCATATACCAATCCAATCGGGTTCCGATACAGTTCTAAAACGGATGAGACGTAAATATACGATGGATTTCTTCGGTGATCGAATCGAAAAGTTGAAAATTGCACTTCCGGGTCTTGCTGTTACCTCTGATGTCATCGTAGGTTTCCCGGGTGAAACCGAAGAAGAATTCATGGAGACATATAACTTTATAGAAAAATATAAATTCTCCGAACTTCATGTTTTCCCTTATTCAAAACGGACAGGGACTCCAGCTGCCCGTATGGAAGATCAAGTGGATGAAGATATCAAAAATGAACGCGTCCACCGCCTTATCGCGTTGTCGGATCAGCTGGCAAAAGAGTATGCCTCCCGATTCGAGGGTGAAGTTCTGGAAGTCATTCCTGAAACGAAGTTGGAAAGTGGCCTTTATGAAGGCTACTCCGATAATTACATGAAAATCATCTTTCCGGCTTCAGATGATATGGTCGGTGAAATCGTCAAAGTGAAGATTACAAAGTCTGGCTATCCATCTAGTGAAGGTCAGTTCGTGACGGTAGTGAAGGATTTTCCGTTGCAACAAGCATCCAATATCTAAGACAGCGGTTAATCGCTGTCTTTTTTTATCCTCATTTTGATGTGTTTTCTTGGCACTTTCGGGTAAAGACTATATATATCGTCAAAGTGGAAAAACTATGGTATCATTAGAGGTACGTACAACTAGTTACAGATTGTTTTTGAGGAGGATTTATTAATGTCACAAAATGTAGCAGGTATAATTGACCACACGTTATTAAAAGCAGATGCAACCAAAGAGCAAATAAAGGTATTATGCGAAGAAGCGAGAGAGTATAACTTTGCTTCCGTATGCGTAAACCCGACTTGGGTGAAATATGCAAGCGAACTTTTGGAAGGTTCAGAAGTGAAAGTTTGTACGGTCATCGGCTTCCCTCTAGGTGCAACCACACCGGAAACCAAAGCTTTTGAAACGAAAGACGCCATCTCCAATGGCGCTCACGAAGTCGATATGGTAATCAATATCGGCGCATTGAAGGACAAGGATGATGAGTTGGTGGAGCGGGATATTCGTGCTGTTGTAGCCGCATCCACTGGTAAGGCTCTTTCAAAGGTGATCATTGAAACTTCTTTATTGACTGATGAAGAAAAGGTCCGTGCATGTGAATTGGCCGTAAAGGCAGGAACGGATTATGTGAAAACATCAACTGGTTTTTCTACCGGCGGAGCGACTGTTGAAGATATCACGCTTATGAGAAAAACGGTTGGCCCGGATATCGGTGTCAAAGCTTCAGGCGGAGTCCGCAACACGAGCGATGCCCAGAAAGTGATTGAAGCTGGTGCAACAAGAATTGGAGCGAGTGCAGGTGTCTCCATCGTAAAGGGCTTAACGGCTGATTCCGATTATTGATTTTAAAAAGGGACCGTATAATAAGTCCCCGAAAATAAAAAAGGCGGAGAAAAATATTTTATTTTTCTCCGCCTTTTTTTTATTACTTCCATAAAAAAATCGGATTGTAATTGAACTGGTGATATCCCATGCCCATAAAAAAGAGGACCCGTATCATTTTTTGAACCCATGAATTCAAAAAAAACTTATTGTGGATTTAATAAATATTAAGGGGAATCAAACAGGAAGTAAAATTGCTTATATAAATGCAACAGGGGGAAGGAAATGAAAAAGGTTTTTAATTTTCTTTTATCATTAACACTACTTTATATGAGTGGTGAAATTTTGAGTATATGACACTTCAATATAGTGGCAGTATCTGTTTATTATCTAACATCTTTCTCTAATAAAGGTTTGATGATTTTGATTTCAGCTGCCGTTATATCGAGTGGTTTGAGCTTATTGAAAAACCCCCAGTAATCAGTAATCATTCATCCATTTATATCTGGTGCAGCTACATGTGATATCCATCCTTCCCGCGAAGCTGTCCAAAAGTCTCCAATGACTTTTGGACAGCTCCTTATTTTTTTAAGTGTGGCCGATGCACCAAAAGAATGAGGTTGGAGAATTGCCTTGCTAATGGCAAGACGGCCAAAGAAGTCAAGATATTGAAAATGACACTGGCATGGGCCAGCTGTGTCCCTTTGTTTTCGGTGAAAAGGGCAGCCGTCCTTTCCAAGATGTCCACAAAAGGCAGGAATGCGGCAACCCCGATGATGTTTAGCCAAATATGTGCATAAGCTGTGAAGGCGGCTTGTCTACCAGAACCGATGCTGGCCATGTATCCGGTGATGCAAGTGCCTATATTCGATCCGAGCATGATGATGATTGCGGAAGAGACGGATAACTCCCCATTCATCAAAAAGCTCATGGCTATCCCGATGGTTGCAGAACTGGAGTGGATGAGTGCTGTCAATAATATCCCGGCTAATAGGGCATAGCTCATGTGGCCCTCTATGTAATGGATGAGCGTTTGTATGGATGGGTAGGCTGCAATCGGTGTCGAAAGCGTTTTAAAACCACTCATCGCCGCGAAGATGGCCGAGATTCCGATCAGTGACATCCCTATGCTTCTCGGTAATGCTTTCGGCAAGAAGCAAAGGAGTGCGCCGCTTACGACACCGGGAATGATCCAACGATCCAGAGAGAAGGTCATGAACTCGGCTGTAAAGGTGGATCCGATATTCGTTCCAAGAATAATCCCGATTGTTTGCGGGAACGTTATGCTTCCTGCGGAAACGAGGCCGACCGTCATGACCATGACCGCCGAGCTGCTCTGCAGGATCCCGGTAAAGATGGTTCCGGCCATGAAGCCTTTCCATGGCTTATCCGTAACCTTTGAGAGAAAGGTTTTTAATGCTGTACCCGACATATTGAACAGTCCGATTCGTAAAACCGACATACCTGCCAAAAATATCGCAATGAATAAAAGGAATGAAAATAGCTCATGCATGACTGTCACCTCATAGTAAGCTTATGGCCCAATGACGGGAGACATGCTATAATTTGGATTCTCATGCAAATTGAATCAACGTTTCGTGAAAAATTATGATAATAACATGATGATATTCAAAATAAGTTTGATTTTATTAGTTGACCTGCTAAAGATGATATATTATAATTGTTTAGTACATGTATAACATGTTGACAACTTGAGTTAGTGTGTTGTTTTCGGAGGGAGGGAAAGAGATGTCTAAAACCGTCGTTCGTAAAAACGAATCGCTTGAAGATGCTCTTCGTCGTTTCAAACGTACTGTATCTAAAGCAGGATCGCTTCAGGAAGCTAGGAAGCGTGAATTTTATGAAAAACCAAGCGTAAAACGTAAGAAAAAGTCTGAAGCTGCAAGAAAACGTAAATTCTAAGAGAGGGTGGAAAGATGAGTCTTCTCGAGCGTTTAAATAATGATATGAAACAAGCGATGAAGAACAAGGAAAAGGACAAACTATCTGTTATTCGGATGCTGAAAGCTTCTATTCAAAACGAAGCCATGAAGCAGAGACAAGATTTAACAGATGATGAAGAATTGACAGTGCTCTCTCGCGAATTAAAACAACGCAAAGACTCCCTCCAGGAGTTTGAAAACGCAGGTCGTTCAGATCTCGTGGATAAAGTCCGCACCGAACTAGTATACGTAGAGGCATATATGCCTGAGCAACTTTCAGAAGAAGACATTTCTAAAATCGTTAAACAAACGATTGAAGAAGTCAAAGCAACATCCAAAGCAGATATGGGGCGAGTTATGGGAGCTTTAATGCCTAAAGTTAAAGGTAAAGCGGATGGTTCTCTAGTAAACAAATTAGTACAACAACATCTATCTTAAACTCTAAACTTAAAACTCGAAACCTAACCGCAGGCAAATTGCCTGTGGTTTTTGTGTATTTCATGAATTTTTAGCGTATATTATTGAGACGCAGCCCAAGAAAATGGGGTCACTTTTAATTTTATTTGCTTTTTTTTTGAAACCTTTTTCATATACATACGTAATAACTAAAGAACAGAGTAAAGGGTCGCTTCATTTGCTCCTTATTCGAATTTAGTTGCGTGCTGAATTTACTGGTAGGTGTTCCTCCTGAGCGATGAGGCACTTACCGCGTTTAATACGGGAAAGGGGGCGTTCCGTTGAAAATTTGGCGTTATTTATCTGTACTATTATTTGGATTGCTGTTCACCATGTCTTCTTTTTGGGGGGCGACGGCATCTGCAAACGAGAAGATCGTTTACCATGTTCCAATTGAAGAAACGGTGGAAAAGGGACTCTCGGCCTTTTTGGAGCGCGCGCTGACCACTGCTGAGGCAGCTGATGCAGATCTTGTCGTTTTCGAGGTGAATACCCCTGGAGGTGCTGTGGATGCAGCGGGGGAAATTGCAAAGTTACTGTCGGATTCACCAATCAAGACAGTTGCCTATGTCAATAACAGGGCATTATCTGCAGGGGCATACATTTCTCTAAGTGCAGATGAGATCTATATGGTTCCGAGCGCCACCATGGGATCTGCGGCTGTGATAGATTCAACGGGGAATGCTGCAGGTAAGAAAGCGCAATCTTATTGGTTAGCTGCCATGAAGACTGCTGCAGAACAAAATGGACGTGATCCCATATACGCCCAGGCGATGGCGGATGTTGACATCGATCTGCCCGAATATGGAGCGGAAAAAGGGAAGTTGCTGACATTTACAGCTGAACAGGCAAAAAAGGCTGGATATAGTGAAGGCACCGTCTCTGGGAAAGCGGAGCTGTATAGTATACTTGGAGTCGAGGATGCTGATATTCGGTCAATCGAAGAAAGCTTTCCTGAGAAACTTGCCCGCTTTTTGACCAATCCGATCGTCGTTCCCATTTTGTTAACGATAGCGGGAATCGGGATAGTGATCGAATTGTTTTCACCCGGTTTTGGAATTCCGGGGGTCATTGGGATCACCAGTCTTGTCTTATTTTTCTATGGTCATCTTGTCGCCGGTATCACGGGATACGAATCGTTAGCGATGTTCATCATCGGGGTCATTCTCGTACTAATTGAATTTTTTATCCCAGGGGGGATTATCGGGCTGCTCGGATTTACCGCGATAGTGGGGAGTTTATTCCTCGCAACAGGTGATCCGGTCCATATGACGATATCCTTGCTAATTGCGGTCACCGTATCCATTTTGGTATTCATCCTACTTGTAAAGGTGTTTGGAAAACAGATGAAATTTTTCAGGAAAATGATATTAACCGATGCAACAAAAACGGAACAAGGATATGTCAGCAATCCGAACCGTTTGGATTTATTAGGTGTAGAAGGGAAGGCCCTTACAGATTTGAGGCCTTCAGGAACAGCTTTGGTCAAAGAAGAAAGAGTGGATGTCGTGACCGAAGGAAGCTTTATTTCCAAGGGTTCATCAATCATCATCGTTAAAGTTGAAGGATCAAGGGTAGTCGTCCGGGAAATTCCGGATTCAAATTAAAATTAAAAGATACAGGAAGGATGAATCATTAAGTGATAACTTCAGGAACGATATTTATTGTACTGGCAGTGATTGCTGCCATCATCGTATTGGCAGTGTTTTTCACATTCGTACCAGTAATGCTATGGATTTCCGCTTTAGCGGCAGGAGTCAAAATCAGTATATTTACATTAGTTGGGATGAGGCTTCGCCGTGTTATACCAAGCAGGGTCGTCAACCCGCTTATCAAGGCCCATAAGGCTGGAATCAATGTTTCAACGAATCAATTGGAGAGCCATTACCTTGCAGGCGGTAATGTCGATCGAGTGGTGAATGCATTAATTGCTGCAGAACGTGCCAATATCGTGCTTCCTTTCGAACGGGGTGCAGCCATTGACCTTGCAGGACGTGATGTACTGGAAGCCGTTCAAATGAGCGTTAACCCGAAAGTGATCGAAACTCCGTTCATCTCTGGTGTGGCGATGAATGGTATTGAAGTGAAAGCGAAGGCAAGGATAACGGTCCGGGCCAATATTGAACGCCTTGTCGGTGGTGCCGGTGAAGAGACGATCATTGCCCGTGTAGGTGAAGGGATCGTATCGACGATCGGTGCTTCGAAAATGCATACAGATGTACTTGAGAACCCCGATTTGATTTCAAGAACGGTATTATCGAAAGGGTTGGATTCAGGGACGGCATTCGAAATTCTTTCCATTGATATCGCTGAAGTGGATATCGGTAAAAATATCGGGGCCATATTACAGACGGACCAAGCCGAAGCCGATAAGAAAATAGCCCAGGCAAAGGCCGAAGAACGCCGTGCGATGGCTGTTGCACTTGAACAGGAAATGGTTGCCCGTGTTCAGGAAATGAGAGCGAAGGTTGTTCAATCCGAAGCGGAAGTTCCATTGGCCATGGCCGATGCACTGAAAAGCGGAAACCTTGGAGTGATGGATTATATGAATATCCAAAATATCACGGCCGATACGGACATGCGCGATTCCATCAGTAAAATATCAGACAATCCAAAAGATAACAACAATAACAATAATAATAATTAGGTCAGGGAAGGAAGGTCTTTAAATGGGAGATTTTATTGATTTCTTTCTCAAGAACCCATTCCTTATCATTGTCTTGATCGGTATTTTAACGTCCATGTTAGGAAAGAAGAAGCAGCCTCAGCAATATGATGATCCTAACAAGCCTCCGAAAAAGAAATGGCAGGAGGTCATGCGGGAGCTTCAAGGTGAAATGCAGCAGGAGAATCCGCAGCAAAGCCCTGCGCCTGCTCCCGTAAGGAAAGTCGAACAGCAGGCAGCTCAGGCTGTTGAAGTGATCGATGAGACGACGAATGAGGCGAACGAACGGATTGCGGAGCTTAGAAGGCTTCAGCAGAAGTACGATCAGCAGCGTTTATATCAAAAAGCGAAGGCGGATCAAATCACATCAACGATTTCAGATAATAACAGTCCGGTCTATCGCAAAGGGCCGTCTTTTGGTAAAAAGCAGCTGATTGATGGCATCATCATGTCAGAAGTGCTGGGACCGCCAAGGGCGAAGAGAAGTCTTCAGAGGTCCAGAAGGTGATTCGGAACCATGGGCTTTTTTAAGCCCGTCATTAAATGAGCATGAAAAAATAGACTTTCATCACTTATAATTTTGTGCTAGAACCCTCTTTCATTTCATACATTGAGATGAAAGGGGGTTCTTTTTTATGGCACGCAATTGGGGAAAAAAAGTGAAACAGCTTATGACCAAAACAATGGACCTTCCGCAAGATGTCATGATGGACCTGCCGCGAATTACAATGATCGGTCAATTACATATTTATATTGAAAACCATCGTGGCTTATTGGCTTTTACAGACAGCGAAGTGCGATTGATGCTGAAAAATGGGCAGTTGTTGATAAAGGGAAATGCCTTTGTCATAAAGACGATTTTGCCGGAAGAAATCATGCTCGAAGGCAAAATCGATAAGGTCTATTTTATTAATGAATGATCCCGGGAGGTCTCCATGAAAAACCAATGGACAAACTATTATACAGGCTATGTAAAGGTGAAGGCTTATGGCAAAGGTGCAGAACGGCTGATTAATATGCTGACGAGAAGGGGGCTTCATATCTGGGATGTGAAGCGTGTCGGAAGTGAAGCCCTGATTTTCCATCTGGATATCAGGGATATCCCCAAACTCCGTCAGGTCATGCGTAAGAGCGATTGTAAAGTAAAGTTCATGCAGGGAAAGGGTTTCCCTTTCCTAATGAAGAGAGTCATGAAAAACAGCGGGTTTTTAGCGGGGATGATCGCTTTCCTGCTCTGTATATTTGTACTTTCCAATATGGTTTGGGGCATCGAGGTTCAAGATGCCAAACCGGCAACCGAGCATGCCATCCGGAAAGAATTGGACAAGATGGGAGTGAAGATCGGGAAAGTACAATTCTTTGTTGATGATGTGGATACGATTCAGCGTAAGCTGTCAGACCGGATTGGGGCATTGACATGGGTAGGGGTAGAGTTAAAGGGAACGACATATCATTTTCGGGTAGTAGAAAAACGGCAGCCTAAAGAGGTCGAGAAAACATCTCCGCAAAATTTGGTTGCTTCAAAAAAAGCGATCATCTCTGATATGTTCGTTGAAAAGGGACAATCTATTGTTAATGTAAATGATTATGTAGGAAAAGGGCAGCTTCTTGTTTCAGGATTGATTGGAAAAGAGGATAAACAGGAGATTGTATCGGCACAGGGAGTAATAAAAGGGAAAACGTGGTATAAAGCGAAAGTGGAAGTTCCGTTAAAAACCAAGTTTTCTGTTTTTAACGGGGATGAAACGAGCAGGCACTTTTTGAAAATGGGGGGCTTTTCCCTTCCGGTATGGGGTTTCAAGGATCCGGGATATGAAAAACAGGAAAAAGAAACGACAGTGAGGCCTTTTCACTTTCTTCAATGGGAACTACCCATTTCCTATAAACAAGTGACATTGAGGAGCAAGGAAGACATTGTACGAAGTTATACCGAGAAAGAAGCGGTCAAGGAAGGCCGGAAAATGGCTAAAGCAGAATTGAAAAAGCATTTAGAAGAGGAAGATGAAATCATCGAGGAAAAAATTTTGCACGAAAGCATGGAGAATGGTAAAGTTAAATTATCTATACATTACCAAGTTATTGAAGATATAGCGATTGGACAGCCAATCATTCAAGGAGACTAACGAATGGCAGATGATGTGAAAGTAATTAAGCTCGAAATAAAATCACCCAATGAAGCGATCGCATTATTGGGCAATGGAGATTCAAATGTAAAAGTGCTCGAAGAGGAGCTTGGCATTTCCGTCATAACCCGAGGTGAAGCGGTGAGTGTTGCCGGGGATATCGAGCGGGTAACGATGGGGGAGGAAATCCTCAACGCATTATTGACAGTTGTGAGAAAAGGAATTGCAATCAGTTCCAGGGATGTGCTTTATGCAATTGAAATGGCAAGAAAAGGCACATTGGAGTACTTCGGTGAATTATATGATGAGGAAATCGCTAAAACGGCTAAAGGGAAATCCATTAAAGTCAAAACAATCGGGCAAAGATACTATATCCAGGCTATAAAGAAACAGGACCTTGTATTTGGAATTGGGCCTGCCGGAACCGGGAAGACCTACCTTGCTGTAGTGATGGCCATCAACGCATTGAAAAATGGACATGTTAAACGGATCATCCTGACACGGCCTGCCGTCGAAGCGGGGGAAAGCCTTGGCTTTCTGCCTGGTGATCTGAAGGAAAAGGTAGATCCTTATCTACGGCCGCTGTATGACGCTCTCCATGACCTCCTAGGGATGGAACAGACGCAAAGGATGATAGAGCGCGGAACGATCGAAATAGCTCCTCTGGCTTATATGAGGGGCCGTACGCTTGAAGATGCCTTTGTCATATTGGATGAAGCCCAGAACACGACGGAAGCCCAAATGAAGATGTTCTTGACCCGGCTTGGTTTCGGATCGAAAATGGTCATTACGGGAGATCGGACCCAGATTGACCTTCCGAAAGGCATGAAGTCAGGTCTAGTCCGAGTAGAAGAGATTTTGAAGAATGTTAAAGGCCTTTCCTTTGTTTATTTTGAACAAAGTGATGTAGTAAGGCATCCGCTTGTCGCCAAAATCATTACTGCTTACGAGCAGGCGAAGTCATAAGAAAAAATCCGCCATTTCAATCGGCGGATTTTTCGTGATGTGTCTAAATGACAAACTTTATGGGGAAAAAGTGGATAAGAAGCTACATTTATCAATACGAAGGTGAAAATTCACATAAAAACTGTTATGATTTTACATATCTAGAATAATAAACATCATTTTTTAGGAGGACCTTCCTTGAATCGTATCCAGAAATTTTTCACTCAAATAAAAGGGCTGTTGGTCCATCGCTTTTTTCAAGTGCTTCTGTTCATCATACTTGGTTTATTTGCGTATGCGTTAATGTTCTCCAATGTTAAGCCTGAAAGGGTCCAGGTAGAGCTTTTTAAGCCTGCGGAACAAACAATCCGTTCAACTAAGACTGTGGAAGATACCTATAAGACGGAACAGGAAAAAGAAGAGATTTCAAAACAGGTGGCGGATGTTTATTCTTTAAAAAAGGAATATGCCAAAAATAAAGTCGATCTGATTTCATCCATTTTCGATTCAGCAATAGAGGTCAATAAAGAAACGGACCCCGATAAAGACCATAAAGAAGATGAGGGAAAAGACGATAAAAAAGGGACCGTAAAGACGGATGCTCAAAAAGTTTCCATATTAAAAGAAAAATTGACCGATGAAGTGAATAGAAATATCGAGGAATCCGTTTTCCTGGCATTAGTTCAGGCGGATGAAGATGAGTTGAAAATAGCGAAGGATTCAACCATTACAGCCGTGAATAATGTGATGAGCTCGCGGATCGCTGCAAGTGACGTCGAAAATGCCAAGAAAAAGGTTGTAGAGGAATTGGATTATATGAGCATTAGTGGCGATATGAAAAAAGCCTCCACTTCCCTTGCACGTACGGCAATCATTCAGAATGTATTTTTCGATAAGGACAAAACCGAGGAACAGCGAAGGAAAGCGATTGAAAGCGTGGAGCCGATCAGGATCCTTCAAGGTCAGATCATCGTTGAAGAAAATCAATTAGTGGACAGGGATGTATATAGGCAGCTTGAACTGGCAGGCTTCTTAAATACGGAGTCTACCATTTACCCGTATATTGGCCTGCTGTTATTCATATTCCTGACCTTTGCCGCTTTTTATTACTATTTCTACTATTCCATTTCCAAAAAGGATAACAAGTACAACCAATTATTGATCTTCAGTCTTGTCTTTATCCTTTCAATGGCTACCATGAAAACGGTCAGCGTTCTGGCAGACTTGAAAAACTCGAACTTGGAATACATTTTTCCGGGTGCCATGGCGGCGATGATCATCAAGATATTATTGAATGATAAGTTAGCGGTGGCAATGATCATATTGTTAGGTTCGTATGGTACGATTATATTTAATGGTGATACACCTGGAAATCTGGATTTCTCGATGGGGCTTTATATCATTTTCGGGGGATTGACGGCAATCATCATTCTATCCAGGCCGAATTTCAAATCAAAGGTGCTGGTAGCGGGGCTGCTATTGTCTTTAATCAATATGGCATTTGTTTTTTCTCTCATCTTTATTATGGACAGCCATTATACTAGAATGGAGTACTTGTATTATGCTGCTGCCGCCATAGGTTCTGGAGTGGGTTCAGCCGTTTTGACAATGGGCCTGTTACCGTTTTTCGAGGCAGGTTTCGGGATCTTATCATCGATTAAGCTTATAGAGCTCGCGAATCCCAATCATCCGTTATTGCGGAGGATCTTGATTGAGGCACCGGGGACATATCATCACAGTGTTATGGTCGCCAATTTGGCGGAATCGGCTTGTGAAGCCATCG
Source organism: Peribacillus sp. NPDC076916 (assembly GCF_050269675.1). NCBI lineage: Bacteria > Bacillati > Bacillota > Bacilli > Caryophanales > Bacillaceae > Peribacillus > Peribacillus sp. NPDC076916. The sequence goes on from NZ_JBNNIU010000002.1 coordinate 77,866, forward strand.
GGTCGAATGGGTTGCTGGCAAGGGTCGGCAGCTATTATCATGATATAGGTAAAACGAAGCGGCCGCATTTCTTCATCGAAAATCAGATGAATGAAGAGAACCCGCATGATCGGCTGCAGCCGGAAACGAGCAGGGATATCATCATTGCCCATGCCGTAGATGGCGGGGAGATGCTGCGAGGTCACAAATTCCCGAAAGAGATTGTGGATATTGCAGAGCAGCATCATGGTACGACTTTATTGAAGTTTTTCTACCATAAGGCAAAAAAACAGGATGAGTCCACACTTGAAGCTGCCTACCGATATCCCGGGCCGAGGGCGATAATGAAGGAAGTGGCCGTCATCGGCATAGCCGATAGTGTGGAAGCCGCAGTGAGATCGATGAAGCACCCAACTCCGGAGAAGATTGAAGAGTTGGTAAGTTTCATCATTCAGGACAGGATTTCTGATGGTCAATTTGATGAATGTGACATTACTATGAGAGAATTGAGTATCGTGAAGCATTCCTTATGTGAATCGCTGAATGGTATCTTCCACTCCAGGATTGAATATCCGGAGCCGGATAAATTAGGACAGAAGGTGAAAGAATGATTTTAGCTATCGATTTAATGGATGAAACGAATGAAGTAACGGAGGAAGCACAGCGGCTTGTTGAAAGCATTCTGCAATTTGCGGCAAGAAAAGAAAACATTGAAAAAGACACCGAGCTGTCAGTTACATTTGTAGACAATGATAGGATTCGGGAAATCAATAAAGAATATCGACATAAAGATTCAGCTACAGATGTCATTTCCTTTGCACTTGAAGAAATGGGGGAAGATGAAGTGGAAATTGTCGGTGCGGAAATGCCCCGCATGTTAGGGGATATCATCATTTCCATTGAACGCACGAAAGAACAGGCTGAAGAGTATGGTCATTCATTTGACCGGGAACTTGGATTTTTAGCACTGCATGGTTTTCTGCATTTATTAGGATTCGACCACATGAATGAAGAAGATGAAAAAGTGATGTTCACTAAACAAAAGGAGATCTTGGAAGAATATGGACTTTCAAGAGAAGGGTAAAAAAAGGTATCCTTTATTAAAAAGTTTCTCTTTTGCCTGTCAGGGAATTTTGGAGGCCGTTAGGACTGAACGCAATATCAAGATACATTTCGTGTTAACGGCAATCGTCGTATTCTTTGGTTGGTACTTCTCATTGAATGGGATGGAGTGGCTTTTCATTTTAGCGGCAATAGCCGGTACGATTACGCTGGAGCTCGTTAATTCAGCGATTGAAAGGGTAGTGGACCTGGTAACGGATCAAATCCATCCGCTTGCCAAGCAGGCAAAAGATATTGCAGCCGGTGCTGTATTCATATATGCTATATTTTCTATAATAGTTGGATTGATTATCTTTTTGCCCAAGTTTGGCCTGTAGGTTGCCAAAATGGTACTCAATTTGAAAGGAAGATGTGAATTGAATACAAAAGAATTGATTGAGGAAGCTAAAAAAGCAAGGGATAAAGCTTATGTGCCTTACTCCAAATTTAAGGTGGGGGCTGCCCTTTTAACCTCTGATGGAAAGGTCTATCATGGTTGTAATATAGAAAATGCTGCATACAGCATGTGTAATTGCGCCGAAAGGACAGCTTTATTCAGCGCTTATGCCCATAATGATAAAAAATTCACTAAACTTGCAGTCGTGGCAGATACCGATGGTCCCGTTTCCCCATGCGGGGCATGCAGGCAGGTTATTTCGGAACTGTGTGAAAAGGATATGCCGGTCGTTTTGACCAACTTACATGGGGATATAAAAGAACTAACAGTACAGGAATTGCTTCCAGGAGCTTTTTCACCGGAGGATTTAAATGGATAAACTATTTGATGATAAACAAGTAAAAGATTACAAATCAGGTTTCATTTCGATTATTGGACGACCTAATGTTGGAAAGAGTACATTTCTGAATCGGGTCATCGGTCAAAAGATCGCCATCATGAGCGATAAACCGCAAACTACAAGAAATAAGGTCCAGGGTGTACTTACTCAAAACGATTCACAAATGATTTTCATCGATACACCCGGCATTCATAAACCAAAGCATAAGCTTGGTGACTTCATGATGAAAGTGGCCACGAATACATTGAAGGAAGTCGATTTGATTCTCTTCATGATCAATGCGACTGAAGGATACGGACGCGGTGACGAGTTTATCATCGAAAAACTTCAATCCGTAAAAACGCCTGTTTTCCTTGTTGTAAACAAAATCGATGCGATGCACCCAGATGATTTACTTCCGATCATTGAAAAATACCAACAGCTATACCCCTTTGCGGCGGTCGTTCCGATTTCAGCGCTTGAAGGAAATAATGTCGATACACTGCTTGAACAAATCAAGGAGCATCTGCCAGAGGGTCCCCAGTTTTATCCGGCTGACCAAGTGACAGACCACCCGGAACGCTTTATCATTTCCGAATTGGTCCGCGAGAAGGTACTGCACCTGACACGGGAAGAAATTCCGCATTCAGTGGCTGTTGTCATCGATTCAATTAAAAAAATGGACAACAGTGATACCATTAATGTCATGGCGACGATCGTTGTCGAACGTGATTCACAAAAAGGCATTGTCATCGGAAAGCAAGGGAAAATGCTTAAAGAAGTCGGCAGCCGTGCCAGAGTGGATATCGAAAACTTATTGGGCTCGAAAGTTTTCTTGGAACTATGGGTGAAAGTACAGAAGGATTGGCGGAACAAAGCAAGCCAGCTTCGCGATTATGGCTTCAATGAGAGCGAGTATTAATTAACAAAATTTACGCTTCATGAAAGTTCGGAAAACGGTCAAGCTAACCATATGGTCGGATATTCATTGCTAGTTAAAAATGAAAGGTGGGCTTTATATGTTGGATTTTACCTGGGAGTTATTTACTGAAACAGGTAATGTGGACACCTATTTGCTGTTTAAGGAGATAGAAGTCGAGAGACAGGAAAGACACTTGGTATTGAACGATGAGCTAGCAGAAATTGATTTTCCTGTTTCATAGGTTAGTCTTGGCGAGCATGGGTGGTGTCTTGGTATGCTCCAAAAATGTGAGGGCATTGTCATAAGGCGAACTGCATATGGAGAAAATAACAAAATCATTACTATATATACCCGTGAGCTAGGTAAAATTGGCGTTATGGCTAGAGGAGCCAGTAAACCAAACAGCAGGCTTTCTGCCGTCACACAGCTTTTTTGCTCCGGGTATTTTCTTGTAACCACATCAACCGGACTCGGTAGTCTTCAGCAAGGCGAAATGGTCGATTCACTCCGTTTCATACGGGAGGATCTTTTTGCCACTGCTTATGCTTCATATATTGTTGAATTGCTTGATAAAAGCGTCGAGGATAAGAAACCGAATCCGTATTTATATGAATTGCTTTCGCAAACCTTGCATTACATAAACGAGGAATATGACGCAGAGGTTTTGACATTCATTTTTGAAATGAAGATGCTGCCCGTAAATGGGATTAACCCAGTGCTGAATCAGTGTGCTGTATGTGGTGAAACGGAAGGGGAATTCTCCTTCTCGCTTCGGGAAGCGGGCTTTATCTGTCACCGCTGTCTGGGGAAAGACCCCTATCATTATAAAATTTCACCTGCAGCCGTCAAATTGCTTCGAATCTTTTATTATTTCGATTTATCAAGGCTCGGAAACATTTCCGTTAAGCCTGAAACGAAAAAAGAACTTCGGAAGATCATCGATGCATATTATGAGGAATATTCCGGTCTGCATTTGAAATCAAAAAAGTTCCTGAAACAGATTGATACGATGAAAGATATGTTTTAGGATCTGCCCTATTGACATTCCATGCTAGTTTGTATAAAATTCTAATCATCAAAATAAGAAGATTGCGTTGATGGAAAAGAGTATCTGTCATTCTCCATAAAAAGCGAACCCGGGACGGTGGAAGCCGGGATATGGATTTACAGGGAAGGGCGTTTCCGGAGCATGTTGCTTTGAAAAGAGGCCGTTTTATAAACGGCAATTAGGGTGGAACCGCGGGTAAACTCTCGTCCCTATGCATTTCGCATAGGGACGGGAGTTTTTTGTTTGCCAAGATGTAATGGGTTCCTATTCCTTAATTTTATAAGAGCCGTTTTAAATAATCTGGAGGTGTACGATGAATATTCAAAATATGATTTTAACGTTACAAAAGCATTGGTCTGAACAAGGCTGCATATTGATGAATGCTTATGATGTAGAGAAAGGGGCAGGAACGATGAGCCCATACACGTTCCTGAGAGCCATTGGACCGGAGCCTTGGAGCGTTGCTTACGTGGAACCTTCACGCCGTCCTGCTGACGGCCGATATGGCGAGAACCCTAATCGACTGTATCAGCATCATCAGTTCCAAGTGATCATGAAGCCGTCGCCTGACAATATCCAAGAGTTATATTTGGATTCATTACGCGCATTAGGGATAAATCCGCTTGAGCATGATATTCGCTTTGTGGAGGACAACTGGGAAAATCCATCACTAGGTTGTGCTGGTCTAGGTTGGGAAGTATGGCTTGATGGAATGGAAATCACTCAATTTACATATTTCCAACAAGTGGGCGGCCTTGAGTGTAAGCCGGTTTCAGTGGAAATTACATACGGAATCGAACGTCTCGCCTCTTACATTCAAGATAAGGAAAATGTATTTGACCTAGAATGGACAGATGGATTCACAGTTCGGGATATATTTGGTCAGCCGGAATACGAACATTCGAAATATACGTTCGAAACCTCCGACCTTGATATGCTATTCCAGCTTTTCACGATGTATGAAAAGGAAGCGCATCGCCAAATGGAAGAAGGACTTGTACATCCTGCATATGATTATGTCTTGAAATGTTCACATACATTTAACCTTTTGGATGCCAAAGGTGCCATCTCGGTGACGGAAAGAACGGGTTATATTGCCCGTTGCCGTAACTTAGCGCGTAAGGTTGCCAAAACCTTCTATGAAGAGCGGGAAAAATTAGGCTTCCCGATCCTGAAAGTGAAAGGGGAGAATACAAATGAGCAAGCGTGATTTGTTATTGGAGATTGGATTGGAAGAGCTGCCTGCCCGTTTTGTGACAGCATCAATGAAACAATTGTCAGATAAAGTACAGCAATGGCTAACGGAAAAAGCGATTGAATTCGGAACGGTTGAAGCTTTTTCCACACCAAGACGTTTAGCTGTATTGGTGAAAGATGTGGAAGAATCCCAAAAGGATATCGAAGAAGAAGCAAAAGGTCCGGCTAAGAAAATCGCTTTGGACAGTGAAGGCAACTGGTCTAAAGCCGCATTGGGATTCGTCAGGGGTCAAGGCATGACTCCAGAGGACATTTATTTTAAAGAACTCAAGGGTGTGGAATATGCCCATGTGAATAAATTCATAAAAGGACAGCAGACTGCTCAGCTTTTATCTGAGCTTCAGGAAATCATCAGCGGCATGACGTTCCCGAAAAATATGCGCTGGGCCAATCAGGAGCTCCGCTTCGTCCGTCCGATTAAATGGCTGATTGCCTTATTCGGCAATGACATAGTTCCATTTAGCATTGCTGACGTGGAAACGGGCCGTGAAACAAAAGGACACCGTTTCTTGGGCAATAGCGCAATCATCGAGCAGCCGGAACGGTATGAAGATACGCTAAAAGAACAATTTATAATGGCGGATCCAGATAAACGCCGACAAGTTATATTGGATCAGATTAAAGAGCTTGAGCAGGAGAAAGGCTGGATCATCCCGGTCGATGAAGATCTGCTTGAAGAAGTCAATAATTTGGTAGAGTATCCAACGGTGTTATTTGGACATTTTGAAGAAGAATTCCTAGAGCTTCCTGCTGAGGTACTTATCACATCAATGAAGGAACACCAACGTTATTTCCCTGTTAAAGATAAGGACGGGAAACTGCTTGCTTACTTTGTAACCGTGCGTAACGGCGATGACCGTCATTTGGATAAGGTCTCTAAAGGGAATGAAAAAGTATTGCGTGCCCGCTTATCGGATGCAGCATTCTTCTATCAAGAAGATCAGAAAAAAGAGATTTCGGATGCTTTGAAAAAACTTGACAGCATCGTTTATCATGAAGAAATTGGTACATTGGCCGAGAAAACTGCCCGGGTAACTGCAGTGACCGGTGCCCTTGCGGATGCTTTGAATTTAAAGGCCGAAAAAGAAATGGCGCTTCGTACAGCGGCAATTGCCAAGTTCGATTTAGTGAGTCATATGGTTTATGAATTCCCTGAATTGCAAGGGTATATGGGTGAAAAATATGCACTCCTAAAAGGGGAAGCCAAAGAAGTGGCCGTGGCTATCAATGAACATTATATGCCAAGACATGCGGATGACATTGTACCGCCTTCAGTCATTGGTGCGGTTGTGAGTTTAGCTGAAAAAATTGATACTTTGTCTTCATTCTTCGCCATTGGTGTCATTCCGACAGGTTCCCAGGATCCTTACGCATTAAGAAGGCAGGCGAGCGGAGTCGTCCAAATCCTAGCTGAGAAAAAATGGGATATTTCTTTAGAGGAGCTTATTGTTTTAGGCCTTAAAGGACTGGAATCAAAAGGCATCCTAAAACGTGATCTTGAAGAAGTTAAAGCGGATATGTTCACATTCTTTAAAGCCCGTGTCAAACACCTGCTTCAAGAACAGCAAATCCGTTATGATTTGATTGATGCAGTTCTGTTCAATGAGATCGGCTATATCCATTCCATCGTGGAACGTGCACATGTCTTGAATGCGAAAAAAGACGAAGCTGGCTTTAAAGAAAGTTTGGAAGCTTTGAGTCGGGTCATGAACATTGCCGTGAAATGTGACAAAAAGGTAACTGTCGACCCTAGTGCCTTTGAGAATGATCAAGAGAATGCGTTATACGTAAAATATCAAAAAGTGGCAAAGCGTTATTTGGAATCCAAAGATGAGAATGAGCGGTTTGAACAGCTTGTTTCGCTGCAAAAGGAAATAGAGTCATATTTCGAGAATACAATGGTCATGGCAGAGGATGAAGCAATCCGTAATAACCGTTTATCCTTAATGAAGGAAATCAGTGATTTAGTTGCAGGTTTTGCTGCCATGAATAAAATCATCCTTACATGATCGAAAGGATGTATGGAAATCGGAAACCCTTAATAAGAGCTTCCGATTTCTTCAAAAGATAAATGGTCAATAAATAGGACAAAAATGCCCTAATTAAATAATTTAGTATATAATTATTAAATGAACAACTTTTGTTACTTTACTCTGCGAAAGCAGTGGGGTGGTGATTATAATCCAATTGAATAAGCGTCAGGAACATATTTTACAAATCGTAAAAGAAAACGGACCGATTACTGGAGAGCATATTGCGGATAGATTGAACCTTACCAGGGCGACACTTCGTCCAGATCTAGCGATTTTAACGATGGCAGGTTTTCTTGATGCCAGGCCCCGGGTGGGGTATTTCTATACAGGCAGGTCAGGGACACAGCTTTTGACAGATAGCCTCAACCATCTTTATGTACGAGACTACCAATCGATACCTGTCGTTGTTGACGAGGGCATTTCCGTATATGATGCAATAGTCATGATGTTTTTAGAAGATGTCGGAACAATGTTCGTCGTCGATAAGCATGCATTGCTTGTTGGTGTCTTATCAAGGAAAGACTTGTTGCGTGCGAGTATTGGGAAACAAGAGCTTAACTCCATTCCAGTCAACATCATCATGACTAGGATGCCCAATATTACCATGTGTTCAAAAGAAGACTTGTTGATTGATGTTGCCAAAAAATTGATTGATAAACAAATCGACTCATTACCGGTCGTCAAAGACACAGAAAAAGGCTATGAAGTAATTGGAAGGATTACAAAAACCAATATTACGAAAGCATTCGTAGCTTTGGCTGATGAAGGCTATTAGGGGGCTTGCAAAAGGAATGACGGAGAATATGAACGGTTCTATTATATATGTTGTATCGGATTCAGTAGGGGAAACAGCGGAATTGGTTACAAAAGCCGCTGCAAGCCAGTTCTCGGGATCTGCTTTTTCCATAAAGAGAATTCCGTATATTGAAGATGAACAAAACGTGGATGAAGTGATATCACTGGCTAAGTTGGATGGGGCGATCATTGCTTATACTCTTGTCAAGCCAGCCATTAGAGCGTATATGAAAGCACAGGTCGAGAAAGAAAACCTGTCTGCTTATGACATTTTAGGGCCGCTCATGGACATCCTTCAGGAAAGGGCGCCAAAAGGGCCGCTTAATGAGCCTGGTCTGGTGAGAAAGCTGGATGATGACTATTTCAAGCGTGTGGAAGCCATTGAATTTGCTGTAAAATATGATGATGGACGTGACCCACGGGGCATTTTACGTGCAGATATCGTCCTTGTGGGTGTTTCGCGCACTTCCAAAACACCATTATCACAGTATTTAGCCCACAAGCGCTATAAAGTGGCGAACGTACCTTTAGTGCCTGAAGTGGAACCTCCAGAAGAGCTGTTCCTGGTACCTCCTGAAAAATGCATCGGTTTGAAGATCAGCCCGGAAAAGCTGAACCATATTCGTAAAGAACGATTAAAGTCACTTGGGCTCAATGATCATGCCATTTACGCAAATGTGGAGCGAATAAAAGAAGAATTGACATACTTTGATACAATCATATCAAGGTTGAACTGTCCTATCATTGATGTAACCAATAAGGCTGTCGAAGAAACAGCCAATTTGATAATCAATATCCTTCAAAATAAAAACCGTTGATCCTTATAATTAAGGCAAATTAAAATGTGAGCTAGACACTCTATGTGTCAGCTCACATTTTAATGCCAAGGTCGAAAAAGGGAATAACAAGAATAAGTTCAAAATAATTACATAAAATCCCTCTTGGTTTCCAAGTGCAAATCCGCTGATTTGCATGAAAAAACATTCAGGATTTAAATGTTGGCATCTTCTAATCAAATAGACTATAATAAAAAATTGTGAGAAAAAAGTAATCTTAAGGTTTAGACTTAATTAATAAGGAATAAACTAAAGGTTAATGAGATGTCAAGGTTTTTATTGTAAAAATAATTCGACATGTTCCGTATAATTCCGGAAGGGCTGGTCTTTTTCAAGGCAAAAGAGGTGCTTTCACTTAAATAAGCAGGTATTCTTTGAAGAATGATTTGTGCTCTTTTTAGAGGGAATCCTCTGAATCAATGCTGAAAATTCACCATATCTTCATAAATTTTAGGGGAGAAAAAGGATTATGCAGAAAGATGTAGAATTAGAAGGTATGAATAATAAACCTACGATACACGTCGATGCCGATGCATGCCCGGTGAAAGACGAAATCCTTCATTGTGCAAATTTGCACGATGTTGAAGTCTGTTTTGTTGCATCATATAAAAATATGATGAATAACCCTGAAGGTAAATGGGTTTATGTCGATGCAGACAAAGAAGCGGCAGATCTTTATATAGTAAACTCAGTAAAAAAGGGTGATATTGTCGTTACAGCAGATATTGGTTTGGCTGGGACCCTGCTTCCTAAAAACGTTTATGTCCTTTCGCCAAGGGGAAAAGAATACACTGACGAGAATATTTTCATGCTCTTGGATATGCGTTATCAGTCGGCGAAACTCCGCAGGCAGGGTAAGCATACGAAGGGGCCGAAAGCATTCACAAAGGAAGATCGTGCATGTTTTACAAATAAACTTATGAAAACATTGTCGAACTTTGCAGGGAATTAGGAAACAGTATCGAATTAAAAACTATCACCAATATTGCAAGGTGGAAAAATGATAAATGGCCGTATAGAAGATGAGAAAATTAATCAAATTCGTGAAGCTGTTGACATTGTTGATTTAATTGGGGAGTATGTCCAGCTGAAGAAGCAGGGGCGCAATTACTTTGGCCTATGTCCTTTTCATGGTGAAAACTCGCCCTCGTTTTCCGTTTCAACGGAAAAACAAATTTTTCACTGTTTTGGTTGCGGGGCAGGCGGGAATATTTTTACCTTCTTGATGGATATAGAAGGCTACAGCTTTGTGGAATCTGCAAAAGTTTTAGCTGAAAAAGGAAATGTTCCTTTGGATGTTGAAATCAATAAGGATTCCAAGCGATCTAACATGCCGGCAGGCTCTCAGCAAATGATTGAAGCCCATGACCTGCTGAGGAAGTTTTATCATCATCTCCTCGTTAATACGAAAGAGGGGCAGGATGCTCTCGAATATTTACTTAAACGCGGGTTTACTGAAGAAACGATAGAAAAGTTCCAAATTGGCTACTCTTTGGATTCATGGGACTTCGTGTCCAAATTCCTTTTAAAACGCGGGTTTCCAGCGGAATACATGGAGCAGGCAGGGCTTATTATTTACAGGGAAAAAGACGAGTCATATTTTGACCGTTTCAGAAATAGAGTCATGTTTCCAATTATGGATCATCAAGGAAATACGATTGCGTTTTCAGGAAGAGCGATGGGGGACGATGAGCCCAAATATTTGAATAGTCCTGAAACGCCAATCTTTAATAAAAGTAAAACTTTATATAATTTCCACCATGCAAGACCACACATACGAAAGAAAGAACAAGCTGTCATTTTTGAGGGCTTTGCCGATTGCATTTCAGCAGTTGGCGCAGGTGTGGAGAATGCGGTCGCTACAATGGGCACTGCCCTGACGGACCAGCATATCCAGCTTTTAAAAAGAAATACTGACCAGATACTTATTTGCTACGATTCGGACTCTGCGGGATTGAACGCTGCCAATCGTGCAGTTAATATGTTACAGGACCATGAGTTTTCCGTGAAAGTCGCTCTCATGCCTGATAACTTGGACCCCGATGACTACATAAAGGAATTCGGTGAAAAAAGCTTTGTTTCTGAAGTAATAGGGGCCAGTTTAACCTACATGGCATTCAAAATGCATTATTTGCGTCGAGGGAAAAATGTAAATAATGAAGGAGATCGAATTCAATATATCGAAGAAGTCCTTAAAGAAATTTCGCGATTGCCCAATGCAGTGGAGAGGGATCATTATCTCCGGCAGCTATCCTCTGAATTTTCCCTTTCATTGGATGCGCTGGAACAGCAGCAGCGTCAGGTGTTCTTTACGGAACGCAAGAAGGGGACACTGCCGCAGCCAGCAGCTCCAAAGAAGATGGCCCTGCAATATGAGCATAAGTTAAAGCCTGCTCACCATAATGCTGAAATGAAGTTGATTGCCCATATGCTAAAAAGCAGGGATATGACATTCAAAATTCAGCAGTTGCTTGGTCAAACGGTCTTTCATGTAGATGAACATCAGGCAATCATCACCTATTTATATGCGTTCTATGAAGATGGACACGAACCGGATACAAGCTTTTTCCTTACTTATTTACCGGATCCAAACTTGAGAAGGATCGTTTCTGAAATAGAAATGATGTCAGTGAATGAGGAAGTTACCGATAAAGAACTGACCGATTGTATAAATCAAGTGTTGAAATATGAAAAGTTGTTAAAGATAAAAGAAAAACAAGTTGAAGAAAAAGATGCAGTTAGACGAAGTGATTATGTCACTGCTGCACAAATTGCCATGGAAATCATTAAATTGCGTAAAATGTTGTAGTCGTTTAGGTGTAAGTCCTGGAAGGAGGGGAACTAATGGCTGAAAAACCAGCACGTTCCAAACAAGTTGATAATGAATTTAGCCTTGAACAGGTGAAAGAAAAATTACTAGAGCTAGGTAAAAAACGGGGCTCTTTGACTTTAGAAAAAATTGCTGAAATGATTGGCGGTTTTGAGTTGGATTCCGATCAAATGGATGAGTTCTATGAGGTGTTAGCAGAAAACGGCGTCGAAATACTCACTGATGGTGAGGAAGACGAAGATGAAGACGATCCTGATGAGAAGAAACTTGCAAAAGAAGAAGAGTTTGACTTAAATGATTTAAGTGTTCCTCCTGGCGTTAAAATTAATGACCCAGTACGCATGTATTTAAAGGAAATTGGTCGGGTCGACCTTTTATCGGCAGAAGAGGAAATATCTCTGGCGACGAGAATTGAAGATGGAGATGAAGAAGCGAAACGCCGTTTGGCAGAAGCTAACCTTCGTCTTGTTGTCAGTATCGCCAAGCGCTATGTCGGACGCGGAATGCTTTTCCTTGATTTGATTCAGGAAGGTAATATGGGCCTTATCAAAGCAGTGGAAAAATTTGATTACCGCAAGGGATTCAAGTTCAGTACGTATGCAACATGGTGGATTCGCCAAGCGATAACCCGTGCCATTGCCGACCAAGCAAGAACGATCCGGATACCGGTGCATATGGTGGAAACCATCAATAAATTGATCCGTGTCCAAAGACAGCTTCTTCAGGATTTAGGACGTGAACCTTCTCCGGAAGAAATTGCGGAGGATATGGACTTAACACCTGAAAAAGTTCGTGAAATCTTGAAAATAGCTCAGGAGCCTGTTTCATTGGAAACGCCAATAGGTGAAGAGGACGATTCACATTTAGGTGATTTCATTGAAGATCAGGATGCGACTTCCCCATCGGAACATGCAGCATATGAACTTTTGAAAGAACAGCTTGAAGACGTATTGGATACTCTTACAGACCGTGAAGAGAACGTCTTGAGACTCCGCTTTGGACTTGATGATGGCCGCACCCGTACTCTTGAAGAGGTGGGTAAAGTGTTTGGGGTAACCCGCGAGCGTATCCGTCAAATCGAAGCGAAGGCGCTACGTAAACTGAGACATCCAAGCCGCAGCAAACGCTTGAAAGATTTCCTGGAATAGAATTTATATGTCCTTTACAGAGCCCTCTTTGAATGCCTAGCGTTCGGGAGCGGCTCTTTTTTTTGAATTTTAATGTAAAAATATCCTTGAAAGAACAATACTTATCCGTTTTTCCGTATAATGGAATCGGAAACAATTTGCATAACTAAAAAGCTAAGCCGTTAAAAAGTGAAGAGGAAGTGAGATCCATGGATGAGATGAGAAAGAAAATCATCATTCAAGAAATAAACTCCTGGAAGGAAAGCCGTATGCTTCCAGAACAATATTGTAATTACCTGCTTGCATTATACTGTCAAGGCGAACAGCCGCCATCTAAATCGATTAAAACCGAGAGCAAAAAAAACGGTATCTTTTCAGGGATGTTGATTGGGGTCCTTTTTGCATTTATTGTATTTTTGAATTATTTTACTGAAATACCCATAAGAATGCAAATGCTTATGACAACAATTTCAATACTTGTCTTTTGGCTGGCGGTCCGACGCTTTATCGGCAGGAAAATCATTTTTCAAATGTCGTTGATGGGAATGGTGCTATCATTGCTTTTACTAACCATCAGTTTTGCGGAATTCATGGCACCCGGCAAAGTAGGTATCCTTTATATTTTCTTGTTCATTAATTGCGGACTCTGGATACTAATTGGCAAAAAACTGAAGCTGCTCCATTTTTCCATAGCGGGAGGCCTGGGAGCACTTGTCATTCTTTACTTTTTATTAATATAACCAGCGGTTTTAAATGATGAATTTAGGGTATTATGAGCATATGTAAGAAAAAGTAAAATGTTTGGAAATATACATAAGTTTTTGACAATTTTAAGAAATTATATAATATCTTCTATTTTTGGGCTTTTACTTGAAACTCTTTTCAAGTAAAATAATATATAGTTGTTTGTATATAATATTAATTATGGTAAGTTTAGGTTCTACATAGGGGAGGAAATACTATGAATCGCAATCCAGTAATGCCTTTTATTATTATCATGGTTTTTGGTATTGGACTTATGTTTTTACTTTCGTTTAAAGGTTTGGGTGATGCCAAAGATCTTGCTAAGGAAAAAGAGGGCGGCGAAAAGACAGAAGAAACAGAAAATGCCTCAGCATCACCTGAGGACATTTATAAGCAAAACTGTATCTCTTGTCATGGTGACGCCTATCAAGGCGGTGTAGGGCCTGCTCTAAAAGGAGTAGGCGATCGTCTGTCGGTGGACGAGGTTAAAGAAGTGATCACTAATGGACGAGGTGCAATGCCGTCAGGTCTAGTCGAAGAACAGAATATTGACGCCATGGCCGAATATATTCATGGACTGAAATAAGTCATGAAACTGACTCAAGAAATCGTTGGAAAGCGAGCTCTTTGAGTCAGTTTTTCATTTTTCGGAAAAGGGAGATTCCAGATGGAAGATTTCTTTTGCCAACTGATAGAAAGGGCCCCATTTCTCCTATCTGTAATTTTTCGATTGAACTTGGTATAATCGAATGGGAAACTTATTATAGTAAGACATTATTTGAATTAAGAGAGTTGATAAATATGAATCATGAAAAACTATCGATGAGATTAGAACGTGTAGCCATACATATACCAAAAGGAAGCATTCTAGCAGATATAGGTTCAGACCATGCTTACTTACCGTGCTATGCGGTGACTAACGGCTTGTGTGACAGCGCTATAGCAGGTGAGGTTGTAGAAGGTCCCTATCAGTCAGCACGCAAGCAAGTGGCAATGACGGGGCTTGGGGACAAGATAGAAGTCCGTAAAGGAGACGGGCTTGAAGTATTGAATCCTGATGAAGCGACATGCATTACGATTGCAGGAATGGGTGGGACGTTAATATCAAGTATATTGGAAAGCGGAAAAAGAAAACTCGGCAAGGCAGAAAGACTTATCCTTCAGCCTAATGTAGGTGCAGCGAATGTTCGCAGCTGGCTAATCGAAAACGGCTGGGAACTTAGTGGAGAGGAAATCCTTGAAGAAGATGGGAAAATCTACGAGATCTTAATTGCCAAAAAAGGAGAACCGCTCCGCCCTTATGGGGTGAACAAGCAAGCAGGCCTCACTTTCGGTCCATATTTAAGAGAGCAATTCAGTGACATTTTCATAAAAAAATGGCAGCTTGAGAAAAAACATTTGGAAAGAATCATCGAACAATTGGATGAAAGCGGAAGAAGCGGACTGGAAACGAAGCGCAATGAATTAAGATCTCAGATTTCAGTAATTGAGGAGGTGCTTAAAGGGTGAAGACAGTGAATGGCCACGAAATCATTGAAACGTTTGAACAATTCTCCCCAAAGCATTATGCAATGGAGGGAGATCCAATCGGGCTGCATGTCGGGCAGCTCAATAAGCCGGTTACTAAAGTGCTGATTGCCCTTGATGTGCTGGAAGAGGTTGTAGACGAAGCGATAGAACACGGAGTGGAATTGATCATCGCCCACCATCCGCTTATTTACCGACCATTGAAACGGATCGATACAAACGCAGCTGGAGGCCGAATCATCGAAAAGCTGATCAAACATGATATCGCTGTTTATGCTGCACATACCAATTTGGATGTTGCTAAGGGCGGAGTGAATGATTTACTTGCCGAAGCGCTACAATTGCAGGATACAGAGGTTTTGATTCCGTCTTACGAGACAGCTCTAAAGAAATTGGTCGTATATGTTCCAAAGACTGACGAACAGAAGGTGAGGGAAGCCTTAGGTAAGGCAGGGGCCGGAGCGATCGGGAACTACAGCAATTGTTCGTTTTCCGGGGAAGGGACCGGACGCTTCTTGCCAGGTGAAGGCAGTGAACCGGTAATTGGCTCTAAAGGTAAGCTTGAAGAGGTAGCTGAAATGAGGATTGAAACGATATTCCCGGAAAATATCGAGAAGAAAGTGCTAGCTGCGATGATTAAAGCCCATCCATATGAAGAAGTTGCTCACGATATTTATAAACTGGAGAACAAAGGTGAGTCTCTTGGCTTAGGAAAGATTGGTGTACTTGCTGAAGAGATGACACTCGAACAATTTTCTGAACATGTGAAGCGGACTCTCGATGTTGAAAAGGTGCGTGTCGTTGGAGATTTGCAAAGTCCGATAAAAAAAGTGGCCGTTTTGGGCGGAGACGGCAATAAATACTTTACGACAGCGAAATTCAAGGGGGCTGATGTTTACGTTACAGGTGATATGTATTACCATACAGCCCATGACGCGATGATGATTGGATTGAATATTGTGGATCCGGGCCACAATGTTGAAAAGGTGATGAAAAAAGGTGTTGCACGAATCCTTGAAAAAATGTGCCGCGAAAAGAACTACGATGTTGAATTCATTCCATCCCGGCTGAATACAGACCCTTTCCGCTTCATTTAAATAACACGAAAAAGGCAGCCCTTAGTGGCTGCCTTTGTTTTGTGCAATCATTTCTTCACTTTAATCTTTGGTAAAATCTTATGCAATGGCGTTTTCTTTTCGGTATTCCAAGTCGATTCATCATTTGCTTCATATTGCTCTAGAAATGTGATGACTTCCTTCGTGATCGGAGTTGGTGTAGAAGCCCCCGAAGTGACGGCAACCGTTTCTGCATCCTTTAGCCATTCAAGGTTCAGCTCGGAAATGTCGGCGATTCGATAAGCTCTCGTGCCGGCAATCTCTTGGGATACTTGTGCAAGACGGTTTGAATTATTACTCTTGGGATCTCCGACAACGATTAATACATCAGCTTCGCCAGCTTGCTCGGCAACCGCTTCTTGGCGAACCTGTGTCGCTAAACAAATTTCCTTATGGACTTCGGCATGCGGGAACTTTTCCTTGACCTTATCCATGATATCCAAAACATCCCATTGGCTCATCGTTGTTTGATTGGTGACGATGATCTTATCACTATTCAAATTCAAGGCTTCCACGTCTTCATCCTTTTGAACCAGGTGAACGACATCAGGGGCAACACCGACAGCACCTTCTGGTTCCGGATGGCCTTTTTTGCCTATATAAATGATTTGATAGCCTTCCGCTTGTTTTTCCCGAATTAAGTCATGTGTTGCCGTAACATCGGGACATGTTGCATCAAGTGTCACGAGCCCTTTTTTCTCAGCGATCTTCCTAATCTCAGGTGAAACGCCGTGAGCAGTAAAGATGACTGTTCCGCTGTCCACCTGTTCGATGATATCGTTGCGGTTGCTTCCGTCCAACGTGATGATGCCTTCATCTTCGAACGCATCCGTCACATGTTTGTTATGCACGATCATTCCTAAAATGTAAATGGGACGTGGCAAGGTTTTATCTAAAGCCGCATTTCGGGCGATGACCATGGCATCGACAACGCCATAACAATAGCCGCGCGGGGAAATTTTAATCACTTTCATCTATGTGTCCTCCTTCAAGGCAAGAAACTCCCACTTTTTATACCTTTCTATTATATAAGACCATAGATGATATTACAAAACATCATATTTACATAAAATCAGTTATTGGAAAAATTTTTTCAGACATTATATATAAAGCTTGGGTCCGGATGATCTTTCCCTTTTCGTTTCGGTACGAACTTGGGCGATGGGGCTAGCTTCTTTAGCTTTATCTTTTTTCTTCGAATCCGTTTTTACCTCAATGCTTTTTTGTTCCTCAACCTTTGGCTCGCTTGCCACGGTAGCTCCCGCATCCTTGGTCTCATCGGCTGATGATATGCTCCTGAAAACTTTCCACATGGAAGGCAGATTTTTAATCACTGGCCCGTATTGTTCCACCATGGGCGTGAATTGTTCCGCGGCCTGCAACACTTTTTGCGTGTTGGAAAGCATATTATTAAGCGAATCGGGGTTTTTTAATGTTTCTAAAATACCGCCTCCGCTGCTTCTTGAAGAACTTTTGTTAGTGGAAGCGGCTGGCGCAAACAAATTGGGGGAAGCTCCTTTTTGTTTCGACTTACCGAGTATTTTTGACAATAGCCCCTCTTTCTTTGCTGGCGGCATTTCCTGCCGCTGCGGTTGGGAGAAAGGGCCTCGGAAACCTTGGGGTCCCTGTGGCATCTGCTGTCTGTTTTGGACCATTGGCCGCTGCATCTGCTGATAAGGATGGGGAATTTGCCGTGGCTGTCTGAAAGGAGCAGGTTGCTGCTGCATCCTTCCGCCATTGGGTGGCTGAAAACCGGGTCCGGGTTGACGATTTTTATTTGGGAACATAGGTTTCACCTCCTCAGTTTTTATATGCGATGTACTCTTCTATATAAATTATGCAATTCGGCAAAAAAGGTTTGAGGAAAGAGTGACTGGGCAGTTGTGAAGTAACCGGAAAGAAGGTAAGATGGTAACGGTAGTCTTTTTAGCTCCATGTCTGCGGGGGATACGCTATGACCAGGACAGGGGCTTTTCGTTTGCAAGAGTCCATTTTAAGAGAACTAACCTCAGCGCATGCGCTTTTGTGATTTAAGTAAATGGGTCACAGGGAAAAAAATAGATGGCCTGACCATTATGGGGCAATCCCTATTTTCTTCACGAGCAACCCAGGCGCTTGCGCTTTTTGTGTAATCCAGCTTCAGCGCCTAGCTCGTTGTGAAAAAGAAGATTGCCCTCACAAGGCAAAAAGCGCCTTATGGGGCAATCCCTATTTTCTTCACGAGCAACCCAGGCGCTTGCGCTTTTTGTGTAAAATTTATTATAATAACAGGACATGTCTAATGACTGACAGGATAAAGGAGTTTTTTGATGAAACAAAATCAATTTGAACGATTTAATTTGAAAAGCTACATTCTAGATGCGGTTCGTACTTTAGGGTTCGATAAGCCGACGGAAATTCAAGAGCGCGTGCTTCCGTCGCTTTTAAAGGGAAGTAGCTTAATTGGCCAGTCGCAAACAGGTACAGGAAAGACACATTCCTATTTGCTGCCGATCATGAACAGGCTTGATGCTGGTAAAAATGAGGTTCAAGCGATTATTTCCGCACCAACCCGTGAGTTAGCGAACCAAATCTACAAAGAAGCTTTGAAAATTGCTGACCATTTCCCTGAGGATGAGCAGATTCAAGTCCGTTGTTTCATCGGTGGCACTGATAAACAGCGAATGATAGATAAATTGAAGACACAGCCACAATTGGTAATTGGTACGCCGGGCCGGATCAAGGACTTGGTTGAAGCTCAGGCATTACAGGTGTATACAGCTAAAATGCTTGTAGTCGATGAGGCGGACCTTATGCTAGACATGGGATTCATTGAAGATGTCGATTTATTTGCTTCACGTATGGCTGAAAAAATTCAAATGCTTGTCTTTTCGGCAACCATTCCAGAAAAATTGAAGCCGTTTTTGAATAAATATATGGAGAATCCAAAGTATGTTCAAGTGAATCCCAAGCAGGCGACAGCTTCGAAAATTGAACATGTTCTTATACCGCTTCGCCACCGTAACAAAGAGCAGTTACTTCATGATATCATCGTTCGTTATAATCCATATTTGGCGATTGTTTTCACGAACACAAAGAAAATGGCGGATCATGTGGCTAATTCCTTGAGCGAAAAAGGATTGAATGTCGGCCGTATTCATGGGGATTTAACGCCTCGTGAGCGTAAAAAAATGATGAAGCAAATCAATGATTTGGAGTATCAATTCATTGTTGCGACAGATCTGGCATCACGTGGAATCGATATTGAAGGTGTAAGTCATATCATTAACTATGAATTGCCTTCAGACTTGGACTTTTATATCCATAGGACGGGTAGGACCGCTCGTGCAGGATATTCAGGAATTGCCACTTCCATATACGATACTTCCGATGAAGATTCATTGAACCGCCTTGAAAAAATGGGCATTCAGTTCCGTGATGCCGATATCCAAAACGGTGATTGGGTTGATATCGACGAACGTAATAAACGAAAAAACCGTAAAAAACAAAAATCTGATATTGATGTTAAAGCGAGCAGGCACGTCAAGAAGCCAACTAAAGTCAAGCCAGGATACAAGAAGAAAATTCAACGAGATGTGGAAAACTTTAAAAAACGCGAACGTCGTATACAGAGAAAGAAATAGGGGAGAATTCAGATGCTGAAGATTGGATCGCATGTTTCAATGAGCGGGAAAGGTATGCTTCTTGCTGCGAGTCAAGAAGCGGCTTCGTATGGCTCCAACACATTCATGATCTATACAGGGGCCCCTCAAAACACAAGACGTAAAAAAATCGAGGATTTAAATATCGAAGCCGGAAGACTGCATATGGAGGAGAATGGAATCAGCGATATCGTAGTCCATGCTCCATATATCATTAATATAGGAAATACCACGAATCCAGCCACATATGAGCTTGGAGTCAACTTTTTACGCAGCGAAATCGACCGGACCGAAGCGATTGGCGCAAGGCAAATCGTACTTCATCCAGGTGCTCATGTTGGTGCAGGCAGTGAACTGGGGATCAAGAGAATCATTCAAGGTTTGAATGAAGTGCTGACTGCCGACGATAAAGTTCAGATTGCCCTTGAAACGATGGCGGGTAAAGGTTCTGAATGTGGCAGGTCTTTCGAGGAGCTGGCGATGATCATTGATGGTGTAACCCATAATGAAAAATTATCGGTATGCTTCGATACTTGCCATACTCATGATGCAGGTTATAACATCATCGAGGATTTTGATGGCGTACTGAATGAATTCGATAAATTGGTCGGTGTTGACCGTATCAAGGTCCTTCATATAAACGATAGCAAAAATGAACGCGGCACCCGTAAGGACCGCCATGAAAACATTGGATTTGGTCATATCGGCTTTAAGGCGTTGAATGATATTGTGCACCATCCTCAATTAAGCACTGTTCCGAAAATCCTGGAAACACCTTATGTAGGGGAAGACAAAAAAGACAAAAGGGCACCTTATAAATTCGAAATTGATATGTTCAAGAATAATCAATTTGAAGAAGATTTATTGGAAAAGATCAGGTTCCAACAATAATCATTATAGAAAAGGACGATTCATTGAAATGAAGATGAATCGTCCTTTCATTTTGCATTGGGATTAAGTATGCTCAAATAGCAACAGGCTTAAGATCTTTAAAAAGTGGAAGTAAGGTTGTTGAAGAGGGCTTCTATCTCCCTGGCTGTGCTTGCACCGGCAACTTTTGTAATTTGACCAAGTACGTTCTGTCTTTGACGTATATCAAAAATGTTAATATTTTTACCGGCTAGAAGTGCAGTGATATCCTGTGCCTGTTTTTGAGTGAGTGCAACCTTATGCTGTTTAGCAAGGGAAAGCAGTTCACCGGGGCGTATATTGTTGATTTTATGATTGACCATCATTTCAAATAATTTCAAACGATCTCCTCCTTTGTTAAAACATATGAAGGAGGTAGACGGATGTGAACATGAAACTTCGTTTTGGTTACGGTAAATTGGTTCAGGTGACATTTTTTTGTGATTTGGGGTGTATCGGCACATGTTAAGAAGACCGGATTCTTTACAACTGGACTTCTTTGATTTATACTAACGATTGTTAATCGTAATGATTCTTAAAAAATAGGTGATCTCTTTGGACAATGTAGTAAACCCCATAGTTAAATTTGAAGATATATCTTACAAATATACAAAAGATCTAGTGCTGGAACATGTTTCACTTGAAATTCCCAGAGGGGCCTTCTTAGCTATCGTTGGGCCGAATGGATCCGGTAAGTCAACGCTTTTGAAGTTGTTGCTTGGTCTGTTTAAGCTCCAAAAGGGGAAAATTCAAATATTCGGGGAAGACATACGACGCTTTAAAGATTGGCAAAAGGTCGGGTTCGTTTCCCAAAAGGCGAATTCCTTCAACTCAGGATTCCCTGCCACTGTTTTTGAAGTGGTTCAGAGCGGTTTGACCAAAAAAATTGGCTTGTTTAAGTTTGCAGGCAAAGAGGATAAGCAAAAGGTGAAGAAGGCTCTGGAATCCGTGGATATGCTTGATTATCAGAACCGTAATATCGGGGAATTGTCCGGAGGCCAACAGCAAAGGGTATTCATTGCCCGTTCACTGGTCAGCGAACCGGAATTGATGATATTGGATGAACCTACGGTTGGCGTTGATTCAAAAAACGTCCATCAATTTTACGAAATGCTTGAGATGTTGAATAAAAAATTAGGAATAACCCTGATTTTAGTAACACATGATGTTGGTACTGTGACCGATAAAGTCACGCATGTCGCCTGCTTGAATAAAAAGCTTCATTTTCATGGGGATGCCCGTGAATATAAGGAATTGGATGAAGGTGAGCTTTCGTCCATTTATGGACATGGGGTCCAATTTTTAAATCATGATCATTAATATGTTTTGGAGGATAGCCCAATGATATCGGGGATATTGCAATTTGAATTTTTGCAGAACGCATTCTTGACCGGAATCATCATCGGAGCGATTGCGCCATTAGTGGGCGTTTTTGTCGTGGTAAGGCGGATGTCGATGATTTCCGATGCGCTCAGTCATGTAGCGCTTGCTGGTATAGCGTTTAGTTTATTGCTGCAGAAGAGCTTTTTATCTTTAGCAGGATTGAATCCACTTTATATTGGAATGGCGTTTTCTGTAGGTGGTTCATTATTCATTGAAAAATTAAGAGGGGTGTACAAGCATTACCAAGAGCTTGCAATCCCGATCATCATGTCCGGAGGCATGGGTCTTAGTGTCATTTTCATATCCATTGCAGATGGTTTCAATACCGATTTATATGGTTATTTATTCGGCAGTGTCAGCGCCGTCAGCCGGGCGGACCTGTATGTCATTTTGGCAGTGGGGTTAGTCGTAGCCTTGATGCTTACCTTATTGTATAAAGAATTATTTCTGTTATCTTTTGACGAAGAGCATGCCAAAGCATCTGGAATACCGTATAAAGCGATACATTTTATTTTCATTGTCATGGTCGCATTGGTCATTGCGGCTTCCATGAAAATCATTGGCATATTACTTGTTTCTTCACTCATGACGCTCCCGGTAGCAGCTAGCCTCCGCTTTGCGAAGGGCTTTAAGCAGATGATCGGTTATTCGGTATTATTCGGTGAAGTTTCTGTCATTGGCGGATTATTCTTATCATACAACCTTGACCTCGCTCCTGGTGGGACCATTGTAATAATAGCTGTACTAATTCTCATCTTGTCAATTTTGTTTGATAAGTGGAAAAATCGATAGATGGGGTGATGTATTTTGAACGTAACTACTGCCATGCAACTTTTAAAGGATAATGGTTTTAAGCATACAGGAAAGAGGGAAGAAATGCTTCAGCTTTTCTCTTCCAGTGATAAATATTTAACGGCCAAAGATGTATTGGAGAATATGAAGCAGGATTATCCAGGATTAAGCTTCGATACGATTTACAGGAACCTTTCCTTATTTGTCGAACTTGGCATTTTTGAAGCGACCGAGTTGGAAGGGGAAAAGCGTTTTCGTTTTACATGCGGTCATTCTTCCCACCATCACCATTTCATCTGTTTGAATTGTGGAAAAACGAAAGAAATCGAACTGTGCCCGATGCAGGAACTTCAGGAAAGCTTGAAGGACTACGATGTTTCGGGGCATAAATTTGAAATTTACGGACGCTGTCCCGCATGTAGCGTATCTTTGGAAGTATAAAAACCATTGACCTCCAGTCAATGGTTTTTTCTTGTCTCATTTTATACTCGCCACTTTCCCTGACATCCAATTATTTACCCAGGCTGAGGCTTCTTGCCAATTGTTGACCCGAATCACCCTTTCAGGCACGGGATCTTGGTTGTAGGGGGTATTAAATAAAATTACGGGTATTTTACACTCTTCTGAAATCGCCACTGCGTTATCGTGCTTGTCCTCTAAAAAGAGTTCGACTTCGAATTTTTTGGCTGCAGCAATCTTGTCATGTGAACCTACAAGTTCTATATGATCATATAGGACTTGATTAGTCGAGAACCAATCCTTCGTTACATCCAATAGACGGGTGCTCCGGGCACTGATGAAGTAAAGGTTGGCTTGTTCTGTCCATTTTTCCAATACATCTTTCGCACCCTCAGCCAATAATGATTCGGAATAGATGAGTGGCTCGGTCTCAATGAACCATTTAGTGAAATCCTCTTTTGGAACATTCACGAAAGGGAATAAGTCATATTCGGTAATGTCTTCATAAGCTAAATTCAGCTGAAAAGCTTTATTTAAAAAGGGGACCATGGAATCAGGTCTTGTGACAGTCCCGTCTATATCGATGCCAAAACGTTTTTTCATGATGAATCTCTCCTCATTTTCAATACTTGTAATAGTGTAACATATCCCCTCAGAGCTTTGGGAAAAACCCATATTTATTTCCAAGACATGAAACCATTTTCACGATGGTTCCTGTAATTTTTACATACACTATAAATGCTTCACAAACGAAAGTGAGGGATGCGCGAATGGAAAAAGATCAATACTCCAGTATCGACGATGAAATGCAATTGGCGAAAGAGGGCAGTGAACCAACCGTTGTGGATGATCAGCATCATGAACGGTATTATAATGAAGATGCACCTGAAGATGACAGGCGATATGAGAGTCGTGGGTCCATAACGAATATGGATAACCGGTATCAGGAAGAAACGTCTGCCGAAATTTCAACACCACCTCAGCGAATCGGGTCATATAGAAAAGATGAACCTGCAGAGGATAATGGTTCGGGGGATGTGGCATCAAGAGGAAAAGCGATTGGTGTCATATCATTGATCATCTCCATTTTATCGTTATTCATGATGCCTTTCATTTTA
This sequence comes from Peribacillus sp. NPDC076916, assembly GCF_050269675.1. Taxonomy (NCBI): domain Bacteria; kingdom Bacillati; phylum Bacillota; class Bacilli; order Caryophanales; family Bacillaceae; genus Peribacillus; species Peribacillus sp. NPDC076916. Next base: position 102,258 of record NZ_JBNNIU010000002.1, read on the forward strand.
GGGATTGTAGGTATCATTGTAGGAATAGTGGCCAGAAGCCGTGGATCGAACCTGGGTACCTGGGCCATCGGCATAGGTGCAGTCTCTATCATCGTTGCTATATTCATCCTGCCGTTCTTTTAGCATCATTAAACCCTTTGATGTCATTATGCATCAAAGGGTTTTTCAAATAAAACAAAAAAATCCCGATCATGAAAATTCGGGATTTTTTTGGTTTATTTATTTAGTGTAGCTGCAGCTTCGGCTCTTTGTTTTTCATAGTACTCTTCAGCGATTTTGTCAATTTCCTTTTTCAGTTCCTCGACCATCGTCTCTTCAGGCACTTTACGTACGATTTGACCTTTTCTAAACAGTAAACCTTCACCTCGGGCCCCGGCAATGCCGATATCAGCCTCACGGGCTTCTCCAGGGCCGTTTACCGCACAACCAAGCACTGATACCTTGATTGGTGCTTTAATCGTCTGGATGTACTCTTCAACTTCATTGGCGATGGAAATCAAATCAATCTCGATTCGGCCGCAAGTAGGGCAGGAAATTAAAGTGGCCATGTTAGACGCAAGGCCAAATACTTTTAGAAGCTCCCTTGCCACCTTCACCTCTTCGACAGGGTCGGCACTTAAGGAAACACGCATCGTGCTCCCGATTCCTTGACTTAGGATGGCACCTAGTCCGGCAGCGCTTTTTACGGTCCCGGAGAACAGTGTTCCTGATTCCGTAATTCCAAGATGTAAAGGATAATCGAATGCTTTTGAAGCTTTTTCATATGCTTCGATGGCTAAATTGACATCGGAAGCTTTCATGGAAACGATAATGTCATGAAAATCGAGGTCTTCCAGGATCTTGATATGGTGTAAAGCACTTTCCACCATTCCATCAGCAGTCGGGAAGCCATATTTCTCGATGATTTTCTTCTCGAGAGAACCAGCATTTACCCCGATTCGGATTGGGATTCCTTTAGCCTTTGCAGCTTTCACGACTGCTTCAACCTTTTCACGGCGTCCGATGTTACCAGGATTTATCCTGATTTTATCCGCTCCGCCTTCAATGGCCTTCAGAGCAAGTTTGTAATCGAAATGAATATCGACTACTAGAGGGATGTTTATCCGTTTTTTTATCTCAGAGATTGCATCAGCTGCCCTTTCATCCGGACAGGCGACACGTACGATTTGACATCCGGCTTCTTCAAGACGAAGGATTTCTGCAACCGTTGCTTCAACATCATGTGTTTTTGTCGTTGTCATGCTTTGTACGATAACTTCATTATTGCCGCCAATCGTTAAGTTTCCGACTTTAATTGGCCGCGTCTTGGTGCGATGTATGATTTCACTCAAGTGGAATTCTCTCCTTTAGGAAAAAATCAGTTTTGATTTTTAATTTGCTTCTCTGAAATATTGTATCAATGTACATACCGCTTGACAAGGAAATAGGACTCATAATCTTTTTTCAATATGAGATATTTCCTATTTCAGGATATACCTGGTGCTTGGAAATCCACTTTAATGGTTCTTGTGAAGGCTCAGACCCCTTTTGACAGTTATTTATAAACGGGTATCTTATATGTTTTGCCAATCTGCATATTTTCGGGTTTCAATCCTTCATTCAAACTTTGAAAGTCAGCGATGATCGTTTCGATTGGCTGATTGGATCCGTCTTTTTCCGTTTCAACAATGGAGAGTAAGGTATCCCCGGGTTTCATGGTGATTTCTTTATAAGCGGCAGATGGTGCGGATGCTGGCTGGCTGGCCGGCACGGCCGGTTCGCCTGTAGAGGCCGGTGGATGGGAAGCCGGCAGGGTACCCGTAGTCAAATCAAAATAAATAATGAATAAAGTGAAACAGAATGAGATAAAAAGCAGTAGCCGTTTCAATTTTCCATCCTCCCAAGCTTGTCTTTAATTCATCATACTTGGAGAGAACAAAAAATATGCCTAAAAATGGGCGTTTTTTTTAATGGAATGTGGGATTGACCAATCATATTTTCTATTTTGGTTAAGGAACATCCTTAATATTTGAATGTGTACTAAGAAAGGAGCGAATTTCCTTTAGGGTCAGGCCGATCTTTTTTGCCTCCATTATGAGTAACAACCACTGTACATCAATATGACTCTCCTTCACGTCTATCACCTCTTTAATACTATTTCAACCATAAGTATAGGAATAACTTGGTGAGTATTTTGTCGAATTAAGTAGATATAAAAAATGATTACTGTAGTCATATGAGGGAAAGGCACGGATTAATTGATTTTATACACGAGCAAAAAGATCCGGACCAGGTGCGTCGGATCTTGGTTTGGAGGCTAATGGGTTCTATCTAAATTTAACAAGTTGATAGAACCCTCAGGAGCAAAGAGAACCGCCAGCAGAAAGTCAGTGTCCTACGTTCCAATCAACGTTCGAATTTTACAAACGCATAAAGACTGTAGGCAAACCGGATGAGAATCAAGTTTGCCTACAGTATGAGTTCGGATCTTTTTAATTCATTTTCCGATCTTATTGGCTGATGTTTCTTTAATGGATAAATATAACATCATCAATGTCACAAACCAACTAATGATGGAAGCGAATGGTACAATTGCTTGAAAAGCATCCATGATGGTGAAGAATACGGTGGCAAGCGTTATGCTGTATGCAGCGATTCTCCAAAGATGCCTATAGGAAAGAGGACGGCCAAGAGCATTTTTGAAAAAAAGACCGAAAGCGGCAAGGATTGTCACTTTAATGAAGATTCCGCTAGTAGTAAACAGGTATAATATAAGTAGAAGCAATGGAAGGATGATCGGCAGCACAGATTCCACTGAATCAAGCCAAGTGGATATTTCCTGATTATCTCCCTCCAGAACTGAATATGGAGAGGATTGCACGTTGCCTCCGGATACGAAAACCAGATCAGACTTTAAAAGCGCAACAGCCTCATCAGCTTTTGCAGCTACATCTTCCGGGGTCAAGGTTCCCGTGCCATCTACAAAAATTTGATATCCGTTTTTATTCAGGCTAAATGGCTCATCTTTTTCAGTCGTCAACATGCCATTTTTGATTTCAAATGGCGGTAAGTCTTCGGATACTGTTTCATGCATGGCATCTATCCCGTCAGCTACCATTGTACCGAAATAAAAAGCTGAAGGGAGAAAGGCGATGAGACTTATAAAGAAAACGAATAAAATCGTTTTCCCGATACCTTGGTTTTGAAAGGAAGCGATATCTTTAGGAGAATATAAGCTTACCCAAAGTTGTTTGAATATGTTCAATGTTTTCAGCACCTAACTATATAAGATTCCTAACCAATTTTAACTATATCGGAAAAATAAAACAACCTGTATTCCGCTTCATTGGTTTCAATCATCAGTAATGAGGTAATTATGGAGAGATAAAGTCAAATCATAAATGATTTAGAAAGGGGCGTTTAGTTATGGATACACTATTTTGGATAATAATTACCCTCATGTTCATAATGGGATTTGTCGGTCTGATTTTTCCAATCATCCCAAGTGTTTTGTTCATTTTCGGCGGAATATTGTTATATGGACTATTTTATTCTTTTGAACCATTTGGCTGGTTTTTCTGGACGGTCCAAATTTTATTCGTCATCCTTTTATTCGCAGCTGATTATATTGCGAATATGGTCGGGGTCAAAAAGTATGGCGGCACGAAAGCGGGGATTTGGGGAAGTACGATAGGGCTTCTGGTCGGGCCATTCGTGATTCCGTTCGTCGGAATACTAATAGGTCCTTTCATCGGGGCATTCCTGGCTGAGATAATTGTACATAAAAAAGACCCGGTTACTGCTTCAAAAATCGGCCTTGGTTCCGTTGTAGGCTTTATAAGCAGCGTAATCACAAAAGGCATCATTCAACTTCTGATGATTGGATATTTTATATTCGTGGTTTTCTCATAGGAAATATAATCGAAAAATGAAAATTTGAGGCATAAGGTTTGAAACGGTTACAAAAATTTGATACTCTATTGCTAGCGAGCTTTAGGTATCTTTCGAGAACTGAAGCCCTCAAAAAAACAGCTTACATAGGGAGGAATTTTATTATGGCTTTTGAACTTCCACAATTACCGTATGCATATGATGCATTAGAACCGCACATCGACAAAGAAACAATGAACATTCACCACACTAAACATCACAACACATATGTGACAAACCTGAACAATGCGCTAGAAGGCAACCAAGAACTTCTAAGCAAAAGCGTTGAAGAAATCGTCGCTAACCTTGATGCAGTACCTGAAGCTGTTCGTACAGCTGTACGCAACAATGGTGGCGGACATGCTAACCACACTTTATTCTGGGAAATCCTTTCACCAAACGGTGGCGGACAACCAACTGGTGAATTAGCGGATGCTATCACTTCAAAATTCGGAAGCTTTGACAGCTTTAAAGAAGAGTTCGCTAAAGCGGCTACTACTCGTTTTGGATCTGGCTGGGCTTGGCTTGCAGTCAACAATGGCGAGTTGGAAGTAACTAGTACACCGAACCAAGACAATCCATTATCAGAAGGTAAAACACCGCTTCTTGGATTGGACGTTTGGGAACATGCTTACTACTTAAACTACCAAAACCGCCGTCCTGAATACATCAATTCTTTCTGGAATGTTGTAAACTGGGATGAAGTTGCAAAACGTTACAGTGCTGCAAAATAATTTGTAATTAAAAAAGACAGGATTCCTTATGTGAAAAGGAATCCTGTCTTTTTTTTCGTTTCTTTTATCCGAACGGGAACATTAAAGGAAAATAATATAAAGGCAACTCGTATTGCTGTTTCGCCAAAAGAGTGAAAGAAATGCAGGAGTAAACGCTGCGAATTTAAGAGAAACGCACAAATTCACGAGTAAAATCTTCAAAATCACGAGTAAACACTCAAAAATCACGAGTAAACGCCCGCAATTTACGAGTAAAAGCCCCGAATTCACGAGTAACGTACAAAATCACGGGTAAACACTCCAATTCCTGAGTGAAATCTCGAAATTCACGAGTAAAATCTTCAAAATCACGAGTAAACGCTCAAAACTCACGAGGAAAAGCCCCGAATTCACGAGTAATCACTCCAAATTCATGAACATCCCCTTCGTCTTTGCTATCCTAGCTCGCCAATCGAAGAGTTTTCTTTACACTGTTCTTATTGTTCAAGTTCAAAAGGAAAACAGTGTAAGGGCAACTACTTCTCTGTCTTCGCCAATCGAAGAGTTTTCTTTACCTTTTTTTACATAAATTCTTTTGTTTTTTCAAACACTAGAGTGGAATTTAAAGGAGAGTTAAAACAATGGGTATTTTAGAGAGATGGTTGGGTGAAGCGGGAGGGAAGAAGGATCTGCACCTCCTTTTGTTTATTGGCGGACTGTACAGCCTAAGTATTGCTTTATCCAATACATTCGTTAATGTGTACTTGTGGAAACAATCCGGTCAAATTGTTGATATTGCCGTGTATAATCTAACCGTGGTGCTATTTCAACCGCTGACTTTTGTCTTTGCTGGCAGGCTGGCGAAAAAGGTTGATCGAATCATTGTTTTGCGTCTGGGTGTTATTTTTTTGGCCCTATTTTATTTATCAGTCCTATTGGTCGGCACACGGGCTACAGAATTCCTTTGGTTGCTTGGCGGACTGTTAGGAATTGGTTATGGGTTTTATTGGCTTGCCTATAATGTATTGACTTTTGAGATAACTGAACCGGAAACAAGAGATTTCTTCAATGGTTTTTTAGGGATTCTATCATCATTTGGGGGAATGGTCGGTCCGATTCTTTCAGGGTTCATCATTTCGAGGCTAGAAAAATTCACGGGTTATTCCATTGTATTCGGATTGTCTTTACTTTTGTTTTCCGTTGCGGTGTTTCTTAGCTTTTCGTTAAAAAGACGTCCAGCGCATGGCAGATACTGTTTCCTTCGGATATTGCAGGAACGGAAAAATAATCGGAATTGGCTCTTGATTACTCGTGCTCACTTTTTTCAAGGGATACGGGAGGGCACATTCATGTTCATCATTTCGATTATCGTTTTCATTCAGACGGAAAGTGAACTTGCATTAGGGAGCTATGGACTGTTAAATTCGGCCATATCATTCGTTGCGTATTTTTTAGCTTCACGGTATATAAAACAGCCGATGCGAAAAAAAGCAATTCTTATTGGAGGAATCCTGTTGTATGCAGGGGTCTTATTGATTGCATTTGATATCACATTCGGGAAGCTTCTCATTTATGGGGCAATTGTCGCTACCGCTTATCCAATTCTTTTGGTCCCTTATATATCATTGACTTATGACATTATAGGCCGCGCTTGGAAAGCAGCGGAAATGAGGATTGAATATATCGTTGTCAGGGAACTGTTCGTTCATATTGGAAGGATTGTATCCATATCAGGATTCATAATTTCCGTCATGTTATTCGACCTAAAGCAATTACTGCCGATTTATCTGTTAATCGCCGGTGCAGGGCATACCGTGATATATTGGTTTGTACGGAAAATCGATATCATTGACCAAGATTGAAAAGAGGCCTTAGCGGCCTCTTTTCAATATACATGACTTACGGTTTTAAGATTTATGAGCCGTAAGTCACTTTTTATGTAAAGTTCGTTAGTTGTTTAATATTTCTAGAACACTAAGGTAGAAAAAAATATAAATGTTCTATAGAATAGTATAGGACCTATTATGACTATGTAAAAAGGATGTGTGGCTTAGTGTGAATAAAAAGAAAAAGAAAAAGACGCATGTGCCTTTCAGATTGAATATTCTTTTCTTTTTAGTGTTTGTTTTGTTTTCCGCTTTAATTTTACGCTTGGGTGTTGTACAGATTGTTTATGGTGATGATTACCGGCGTGAGATTGAAAGAACAGAGGAAGTGACCGTGAATAATTCGGTGCCCCGTGGGAAAATGTATGACCGGAATTTAAAATTGATGGTCGATAACCAACCACTGGATGCAATTACATATACACGAAAGCAAGGTACGAAACAAACCGAAATGGTGGAAACGGCCGAGAAACTCGCGAAGTTGATCGAAAAGGAAACAGACAAAGTGACTGAGCGCGATAAAAAGGATTTTTGGATTTTAAAAAATCCAAAGCTGGCCGAGAAAAAGATAACGGATAAAGAACGGAAAAAAGTGGAAGAGGGCGAGATGGAAGAAAGTGATTTGTATAAGCTTCAGATTGAACGGATTACTGATGAAGAAACAAAGCTTTCGGAAAAAGATCTGGAAGTCCTTGCCATCTACAGGGAATTTGCAAGCGGATATGCCCTTACCCCGCAAATTGTGAAAAACAAGAAAGTAACAAAAGAAGAATTCGCCAAGGTGAGTGAAAACCTTGATTCTCTCCCAGGGGTCGATATATCTACAGATTGGGATCGTTTTTATACATATAATAAAACACTTAAATCTGTATTGGGTAAAGTTTCTTCATCTGAAGAAGGGTTGCCCAGTGAAAGCCTGAACTACTACCTTGCACGTGATTACAGCCGGAATGACCGTGTAGGTAAGAGTTATATTGAGGCGCAATATGAAGATATCCTCCAAGGTCAGAAAGCGAAAGTAAGGAATGTGACCGATAAATCAGGAAATGTCGTCGATTCCGAAGTGGTTACCGAAGGTTCGCGAGGAAAAGATCTAATATTGACCGTTGATATGGATTTACAGCTTGCAACAGAGGAAATCATTGAAAAGCAATTGATCGCCAAGAAAAGAATGGGTAACACGAAATTCTTGGACAGGGCCTTTGTCGTCATGATGGATCCCGATACAGGGGAAGTATTAACGATGGCTGGCAAGAAATATGAGAAGGACCCAAAAACGGGGAAATCCTCGATTGAGGACTTCGCATTAGGAAATATCACGACTTCCTATACGATGGGTTCTGCGGTTAAAGGTGCTACCGTTCTAACCGGTTATCAGCAAGGTGCGATCCAGCCGGGTACGTACTTTTATGATACGAAGTTGAAAATCAAAGGTACACCGGCCAAAGGTTCGTATAGTAACTTCGGAAACATAAATGATTTGACAGCATTGAAGGTTTCTTCGAACGTTTATATGTTCAGAACGGCAATTAATATTGCAGGTGCGCATTATGTGCCGAATGAGCCATTGAATATTAGTTCAAGCGCCTTTTCGACCATGCGGAATTCATTTGCCCAGTTTGGCTTGGGTGTCCGCACGGGGATTGATCTCCCGAATGAAATGAGCGGGTTCAAAGGCTCCGAAACATCTCCAGGTAAGCTGCTTGACCTTGCTATCGGACAGTATGATACGTACACACCGATGCAGCTCGTGCAATATGTTTCAACCATTGCGAATGGCGGTAACCGCATGAAGCCACATATGGTCAAGGAAATCCGCGATCCAGTTGATAATAATGAGGAATTGGGACCTGTTGCCGAAGACGTTTCACCGACTGTCCTTAATCGTCTTGATATGAAGGAAGAGTGGATTGAACGTGTTCAGAGCGGTTTCGATAAAGTGGCGATGGAACAAGGCGGAACGGCTTATAAGTATTTTGGGAATAAATCGTATACAGTTGCAGCTAAAACCGGAACGGCGGAAGCATTCTATGACGGCCCGAACCGGTTGGATTATAGCGAGCCCCAAGAAACGATGAACATCACGCTTGTTGGCTATGCCCCAGCCAAAAATCCGGAGGTCGCTTTTGCGGTCGTTGTACCGTGGGCATACCAAGGACATACAGGCCACAGCATGAGTAAAGAGATAGGTGAAGAAATTATGGATACTTATTTCGAACTGAAAAAAGAACGGGCTAAAAAGGATAAGGAAAATACAGAAACCTCGACTGATTTGAAAGTGGAGAATGGTAAAGACGTTCAAAAGGATCAGGCTGAAGTTAGGAAAAGCCAAGAAAATGAATAAAAGGTTAAAACACGTTTTTGGGTAAAACCGAAAACGTGTTTTTTTTGTGTTTTGAGAACGAGATCAGTGCAGTTTTTTCGTCTTTACAAATAAAACACAATTATTTACTGAATATTTACAAATGCTTTAAACGGAATTTACAGTCTGAAAGTATGATATGAGAGTAGGACAAAATAATCATAAAAAAATTCTTAGGGGGATTTACAAATGAGACGTTTCAAAGGTATGGCAATGACTGTAATGATGGGTGGAGTAATTGCAGTAGCGGCAGGTTGTGGATCCGATGACACTAAGACAAGCAGCGGTGAAGGAAAAGGATCTAGCCAACTGCAGGGAGAAGTTATTACGGATGGTTCTTCAACGGTCTTTCCAATCATGGAGGCAGTTGCCGAAGAATATATGGGTACACAGCCTGATGTGAAGGTTTCAGTAGGATCGTCAGGAACAGGTGGGGGATTCAAGAAATTCATCGCTGGTGATACCGACCTGGCCAATGCATCCCGTCCGGTCAAAGAAGAGGAAAGTGCCTTACTTGATGAAAAGGGAGTTAAATATACAGAATTGAAACTGGCATTTGACGGGATTTCAATCGTCGCCAATAAAGATAATGAATTCATCGATTCACTAACAGTCGAAGAGCTTCAAAAACTGTGGGTGGATAATGGAAAGGTGAAGAAATGGTCTGATATACGCCCTGAATGGCCGAAGGAAGAAATTAAATTCTACTCTCCGGGAACAGATTCAGGCACATATGATTATTTCAATGAAGTAATCCTTGAAGAAAAACCGATGGTGGAAAATGCTACGCTTTCAGAAGATGATAATGTCCTTGTACAAGGTGTTGAAGGTGATAAAAATGCGATTGGATTCTTCGGTTATGCCTACTATGCAGAAAATAAGGATAAGTTAAAGATCATTTCCATCGATAATGGCAAAGGCGCTGTTGAGCCAACACATGAAACGATCAAAAGTGGGGAGTATGCACCATTATCACGTCCACTTTTCACATATGTAGCTAATAAGTCTGTAGCTGAAAAGGAACAAGTCGCAGATTATACTCAATTCGTCATTGAAAATGCAGGAGAGCTTGCTGAAGAAGTGGGTTATATCAGCCTGCCGGAAGAAGAATACCAGAAAGATCTTGATAAATTAAAAGAACTGGAAAAATAAACGATATTACAGGCTACTGAAATCCCGCCTTGATTCGATTAAGGCGGGGGTAACAGCTTGTAAATCCAAATATTGCGTGTCTGAAATGGAGGATGCAAGTTGGAACTTAGAAAAACAGAAACCTATTCTGTACAGCAAATGATCCTGGAAAAGAAAAGTAAGAAAAAAATAAATATGGAAAAAGTAATACCTAAGCTTTTGTTCCTTACGGCGGCAATTTCCGTTTTTACTACAATCGGGATCATCTTGACGCTTATATTTGAAACATTTATCTTTTTTGACAAAGTATCGATCGTCGAATTTTTTACAGAAGCTAAATGGCTGCCATTTGCATCTACACCTTCCTATGGGATTATGCCCCTTATCGTGGGAACATTGAAGATAACAATCATAGCAGCGGTGGTTGCAGTTCCAGTTGGGCTTGCAACAGCCATTTTCTTGAGTGAATATGCATCAGAGAAAACACGGAGAATCATTAAGCCGATTTTAGAAGTTTTAGCTGGGATTCCTACTATCGTTTACGGTTTTTTTGCCTTAACTTTCGTAACACCGGTTTTGCGCGATTTATTTCCTTCCCTTGACATGTTCAATGCCTTGAGTCCCGGGATCGTTGTAGGTATCATGATCATGCCGATGATAGCCTCATTGTCGGAAGATGCCCTTGTATCGGTACCTAAGTCGATTCGTGAAGGTGCGTATGCTTTAGGAGCAACGAAACTTGAAACGACAATTAAAGTGGTATTGCCAGCAGCCATTTCAGGAATTGTGGCATCCATCGTCCTTGCTTTATCAAGAGCGATCGGGGAAACCATGATTGTGAGTGTTGCCGGCGGCTCGACTCCGAATATGAGCATGGATGTCACTTCATCGATTCAAACGATGACCGCTTATATCGTTCAGGTCAGTTCAGGGGATGCAGGATACGGGACAACGATTTACTACAGCATATATGCGGTTGGAATGACACTGTTCGTCTTTACGCTTGTCATGAATTTACTGGCGCAGTTCATCTCTCGCAAGTTCAGGGAGGAATATTAAGACATGAAACTGATAAACAAAAGTCATGTTGCAAAAAAAATGCCAGCTAGGCTGGCTGTTAACACGATTTTTAAAGGATTATTCTTCTTGGCAACATTGGTTGGCCTCCTCGTATTGGCCATCTTATTTTATCGGATATTCACTCAAGGAATTGGCAGTCTGAATGGGGATTTCCTTCAGAATTTCGCTTCCAGGAAACCTGAAGAGGCTGGTATAAAAGCAGCACTGATCGGTTCAATATGGTTGATGATAGTCGTGGCTCCAGTTTCCCTGCTGCTTGGTGTTGGAACGGCCATTTATTTAGAGGAATATGCCAAGAAGAATTGGATCACCACTTTTATCAAAGTGAATATTTCCAATCTGGCAGGTGTCCCCTCAATTGTATTTGGACTGCTGGGCTTAACGGTTTTCGTTCGTGCTCTAGCCTTGGACCGGTCCATATTGGCAGCAGGCTTGACCATGAGCCTGCTCGTTCTCCCGGTCATCATAGTAGCTGCCCAAGAGGCCATACGTGCCGTACCTCGTGATTTAAGAGAAGCTTCATTCGGAATGGGTGCAACAAAGTGGCAAACCATATTGAAAGTGGTCCTTCCGGCTGCGATACCTGGCATTTTAACTGGAGGAATACTTGCTTTGTCACGGGCAATCGGTGAAACGGCGCCATTGGTGGTGGTTGGCATACCAATGTTCATCGCCTTTCTGCCACAATCGGTCATGGATACATTTACAGTGCTGCCAATGCAAATCTATAATTGGACATCTCGTCCGCAGGAGGAATTCCAGCAGGTTGCTGCCGCGGGAATCATCGTACTACTCATCCTGTTAATAATCATGAATTCAATAGCGGTTATAATTCGAAATAAATTCCAGAAAAGATACTGATAGGAGGAAGGAAGCGTGAATATGACCTTAACGAGAGAAAAAGAGTCACCGGCAATCGGGATCGAAAATGCCGGATCAGCTGCCTTGATGGAAAAGGTGTATGAAACATCCAATCTCAATTTATGGTATGGAGAAAACCATGCTTTGAAAAATATTAATCTGGATATGCATCAAAATGAAGTGACCGCCATCATCGGGCCTTCAGGATGTGGGAAATCCACATACATCAAAACATTGAACCGTATGATAGAACTAGTCCCGGATGTGAAAACGACAGGACAGATTAAATATAGGAATAAAAATATCCTCGATCAGTCCTATAAGGTGGAAGATTTAAGGACACAGGTGGGGATGGTATTCCAAAAGCCTAATCCCTTCCCTAAATCAATTTATGAAAATGTTGTATACGGACCAAAGATCCATGGAATTAAAAATAAAAAAATTCTTGATGAGATCGTTGAAAAGAGTTTAAAAGGGGCAGCCATTTGGGATGAAGTGAAAGACCGTCTGCATGAAAATGCATATGGACTTTCAGGTGGACAGCAACAGCGCCTTTGTATTGCCAGATGTTTGGCAATCGAACCGGATGTCATTTTAATGGATGAACCGACTTCTGCCCTTGATCCGATATCCACTTTGAAAATAGAAGAATTGGTCCAAGAACTGAAAAAGGATTTCAGCATCATCATCGTTACCCATAACATGCAGCAGGCTGCACGTATTTCTGATAGAACGGCCTTCTTCTTAAATGGGGAAGTCATCGAATATTCTGATACAAACACCATCTTCTCTAATCCGAATGATAAAAGAACAGAAGATTACATTACCGGGCGCTTCGGTTAAAGAGAAAGGGAGATGCGATAATGATCGTTCGTGAAAATTTCGAGCTTCAATTGAAAGAGCTACAGGAGAAAATCGTGAAATTGGCTAATTTAGCTTCAGGTGCCATATCGAAATCATATGCCGCACTAGAAAACAATAATGTAGATGATGCTCTTGAAGTTATCGATGATGATACAATAGCTGATTTACTGGAAGAGGAAATCAATGACTTTGCGATTTTACTGATTGCTAAGCAGCAGCCGGTTGCGATTGATTTAAGGCGCATCATTGCTGCCATAAAAATCGCCTCGGATATTGAAAGGATGGCGGACTTTGGTGTGAATATCGCTAAGGCATCCATCCGGATCGGTGACCAGCCATTCATTTTGCCTTTAACCCCTTTAAAGCAGATGCATGATATTACATTAAAGATGATTCAACTTTCAATAGAAGCATTCGAGAAGGAAGATGTTGTCCTTTCAAGGGAAATCATTGAAATGGATGATGAGGTTGATCGCTTTTATGGAGATATGATTCGAAGTCTCCTTCGTCTTTCAGATGAAAAAAACCTGCAGCAGGTTACACAGCTTTCCTTAATTGCCCGATATTTGGAAAGGACAGCGGACCATACAACGAATATCGCAGAGAATATTTACTTCCTGGTAAGAGGCAGATATATCAGCAGGAATGAATGAACCATCCTAAACTTAGGAAAAGAGAGGCTTTTTCTCGGACATCGTCCATTTAAAAGTCTCTCTTATTCATTAATGGGTCAAAGTATTGGACAATTGTCTATATGACATATTATTAGTAACAACAAACTCGCCGATTTGTATTTTTTTTGAGAAATCCCGGTCATTCATGTAAGCTTCGAATTCAGCAGCATCATCGATGATTTTTTCTTTGTAAAGGCTATCGGCAATTTCGGTTGTGGTCATATTCGTTTTCACTTTAATTGTATAGGAGACGATGGAAGGCTCTTTTTTCGAAGCCTCTTTCTCCATTGAATCCTTATCCGGATCCTTTGGTTGGACGGTCTTTGTAGCTTCCTCCATAGGAAGTGTAACTACGAATCCCTTCTTCACGAGCAATTCCTTAGCTTCCTCAGCAGTAGTGGGAGTGCCTGCGGATAATCCGGTGCCATAATAAAAGCCGGCAAAGATTGTTGTGGTAAAAATGATACCGGCGGAAAGACCTTGCAGTTTTGCTTTGTTCATTTTCATTCACCCCGCACTCTTTGCTGCTCGATCACTGATATGGTTTGTTGCTTCGTCAACGAGGATTGTCTAGCGATCTGGTCCAAAGAAAGACCTTGACTATATAAAGACAGAACCTGGCTTTTTAGAATTTCATGAATGGGTTCGATATCGTTGGGATTGACAGGTGATTTATCCTTTACAGGGGGAACAATGTCGTCCTGGATAACGAATTCCTCTTCAAGAATCTTCACCTTCATCTTTAATTGATAGATATCCTGCATATACGTTAGTGTCATCTGTTCTAAATCTTCTTCTAATTTGGCAACTTTATCTTTACCGAAAAAGGAGATGATGAGAAGGACGATCGCTAATGAAAAAAGAAGGATGATAAGTGTTTCCATGTTTTCACCTCAGATGATAAATTTCGACAATATACTTATATTTTACACATATTTTTAAAAAAATGGAGATATTCCTATTCTAAGTGGGCCTTATACTTCATTTATTGTCTGTTTTTTAAATAATATTGTCGAAAAGCCTTATGACCGTCGTTGAAGAAAAAAAAATAGGTATCAAAATGGGAAAAAAAACCTTTGAGAGATAACATACATAAAATTCGACAAAAAGTGTTTATTGTCCATAAGCCAATTCAGTGCTAACATAAAGATAGAATAAATCGAAAAAACAAAATATTATGAATAGTTAAAAAACGTTTGACCTATAAGAAAATGGTGTGCAGATTCTATAGTGGATTGTTTCACTGTCAGCGCCTAACGATAAGTTATATAAGGATAAATAAAGGGGAAGGGATGATTATTATGAATTCGCTATTCGCGTATATGCCGCAGGATAACCAGGATATATTTCGCAAGGGACTAAAGGTTGGACTATGGATGGATGAGAGTTTTGATTGGTATCCTGAGGAAGATATGATGAGTCATCCTAATGGAGAGATCCGGACACTTTCACAAACATATACCCAGGGGAAGGTGACCTTTTCGAAGTTCACGATTAGGAATACCTCATTCGAGACTAAGCGCCCTAAAGTGTTTTTTCACTATGAAAACGCTTTCGAAAGGCAGGCAGTAGCCTTTTACAGTCCGAATGAACGGGCGATTTTACATGTAGCCCCTCAATCGATTGCCTTATTGGGTGGATTGGTGAAAGGAAAAAGCATCTCTCAATATTGCATCCAAGGTAAGGGAAGCCTTTATCAAGAGGGATGCTTCAAATCATTGAAAGAAGGTCTTCTGGCTTATTCACCGCTCGCCAAAGGGGAAGTTACCAGTGTGTTTACGCTAGAAACGGAAATCTTACCGAAAGAATGTGTGGAAGCTGTGGCTTGGGTCATTCATGCTGATACGAAAGAAGAAGCGAAAGTTATAAATAATCAACTCCTCCTGACGATGCAAAACGTAAACAATTAAGAATACGAAAAAGTAATGTTGGATTTCCCGAAAAACATACTAGCAATTCGCATTGAATAATGATATTATAGAAAAGTCCTATGTGAAAATGTCAATATGTTTGGAGGGAAATACACAATGCGCGTGAATATTACATTAGCTTGCACTGAATGTGGAGACCGTAACTATATTTCTAAAAAAAATAAACGTAACAATCCAGACCGTCTTGAGCTTAAAAAATACTGCTCAAGAGAAAAACGCAGCACGACTCACCGTGAAACAAAGTAAGCAACAGGATTTTTCCTGTTGTTTTTTTATGCATTTTTTTAAGTCCCTCTTTTCTCTCTTTCCTTTAGTGAATATTTTCACCAGAATGCACGAATGATTCGGCGATTTCCGACACCATATTTTCGTAAATGGACAAATATTATGAGATAATGATAGAAGTAGACTAAAGGAGTCGGAAGAGATGAGAGAAAACAAGAATAAGCTCCGTCAAGAAGTTAGGTCCCGTTTAATGCAGCTGACTAAAGAAGAACATGAGGAACTATCGAACAGAATCGCTGAAAACTTATTTTCACTGGAGGAATGGAAAAAAGCTGAAACAATTGGCATCACCATCTCCATCCCGCCTGAAGTTCCAACGGTACGGATCATCGAACAAGCATGGAATGAAGGAAAAGAAGTGGCTGTACCAAAATGTGATCCTGAAAAAAAGACAATGGAATTCAAAAAAATCTCGTCCTTCAATCAGCTGGAGTCTGTTTATTACGGATTGCTAGAACCAGTGGCTGATACAGCCAAGGCTCACAAAGAGGATTTGGATGCATTGATCGTACCCGGTCTTGCTTTTACCAAGGAAGGGTATCGCCTAGGCTTTGGAGGAGGCTATTATGACCGTTTCCTATCCTATTACCGGGGAGATACATTGGCCCTTACATACGAGCTTCAATTAATGGATGAACTCCCGATAGAGGTACATGATATAGCGGTCGGCAAACTCATTACCCCATCCAGGGTTATACGCACGTATGCCCATTAAGAAGAAGATTATTAATTATCACTTTTAGCTCATAAAAATCCTGTCCTGTATCAAACTATTGATAGGAGGGATTGTTATGCTTCGATTAATTATTCAAATCTTCTTGGTAGGTTTAGTTGTTTATGCAGGTTACCAAAACCGGTATCGCCTGATAAATGTTGCGCTGTCCAACGGCATGCTGAGAAGATTTCTAGTGACAAAATCCTTGGATATGCCAATGTTCAGGGATAAAATGATGCAAAGCATGTTCACTCAGACTAAATGAGGATGCCAGCATCTTAAAAAGGAACCTGATCAGGGGTTCCTTTTTTATTTTATTTATAAGGATAGGGGGGAGTGGATTTTAACAGTCTCCTTTTTTACTTTTTACATGTTTTCGTCTATAGTTTTAATTATAGAAACAGGAATTTTAAAAGCTTAAGTTTCATTGGAAAGTGGGGAAGGCATTGGGATTTAAAGAGGATTATTTGTTTTGGGAAACCATAAGGGAGTTGACTGCCCATTATGATTATCGAATGATCACTGTCACGGAAAACCATCAGGAGATTTGGCTTGAGAGCGATAAGAATAAGGAGTTTCCAGTCATAAGACTCATTCGACATGATTTGGATTGGGCTAATTGGCTGAAACGCGATATCGAACGAACATTGCAGAATGGGGAAAGGATCAGAAGGAAATTATACAAGAAGCCCATAAATATATTAAGTATCTATGTTAGTAAATTCGCCCCGGTGGATGATCATGAATTTAGTTCACGGGTGGCTTCCTTTAAAAAAACGAATGTTAACACGTTTCTTCTAACGTGTGAAAACATTCATGATTCGTTGCAAAACCTTGAACTTGTTTTGAAAAAGCCACTTTCAATTCAAATTCGTGAAGAAAATGAAATAGATGAGGAAAAGGTCCTCGCAGTAAAGAAGGCCGCCATCTCGGAGTCAGTTAAAAAGGCTAAGGCAGAGCAAAAGGTATTTCAAAATGCCAATAAGCCATTCTTTACATATATATTCATGGCGATACAAATAGCTATATTCATCTTGATGGGGTTTAATGGAGGCAGCACCAATTCCAAAACTTTGATCGAGTTTGGTGCGAAATTTTCCCCTTATATCATACAAGGGGAATGGTGGCGGTTCTTTACACCGATGATCGTCCATATTGGGTTCATTCATTTACTGATGAATACATTTTCATTATATTTAATCGGTGCTGAAGTTGAAAGGATTTATGGGAATGCCAGGTTCCTTATCATCTATATATTCGCTGGTTTCGCTGGAACTTTAGGAAGCTTCATCATGACCCCGAATCTATCCGCGGGAGCGAGCGGAGCCATTTTTGGCTGCTTTGGGGCACTTCTGTACTTTGGCATCGTCTATCCGAAATTATTCATGCGCTCGATGGGCTCATCGGTGATCGTGTTGATCATCATTAACTTAATATATGGTTTCACCGTTTCGGGAATTGATAATGCAGGACATATCGGAGGTTTGATCGGAGGGTTCTTGGCTGCTGGAGTGGTCCACCTGCCAAAATCCAAGAATATCTTTCGGCAGCTGGCTTTTCTGATAGGCACGGTAATACTGACCTATGCCCTGCTGCAATTTGGTTTCAATCATCAGGAAAGTGCAGCTATAGATGATAATACCATGGCCATAATGGCCCAGAAATATATAGATGATGATGAAGAGGACAAAGCGGAAGAGATGCTATTCAAATATGTGGATGCAAATCCTGAAGCACCGCTATCGCTTTTTATGCTGGGAAATTTATCTTTTGATAAAAAGGACATATACAAAGCAAGGGATTATTATGAAAAAGCGATTGAAAGTAATCCTGATTTGCATGAAGCCCATTACAATCTTGCCTTAGTCTACATGAATCTCGAATCATTCGATCAAGCTAAGGAGCAAGCTGATAAGGCCATTGAGCTTGCCCCGGATAATAAGTCATACACTAAACTTCTGGCGGAAATTGAAAAGCAACTATAACAACTTTTGACGCAACATGATTGGGGTACCGTCTTTCAGGGTAAACAAGACAAGTATTTCACTTTGATTCTTCGCCATAAGCAATAGGGGGGTGGTGCTACCTTGTGGAGTCACAGTGGATCCATCCTCCTTTTTTATTCCCAACACATAATTTTTGTAAAGACCTTCCCATAGTTTTCCCACGATTTCCTCCCGTTTGAATTGGGGAAAGGCAGCAAGCCATTGATTTTTCTTTGAGGGCAGATCTGTTAAAGAGATGATATTGTATTGTTCCAGATTAACCTGAAAAGCTTGACCAGCTTTCTCCAAACCATTTCGAACCGTTTGATCTGTCAAGCCGTCCAGCGTTTTTTTCCACTGAACCTGTTCTTCTGAAAGGGGACGGTGGAAAAATTGAAAAGCCGGTGTCGTTACTGTATAGAGTTTATCTTTACTGAGCTGCTGGGCACTGGTGAAAATTGTGTCACTCGGATGAACTTCGGCATAATGAAACGTTACCGCTTCATAACGCCCGCTCTCGGATTCTTTAGATTTTGCTTTTTGAGAGAGTTCTTGTTTATTTTGGCGCCAATTTTTTAAAGCTCCTGCCAATTTTCCATTTTTGTATAAAAGCGATACGTCCTGGCGTAAGTAAGCAGGCTGGTCCAAAGTAGACTCCACCCTCCAAGTGATGGTATAGGTGGAATCCCCGGTACCCTTCGGTGTCAGATGGGTGGAGGCATGTTCAAAATGGAGCGAGGAATCGATGGGAAAAAAAATGATGGTTTCCTCTGTCTGTTTATGATTCGATAAATAAAGGATGACAAAAATGGTGGTTAAAACCAAAAAGACGGTATACTTCAATTGTACTTTCATTTTTCCCCTCCGTTTTCACGCGTGATGAATGCATTAAAAACATTAAGCTGTTAAATCAAATCGAAAGAGTCCACATTCTTGATATTTCATCATATGAATAAAATTGGACATGTATGAGGGGGAAGGGGGAAATTATCAAAGGGGAAATGGGCGCTTGTTACAAAGAGGCTGATTCGATATACTTTCCTATAGAAAAGAGTAAAGAGGTTTACTATGAAAACATATTATGATCTTCAACAATACTTGAAAAGATTTGGTACATTTATTTATATTGGTGATCGCTTAGCCGAGCTTGAACTGATGGAAGCCGAAATAAGGGAAATCCACCGTATGCAGATGATGGATACAAAAGATTATCAAATGGCGATTCTTTTGATTAGGCAGCAATTGTCTCTTGAAAGGGAAAAACAGAAAAAAAATTGATAAAAAAAGGTGAGAATGATGGAAAAGTGGCTGATGGGTGTGGATTTAGGCGGTACAACTACCAAACTGGCTCTGATCAATTTATACGGAGAGATTATTCATAAATGGGAAATCGGCACGGACATCTCCGAAAAGGGAAAATTCATCACGATTAACATAGCCAAAGCAATTGATGCGAAGCTCGTGGAACTTAATGAACCGAAGAGTAAGATAGTGGGGATAGGGATGGGGGCTCCCGGACCCGTTAAATTTGTTAACGGTTCCATATATGAAGCCGTCAATCTAGGCTGGAAGGACTATCCTCTAAAAGATTTATTGGAGGTGGAGACATCTCTTCCGGCTGTGATCGATAATGATGCGAATATGGCAGCTTTAGGCGAAATGTGGAAAGGTGCCGGTAATGGCGCCAAAGACCTCGTTTGTGTAACTTTAGGAACGGGTGTAGGCGGCGGAATCATCCATAATGGGCAAATTGTCCATGGTACCAGTGGGGCTGCTGGAGAAATAGGGCATATAACGGTCGTAACGGACGGAGGCGCACCATGCAATTGCGGTAAGACTGGTTGTTTGGAAACGGTTGCTTCGGCAACGGGAATCGTCCGTATGGCTTTAGAGGCCTTGAATAACGCCGATGAACAGTCAATGCTTCAGCAGAAAGTCGAAGAGGGAAATGCGGTTACTTCCAAACTGTTATTCCAATGCGCTGCAGCAGGTGATCCTTTGTCCAAAGCTGTGGTAAATAAGGTGGCCAATTACTTGGGGCTGGCACTTTCACATGTTGGGAATGTCATGAATCCAGATAAAATCGTCATTGGTGGGGGCGTTTCGCAAGCGGGAGACATTTTGCTTGATCCTGTCCGTTCTGCCTTCGGAAAGTATGCATTCAAACGAGTTAGTAAATCAACGAAAATCAGCCTGGCCACACTGGGCAATGATGCAGGGGTAATAGGTGCAGCCTGGCTCATTAAAAGCCAACTGCATACGTGATTCCTTGTTGCCCTGTGTAAAACAGGGCTATAAGAAAAAAAGATGGAATCTTCAAAAAATGCTTCCCTTTTGAGGGCGGGGGCAATCGTTCCTGCGAGAACCATGCCCCATGATTGAGGCGCTCTGCATCATGGCTCCAGCGCTTTTTCGATGAGGAGGGACCGGGATTGAAAGGGGTCTTCAAAAAACAGGGATATTCATTGTTTTGGGTCGTATTGATTTCACTTTGGCTTAAAACATATATTGCTTATAAAACAAGTTTTGAGATAGATATTGATAATTGGATCCAGGAGTTCATACTATTCATCAATCCTGTCAGTTTCCTCTTGCTTACTCTTGGCGTGAATATTTTTTTAAAAGAAAATAGAAGGACAGCATATTTATTGATCATGAGTTTTTTCATCACCTTCGTCCTTTTTGCCAACCTTGTTTTTTTTCGCTTTTTCAATGACTTTTTAACCATTCCCGTTCTTTTTCAAACGAGCAATATGAACGATCTTGGAAGCAGTGTACATGAATTGATCAATCCAAGTGACCTTTTGTATTTTGCCGATATTCTGGTCTTGATGCTTCTGCTGAAATACAGACCAAAAACATTCCATGAATGTCGATACAATCCCCAGGACCGTAAATTCTTTTTGTTAATGGCTTTGGGAGTGACATTCTTTAACTTGGCTTTAGCGGAAGCGGCGCGTCCCGAACTCCTGACAAGAACGTTTGACCGCGAAATCCTCGTTAAGAATATCGGTACGTATCATTATCACCTGTATGATGCAATATTACAGACGAAATCATCTGCTCAGCGGGCCCTTGCGGATGGTAGTGAATTGTCGGAAATTGAAAATTATGTCCGTGCGAATCAAAAAGGGGTTAATGATGTCCTTTATGGTTTGGCAAAAGGCAAAAATGTGATGGTAGTATCATTGGAATCCACTCAAAGCTTTGTCATCAATAAAACTGTCAATGGTGAAGAAATCACTCCTTTTCTGAACCAATTCATTAAAGAGAGCTATTATTTCAATAACTTTTATCACCAAACTGGCCAGGGGAAAACATCCGATTCAGAATTCATTATTGAGAATTCCCTCTATCCTTTAGGTAGGGGTGCCGTATTTTTCACTCATGCCCAAAATGAATACAAAGCCACCCCCGAAATCTTAACGGAAAAAGGTTACAATACGGCTTCCTTCCATGCCAATAAGAAAAGCTTTTGGAATCGTGACATAATGTACGCTTCTCTAGGGTACCAACGGTTTTATGATAGTGATGAATACAAAGTCTCTGAAGGGAATTCCATCAATTGGGGTTTGAATGATAAATCGTTCTTCAAGCAATCAATCTCTCACTTGAAGCGGATGCCTGAGCCTTTTTATGCCAAGTTCATAACGTTAACCAATCATTTTCCATTCACTTTGAATGAAGAAGACCGGACATTGGAACCATATGATTCGAATTCCAAAACTTTGAATCAGTATTTTCCGACTGTACGTTATACAGACGAAGCCTTGGAACAATTTATCGGTGATTTGAAACGTGATGGATTATATGAGGATTCCATTATTGTACTATATGGTGACCATTATGGAATTTCGGAAAATCACAACTCTGCCATGAGCCAGTTCCTTGGGAAGGAAATCACGCCTTTCGAATCCATCCAACTTCAGCGTGTCCCGCTCATCATACATATCCCTGGGCAGGAGGGGAAAATGATTTCCACCGTTTCCGGCCAAATTGATGTAAGGCCTACTCTCCTTCATTTATTGGGGATTGAAAATGATGATTATATTGAATTCGGCAAAGATCTTTTTTCTGATGAAAAATTGGAATTCACTGTTCTTCGCGATAGCAGTTTCATCACAAAGGATCATCTCTATACGATGGATACCTGTTATGATAAAAAGACCGGAGCGGCGACAGCAAAGGATTCATGTGAAAAGTATTTGGATAAGGCAAAGCAGGAACTTGAGTACTCCGACAAAATCATTTATGGGGATTTGCTCCGATTTTATGAGCAACGTTGAAAAAGGAAACCTGGCACAATCCAGGTTTTTTTATTTTTTCGGTAGAGTCAGTAGCACTACAATTATGAAACATATGAGTCTTCCTGAACATCTTTCTGTTTTTCGCTTCATAAAGATAAAACAATGAAAGGGGCGGAGGATGAATGAAAGTTGTGAGCAGAAGCGGGGATGATTTGACATATTACAGTCAATTGTTCCGAGTTCCTCGGGTTTTGATTGAGGATGCCAATCCCGCCATTACTGGCGGGGTTTTGCCAAATGGCAGGGAAGTACAGATACCTGGGTACATTGTTCAGGAAGAGTCCCGGTTAGATATTGATTTTGCCGAAATCGCTTTACAATATCACATGCCCATCGATGGGATAATATTGTTGAATCAAGATGGACAAAAACCTTTTTCCGTACCCGTCCGGGTGATGAATCCCATGATTGTCACCGACAAGCCTTATGGATATCAATCACTTCTTGACGATCTCGATATTCTATCTTTTCATTACCCCTTTATTAAGGTTGAATCGATCGGGAGGAGTGTGTTGGGAAAAGAACTACTTGAGGTAAGAATCGGTCAAGGTGAAAAGGTCATACATTATAACGGTTCATTCCATGCTAATGAATGGATCACTACGGCAGTTTTGATGAAATGGCTGAATGATTTTCTGCTGGCGGTAACGAATGATCGTACACTATGTGAAATGGATTGTATGCCCTTCTATCGGGATATGACCATTTCGATGGTTCCAATGGTGAATCCGGATGGAGTCGAGCTTGTCCTAAAGGGGAAGGAGGCGGCAGAGGGGAAGGTTGATGTTTTAAAAATAAATAATGGAAATCCTGCTTTTTATGCTTGGAAAGCCAATATCCGCGGTGTAGACCTGAATAATCAATATCCTGCCAATTGGGAGATTGAAAAGCGCAGAAAGATTCCAAAAGCTCCTGCCCCGAGGGATTTTCCAGGAGAGACCGCGCTATCAGAACCAGAAGCATTGGCCATGAAGGAGCTGGCAATAAGACGGAATTTTGAAAGAGTGCTTGCACTTCACACCCAGGGAAAAGAATTCTATTGGGGATATGAGGGCCATGAACCCGAACAGGCAGCGAATGTTGCGAGGGAGTTTGAGGAGCGCAGCGGATATCGGTCCGTACAATATGTTGACAGCCATGCCGGGTATAAAGATTGGTTCATTCAGGAATTTAAACGGGGCGGATTCACAATCGAACTGGGAAAGGGCATCAATCCGCTTCCGCTATCCCATTTGCCTGGCATATATGAAGATTCTGTCAAGATTTTGATGGCAGGCCTATATATGTGATGCATTCTTCTAAGGAATATACTTCCAAAAAAATATAAGATCATTATCCGCCACATTTTCTCTTTTTTACTTTATAATGAAAGAGAGTAAGGATTCGATTGGTCAGTCCTTACTCTCTTTCTAATGTCTCGCTCACATATTTAGTTTTGAAGTGGGAGGTGTGTGGAGATTAAAGTATCCAAAGCAGCACTTTGTATGCGGCTTTCCATTTGTAAGATGTTGTGTTTCGTCCCATTATTTATCTCCACTATCCTTCTTATCTCGGCTTGTGAGCCTTCCAAGGACCTTAGTAAACCCGTAAATGTTACGGAAAAAGAACATTCCCAATCCAACATGGAAATTTCAGTAAGCAATTTAAAGGTCCCGACTGCAGAAACGGAAAAAATCGAAGCCATTTTTGGATGGCTGGATTCTAAAACCATTTTATATTCTGTGAAGCGGGATGGTAATGAATTATCCCAGTTGATGACATGGAATTTGGAGACGAATGATACTTCCGTTTTCTATCAGCCGGCTTTTGCGTTTTCTGAAGTATCGATCAGTCCGTCTGGTACGCATATTTTGTTATCGTCCTTCACATCTTCGGATAAAGCATCAATCACAATACTCGATAAAACGGGAAATCCATTGTATTCCGTGGCGATCCCAGCCTATGAATTAGCTTATGAGTGGAATTCATTTAAAGATGGCCAGTTGTTTGTTTCGAGTTTTTATGAAGATTGGACATACAGCAGTTATGTGTTGAATCCAGATGAACAAACTATGGAAACTCTGGACTTTCCGCAGCCCTTTGCTCAATGGGCAAGTGAAAATGAATTGATGTTTCTGGATTGGGACAAGGAAGAACCTGCTTTGACGGCTCCCCTAGAAAGAAAAGCGCTGAATGAGGATGGAGCGGACAGTGTTATGCTCGATGTCATTCACTTTAAAAAGATAAAAAAAGCGCTGATGACGATTCAAGTGGAGACAGAAAAAAAAGATCGGGGTACATATGCATTTTATGATTCTACAAACAAGCCGATCCACTCTTTTTCCATGCCGCTATTGAAAAGCTTTTCAGATTGGGTGATCCCATCCTATGATTTCATTGAAAAAAACAAGGAATTCATCACGTTCATTCCTAATGAATCAAAAGATGCGGACCAATATGAGGGAAGGTTTACCTTAACTAAATTAAATTGGGAAAAAGGCACACAAGAAGAATTGATGAAGGACATGGAAAATGAACCATTAAGCTGTTCGCTTGATGGCAACTTCTGCTTATATGGATATCAATTTGAGAAAATCATTGATATGAAAACCCATCAAATACAAAGATTATTCAAACAAACATGATGACCTAAAAAAACAAAAGCTCGCCGGATGGCGAGCTTTTTTCTTCAATGGGCTACAGGAAAACCGCTGTTGATGATAGTCATGACAGTGAACCAGCCAAACACGACTGCACTGCCGGCTGCAAAAATGAATCCTAAGAAGTTTCTCTTTTTTAATGAGGTAAACACAGCTGCTACTGCTAAAATAGCCACAAGTCCGAAAACAACCATTAATATCATGTCAAAACCCCCTTTTTACGTAATGAATAAATACCTAATCCCTAATAATATACCCAGAGAATAAAGCAACTACCAAAAATATGTAGAAAAGATTGCATTTGTTAATATCTTAATATTTTTTCAATTATTTGTCGAGGTTTAATAGGTGACACTTCTATGACTTGAGTAAACTGGATTAACATTAGCAGCTTAATTAGTGTAAGATGAAGATAGAAAATAATATTGGAGTTGATGGAAATGAAATGGAAACAAATTCCTTTAGGTCCGCTGCAAACGAATTGTTATGTAGTCTCCGATGGACAGGATTGCATCATTTTCGATCCGGGTGAAGAGCCACAGAAAATCATACAGTACATACAAACAAAAAATTTAAAGCCTTTGGCGATTTTATTGACACATGCACATTTTGACCATATCGGTGCTCTTGATGCTATTCGGGATCATTATGGGATCCCTGCATATATTCATGAAAAAGAGGCCAAGTGGCTGCTTGATCCCGCGTTGAATGGTTCTCAAAACTGGTTCCCAGAAAATCCGATGCGAATGAAGCCTGCCGATCACATCCTGGCAAATGAGCAGGAGCTTACTATTGGAGGATTCACTTTCGAAGTATTCGAAACTCCCGGACACTCACCAGGGAGCGTTTCGTATTATGCGAAGGAAGAACGTTTCCTCTTTTCAGGGGACGTCTTGTTCCAAGGAAGCGTTGGCAGAACCGATTTAATAGGGGGAAGCGAGGCAGTGCTGTTAAATAGCATTGAAACGAAGCTGCTGACACTTTCTGATGATGCTATCGTTTTTCCTGGGCATGGGCCTGTCACGACCATTATGGATGAAAAGAATACTAATCCCTTTTTGAGATAATGACTTTTGCAGGTGCCATATGGCACCTGTTTTATTTTTAGCATTTTATGATGTAAAAATATTGAAATGGGTCATTTCCGCAACTATACTGAATAAAAAAACGTTTTGACATTCACCTTTAAAAGGCTTAAAGAAAATTTCTGGTGTCTTCCTAGTGTGGATGACTCTTCTGATCCTGCTCTGAAGCATGTTGCGTATATTAATATTTACCGAAAGCAATCATTTTTTTAATGGTGGCACCCTTAAGAACTGTGAGATGAAAAATTGAACATTTTGTGAACCTTAAATTTGTTTTCATGTATGGTCGATAAAAAAATTATTTTTGTGTTTTATTAAGAAAAAGGAAAGTTTAATTTTCAATATGGTGGAAGATCATGGAGACGGAGGCTATTGTATTGAAAAATCACTTGAAGGAATTGATTGCAGGAAGCCCCCAAAAAAGGATTTCCTATCATGACTATATGGATGCTGTTTTATATACGCCAAATATAGGCTACTATGCACGCGCAAAAGAGAAAATTGGCTCAAGAGGGGATTTTTATACGTCTGGCAATGTTGGGGATGCATTTGGTAGATCACTGGCCAGGTGGTTCGTTTATTTGATAAAAAGGTGCGGAGTTTCACCAAGTATCATCGAGGTCGGCGCAGGGGACGGTAAACTGGCTTATGACATCCTTGTTTTCATAAAAGAAATGGAACCGGAGATATGGGACTCTCTGACTTATATCCTTGTGGATGGCAGTCCCTTTCATAGAAAGGTTCAGCAAGAACGTATTGGGATGTTCAAACAGGCAGTTTCTGCCCCCAGTTTAGAAAAATGGACGAATGTAAATGGAATCGTCTTTTCAAATGAACTTTTCGACGCGCTGCCTGTACATGTCATTGAAAAGTATAACGGAGCCCTGGTAGAGTTATTCGTCACTGAAAAGGAAGGCGATTTGGTGGAAGAGAGGGAACCTTTGGACAACCCTGAGATTCTATCTTACCTTACAGAACGAACTATCACCTTAAATGAAAAACAACGATATGAAGTTCCGCTAAAAATGGTCCTTGAATATGAGAAAATCATTTCCTGTATCGAATCGGGTATTCTCCTTACGATTGATTATGGCTATACCGAAAGGGAATGGAAGGAGCCAGCTCATCTTCAAGGGAGCTTGAGGGGCTATCATCAGCATCAAATGATTAAAGATGCGCTTATGTATCCTGGTGAAATGGATTTGACGTCACATATCCATTTTGACACATTACTCGAGATTGGAAAAAGAAAGGAACTTTCCAATCAGGGGCTATTTCTTCAAAATGATTTCTTGCTTAAAGCAGGGATATTGGAAGAATTGAAGGACCATCAAGGAACTGATCCATTCTCGAAAACGGCAAAGCGTAATCGTGCAATTCGGGGGCTAATCGTTCCAGGGGGATTTAGTGAGCATTTCAAAGTGCTGCTCCAAACAAAGAATTTAGCAGAAGATGTGAGGATCTTTCCTGAATGATGACAAGTAAAAACCCATGAATCAAAATTCATGGGTTATGTAATATTGCTTGTTCTTAATGCGCGGTACCCGGAGTCATCATAAATACGCTCCAGTAGGAAAACCCTGCAAAGAAAACGGTAAGATAGGCGCCGAAAACATAAATATACATGCGCTCAGATAATTTCAAATAACTTAAAAGTACAAAAAAGATCGTTTGTGCAAAGAAAAGCAAAGACGTTTGATGCATATGGCCAAGATAAAAGAAAATTGCCATAATTCCTGTCCAAAATCCACATACTCTGAACATGCGTTCCACCCGAATCCCTCCTTATGTCTAGACGTGTACATTCAAAATAATTATAAATGAAATTGTAAGGTAATGTAAAGGATGCCTTTTGTTTCTATGTGAGAACCGAAGCCTGATATGAGCATGTTGCACAATTGGACATCATATTTTCTAATTCCACAATATTGACATTCTCAAACAAAGCTTCGAACATACCTTCTAAAAATGAATTGTGCATGGAGCAGATTGTTCTTGGCTCCACTTCAGCCACTTCCTTAAACGGGCAATTGAAGATACGGAAGTATATTTTATTTTCTTCTTCGCTTGCTTGTATTTCAGGAGATAATCCTGCGAGGGTAGCCGCATTTTTAAGCATATTGACCTTTTCCCCAAAACTAAGTCCATCGATCGATGTCAAGGCTAGTTGCTGATTGATCAAATCCTCCCCGAATACTTTTCCCGTTTCATAAAGTGCCTGTTTTCCTTGTTCCCCTAATGTCATCATCGTCTTGATGGCAATCTTTGAAAGCAGCTGATAGTTCCTATATGGAAAATTTAGCTGAATGACTTTATCGGATAATCGATAAAGTCTGCTGGGACGACCGCCTTTCCCGGTCTTTCGGGCATCCGAGGTCAACATATCGATATCCTCCAGTTTTGACAAATGCAAACGGGCAACATTTGGATGGATGTTAAAAGAATCGGCGATTTGCTGTACCGATACATCACCATGCTTATTCACAATATACTGATATATATTATATCTGGTGGGATCAGCTAACACGTTTGTTATTTTTAACGTTTGTTCCATTACTTCCTCCTGCAATTCCATAGTTTAACTATGTCCATTATAATGCAGGCAGAAAAAAATGGAATAAGAGAAAGAGCAAACTCCCTTTAATTTATAAAATGTTCACAAATAAAGCGGATTTATAAAGCAAATATCTATACAATAGTTGTGCAAATGTTATACAATTGTTACACAGATTGATAATGTATACAAATTGTGAACGGGGAGTGATGAGTATGGCACAGTTAACTTTTTTTTCGTATCCAAGTTGTACCTCTTGCCGCAAAACAAAAAAATGGTTAAGGGCCAATCAAGTTTCCTTCGATGAGCGACATTTATTCAGAGAGACTCCAACTGTAGCAGAGTTAAAAAGAATTCTTGAATTGACATCGGAAGGGCTTGATGAAGTCTTAGCAACAAGAAGTGAAGCATACAAAGACTTACAAATTAATATGGACGAAATGATGCTTTCCGATGCAATCCAATTATTAACAAAAGAACCGAAGTTATTAAGAAGGCCCATTCTCATAGACGGGCAAAAACTGGTGATTGGTCATAATGTAGACGCATTAAGAAATTTGGTTTCCAAAAGTTTTGATTTGAAAATGAGCATGTGAGATATTCTCGATTTTTTTCGAGAATTTTTTTTTTTTTTTTTGAAGCAGGAATTTGTCGTGGATTGTCGAATCCATACAACAAGAATCATAGGAGGTGATGAATGAATTGATATCGATTGAAAAGACCGCAGAAAAAATATTGACCCGTGCTGTCCAGGAATCGGCATCGGATATCCACATTTTTTTTCGAAGGGAGGGACCTCTCATCCAATTCAGGATAGACAATAAGCTTGTTCCAAAGGAAACCTTATCATTCTTTGAAGCAGAGAGGCTGATCGCTCATTTGAAGTTCCTTGCCTCGATGGATATAGGGGAGAAAAGGAGGCCCCAAAGTGGTGCCATCACCATCCATTTGGCCAACCAGGTGGTCGGACTCCGCCTTTCCACTTTACCCACTGCCCATCTCGAAAGTTTGGTCATCCGCTTAATCCCCCAACAGAATATCCTTCCTCTAGAACAGTTATCCTTATTTCCAAGCACCGTTCAAAGATTGATTGCGCTCCTGAAGCATTCCCATGGCATGCTCATATTTACCGGCCCGACTGGCAGTGGAAAAACCACGACACTATATTCCTTGCTTCACCATGCCAATGAGATGATCAATCGAAATATTATTACACTTGAAGATCCCATTGAAAATGTATCCGAAAAGGTATTGCAGGTCCAAATCAATGAAAAGGCGGGCATTACGTATTCTGTCGGTCTAAAAGCTGTTCTGAGGCATGACCCAGACGTGATCATGGTTGGGGAAGTCAGGGATGCAGAAACCGCCAAGATCGCAGTGCGTGCCGCATTGACCGGTCATTTGGTACTTACAACCATGCATACAAGGGACGCCCAGGGCGCCATCTCCAGGTTACTGGAATTTGGTGTCAGCTTGCTTGAGGTTGAGCAGAGTTTGATTGGCGTGACAGCACAGCGGCTGGTTGAATTGCGATGTCCTCCATGTAAAGGGGACTGTGCTTTACCTTGCAAAATGACTGCCAGGAATAAAAGGGCAAGTGTATATGAATTGCTATATGGAAAAAGCCTAGCTGAGGTTCTCGGGATAATGGGAGATGAAAAAGGAAAGGCAACGGTCAGCTACCGCCAATTGAAGGATGAAATCGGAAAAGCGGTTGCGATGGGCTATGTGGATTCCGAGGAATATGAACGGCTGGTATATGATGAAACCAAAAAGTAAATGGAAGGTAAAAGAACAGGCAGTCTTTATTTCGAAGCTAGGTGAATTATTGAATCATGGTTATCCTTTGGCGGATGCTTTACATTTTCTTGAGTTTCAGGAATCAAAGAAGAAAGCGGAAGACTTCACTCAGGCTAAAGCCGATTTAAGGAATGGTTACCCGTTGCACATGGTGCTGACCCATCTTGGTTTTCATCCGCAGCTTGTAAGTTATATATATTATGGAGAACAATATGGCGACCTGGAGCGGGCGTTGAAAGAAGGAGGGCGATATTGGAAGAAAAGAACCGAGGATATGGATAAAGTAAAAAAGTTAATGGTGTATCCCGTATTCTTAGTCTTTTTTGTAAGCATCGTTTTTTATATTCTTCAGAGTGTTCTCCTTCCCAAATTCCAGACAATCTATTTCACGATGGATGTCGATCAGCACGCACTCTTAAAATTAATGACAGCCTCCACATTCATTCTTCCAGCACTCCCCTTCTTTTTACTCGGATTGCTCCTATTCTTGTATGTACTCAAACGATTTTGGTTTAACGGATTGTGCCCATTAAGGCAGCGAAGGATTTTGATGGGGATTCCGATATTCGGGACCTTCATCAAATTATACGAAACTTATTTTTTTGCTAGCCAATTCAGTGGCTTACTTTCCGGAGGGCTATCGATAAACGATAGCATCAAATTATTCTCGATAAATCAACAGCAGCCTTTTTATCAAAAACTATGCAATATCATTAAGGATGATTTGATCGAGGGCAGATCACTTGAAATGATTTTCCGTGAGCTCCCATATTTTGATGGGAATTTACCGGTGGTCGCTGCAAATGGTCAAAAATACGGCAGACTTGATGCGGAGCTGCTTCATTACAGTCGTTTTTTACTGGAGAAAATTGAAGAGAGGATGAATGCAATCTTGAAAATCATTCAGCCTCTTATGTTTTCACTTATAGGTCTTTTGATCGTATCCATTTATTTGGCAGTTTTGCTGCCGATGTTCTCACTGCTCGAAGGTATATAGGATTTCATTTTTGTATTCCGGAGGTGAAAATGCTCGAAGGTCATCCGGTATTCAGATGGTTTCAGGAGCATGATGATATGTTGAAGAAAATGATGAATGAACATGGTTTTACACTAATTGAAATGCTTATTGTTTTACTGGTAATATCCATCCTTTTGATTATAACGATCCCCAATATCACGAAGAACCAATCAACGATCCAGTCTAAAGGATGTGAAGCATTCGTGAAAAGGAGTAATTACAGTTCATCCTCTTTACAAAGCTGATTCTACAAGGGTTTTCAGCATTGGTCAAGGTTAATAACAAAAACTAGGAAGGTGTTATAGATGAAAAGTTGAATAAGGAAAAAGTAAATTACTTAGTAACTGATACAGGTAAAAAACTCCTCTGATTAACCTCTACTCTCTCCCTATTAAGTGTCCTGTCTGTCATTCATTTCAAGAGCCTGACCTGATTTCAATTCAATACAAAGATAATGATGATGCAAAATTTTTGTTTAGATATATTGATACTGGTTGTACTACATCATTTTATACACTTTATATATAAGGGGAATTACTGGAAATAAAAATATCATTTTATCTGTTTTTTCTAAACATTAATTGAAAAATTTGGTATTATAAAAAGAATAGTCAGTCTTTCATAAAGGGGGATATTTCATGAAAAGAGTTGTCTTAACAGGTAATGGATTATCAGTAGCATTAAATTCTGATTTTAGCTTAAAGTCCATTACAGAAAGATTTTTTGATAGGTTAGATGAGAGTCACAGAGAGTTTATTAAACATCACATGAAAGATAATTATTCACAGTTAGATTTTGAGGAAGCTATTGCCTCCATTGAACAAGTTTATGATTCATTGGCACATTATAATGGGTTTTTAGTGGGGGAAAAAGGTAAGAACTTTTTAGATGCTTATAAATTAAATAACAGTGAATTTGAGCATCATATTCAAGCAATACAAACAATGATTCATCAATATACATCATCTATTCTTGATTTAATAATT
Source organism: Peribacillus sp. NPDC076916 (assembly GCF_050269675.1). NCBI lineage: Bacteria > Bacillati > Bacillota > Bacilli > Caryophanales > Bacillaceae > Peribacillus > Peribacillus sp. NPDC076916. Next base: position 135,043 of record NZ_JBNNIU010000002.1, read on the forward strand.
GATAATGTTAGGCAAAAAGACATCTCAGATAAGTTGCAACCCTTTGTTGATTGGTTAGTTGATACAATAGATACATCAGAAAAAATAGATTTATTTACCCTGAATTTTGATTTGCTTTTAGAAACAATTTTGCTGACATATTACCCCAAAGATAAATTTGCAGATTTTCATTTTACAGGTAAGAAATGGGATGCCATTGATAATGGCTTACAGTATTATTTTGACCCAGATAGAAGTAAACAGTTTCATCCTATAAATTATGCTAACAATGTAAGGCTACATCACTTACATGGCTCATTGTCCTCTTTTAAGGATATAAAAACTGGCAGGCTTTTTAAGATAACTACTGAGTCTTTAAGGAGCAGTAATTTGTATGAAAATATTTTTGATAAAGGTGTTGTACCCTCAATAGTAACTGGTGGGGGAAAAAGTCTAAAAGTGCAACAAAATCCATTTCATTTCTACTACAATGAATTTAAGAAAAGCATGGTTATTGAGGATTATATCTGTGATGAGTTATATATCATTGGCTATAGTTTTAGAGATGAACACATAAATAAAGCAATTTCAAACAGATGTGAAATTGCTAGAAGAAAAGAAAACCCTAAGCCTTTTAAAATAGTAATTGTAGACTATGCTAATGATGAGGCATCTAAATTAGAGTTTGTAACAAGAGTAAATAAAGCCTTAAAGATACCCAGAAAGGATTATTTTCAAATAGATAGTGAAAATATTTTATTTGGTGGAGCTAACAGTATAAAAGCAAAAGAATCTATTTTATGAGGCTGAATGCCTCTTTTTTTTGTCATAATTTAATTAAAAAAGTGCTGTATCTCAATTGAAAAAAAAGAAATGTTTACCTTTTTTGTATTCTGCATTAAAATATATTTGAATTGGAATATTTAGGGGGAGAACATGACTAAAGAATTAGACATAAACTTTATTAAAGAAATGTACAATAGGAATAAAGATACCAGTGAGGCAAACATACAGAATAAAGTAGTTGTAAAATTTTTAGAGATGCTAGGGTATGATTCAAATGAGTTTAATTATGAACAGTCTAAACATTATAAAGATGGCAGAATTGATATAGCAGTAAAAGTTGATGATAAAAGGTATTTGTTAGTTGAGGTTAAAGCCTCTAGCAATAAATTAACTGAAAAAGAGCAGTCACAATTAGCAGATTATCTTTCAAACACTGGCTATGAGTGGGGAATATTGACTAATGGAAGAAATTATATTTTATTCAATAGGAAGATAGAGCCTATACCTAATAAAGATAGAGGGAGCAATCTTGATAGAATAGTCTTTAATATAGACATTTTTAATCATAAGCAAAAGGATTTAATCCAGTATTTCAGTAAAGAATACCTTTTTGATAAAGAAATAACAAAGTATTTTGGGGATATTGCACAATTCAAAGCACTTAAATATCCAGATGGAGGTAGTAGCTGGAATAATTACAAAAGCACTCTCAATGGTTTTTTTAAATACTATTCCTCTAATTTAAGAAAGTACAGACCATTAAGTTTAATAAGACTGGAAGAGTTTGAGGAATTTTTATATCATGAGATGGAAGTTAAGAATGCAAAAGACAAAGGTAAAAAGTTATTTTCTGCTGAAACATTTGACAATAAATATTCTCATATCAGGTCATTTTTTCAAACATTACAAATAGAATCACATAATTTTAATGAAGAGAGAAATGAATTGCTTAAAAGGATGAATATTGAAAGAATAAGCTCTGTTAAGGATGAAATACTAGATGATGAAAACATTGAAATGATTTTGAATTTCTATGAGGGTAAAAAAGATGCTATAAGAAATAAGGTCATGTTCTTATTATGTTTATGTTATGGGTTTGATAGGTCTACTCTCATGAGTCTCACATTTGACAATATCAAGAAAGATAAGCTCAACTTGGGTAATAGAGAACTGTTAATACCTCAAAAAATTCTAAATTTATTAAAAGAATTGTTAGACCATAACAAGAGAAATAAAGCCAAAGGAAATCACTTTTTCTATTGTAAATATAGAAAAGACTACAATCCTGTATCAGAAAGTCAGGTAAACTATATCTTTGATATTCTAAAATATATTGATGAAGGTAATCCTAGTTGGAAGTTATTAAATCCAGCCTATATAAGAGGATTCTTGATTGTTCAACTTTTTAAGAATAATTACCCACTTGAAGAAATTGTTTATATAACTGGTGCAGATTTAATTAGCATAACTAAATTAATCTCATATGAAGAAATTATTGAAAGTGTAAAATCAAGAGAAAGAAAAATCAAAAAATCTCATCCCTTCCAAAAGTTTCTTTATTAATGATAAAAGACATATAATCTTGTTCTCTTAAATTCAGAATGGGATAAAAGAGGTAAGTGTTAAAGGAGCTGATGAAGCTCTTTTTTATATCAGGACAGGAGTTTCAGTATACTGGAATACATTGACATATATTTATCCTTTGTAATATGGTGAATATTATCTGATTCAGGATTGAGGGCAGAACAATTAAACCTCTTATATGGGAATTAAAACATGATGGTAGGTTAGAAGAATTTAAAAAGTATCCTAAAGGTACAAGGATAAAAGCAAATGGTGAGATAATTAGAGGGAACTGAGGCTGAATGCTTTGCCCTCTTTTATGTACCTCACCTCCTATAATGTCAATAGTAAGGAGGTTATATAATGACTATTGTGGGAGCAGACTTGCTAGATAAACTAGATGTTAAGGTGCTGGAGCTTAGGAGGCTTTGGTCTGAGGGAGTAATAACTAAGCAGACTTATACAGAGAAAGTAATGAGGCTGACAATAGAGGTTAATGAGCAGAGAGAGAAGTTAAAGAGGGAGTTTGGGCAGGGTAGAAATAAAGGTAATGATTAGCTGTAGTAGTATCTGAGGAGGATAATGATACCATACCTGCTCCATCCAGTCCTAAAGAGATTAATAAGATACCTGAGGAGCTAGTCTGATACTGATAGAGGTCAATACAGATGACTTTAAAGGGCTGTAGTTTGATGCTATAGCTCTTTTTGTTTGCCTTCTTACAGAGTAGTCTTCCTCCTGATTCTACAAAATAGGATAACAAAAATTTATAAGACTTTGCCCATTTTAAAAGGAGGGTATTCTTATTTTACTAACTGTATTTACTTATATATCTTTGTAACACTCAACAATAATAATGCTATGCTTTGTCCCAAATGATGCTCTTTCTATACTTTCAATACTATAGATACTTTATATACTATATATACTTTAATGTTAGGTTTTTCATAACTGTCTAATAGGCTCTAGGTAGGGCTGTAGGAGAGATGTAGAGGTTAGGTACTATACTAGAAATGCTAAGCCTGTCCTGTGCCTGTCCTTAGGCTGTGTAGTAGCAGTAAGGTATCATGTAGAGTCCTCCTGATTGTGAAAAAAAGGAATAGCTATATCTTGTTTGCCTCTCCCTGCCTCTCCTGCCAGTGCCTCCCCATGGTATCCCTGTCAAAAATCCCTTAAACTTTCCCTTGACAATGACTAAGTATTATGCTTGCTTGGCAGTATGTACTAACTATGTATCAGCTTTGTATCATCAGTAGTAACAGCTTAGCATTACAATACATATTAGTAATAGCTTGTCAATAGTGCTGAGGCTTTCACATCTTAGCTCTAAGCTGTCATAATATCAAGACATACTAAATAAGTCTAAGGCTATGACTACTGTACAATGTAGGCTATGCTGAGGGCTTTGCTTATCAGTACAATCAGTAGCAGTACAATTCTTAGCAGTATCTATCTACAATCTATCTACAGCATTAGTCAGGTTATAGTTAAGGCTTGGCTCATACTACTGTGAGGCTAGGCTCATGCTATGGGTAGGACAATGTAGTAGGACAGTGTTGCATCCTGCTTGTACCTGCCTCCTCTCAGTATCCCTATGTAGTCCCTACAGGTAGTAACCCTGCTCCTATGGCTGAGAGCCCTACCTGCTACATTAACTGCCCTGCTACTATTTGAGCCTACCCCTATCTATGCAGTTTGATGAATTGTATATACATAATTGGTTTACATAATCACAGTTGTAGGAAGTTGGTAACTTGCATAAACCTTGTTATATCAGGCTTTCACAAAGTACCAATAATTATTAGTTATACAGGATTCTATACAAAGCCTATTGAATCAATGTTTTCAGCCTCTTGTAACTGCTCAGAAAGTTTGTGAAAGGGTACAATAATGCATAAACTACAGGAGGATGCATAGTTTGTCTAGTTTGTCAAACAGCTTTATATAAGTAGCTACCTGCCTTATTTCCTTCCTAAACAGTCCATATTAGCAGGAAGTAGGCAGTAATAGGCTCAATATCTGCTCATATCCTGTATATAAGAGGAGGATAAGGGCAGAGGATGTAGCTTAAATGCTGTCAGGACAAGGCTTGCAGACTCTTTAACACTGCATCCTGCTAAAGTATTTGCTGATAGGACAGGAATGTACAAGGCTCATTTTATGGACTTTTAAGCCTTAATCAGCTACCTATCAGCAACTTACAGCACTATATTTGTCCTAATCAGCATCCTACCTGCTCCCTACAGCCTCCCTACAAGCTAATTAACTACCCTATACCTTACTAATGTTAATCTAATTGTCTCCTAGAGCCTTTCTCAAGCATGTCTCTCTACATTATCTGTCTCTATACTGGCTATTAACTGTCTATACTGTCCTCCCCAAAAGTAAAAAGGGTAATTTACCTCACAAGTCAGGGAAAAAAGAGCAAAAAAAAGTGCCTAACCTGCATCAGCAGACTAGACATATCCCTAATTGAGTATCTTAAAAGAACCCAAACAAAAGTATTAAATTTGTCACTCTAAAAGAGAGAAGGAAGGGAGAGAGCCTCAAGGACTCAACCCCTTTCTACTTTAAGAGCTAATTACTTTCAATCTACACATTAAAAGCAACCACAACATACTACACCTGAGAGGAGGGAGTATTTCATCCCTACATACTCTTATCCTGCTGTATTGTAGCCTTTAAAGTATCCAATTGAATTATTAAATGGTAACTTATTCTAGTAAGCTGTCTGGGCAAGTAAGCTGTCAAACAATACATCTACAGCCTCATTATCTGCATCAATGCCTACATTATGCTTTTGTCTCTCATTTAAGGAGCTGTCTTTAGCCTTTTCCTTAGCCTCTGCCCTAATCTGCTCTACAATGTTTAACACTGGCTTAGCAGGAGCTACTACAGCCTCAGGAGCTGTCTCTACTGCTTTCTCAGGCATAATAAAAGCCTCAGGCTCAATTGCCTCAGGCTCTACATTTTGTACCTCTACTACTACTGCTGTATCCTCTGCATCCTCTACATCTAAGCTGTAATCATCATCATACTGCTCATCCATATCAGGATTATAAGTATCTTGTACTACCTTACAATTAACAATATGGTACAGGCAGAACCTTTTACCATCAGGCTTATTAAGCATTACAGACTTTAGTAAGACTTTGCCTCCTACCTTAATGTCTTTCAAGTCCTCATTAATCCTCTGAGCTACCTGCTGTCTGCTCCTTAGCCCTACCTCCTCAGCTATTGTCTGCTGACTAACAAAGGTAAAGCCATCTTTATCAGCATGAGATGCAATAGCAAGGAGTATCTTTAATGCTGTAGGCTGTAGCACCTGTAGACCTCCATCTCTGATAAAGTCTAAGTCAATGCTTACAGCTCCAGTCTTAAACATCTCATCATTATCTGCATCATACTGCTCTTTAACATTGATAGTCAGTACAGGAGGCTGTTTAGTTAAGCCCTCCTCTTTTAATTGCTTTCTAATGATTGCTTTGCCCTTTTCTATTACATCCTTAGGAATAGTGTTTTTAATAGTTGTCATTTTAATTTATCTCCCTTATCTCATTATTGTTGTTATTTGACAATATCCATTGACCTCTTATGTAGAGAGGCTCTTTCTATACTTTCAATACTTTAGATACTATAAATACTTTAATGTTAAGTTTTTCATAACTGTCTAATTTTGCTTTAGTGGTTTGGTCTGAGTAGCCTTAGCTTTTCTTAGTGCCTTTGTCTGCTCATGCTTTTCTGCTCTATCCTTTTTCCACTCCTGATAACCTGCTTTATAATCCTCATAAAATTGCATTGGTTTCATAGCCCATCATCCTCTCTATTGTTATGTGAATTGTATTAAAGCAGCCTACAATTCCTTACACTTATAGCTTAGCTGTGGGTAGAGAAAACAAGTAAACTGTGACAATTATTTAAAAAACTTTAAGGAAATGCATACAACAGCAGGGAGGCTATCTCTATCCTTTAGGGCAGATGGAAAGGCAGATGATTACTCAGAGGGTAAGAGAGGGAGTCAGGGTAGCTCAGGTAGAGAGTCAAAGTATGCTCCTGTGTATCAGCCTGAGTAACATACTTAGAGTAGATTTAAAAAAGTCTGCTAAATTTTAAAGTATCTGAAGCCAAAAACTTAAAAAAACTTTGAGCTAGAAACTCAGTCATACCAATGGTTTGAGGCACTGGTAAAAATTACTTGGTATTTTGTACTTTAATTCAAGTCTGACAAGTGAACTAGTAGTGGGAATCCTTAATAAACTGTATAAACTGTTATAACTGCTTTAACTGATATAGAAATATAGTAATAGAAATACATACAGTAAAGTTATTAAAGATGTAAAGGTTTAAGGATAAGTCTGTTATAAGAGATGCTGAGCAAGCTCAGGCAACATCATTGTAAAGATATAAGATTCTAATGTAGAGATAGGACAATAAAATAGATAAGGATATGCTCTCCCTATGTTTTGGCTAAGGCTAAGACTATGGGAGGGCTATTTTTGTTTGTCTAGAAAGTTTTTTAAAATTAATTAAAGTTTTTTTCAAATTTTACTTTAATCAGCCTACATTACCTAAACTATAAGGTGGAAAGGGGTGGCAGAGGTTACTGGATTACCTGTCCTAGTAAATGCCTTTGCCCTTCTAACATTATCCCTAATAATGTGTTTTTTATATGAGAAAGAGTCACCTGACAGGAAAAGAACATAACCAAAAGTATTAAGTAGAGGAGATACAGCAGATGAATAACAAGCAATTGATTGAGGAGTATTTGAGAGAAAAAGCTCCTACAGCTCAGCTAGATGTAGCCCTTGCCTTTGCAGAGGTTAAGGCTAGATATGGAGCATTGCAGAAAGATGTAGCTAGTATCTTAGGCATTAATGATAGAAGTCTAAGACAGTACATTAGCAACAACAAAGAGGAGTATGAGGCAAGGCTTACAGAGCTACAAGCTGAGATAGAAACAGAGATTGACTATTCTAAGCTAAATACAAGGGTATTGAGTGAGGAGCAGATTGATAAATTTGTTGAGAATGTCTTTAAGAAAGCTACTAGCAAAGATGCCTCAGTCAGAGAGTGGGAGTTTTTCTTAAACTTTACAGGGCTAACAGCTACAGAGGTACTTAATCTCCAAGAGGCTAAAGCTAAGACATTGAGGTACTGGATTAAAGCTCAGGTAGGTATGTTAAAGCAATTTATGAATACTAGGACATTGGGCTTGATGACAGAATCCAGTAGCCTGATTTACAGAGGAGCTAAGGGCAGTAAAGACAATGCTCAGAACTTTGTAAACAGCTCTTTAGAGGATGAGAGCTTTAAGCAAGAGCTTATGTATTGGGGAGCTGTACATCTTTCAATGATGAATAATGTAGAGCATCCAGACCTAGAGCTATTAGCTACTGCTGTAAGAGTGGACAGAATTGAGAAAGACATCCCTGAGGTATTTGATAAGTATGAGGTTAGGAGATATGCAGAGGGTGATTTTACTCCTAGAAAGTCTGATAAGACATTAGATGAGATGATGTTAGACCTTTATGTAATGGAGCATGGAGCTACAAGAGGTGCAGAGGAGTATGAGAAAGCAAAAGCTAATAGGCAGGACATTAAGCCAGTAGTAAAACCTCCTGAGCTAGACAAGGTAGATGTAGAGCTTAGAGCTAGTAAGTATGAGGAGGAGCTACAGGTACTGCTTACTACAGCAGAAGAGATGCAAGAATGTTTAAAAACTTAGGAATTAAACTATAAAACTAAACTATAAAACTAAACTAAAGGGAGATTGATTACTTATGAATAAACTACAACTTAACTTTGTATCAGGATTGGCATTACTAGGACTTGAGGCTAAGGCACAGGATGTATTAACTAAGGAGTTTAAAGCTCAGCTTACTACCTTTGATAAGGCACAGGAGGCAGTAGACAAGGTAGAGGAAACAGTAGAGGCTTTCAATACCCTATCAGCTAATATGTCAGCACAGAGCAGAATGCTTGAGGCTGAAATTACAGAGCTTAGCATGGGCATTAACAAGCTAAATGTATCCTCTGATATTGTCAGTCAAGTAATGGAGATTAACAAACAGATTGAGGCTAAGCAAGAGACTATTAAAGCTGTAGCATCAGCTCAGTTAAGTCTAGGAGGCAAGGCTAAGGCTGATACAATGGATGCTCTAGCAGAGGGTTATAAGGCAGTAAATGCTTTAAGTGCTGATATTTACAGCATGATTGAGACAGTTACCCCTGTTATTAGTGGTAGCAATAAGGCTCAGATTGTTAAGGCTCTAAAGACTGTAGAGAATGAGCTTAATGGCTTTGTTTATGCACTTGAGTCAGTAGCCCACAGCTTGAATGTAGCTAATCAAACTCATAAGGGAGTAAGACTTAGCATCAGTACACTAGGAGTCATTTCAGCTATTGCAATGATTGAAAGTAAGTAAGTAACAGCAGGAGGAGAGAGACCTGCTTAACAGGGAGACTGACTCAGGGAGATAAAGAGCTAATTACTGGGAGGGTCTACACATGATTGTACTACAGGTTATTTCAGCAGTAGTTTTAGTGAAATTTGCAAGCAAAGTATTTTCAATGGAGCAGTAAAGCAGGGAGGCTGATGCCTCTCTTTTTTTATGCACTCACAAAAATAAAAGGAGAGGTTATCATGTTTGAACCTAATTTTAATCAATACAAAGTATCAGGAGAGTCAGCTCCTGTATGGTCTGTCAATACTTACAAGCTAATGAGGGCAGGAGCAGGAATCTACTCAGGACAGATGATAGGAGAGCTACTGTACAGCCATTTTGTGGAGGGTAACAGCTTTGCAGAGGTTAAAGCTAACTATCCATTTATGCCTCATGCAACTCTTACAGCTATCCTGAGAGGCAGGTTTTCCCCTGAGGCTTACATAGTCTTTATGGAGATGAAAGAGAAAGAGCCTGAGATGCTAAGGACAGCCTTAACAGTAACTACTACAAAAATAAGAGGAGAGATTTAATATGGCTATGAGCAATCTACAGAGAGAAGAACAGATTAGATATGAGAACTACTTAGATGACCTATTGTACAAGGCTATGGAGGCTCTTAGGACTCCTGAGAAACTAGGTCTTAATCTTAATGGGGAGTTTGTTAGGCTTTTCCCTAATCCAGTCTTTGCAGGTAATCACATTAAAAAGATTGAGTACAAGCCTACTCAAGCTGTACAGCTACCAGATGAGCTATTTGAGAGGCTTTGCATCTTAGAGGATGAGATAGACAGCCATGCTCCTAAAGCTAAGAAGGATAAGCCCACTAAAGAGAGAAAGACTGCTAAGTATAATCCTGAGGACATTGTTAAATGGATTGAGATGAGGGAGAAAGGCTTTAGCTATGGGCAGATTGCTAAGCAGTTTGGAGCTAATCAAAGTACAGTATCTAACTACATCAGAAAGCATTATAAGAGGATTGGGACAGTAGCTAACTAACAGCTAGTGTCTCTCTTTGTATAAGGAGGGGAAAAGGAATGGATAAGAAACATGTAAAGGCTAATCATAGCTCTGAGAAAGAGAAAGACAAGGGTAAGCATCCTTTAATGAGAATTAGTGCAGGATTGTCTAAGGCTCAGGCTGATAGATTGGCTAAGCACAAAATGGCTAAACAGAGTAAATAGGTAAGTAACTTAATAGCAAGTATTTAGGAGATGGCTAGTGCTGTCTCCTCCTTTTTTTGTCCTCTGTCACAGTTTCACTCCTATTCTAAATATGGTTATGTAAGGTTTTTGACTATTTGTCACAGTTTTAAAAATTACTTCTAATGTTAATGCATAGGGTTAAAAAAACAAGGAGAGATACAGGATGACATATCAGACTAATAATAAAGAGCTTATTACTTTTAAGACAAAAGATAAGGTAACAGTTAAGATACATGGAAAACCTAACTTTGATATGTGGGCAAAGAAAATGATTGAGTTGTACAATCAAAAAGTAAATACATCTGCAAGTTAGAAGGAGGAGCAATGAGGCTTTTCCTTTTTTATTATTGCTCTCAGTAATGTTATATAATTGTAATTAGGTGAGGTGAAAAAGGATGGATATTGAAATGCAGCTACCATTTGATGTTGACAAAAGCAATCCAATATTTGCTAGGCTTGGTTTTCAAACAGGTTTCTTAATTAGTAATTTTCCATTAACAGCTAAGCAAAAGGATGAAATATTTGAGCTTTTGGGAATAAAGGTATGTGAAAGGCTTGTTTCTTGTTATGAAATTTATTCAAAGTTACAAAGTGAATTAAATGAAGCTAATGAGACCAAAAATTTATTTTCAGAATTAAATTTCAAATATACTCCTAATGTAAAAGAATTAAGAATCATGTGTGAGGATTTTCTTTATCAAGCTAAGTCAACATTAAGGGATTTATTAAAGATTTATAAAATATTTTACAATGAGGATTTTTCTGAGGCTCATTATGATGAGGCTTATAAATGGGCTAAAAAGAAATTTGGGGAAAAAGATGATTTGTATAGGATGTTAAAAAAGGACAATGATACATGGATTAAAAAGTTTATTTTTATGAGAAATGCTGTGGAGCATCCTAATGGTTGGCACAAGCTAACAATCAATAACATAAAGGAAATTGATAGAGGTGAGTCTTCTTACTTTAAAGCCCCAACATGGCAGTTAGATAATGAAAAAGAATCACCTATCCTTGCTGACATGGAAGTATTTATAGAGAATGCATTGGTATTATCTGAGAATTCATTAGTATCTTTACTTAAGAAATTACCAGGAATGGATATTCCTTTACTCTTTGTTGAAATTCCTGAGGATGAAAGAAATGCTAATTGTCCAGTAAGATTTCAGACAGAACTCCATCCTGATTACTTTATTGATGTAAGGGGTGGAATAAAAATAAAAAAGAGAGAGTGTTAAAACTCTCTCCACTTAATATCTATAACAGGCTCATTATTTGTTTCAGCAGTTTTAGTAAAGACAATCCCTGAAATAATGAGCTTTAATGTAGCATTTTGCTCCTCCAACTCCATCTCCTCAAAGTTATCAATCATCTCAATTATTCCTTTTACTTTATCTGCTTGAGTAGAGGCATCAATGCTTTCTAATTTATTGCTGACAATGCTTATTTCATTTCTGAGAGCTGATATTATATCCTCAAAAGCCTGTTTTTTCTGCTGATATGATTGCTTGTCTAATTCCTCATCTAGATACAGGTCTAACAGCCTCTTAGCTTTTCTCTCCTGTTTAGCTAGGTCTGCCTCAAGACCTTCTAGATTAGATGTTAGGCTATTCTCTAAACCTGATGTATCCTCAGCTAACAGACTTACTAAGGCCTGCTTTAACTCTTGTTTGTACAGCTTTAAAGCCTCTAGGACTGCATTTTCAACTTTATAAATAGATACTCCTCCATTATGGCATTTAGTATCAAAGTCAATCTGATGTCTACAAGGTCTTAGCTGATAAAAAGAGTAATTTCTCCCTGTATTTCTGACTTTATTATTAAGTTGTATGGTCATCCCTTTTCCACAAACCCCACAAACTAAAAGCTTATTAACAGGAGATTTAATACCTAAGGATTGCAGATTTTCTTTACTCCTCCTAGATGTAAAGAGAGCCTGTATCTGATTAAATTCCTGCTCAGTTATTATTCCCTCATGAGTATCTTTTGCAACTGCTACCTTTTTTAGCCTCTTAGAGTTATACTTTGACTCCCCTAGATAAACTCTATTTTGTAGGATGCCTAATACTCTGTCTGTTTTAAATTGATTGCCTTTTCTAGACCTGTATCCTAACTTGTTTACCTTATCTGCAATAAGTCTTGAGGAGTAGCCCAACAAAGCTAATTCAACCATTTTTCTAACTATTTTCTTTTCCTCAAGATTTACATATAACAGCTTTGTATTCTTATCCCATGTATAACCTAATGGAGGAGTAGAGCCAATCCATCTATTTTTAATTGCCACAGCATCATACTTTCCTTTAGTTAATCTGTGTCTAATTCTTTTGTATTCATAGTCAGACAAGACTGAGCTAAATCCAAAAAGTAGTTCCTGATTTTCATCATCAAACTTTATTTCATTGTCAGGAGTTTCAATGATTATTTCATGCTCAATACAAAGTTTTTTAATGTCATCTAGGAGACCTATCTCCCTCCCTAATCTGTCAATGTGGCTGACTAATATCCTGTCATATTTTCCTCCCTCTATTCCTGCAATCATCTTAACTAACTCAGGTCTGTTCCAATTTATTGAGGACTCAACCTCTTGAAATAATTCATAGCTGTATCCTTTTTGCTCAGCTATTCTAACTAAAGTTTCCCTTTGGTTATGGAGGGTTTCCTCTGCTCCTCCTTCTTCCTCTCTAGATTTCCTCACATAAAGAGCTACCTTTAACTTTGTTGCTGTTTGTACCATCTTGAATTCTCCTCCATTAATGCTCTGATTTATAGTCCTCTCTTATTAACATTAAGAGTGTTTTCTAAAACTGTGACAGGGTCAGAGCTATTCATTTATAGGAGGATGAACTGTGTTTTACTGACAAGATGGCCCAAGCACAGGTACAGGCTTATGAGATCGACAATTCTAAACTGCCCGGAAGTATCGGTGAATTGGAAAGTCAAGGCTATCTCAAACAGACATCCTGTCCTAATGGGGATGATATTAGTTTGGATAGTAAAGGAAAGGTAACGGTCGTTGAGTAGGAGAGAAGTGAAAATACGGCATTCCAATGGGGGGTATACACTATCTGAAACCCTCATTGTCCTCGCTATTTTTGTACTCCTGATTTCCATTGGTCCTAATCTATATCCTAGCTTCACAAAAGGAATGGAAAATAGGCTATTCCTTTCTCAATTCCATGAAGATCTTTTCTATGCACAACAGTATGCCATCAGTCATGAGAGCTTGATTTACCTCCATATTGATAATACCCAAAAGGTTTATACCGTTTCGTCATATAAGGAAGGGGTCGTCCTAGAGAGAAGCATACCGAAGGATATACAGTTTTTAAGTGGCACTTTGGGGTTCAGCTTTCATTTTAATCAGTATGGAAATGCTTCAAAAGCAGGAACGATTATGATTGACACCTCAAAGGGAAAGTACAAGCTGGTCCTCAATATCGGTAAAGGGAGGTTCAGGATTGAGAAATTGTAAAGGTTACGTCTACCTTGAGCTGATAGCCGCTTTTGCCGTTTGTATATTTTTGGTCCTTGCCATTTTGCCAATTCTTGAAGAGTTATTGATGGATCGGAAAGATATTGCCGTAAGGACAGAAGCCCACCATTTATTATATGAAAGATTGACGGCGTTCATGGATGGGGAGATAGAAGCAGTTGGTCAGGAGATCATTTATAAAAAAAAATCCTATGAATTGGTTTGGAAGGACCATGGGGATTTCCCGGGAATGATTGAAGGGTGTGTACGTTATGAAGATGAATCGGATAATCTGGAATCCATTTGTGATGCTGCGAAAAAATGATGGCTTTACGATGATCGAAATGCTTTTTTCTTTAATGATTTTAATGACGACGTCCCTTTTTGTTCTACAGCTTTTTTCTATCATTCACACCCAAATGGGGTTCGTTGATAAATTGCATCCTAAAGAGTGGGAGGTCTTTACCATGCAAATGAAGCAGGAGGTCCGGAGTTCCAAAGTTCAGGATGTAATGGGAAATAAATTATATTTGCTTTCAGGTGAGCAATTATCATCGTATGAACAATATGAAGATAAGGTCCGAAGACGAGTGAATGGAATGGGGCATGAGGTCATCTTGCAGAACATTTCTGAATTCCAGGTTGAGAAGGATGGCGGTGCCATTGTAATAAATATAACTGATAAAGCAGGGACTACTTTTAGTCGAAGATTTCACCCATTCATTAGGAATGTTGCGAAAGTCGATGAATAATCAAAAAGGAGTCGTTTTTCCGATGGTCATGATTGTAGCGAGTGTTTTCATCATGTTCACGATACTAATGATAGACCAGTTTATCATTGATAAAAAGTTTTATAAAGAAGTGGAAGAATCGCTTGTGGCCGACCACCTTGTCCATCTAGCCATCAAGGATGTGACGGCAGATTGGGGCGAAGAGATTCCAAAAATCATCCAGGGGGAAATTTCATATCCCAATGGTGTGGTGCGGTATTCCTTGATGAAACAAGAAGGTCCTTACGTATATATCGAGTTTTCTTCCACGACCAAAAATGATCGCGAAGGGAGGGTCATCATTCAATACGATAAAGAAGCTGGGCAAGTGAAGGAATGGTTGGAAAAGCAGGCTGTGTAATACGAAAATCAACACTTTTTTTTAATGGTACGCGACAGGTTCACGTGTTCAGGGTACATGCGAAGGAATAAAAGGGGCGTAAACCGGGCATACTTTGCTTAGGGTGATGATTTTAAATGTCTACAAACGCTTATATTAAATATCTGACGCAGCAGCTTGTCGAGTATTTTAATCTGACGAAAAAAGAACGAAAAGAAAAGCGCCGTCACAGAAAAGAGGATAAAAATCATGGTATGTCCCATTGGTTTGGCATTGTCCCTTTTGCTTTGTCGATGTTCGTAAGGAAAAATATCAAAAAATGAAACAGATGTCCCGAACTTAGGACATCTGTTTTTCATTCTATACTTATCCCAATGCCCTATCTGAAAGGTAAAATAATCCTCCGTTTATGATGGATATTCTGATGTTGGGTTCATATTGGGCTTTTAGTGCCTCTTTCTCGGTATAATAACTCTCACTTTTTTCGTCCATATCCTTGTAAAAATGCTCCAATAAATTCAAATCATTCTGCCAGCGCAGCATTGCTTCCTCCGCCCAGGAATGGTCATCATCCTCGAAACTGGTCCTGATGTATGTATCCAGTCTTGCCAATCCACTCTTGGGCATGATTAAAGGTGAAAGCGTAAAGGAGTAATCCGGTATTTTGGGGGTGACCTTTACAGGTAAAACCCGATGGTGAAACCCTTCCATGATTTCACCCGAGATTAAATTCAATCCGATCGACATGAAAGTATCTTTTTTACGGTCGCATTGATAGGATATTTTCACATTCAGGGTCAGCCAAGGAAACAAAGGATTATTTCCGCCGCCCTTTGGTGGAGGAGTATCCTCAAAAAGTCTAGTATAACCTGCCAGCTTTTTGGTTGATTGAATAATCTGATGTAGGCGTGGGGAGCCAAAATGAATCATTTCTCCCTTTAAATCGGATGGAGCCTGTTCTGGATCGGTAATGAAAGTCATCTGTGCTGGGTTCGGAACGCCACCTGTTTTTTCTAGATAATGCCAATAAAAGGGTCTGTTCATTAATTCTTTATCCATTTCAATCGTCAATTGGACTGTAAGGTGGGTCGGCGCATTATCCAGTATTTCACAATCGTTGGCCTTAAAGTAAGTTTTTAAAAAATCATGAATTTCCCGTTGCTGCATGAACATCACCTTCCTTCATGGATTGAGCGAATTGGATTAATGATGAAAAATTATCCATCTTGATCTTCATTTCGCCCTCTGTTTTGGACTCGCCGACCACATCGATTAAATATTCTTCAATGTTGTTAATATCCAGTTTGGTTAGAATATCATCCAATTCTCCAATTACTTTTTCAAATAAATTTATTTTTTCGTATAATAACTTCAGAATATGTTCTTCTACTGTATTTTTCGTGGCGAAGTTATAAATCATCACATCTTCTTCCTGTCCAAGGCGGTGAATCCGTCCAATTCTCTGTTCGAGCCTCATGGGGTTCCATGGCAGGTCAAAATTAATCAAGTGATGGCAAAACTGAAGGTTTATCCCTTCCCCTCCAGCTTCTGTTGCAATTAATACCTGTATATTCTTTTGGAATAATTCTCTCATCCAGTCTTTCTTTCCGCGCTTAAAACCGCCTCGGAAAGGAACCGAAGAAATTCCATTCTGCTGTAGGTACCATTGGAGATATAGCTGAGTCGCCCGGTATTCGGTAAAGATAATCACTTTGTCATCAATTTTCTTGATCAGTTCCAAAGCTTTTTCAGCCTTGGAGTTCTGGACTGTTTCATTCACTTTAGAAAATAAATCATCAAGCTTTGCCAAAAAGTCAGGGGAAGGCTGATCATACTTTTCTTTCATATTCTTTAAAGTATAAAAGACCGCCTCTCTGCTGCTGCATGCTTCCCTTTGGAGAGTGAGAGCCGAAAATGCGCTTCCTTTTGATCCATCCGAAATAGGCTTGAATTTGGAAACAGCATCATACAATGCCTGTTCCGTTGGAGAAAATTCAATGGTGATGGTTTCCACATGCCGTTTTGTCCATTCAATGCCAGTATCGGCCCGCCGGTTTCGAATCATGACAGTATTGACCAGTTCCTTTAGGTGTTCATCTTCAATGATGTTGCGGCCTTTCCCTTTATACTTTTCCGAAAAGAGCGAAGCATTTCCCAAGTGGCCCGGTTTCAATAACGAAACGAGGTGAAAAATCTCCTCGACTTTATTTTGAATCGGAGTGGCTGTAAGGAGTAAACAAAATTTCTTTTTCAGATTTTGGACGAATTCATAGTTCTTCGTCTTATTATTTTTAAGTTTATGAGCTTCATCAATAATGATGAAGTCATATTCCTGAGTGAAAATGATATCTCGATGTGGAGCGCGTTTCGCTGTATCGATGGATGAAATGACCACATCACAGGAGTCCCAAACATAACTTTTTCTCTGAACGACTGCCGGTATATGAAACTTGGTATTCAATTCAAACGCCCATTGTGTGACAAGGGAGGCTGGAACAAGGATCAATACTTTTTTTACAAGGCCCCTAATCATATACTCTTTTAGGATCAAGCCTGCTTCAATTGTTTTTCCGAGCCCCACCTCATCAGCTAAAATGGCCTTTCCATTCATCTTTTCCACCACTTGCTTTGCTGCTTCCAATTGATGGGGAAGCGGGGTTAACTGCGGAAGGTGTTTGGGCGCCTGTAAACCTTCAAAATCAGGGATAATAAGATTTTCCTCCATTTGAACCGCCAGCTTATAAAGCTCCCAATTTCCCCATGGACCGTCATTTTCCACTTTTTGCAGAAGCTCGTCATTCCATTCAGAATTGAAGGATATATTGATTTTCATAGAAATAACTCCCTCTTAAATCATAATTTCCTTAATAAAGGGTCAAAACCCGAACATTTTGTATGTGAAGTAAGAAAAATATTTCTCTTCAAAAGATATTGCAGAGATAAGTTTCTTAGGGTAGGATATAAGTATATTTAGAAAATTCAATTTCCAAACGCTACAAAGAATCTTTGTACATCGATTTTGCAGTTCGCGTTTTCTTAGTATGGGCTATAGGCTCTTAATTTATCCAAGATTACTGAAGGAGATCACTCAAACGGTTTCTGAAGTTTTAGGAGAATTGGCAGAGAATGTATTCGATGATGCTCAAAGGTTTTACCGATGCTTGGGGCTATTTCGTTTCCTTTCATTGGCAGACCATTCATATGCGGGTGAAGATAAGGGGAGAGACTACGGATGTAGCGCCGAAGGAGCAAACTTAGCAGTGAATCTCTCAGGCAAAAGAACTCTTATTGGACGCAACTCTGGAGAGCGCCGCCCGTTTTGGGACGGCCACCAAAGGGGAAAACCTATTACATAGGTAAACTTTCAGGTTTCAGGACAGAGAAAAAGCTCAAATGGGCTTTCTCTGTCCTTTTTTGTGCTTTTTTCACATCATGAATCAGGATATACCTGATGCGAAATGACAAGAAGCTTTTGATAATGAAGCCAATTAATTTCAAAAAAAATCTGAAGGGGGTCATTTTTTGACCAATTTAAAAAGAACACCACTATTCGAGGTTTATCGTGAATACGGAGGTAAAACGATTGATTTTGGCGGCTGGGAACTTCCTGTCCAATTTTCGGGTATCAAGGACGAACATGAAGCCGTACGTACAAAATCGGGGTTATTCGATGTTTCCCATATGGGGGAAGTCGATGTTAAGGGTCCTGGGAGCCTTTCCTTTTTACAGAAAATGCTCACTAATGATATATCAAAGCTGCAGCAGGGCGGTGCCCAATATACCGCCATGTGTTATGAAAACGGAGGCACGGTTGATGATCTTATCGTGTATAAAAGGGCAGAGGACGACTATCTGCTCGTGGTCAATGCAGCGAATACAGAAAAAGATTTCAATTGGCTTCAAGCTAATTTAACGGAAGATGTCCAAATTACGAATGTATCGAGTGACTATACACAGCTGGCACTTCAAGGACCATCTGCAGAAAAGATATTACAAAAACTATCGGGAAATACTGACTTAAGTGAAATTGGATTTTTCAAGTTCAAGGAAAATGTCCTGATTAACGGTATCTCCACGTTGGTATCCCGTACTGGATACACTGGTGAAGATGGTTTTGAGATATATAGTGACAGTGAAAATGGTCCTGCCCTTTGGAAGGCGATTATGGAAGCCGGAAAGGAAGAGGGGGTTCAGCCGATTGGTTTAGGTGCTCGTGATACCCTGCGTTTTGAAGCGAAACTGCCGCTTTATGGGCAGGAGCTTTCAGCGGACATCACCCCGATAGAAGCCGGTATTGGTTTTGCAGTGAAAGTGGATAAGGAAGCGGATTTTTTCGGGAAAGCCGTTCTTGCTGAGCAAAAGGAGAATGGAGCTCCCCGCAAGCTTGTGGGAATTGAAATGATTGACCGTGGCATTCCGCGTCATGGGTATAAGATCTACAGCGGTGATAAAGTCATTGGTGAGGTCACGACCGGTACCCAATCACCCACGTTGAAGAAAAACGTGGGATTGGTACTTATCGATAAGGAATTTTCGGTACTGGATGCGGAAGTAGAAGTGGAAATCCGTTCCAAGCGTTTGAAAGCCGTTATCATACAAACACCTTTTTATAAAAAACCACGTAAATAGAGGGGAATGGTCATTAGATGAAACATCGTTATTTACCCATGACAGAGCAAGATAAACAAGAAATGCTGGAAGTGATAGGGGTATCTTCTACTCAAGAACTTTTCAATGATATCCCTGAAAGCGTTCGTTTCCAAGGAGAATACGATATTAAGCCTGCTAAATCGGAACCTGCATTAATGAAAGAATTATCAAGGCTAGCTGCCAAGAATGCGGACCTTAAAAGCTATGCTTCCTTCCTTGGTGCGGGTGTCTATGATCATTACGCACCGGTCATCGTCGATCATGTTTTATCCCGTTCTGAGTTTTATACGGCTTATACACCGTATCAGCCAGAAATTTCACAGGGCGAGCTTCAGGCGATCTTCGAATATCAAACGATGATATGTGAATTGACGGGAATGGATGTAGCTAACTCATCCATGTATGATGGCGGGACGGCGCTAGCCGAAGCAGCCATGCTTGCTTCTGGCCAGACGCGGCGCAAGAAGATTCTCATTTCAGGAACCGTTCATCCTGAATCAAGGGAAGTTGTGAAGACATATGCGAAAGGGCAACGGGTGGAAGTGGTCGAAATTCCTTATAAAGACGGTGTGACGGATTTAGCTGCTTTAAGGGAATTGGCGAATGATGACATTGCAGGAGTGATCGTGCAATATCCGAACTTTTTTGGCCGCATCGAGCCATTGAAAGAAATGGAGGAAATCATTCATGGTGTCAAGTCCATGTTTATCGTTTCCAGTAACCCGCTTGCATTGGGAGCTTTGACATCCCCTGGAGCACTCGGTGCAGATATCGTAACGGGGGATGCCCAGCCATTCGGCATTCCAGCGGCATTTGGGGGACCTCATTGTGGCTATTTTGCCGTTACTAATAAACTTGTTCGGAAAGTTCCGGGCCGACTCGTCGGTCAAACGGTGGATGAAAATGGTAAAAGGGGGTTTGTACTGACCCTTCAAGCTCGTGAACAGCACATCCGCCGTGACAAAGCCACATCCAACATTTGTTCCAATCAAG
Source organism: Peribacillus sp. NPDC076916 (assembly GCF_050269675.1). Taxonomy (NCBI): domain Bacteria; kingdom Bacillati; phylum Bacillota; class Bacilli; order Caryophanales; family Bacillaceae; genus Peribacillus; species Peribacillus sp. NPDC076916. The sequence continues at coordinate 155,244 of NZ_JBNNIU010000002.1, forward strand.
CTTTGAATGCCTTGGCAGCTTCTGTAGCAATGACCGCGCTTGGGAAAAAGGGTGTCAAAGAAATGGCTGTGCAAAATATTCAAAAAGCGCATTATGCGAAAAAAGCAATTATGGCAAAAGGGGTGGAAGTGATATTCGACGGTCCTTCATTTAATGAATTTGTCATTAAACTGCCTGCTTCGTTTTCAGAAATCAATAAAAACCTTTTTGAAAAAGGGATGATCGGCGGCTTCGATTTAGGGACGGTTTATCCTGAGCTGAAAGATCATATGCTGGTCGCGGTAACTGAACTTAGAACAAAAGAAGAAATTGATGCACTTGCGCAGGAATTGGGGGATCAACATGAATAATCAAGATCAATCACTCATTTTTGAAATCAGTACTTCCGGTCGAATCGGATACAGTCTGCCAGAAATGGATGTTGCAACTATTTCGCTCGAAGAAATTCTTCCTGCCGACTACATCCGTGAAGAAGAGGCAGAACTTCCTGAGGTGTCCGAACTTGATATCATGCGTCATTATACAGCACTTTCCAAGCGGAATCATGGAGTGGATTCGGGTTTTTATCCGCTGGGTTCATGCACGATGAAATATAATCCGAAAATAAATGAAAATGTGGCGCGCTTCAACGGTTTTGCCCATATCCATCCATATCAGGATCCGGCTACTGTTCAGGGAGCATTGGGACTATTATTTGATTTGCAGGAACACTTAACGGAAATCACCGGTATGGACCAAGTGACATTACAGCCTGCAGCAGGTGCTCACGGTGAATGGACTGGATTGATGATGATTCGCGCTTTTCACGAAGCGAATGGCGATACAGAACGGACTAAAGTGATTGTGCCTGATTCTGCACACGGTACGAATCCTGCCTCTGCAACTGTTGCCGGCCTTGAAACGATTACAGTGAAGTCGGATGAAAATGGGTTAGTCGACCTTGAGGATTTAAAGCGTGTTGTCGGACCGGATACCGCGGCCTTGATGCTGACGAATCCCAATACATTAGGATTGTTTGAAGAAAATATTTTGGAAATGGCCCAACTTGTCCATGACGCAGGTGGGAAGCTTTATTATGATGGAGCCAACCTGAATGCAGTTCTATCGAAAGCACGACCGGGTGATATGGGCTTTGATGTGGTTCACTTAAATCTCCATAAAACATTCACAGGCCCGCATGGCGGCGGCGGCCCGGGTTCTGGTCCTGTAGGGGTGAAGTCGGACTTGATTCCTTACTTGCCTAAACCGCTTGTGGTCAAACAAGGTGAGCAATTCGTTCTTGATTATGATCGTCCGCAATCCATCGGCAGGGTAAAACCTTATTATGGTAATTTCGGGATAAACGTGAGGGCGTATACGTACATTCGTTCAATGGGGCCAGATGGTCTTAAAGCCGTCACCGAGAATGCGGTCATCAATGCCAATTACATGATGCGTAGGTTGGAACCATTTTTTGACTTACCATATAATCGTCATTGTAAGCATGAATTCGTATTAAGCGGACGCCGTCAAAAGAAATTAGGGGTAAGGACTCTCGATATAGCCAAAAGATTGCTGGATTTCGGTTATCATCCTCCGACCATTTACTTCCCGTTGAACGTGGAAGAAGGAATGATGATAGAACCGACTGAAACCGAGTCGAAAGAAACGCTGGATGCGTTCATCGATGCGATGATCCAGATTGCCAAGGAAGCGGAAGAAACCCCGGAAATCGTTCAGGAAGCTCCGCATACAACCGTTATAAAGCGGCTTGACGAAACTCTTGCTGCAAGAAAACCTGTTCTGCGTTTTCAAGCATAGACTGATAGCTTACACGAAAAAAAATCCCTGCCAGCCGGCGGGGATTTTTTCATGTTTATGTAAGAGTTCATTAAAAGTTCAACAGTTAACTTTCATTCCCTAAAGCCCGCATGATGCAGAAGAAGTCTTTTTAATTTAAAAGAGCCCATGCGGAGATGGGGTCTTATTTCTTTGCTTTGATTTTCCCGGTCCACATCTTGAAACCGCCCTTTAGGTGAAAAAGTTCCCTGTAGCCCTTTTTGTATAGCATGGCTGCAGCTCTTCCGCTGATGATTTCGCTCTGAGCGTACAAATATACAGGCTTGTCCGGCCTAATTTCAACCAAGCGGGTTTTCATTTGAGTCATAGGGATGTTTCTTGCGCCTAAGATATGACCATTATCGAAATCATTCGGTTCCCGCACATCGATTAGCTGCACTTTTCTGTAGTTAGCGATAAATTCGTCCTGTGTTAATGTTTTAACGATTTTACGCTGGCGGTACCAATTAAAAAGTGAATACGCAATAACCACTCCCAAGATGATGAGCAGTGTATATAATATTTCCAAACATAAAAACTCCCTTCTACCTTAACGAATACAGACAATCCTTATTATATAATTGCTTTACCCAATAATCAAAAAGAATTTTCATCAAATTCTTCATCGACTTGATAGCACGTTCTTTTTTAGAGTGTTAAAGTCTGTTAAACTACTACATGTGAGTTTTTTGTGGGGGATTGAAAAACAGTCTATTGAAACGAGGGGTAAGGATGACTAAAGAAAAATGGGGTTTTATAGATTCGGGGTATTGTTCACCGGGTTTTAATATGGCTTTGGACGAAGCATTGTTAAACTGGCAAAGCAAAGGTGAAATTCCGCCAATCATACGCTTTTACGGCTGGGATCCAGCAACATTGTCGATTGGTTATTTTCAAAAGGCTGAAGCGGAAATTGATTTGGAAGAGGTCAAAAGGCAAGGCCTTGGTTTTGTTCGCAGGCCAACAGGAGGACGAGCGGTACTGCACGAGCATGAATTGACTTATAGCGTAATCGTTCCAGAATCCTATCCGGGAATGCCAACTACCGTTACTGAAGCATATCGTGTCATTTCTGAAGGAATATTAATGGGGTTCAGGAATCTGGGATTGGATGCTTATTTTGCCGTGCCTCGAACAAATCAGGAAAAAGAAGCTTTAAAATCGCCCAGGTCTTCCGTCTGTTTTGATGCTCCAAGCTGGTATGAACTGGTCGTCGAGGGCAGGAAGGTCGCTGGCAGCGCTCAAACCAGGCAAAAAGGCGTCATCCTTCAGCACGGGTCCATTTTGCTTGATCTTGATGATGATAAGCTTTTTAGCGTATTTAAATTCTCAAATGACAGGGTTAAAGAGAGAATGCAAAAAAACCTGAAAAATAAAGCTGTGGCCATAAATGACATTGCTGGAAGAAAGGTTACCATCCCTGAAGCGAAAGAAGCTTTTGAAAAAGGTTTTGCCGAAGGACTTTCGATCGATTTAGAGCCATACGTCCTAACCGAAAAGCAATTGCAGGAAGTGAAGGCCATTGCAGAAAGTAAATATGAAAGCGATGAATGGAATTTCATGAGATAGAAGAAGTGGGATAATAAGAGTGATAAAAGAAAAAAGTTTTTTCAGATTTTTTGACCTAATAAGGTATCCCTTGCAGGGATAAGCCCTAAAAGGGATGGGGAAAAAGCAAGGTCCAAATTAATTGAAATCTGATGAAAAATTATCGTAAATCGACATTTTCCTCCCTTTTGCTAACTATATTAATTGATTTATCGTTTGACAAAATAAAAAGTTATTCAAAACAAACACAATATATAGTAGTTGAAATATTTAATGCGACACTATATATTGATTTTTGAGTTTCGCTATGATAAATTTAGGGTACTTGTTAAGCGAAACGGACATGTAAGGCTACATAAGGATTTTTGCGGCAGCAAGAACGGATCTTGAAACATATAAAGGAGAGGGAATTATGTCGGTTGTAATAAAAGAAGCTTTAAAGGTTGATCTAGAAAGGTTGAATAAGGATATTTCTTTATTTCCCCAGGTTCACCCTGTAACTGCTGATATGAAAATGGCGCATAAGGGAGTGTCCCGTCTAGTCATGCTTGACCGCTATTCTTTTAAGGATACTGAAAAAATCACACTCTCGGCAGGCGATTTCGTCGTGTTGACGATTAAGGAAGATCCGAAATTCCCGGCAAGGGGTCTCGGTTACATCGTTGAAATTGATTGGGAAACCAAAAAAGCCAAGGTATTGGTGGATGAAGAATTCCGTGGCGTATTGGATAATCCGGAAGAAGTGGAGACGGGAATTGTTAACCGTCCGTTGGATATAATCGAAAAGCCGCTTGAAATATACTATGAACAAATTGCGAAACGTAATGCAACGGGCTTGGCATCAGTGGAAACCACGGAAGAAAAAAGAACGGAATGGTTCAATAAATTCTATCAAGAATTAAAGAACCTTAATTTTGTCCCGGCAGGACGAGTATTATACGGTGCAGGTTCCAATACGGACGTTACTTATTTCAACTGCTATGTAATGCCATTCGTACCGGATTCACGTGAAGGGATCTCAGAACATAGGAAACAAGTGATGGAGATCATGAGCCGCGGCGGCGGAGTGGGTACGAACGGATCGACACTGCGTCCAAGAAACACTCTGGCAAAAGGGGTGAATGGAAAATCCTCTGGTTCAGTATCATGGCTTGACGATATTGCAAAACTGACGCATCTTGTTGAACAGGGCGGCAGCAGACGCGGCGCGCAAATGATCATGCTTGCTGATTGGCATCCTGATATTGCGGAGTTCATCATTTCCAAAATGCAAAATCCAAGGATTCTGCGTTACCTAGTGGAAAACACTAAAGATGAAGCCATCAAGAAATATGCGACGGATAAATTGAAATTCACGCCGCATACGGAACAGGAAACGGCTATGTATCAAGGGATCATCAATTATAAGGAGATTCCTGGCCAAGGTGGGTTCAGTGAGAAAATCATTAGGGATGCAGAAGAAAAGATCCGTACAGGTGGAACGTACAGTGTCCATAATCCGGATTTTCTGACTGGAGCCAATATCTCTATTTGCCTGACTAAGGAATTTATGGAAGCGGCGGAACAAGATGCGGAATACGAATTGCGTTTTCCTGATGTAGAGAGCTATAATGCCGAAGAAATGGCCATTTACAATGAAGAATGGCATAATGTCGGTGATGTTCGTGAATGGGAAAAAATGGGTCACAAAGTCCGTGTTTACCGTAAAATCCGAGCTAAAGAGCTTTGGAACTTAATAAACATTTGTGCCACATATTCTGCTGAACCAGGAATTTTCTTTATCGATAATGCTAATGAAATGACGAATGCCAAAGCATACGGTCAGCAGGTCGTTGCCACGAACCCTTGTGGCGAACAGCCATTGGCCCCATATTCAGTATGTAACCTTGCGGCAGTCAATTTGGCTGAAATGGCTGATAAAGATAGCAAAACGGTTAATTTCGAGAAACTTAAGCAAACCGTCGAAGTCGGTGTGCGTATGCAGGACAATGTCATTGACGCAACTCCTTATTTCTTGGATGAAAACAAAAAACAGGCACTGGGCGAGCGACGGGTTGGCCTTGGTGTAATGGGTCTGCATGACCTGTTGATTTATTGTGAAACGGAATATGGTTCTGAAGAAGGAAATATCCTGGTTGACAAGGTATTTGAAACGATTGCGACTACTGCTTACAGGGCTTCTGTGGAACTTGCTCAAGAAAAAGGCAGTTTCCCGTTCCTGATCGGGTCAACGGACGAAGAAACCAATGAGCTTAGAACACGTTTCACCCAAACTGGGTTTATGGAAAAAATGCCGGAAGATATCAGGGAAAGTGTTGCTGCACATGGCATCCGTAACTCTCATTTATTGACAGTGGCCCCTACAGGAAGCACAGGAACGATGGTTGGGGTATCAACAGGTCTTGAACCATATTTCTCTTTCACGTATTTCCGCAGCGGCCGTCTGGGTAAATTCATAGAGGTGAAGGCTGACATTGTACAGGAATACTTGGAACGTCATCCGGAAGCCGATACAGAAGAGCTTCCAAAATGGTTCATTTCCGCTATGGAATTAGCCCCGGAAGCGCATGCTGATGTTCAATGCATCATTCAGCGCTGGATTGACAGTTCGATCAGTAAGACAGTCAATGCGCCAAAAGGATATACTGTCGAACAAGTTGAAAAAGTATATGAACGTCTTTATAAAGGCGGAGCAAAAGGCGGTACTGTATATGTGGACGGAAGCCGTGACAGTCAGGTCCTTACGCTCAAAGCGGAAGAAAACCAAATGGACGAGCAGCTTGAAATGGATGAATTGACAGATGTGGAAGTTAAGAAGAAAGTTGTTTTGGTCGATACGATAAATGAACTGCGTTCGACGAATGTTACAATTGGATCGGAAGTGGGTAACACTTGCCCGGTATGCCGTAAAGGTGAAGTTCAGGAAATGGGCGGATGCAATACATGCACGAATTGCGGAGCGCAATTGAAATGCGGGCTATAAGCTGATGGAAGGGAAGTCGTTAAGTATGCTGCAAAGCTATCTTAACGACTTTTTTTTCAAGTAACTGCCTGTTCAGTTACATAGCAAAAGAAGACCGAATCCTCGTAAATTCGGTCTTCTTTTGCGTTCAATCAACCATTTTCATTTTGCTGCCCTATTTCCTTTTCAGCTAGATATTGGTTGCCATCTTTCAATACCGAAAATTCATCGACCGAGTCTCCAGGTATATTCCTTGGATTTGGATATTTATTATCTGTTTGGACGGTGATCGCTTGTTGCCCCGTTCCATTTGTCAAGAAGTCTCGTTTATTAACCATATCGCATCTCCTTCATTTTGAATTACCAAGTATAAACAATCATGAGGCTAACAGAATAAAGAAAAACTATCCTTATGAATTAGATTGTGTAGTTCGATTGAAAATATGAACAAATCGATAAAAGAATGGAGATCGAAATGAAACCATTTATGCCACAGTTAGTATATATTGAGCCAAGGGCACTGGAATACCCGCTTGGCCGGGAATTAAAAAAGAAATTTGAAGATTTGAACATTGAAATCCGTGAGACCACATCGCATAACCAAATTAGGGATCTACCTGGAGAAAATGATCAGCAAAAATATCGTGTCGCCAAATCGACGCTTGTGGTAGGAATCAGAAAAACATTGAAATTCGATTCCTCAAAGCCATCTGCTGAATATGCCATACCTCTTGCTACAGGGTGTATGGGGCATTGTCACTATTGTTATTTACAGACGACACTCGGATCAAAACCATATATTAGGACATATGTGAATCTTGATGAGATTTTCGAAGCAGCCGAAAAATATATAAATGAGAGAAAGCCTGAAATTACCCGTTTTGAGGCAGCCTGTACATCGGATATCGTCGGAATTGACCATTTGACACATTCGTTAAAAAGGGCCATAGAATATTTTGGAAAAAGTGAATATGGGGTTCTAAGGTTCGTAACTAAATTTCATCATGTCGACCATCTGTTGGATGCTGAACATAATGGAAAAACAAGATTTCGATTCAGTATAAATTCACGTTATGTGATAAAGAATTTCGAGCCCGGAACTTCGAGCTTCGAAGAAAGGATGGAAGCGGCACGTAAAGTGGCAGGGGCAGGATATCCCCTCGGTTTTATCGTAGCTCCAATATATCGTCATGAAGCATGGAAGGAGGGCTACCATGAATTATTCGAACGGCTAAGTGAGGCTTTGAATGGGGTGGATATCCCTGACTTGACCTTCGAATTAATTCAGCATCGGTTTACTGGCCCAGCAAAAAAAGTGATTCAAAAAAACTACCCGAAAACAAAATTGGAACTGGACGAAACAAAGCGTAAATATAAATGGGGCCGATATGGAATTGGTAAATATGTTTATCAAAAAGAAGAAGCCGCAGAACTGGAAACGACCATTCGTGGGTATATCGCTGAATTCTTCCCTAAGGCGGAAATTCAGTACTTTACCTGAATCAAGGCAACTTTTCTATTAAAAACTGTCATAAATCGCTCTAATCCTGCTTAGAAATGTAAAGACCGGATTAGGGGAGGGCAGCTATGATTATTGACGGCGTTTTTTCCGGAGGCGGGATTAAAGGCTATGGTTTAGTGGGAGCCCTGCAGGAATTAGAAGAACGGGGATTTGTATTCCATCGAACAGCCGGTACAAGTGCAGGCTCCATAATTGCAGCTTTTGTAGCAGCTGGATACACAGGTAAAGAAATGGAAAAGCTTTTTCTTGATATAGATTTAAGCGGTCTGCTGGACAAAAGGCGTGGTCTTTTGCCTATCCCGTTTGCCAAATGGATCCTTTTATACTGGAAACTTGGCCTTTATAAAGGCAACGCCCTGGAGACATGGGTCGCCGGTAAACTTGCCGAAAGGAATGTAGTCACCTTTAAGGATATTCGACCGAAATCCCTCAGAATCATAAGCTCTGACATTACAAATGGGAAATTGGTGGTACTGCCTGATGATTTACCGAACTATGGCATTGATCCGAGCACTTTTCCAGTGGCAAAGGCAGTAAGAATGAGTTGTAGCATTCCTTATTTTTTTGAGCCAGTCAAACTTGATGTCGGAAAACGCAAGTTCCTTTTTGTAGATGGAGGTGTGTTAAGCAATTTTCCAATGTGGCTATTCAATTCCGATCATGTAAGAAAGGAAAGGCCAGTCATCGGTTTGCGCCTAAGTGTCGATGAGATATGGAAACCGCATGAGGTGGATAATGCGGTTGAATTGTTCTCCGCATTATTCAAAACGATGAAAGATGCCCATGATGCACGGTATATTTCCAAGAAACACGTCCATAATATTGTATTTATTCCGATGAAGGGAATTTCTGCAATGGATTTCAATCTGAATGATGAAAAAAAGGGTGAATTGATGAATCGGGGCAGGCAGTGCACGAGAGAATTCCTTAAAAAATGGACTTATTGATTGTAAATAAAAAATCGGGCTCTTAAAAAGAAGCCCGATTTTTCTTTTTATTCTTTTTCCCTTCGATGACGGTTAAGTGACTATCCGTTTTCTTTCTCCATTTTATTTTCTTTGATGATTTTGCTGCAGAGAAGCTAGCCACATTATCTTTTTTCGAAGTTCGGTTTTTTAGCCTTTTTTTCGATTGGCGGGCAGCCTTTCGGAATGCCTGCTGCTCTTTCTTAACTGGTTTTCCCTTTGTTAATCCGGTATAAATCATATAAATAATCCCTGCGACAATGGCTATTATGAGAATGTTTCTAAAAAAGCCAATCGGGTCATTAAATAGTCGGCTCATTAGTCCGAGGACTCCGAGGGCGATGATTCCGTATATCATGAAAGATATGAAACGTTTCAACAAAGACACCTCCTTAAGAGCATCATAAGCATTTCTAGCTTATTTTAAACATCATTAATGTAAAATATTTGAAAAAAAGTAAAGAGCATTCCCATAGTTAGTATATGATTTTCCATAATCAAAATGTGTATAGATGTTTTACACGATTACATCGGATTCTAAACTTTTTTCTGTTTCTTTTTCCAACCTTAACAGTTCTTGGAAGGATGCTAATGCGACTTCGACTTGATCATCGGTAGGGGCTTTGGTTGTCAATAACTGAAGCCAAAGTCCGGGATAGCCGAGGTAACGAAGAAAGGGAATATCCCTTACTTTGTTGGTCAACTGCAGTACCTCGAAGGCTATGCCAAGCACGACGGGGATTAGCAATACTCGATCCACGACACGGAGCCATAATGGATCGGTCGGAACAAGCATATAGACGAACATGCCTACAATGACTGTAAATAAAATGAAGCTGCTGCCGCAGCGATAATGAAGGCGTGAACTTGCCTGCACATTTGCTACGGTCAATTCTTTTCCGCTTTCAAAGCAGTTGATCACCTTATGCTCTGCCCCGTGATACTGAAAGACACGCTTGATCAAAGGCGTCATGGATACTACGTAAATGTATACCAGCAATAATATCAACTTGAACAAGCTTTCCATTAAAACCTGGGCCATATGGCCGCTGAATATGGGTCTTGTCAATTCGGCAAGAAAGACTGGAATCAAAGTGAAAAGCAACTTCCCGAATAGGAAGGAAAGAACACCGATTACGGCAACTCCCAGCCATACACTTATTTTAGAAGATTCTTTCGTTTCTTTTTTCTTTTCTTCCTGCTTTTCCCCGTCTTCTTCTTCATACTGTTCAGTTGAAAAGTTTAGATGTTTCGAGCCGGTGGCACTTGACTGAATCAGTGATACGATACCGCGTAGAAACGGTACTTTTTTTAAGCGGTTGACAACAGGTTTCGATTCACGCGGAAGATGATAATATACAATCGTTGAATCTTTGCGGCGTACCGCAGTGACTGTGTGATGTTTGCCGCCGAACATGACGCCTTCCACTACAGCCTGCCCTCCATAAACGGGTTTTTGAACCTCAGACATTTCTACACCAACCTAATAGTTATTCACGTAGCTCTCTCAAGGGTGCTAACATGTTTATTATCAAGCATCACAAGGGTTTAAAGGCGTTCCAATAAAATTGAATGGAAGCTCTAACCCTGCGATTACTTTATGAATGTTGAATCACAGGAAGGTAGTATCCTGTGTACATTATAAACTTCCACAGAGGATGGGTATTTTCCTCTGAAAAAAGTAGATTATTTATGATTTAATCATACAGAATAAATCACAAAACCTCTAGTGATTCTCCTTCCTAAGAACAAAAAAAAATAGTTCTAATTAACAAAGGGCATACTACGTAGCGGAGGTGATTGATATGTCTTCTAATGAAAATGGACAAATTCAACAGGGATATCAAAGCATGTTAATCTACAATGTACTTGCTGTCGGTTTTGTTGGGGGGGCTTTAGCAAGTTTTATCGGTATCTGTGCCAATTATTTTAATTTAATGGATTTCAGCCCAAAATTCATACTAACTTCATGGTCCAACATGACCTGGATCGATCAGTGGCTCGGTACGGTAATGACCATAATTTTATTCGGGATTCTATCCGTGGGGATCGCTTTTTTATACTATAGTCTTTTTAAAAGGATGAAGGGTATTTTTACGGGTATTTTTTTAGGAGTGGTTTGCTGGGCTTTGCTGGTATTTGTCCTAAAACCGATGTTCGTCGATTTGCCAACCTTTTCTAAAATGACAGCAAATACGGTTATAACAAGTGTCTGCATTTTTATTTTATACGGACTTTTTATAGGGTTTTCTATATCATACGATCATCAGGAATATATGCGTCAAAAAAACAAAGCCGAGAAGCAGTCAGAAAGCTGATTGCTTATTGGTTGTAAAAAAGTAGTAAGACAATTTGTAATTATGATAGAATGTTCATGGAAAGCATTCTTTTAACATGAGCAGGTGTTTGATGATGACAAAAATTTTACTAATCAATGGTCCGAATTTAAATCGCTTGGGGAAGCGGGAACCTGCGCATTATGGATCCTCGACGCTTGCGGATGTGGAAGCACAATTGATGCAGCAAGCTCAAGGGTTAAATGTGGAATTAACCTCATTTCAAACAAACCATGAAGGAGCGATCATCGACAAGCTACATTGGTCAGAGGATTATGGGATTGACGGGATTATTATTAATCCTGGAGCTTTTACTCATTATAGCTATGCGATTCGTGATGCAATAGCCGGAATTGATGTTCCTGTGGTGGAAGTGCATATTTCGAACATACATGCCCGTGAAAGCTTTCGGCATGAATCAGTGACCGCGGCGGTATCGGCGGGACAGATTGTCGGCTTGGGGATACACGGATATGAATTGGCGTTGCAGGCGATCACAAAGATTGCAAAGGGGAGAAATTAAATGAATAAACTAATGCGCTTAAGGGCCTCAATGGATAAGGTGGGCATTGATGGTTTTTTGATCACCAGTACATATAACCGCCGATTCATGACCAACTTTACGGGAAGTGCAGGCGTTGTCCTTATTTCCCAAAATGAAGCTAAATTCATCACTGATTTCCGATACGTGGAACAAGCGGGCAAGCAGGCACCGGATTATGAGATCGTTCAACACAAAGGAACCATCATCGAAGAAGTGGGCAAGCAGGCTAAAGCGATGAATATCGGCAAGCTGGGCTTTGAGCAAGAGCACCTGACTTATGCTGCATATAAGGCATACGAGGCGGCCATTGATGGCCAACTTTTGCCGGTGTCAGGTGTCATTGAGAATTTACGCTTGATAAAGACTTCATCAGAGATTAAGATATTAAAGGAAGCGGCTGCTATTGCTGATGCTGCGTTTACACATATCCTGGATTTCCTGCGTCCAGGGATCTCGGAACTGGATGTATCCAATGAACTTGAATTCTTTATGAGGAAACAAGGGGCAACTTCTTCTTCCTTCGATATCATTGTAGCATCCGGCATAAGGTCCGCACTTCCGCATGGAGTGGCTACGGATAAAATCATCGAAAAGGGCGATTTTGTCACATTGGATTACGGGGCATACTATAACGGATATGTGTCTGACATCACTCGGACATTAGCAGTTGGCAAGCCAAGTGAAGAACTTATTAATATTTATGACATTGTTTTGGAAGCTCAACTGCGGGGAATGGCTGGGATCAAACCTGGTATGACTGGCAGGGAAGCGGATGCACTAACTCGTAATCTAATTGAAGAAAAGGGATATGGGCAGTATTTTGGTCATTCGACCGGACATGGAATCGGTCTTGAAGTTCATGAAGGTCCAGCATTATCCTTAAGGTCTGATATCATTTTAGAACCAGGTATGGCTGTAACCGTTGAACCGGGCATTTACTTACCGGGTGTAGGCGGAGTACGGATTGAAGATGATACAATCGTTACAATTGAAGGTAACGAAGCACTTACTCATTCAACCAAAGAGTTAATCATTCTGTAAACATGTACATGTAGGAGGACAAATTTATGATTTCTGTAAACGATTTTCGCACGGGTGTTACAATTGAAGTAGATAATGGAATTTGGCAGGTTATCGAGTTCCAACATGTTAAACCTGGGAAAGGTGCAGCTTTTGTACGTTCTAAACTTCGTAACCTTCGTACGGGTTCAATCCAGGAGAAAACATTCCGTGCTGGTGAAAAAGTCGCTAAAGCACATATCGAAAACCGCAAGATGCAGTACCTTTATGCAAGTGGAGATAGCCATGTATTCATGGATAACGAAACGTATGACCAAATCGAACTGCCTGCTTCAAGCATTGAACGTGAACTTAAATTCCTTAAGGAAAATATGGAAGTACATATCATGACTTTCCAATCGGAAACACTTGGGGTCGAGCTTCCAAACACAGTGGAACTTGAAGTGGCGGAGACTGAGCCGGGAATTAAAGGAGATACATCTTCAGGCGGCACGAAATCAGCCGTACTTGAGACGGGCCTTTCGGTTCAAGTTCCATTCTTCATCAACCAAGGTGACAAATTATTGATCAACACTAATGAAGGTTCTTACGTATCACGTGCATAAATGAAAGGAGGCCGAGATTAATTTCTCGGCCTCCGTTTGTTGTGGGTTCTATCGAGGAAATGCATACCTGGAAAACAAGACTTCGGCACTCCTGCTGAAAAACTGGCTAGCCGAGACACCAAGACGCTTGGCAGACAGACGGCGGAATGGGAGTGGATTTTCTGGGATGCAGCTTGAACTTTCTAAAATAAAAACACTGTAGACCGAGATTAATTTCTCGGTCTTTTTTTTTGAACCGGGAAGATATAAAAAATCAATAATCGGTCTGTTCCTTTAATAGCGTGTCATCATTATGGGCTTGTCGGCATATATTTTATTGAAAGTGGTGTATACAGGAGGATTGTCAAAATGGAAACGATTCTTTCTTTTTTACCGAAAAAATTAAACGAGCAACTCCGGGGTATGACACCGATGATGATCGATAGGATGGAAGAGCTGCGAATTCGGGTTGGAAGGCAGCTTGAGGTCATCGTGGGAGGGGAACCATACTTCTTTTCCTATGAAGTGACCCATCTGGATGCAGATCAATTATTGAATCAAATAGGTCAATTTTCGTTATATACACTTGAGGAAGAATTAAAGCGAGGTTATATAACCATAGCGGGCGGACATCGGGTGGGGCTTGCTGGAAAGGTGATCCTTGAAAATGGGTCGGTCAAAGCAATCAGGGATATATCCTCATTCAATATTCGGGTTGCGCGTGAAAAAATAGGTGCAGCTGAACCACTCACTTCATATTTGTATGACGAAGAATGGCAGCATACTATGTTGATCGGTGCTCCGCAAACGGGAAAAACGACCATATTACGTGATATTGCAAGAATGATATCCAGTGGTAATGAAGAACGCGGCATCGCTCCTCAAAAGGTGGGGATAGTGGACGAGCGCTCGGAAATTGCCGGATGTGTTCATGGAGTGCCGCAGCTCAAATTTGGAACAAGGGTTGATGTGCTTGATGGATGTCCTAAAGCGGAAGGGATGATGATGATGATCCGTTCAATGTCCCCGGATGTATTGATCGTGGATGAAATAGGTCGTGCAGCGGATACGCAGGCTGTGCTGGAAGCGGTGAATGCAGGTATTAAACTCATTATAACCACACATGGCCATACACTGGATGAGGTTAAGAAGCGGCCTTTCATCGCCGAAATATTAAAGCAAAACATCTTTGAACGCTTTATAGAATTACAGAGAAGTAAATCCGGTAAGCGGAGCTACAAAGTCCTTGATGCAGCGGGGGTTCCCATTTTCTTGGGAGAAGGTGTGAATCCGCATGTTTAAGATAATAGGAGCAGCGATAATTATTATTGCAACGACATGGGCAGGTTTCGAAGCTGCGAAAAAATTAAGTATGAGGCCTCGTCAACTTAGACAACTGAAAGTCGCCATGCAATCGCTTGAAGCTGAAATCATGTATGGTCATACACCTTTGAAAGAAGCGGCAAGGAAACTTTCTAAACAGATGGCCAAACCTTTATCCATCTTTTTCGATACATTTGCAAATCGACTCGAGTCAGGTGAAACCACCGTCAAAGAAGCATGGGATGATAGTTTAAAGAAAATATGGCAATCCCTTGCTTTACAACAGGGAGAATTCGAGATTCTTTCACAGTTTGGGGAGACGCTTGGAAAAAGCGATAAATATCATCAGCAAAAGCAAATCATGCTAACGATGGCACACTTGGAACGGGAAGAGAGCGATGCACTCGATCGCCAGGGGAAATATGAAAAAATGATGAAAAGTCTTGGTTTTTTAACAGGGCTATTATTGATCATCTTGCTGATGTAGGAATATGTGGGGGGAATGAAAATGGGCATTGATGTGGACATCATATTTAAAATAGCGGGTGTAGGGCTAGTTGTGGCATTTCTTCACACGATACTCGATCAGGTTGGGAAGAAGGAATATGCCCAGTGGGTGACACTTTTCGGATTTATCTATATTTTATTCATGGTTGCTTCTGTTGTAGAGGATTTATTTCAAAAAATTAAATCTGTATTTCTATTTCAGTAAGGGAGGGATTCGCGATTGAAATCATAAAAATCGTGGCCATTGCCCTAGTTGCCACCTTTTTGGCACTGATTGTCAAAGAGCAAAAACCAAATTTCGCATTCCTGCTAGTCGTTTTTGCAGGGTGCTCCATCTTTCTTTTTTTAGCTGACAAAATATACGAAATCATTTTAATGTTAGAAAAAATTGCAGTTAATGCGAATGTAAATACAGTGTATCTAGAGACCATCTTAAAAATAATCGGAATTGCCTATATTGCAGAATTCGCTTCTCAAATTACAAAAGATGCGGGGCAAGGCTCGCTAGCTTCCAAAATAGAATTGAGCGGAAAAATCTTGATTCTTGCCATGGCGATTCCGATTTTGACGGTCATTATCGAAACGATTTTACAGATGCTCCCAAGTTAACGGATTATTCTTACTAGTCAATGAGGTGAATGTATGAAGCAGCGGATGCCTTACTTATCCATTCTATTCGTTTTACTCTTTTTTTTGCATGCATCTATTGGACAAGCTGCCGAAAATCCAGAAAATGGCGAAATCGATCAAGAGCCGATCATGCAGTCCGAACTGGTACAAGCCCAAATAGAAAGACTGGGTGTCGATGAGCTCAAACAATATTGGGATGACATCGTTACGGAATATGGAGGATTCTTACCGGAAAGCCAGAAAGGGAGCTTCATGGATTTTGTCAGCGGCGATAAGAAATTTTCCTTTGACCAATGGATAAAGGGAATGACAAAATTCATCTTTCATGAACTGCTCGTGAATGGAAAGCTGCTGGGATCACTCATTTTATTAACCGTTTTCAGCATGTTCCTCCAGTCTTTGCAGAATGCGTTCGAGCAAAGCTCCGTAAGTAAGGTCGCTTATGCAATCGTTTATATGGTGCTGATCATTTTGGCACTTAACAGTTTTCATGTGGCTATGGAATATACAAAAGATACGATAGATTTGATGATTTCCTTTTTAATGGCGCTCATCCCTTTACTCTTGGCATTGATAGCTGCTTCAGGCGGACTTGTATCGGCAGCATTCTTTCATCCGGTATTGATGTTTTTGATGAATACAAGCGGCATCTTGATCCAGTTTGTCGTCCTTCCGTTATTATTCTTTGCAGCGATTTTAAGCATAGTCAGCACGCTGACCGAACATTACAAAGTGACTCAGATGGCACAACTTCTCCGTAATTTTGCCATCGGTATCCTCGGAGCATTCATGACCATATTCCTTGGTGTGATCTCCGTTCAGGGAGCATCGTCAGCTGTAGCAGACGGAGTGACCATCAGGACAGCCAAATTCGTGACAGGTAACTTTATACCGGTAATAGGGCGCATGTTTACCGATGCAACGGATACGGTCATCAGTGCCTCCGTTCTTTTGAAAAATACTGTTGGCTTGTCAGGCGTCATCATTCTCTTGCTCATTACCACATTTCCCGCCATAAAAATCTTGATGATTTCTTTTGTATATAAATTGGCAGCGAGTCTTTTACAGCCGCTGGGCGGAGGTCCTGTAATAAAATGCCTTGACATTATAAGTAAAAGCATGATTTATATTTTCGCTGCATTGGCCATTGTCTCACTCATGTTTTTTTTAAGTGTCACGGTCATAATCGCCTCTGGAAACATTACCCTGATGGTTCGTTAGAAAGGAGGAGGGCTTGGTGAGTTTTTTAGCTGGCTGGGTATCCAACATCATCATATTTGTATTGCTGGCTACTGTGATTGATATGCTTCTTCCCAATTCAGCTTTACAGAAGTATGCAAAAATGGTCATCGGACTTTTACTGATTGCAATCATCATCACTCCTATATTGGGATTATTCAATATGGATTTCGACGATATTCTCACTGCGGCTACTAGTGAATTTGAGGATCAGGAAAAAAAAGATTTAGGAAATTTGACAGAAATGAAGAAAAAAGAAATACAAGCTACCCAGGGTGCATATATTTTAAAACAAATGGCTGTTGACTTACAGGCAGAAGTGGAAGAGGAGCTGATGGTGGATTATAACATGAAGATTAGTTCAATTGATGTAGGGGTCAAGAATGAGGAAGATCCGGGTGTTGATGATCTGCAGAACATAACCATCTCATTGGAAAAGGCAGAAGGGAAAGAAAACTCGGAGATAGAGGCAGTAGCGAAGGTTGATATCAATGCAGATGGCCCATCCACTTCGAATGATGCCAATCTGGATGCTGTCAAAAGGTTTCTGGCAACAAGTTGGTCTGTTGATGAAGAAATCATTGAAATCGCCGGGGAAAGGAAGTGACTGAGTATTGAACAAAGACAAAGGTCCATTATCCTGGCTGCAAAAAATACTAAATAAAGACCCTGACCAAAAAGAGCCTAAGGAAAAAAAACCTTCCCTGTATGTCTATGCTCTAATAGTTGTCCTTTTGGGAGCGGGAATCATGATGGCCGGGAATTTGTTAACCACCAACCAGACTGGACAAACACCTGAAGTGAAGACTGTATTCAATAATGATAAACAGCAGGATGATGAAGGGGATGTTGAAACATTTGGCCAGAAGAAATCAGAATTCAAGACAACAAAAGACTATGAAATATATCTTCAAAATGAAATGAAGGAAGCGCTTGAATCCATCGCAGGCGTCCAGGATGTAAAAGTCGTGATCTACGTCGATGCATCCGAGAAAAAAGTATATGAAAGAAACAAAGTCACCCAAAAACAAGTGACTGAAGAAACCGACCAGGAAGGCGGAAAAAGGACGGTCGAAGACACATCTGTTGATGAACAGCTAGTTTTGGTCAAGAGCGGAGAAAAAGAAGGACCGATCATTTCGGAAACGAAAAAACCTAGTGTACGAGGAGTCCTGGTTGTCGCTAAAGGGGCCGAAAACATTCAAATAAAGAAGTGGATTATCGAGGCTGTTACACGCTCACTTGATGTACCGAGTCACAGGGTTTCTGTCATGCCTAAAAAATAAGGGGGAAAATCTACATGTTATTAAAAAAACAAACCGTTTGGTTATTGACTATGCTAAGTCTGGTCGTTGTGCTTTCAGTCTATTATCTAACCGCTCCTGAAGAAAATGCCGCTGATATGACGGCAACAGAGCAACAAGAAAATAAAGCGGAAACTAAAACAGAGAACAAAGCGGATACAAAAGGGGAAAATAAAAGTGAAAAAGAAACGACCAAAAATACAGAAGGCTCCTCTGTAACCATTGCATCTGGAGATGAGTTCGAATCGTTAAGGATGCAGATCGAAGATGAACGGGCGAAGCTGAATGAAGAATTGACTGCAAAGATGGGCAACACAGAACTATCAGCTGAAGAAAGAGACGAGGCTTATGCAAAAATCGAACAATTAAGTGAAACGAAAGTAAAAGAAAATATCATCGAAAACTTAATAGTTGCCATGGATTACAATGCAGCACTGGTCCGGGTGGACGGTACGGATGTAAAGGTGAGTGTCAAGGCCGATAAACAAACGAAAACAGAGGCCAATAACATTATCCGCCTTGTAAGGAAAGAAGTGAGCGATGCACAAAATGTTGTGGTCGATTTTCAACCGGAAAAGTAAACACACATACAGAAAAAAATGCTGATACAGAACAGTTCAGCATCATAAAATTTTGAAAGCCTCCTTAGCAAAAAAAAGGAGGCTTTTTTATTATGATTTTTTTAACTATCTTACAATCTGGAAACTTTAGAGGAAAAGTTTTTTTTATGTCAATTGGCATAAGGAACTCAAATGAAAATGGTGATAATGACCATCCGTAATATTCTAGAAAAGTAATAAAAGTGGATATTATTGCTGGTTTTTTAGGAATTAAAGGCAAAATTCAAGGGAAGGCGTTAAGGTGCCCCAGTTGAAAAATATTCACAATATTATAATAAAGGTGTAAGATAGAAGTATGGATAATAAGTTACAACTAATCTATCATTGAATTTGTATAAGCTAATATTGTATGATGTTAGAAGCTGGTCATAAACTTTTCAATTTTCTAGGGAAACAATATTTTGAGAAAGTGAAATATCTGTTATAATACAGATGAGGTTTGTATTCAGTTTATTCGCATTCTCATAAAGAAGGCGGCTACTTTGTGCAGTATTGGACAAAGTAGGATAAGCTAAGGGTATGGTTACATAAAATATTATTGCCTCACAAATTCATACTAAATTAGACAAGGGGTGCCACAAAATGAAAGTGCAAGAAATTCGTGAAATTATTAAGCTAGTCGATCAATCAAATATCAATGAATTCGTTTTTGAAAATGAAGGAACGAAACTTAAATTGAAAAAAACTGAAGCGGGTACAGTATTACAATCAGTAGCTGCTCCAGATGTTGTTCAAGCCAATGCAGCTGTAGAGGTCAAGCCCGCAGCGGCCCCTGCTCCTGCAGTGACGAAAGCTGTTGAACCAGCAAAACCTGCTGCTGCAGTCACCGAACAGGAAAATTTACATAAAATCACTTCTCCGATGGTGGGGACATTCTACCAATCTCCTGCACCGGATTCACCTGCATACGTAAAAACGGGTGATAAAGTAACGGGGGATTCCATCGTCTGCATCGTGGAAGCCATGAAACTTTTCAATGAAATCGAAGCTGAAGTAAGCGGTGAAATCGTTGAAGTCCTTGTAAAAGAAGGGCAGCTTGTAGAATATGGTCAACCATTATTTTTAGTAAAGCCGGAATGAGGAGCTGTTTCTAAATGATTAAAAAGGTGTTAATTGCCAATCGTGGGGAAATTGCTGTCCGAATCATCCGGGCATGCAAGGAATTAGGAATCGAGACTGTTGCAGTCTATTCAGAAGCAGATAAAGAAGCATTACATGTTCAAATTGCGGATGAAGCATATTGTATCGGTCCTAAATTATCAAAAGACAGTTATTTGAATACAACGAACATTATCAGCACAGCCAAGAAAACGGGATCTGATGCAATTCATCCAGGGTATGGATTCCTAGCTGAAAATGCCGACTTTGCTGAGCTATGCCGTGAATGCAATATCATTTTCATCGGTCCTAGCCCCGAAGCGATCAATAAAATGGGAACAAAGGACGTAGCAAGGGAAACCATGCGCAAAGCTGGTGTACCGATCGTTCCAGGTTCTAAAGGAATAATTAAAGATACGGATGAGGGTGTAGCCCTAGCTAATGAAATGGGCTATCCAGTCATCATCAAAGCTACTGCCGGCGGAGGCGGTAAAGGTATCCGCGTTGCAAGGACGGAAGAAGATCTTATCAAGGGCATTAATATTACGCAACAGGAAGCCGCTACGGCATTTGGGAATCCTGGCGTGTATATTGAAAAGTTCATCGAGGACTTCCGTCATGTTGAAATACAGGTCATGGCAGATAATCATGGAAACGCCATCCATTTAGGTGAGCGTGATTGTTCGATTCAACGACGTTTGCAAAAACTTGTTGAAGAAACCCCGTCACCAGCGTTGGATGGTGAAATACGTGCGGAAATGGGGCAGGCTGCAGTAACGGCTGCACTTGCCGTTAACTATTCAGGTGCCGGAACAGTAGAATTTATTTATGACTATGTGAATAGAAAATACTACTTTATGGAAATGAATACACGTATCCAGGTTGAACACCCAGTTACGGAAATGGTAACGGGCGTGGATTTGATTAAAGAACAGATCAAAGTTGCTTCAGGTAACAAACTATCGCTTTCACAAGAAGATGTCACTTTTAACGGATGGTCTATCGAATGCCGGATAAATGCGGAAAATCCAGAAAAGAACTTCATGCCTTCCGCAGGTAAGATTCAAATGTATTTACCGCCAGGCGGCTACGGGGTTCGTGTGGATTCCGCGGCATACCCTGGGTACTCGATACCGCCGTATTACGATTCCATGATCGCTAAATTGATCGTCCATGCACCGACTAGAGAAGAGGCGATCGAGAAGATGAAACGCGCCTTAGGTGAGTTTGTCATTGAAGGAATCAGTACCACAATTCCTTTCCATATTAAGTTACTTCAACATGAACAATTTGTTTCCGGGGAATTTAATACCAAATTCCTTGAAATATATGATGTAATGAACTCATAATGTAAAGGAAGACAGGAGGTGCTTTTGAATGAGTGAAATGGAAGGCCAATTACTGGAAATGAATGATTATAATAGTGGGCTGGGCAAAGTGGAGATTGCGCCTGAGGTGATAGAGGTGATCGCGGGTATCGCTGCATCGGAAGTTGAAGGTGTTGCACATATGCGCGGGAATTTCGCTACGGGTGTTGTTGAAAAGCTTGGTAAAAAGAATCACGGTAAAGGTGTTAAAGTGGACTTAACGGGAGAATCCATCAAAGTCGAACTTTATTGTGTCATGAAGTTTGGTGTTTCAATTCCGAAAGTTGCTCAGGAAGTGCAAGATAACATTCGTGAAGCTTTGTTGAATATGACCGCTATCGACGCTGGCGAAGTGAACATTCATGTAGTGGGCATTGCGTTTGAAAACGCTAAACAAGAAGCGGATTACGAACAAGAAGTATAAGTGTTCATTCGATTCAAACCTGCAAAAACCCGGCAAAAAGCCGGGTTTTTGTTTTTTTGAATGTATACTCCGTGACAACCCTAATTTGGAGCCTGCTTATAATATTAAATTTAAATGAACATAATAAAGCGGTGTCTGGAAGTTTCCCTTTAATTCAAGGGTGATTTCTGTTAGAGTGTAAAAGGTGAAATATGAGCATGAAAGCTAGGCATGAGCTTTTTGACACTTTCAAAAAGTATGGGACTGTGTTGGCCGTTAAATTGGAAAGTAATCTTGATTCAAGATATTGAACCTTTTGGCCTTGATTTTAGTGGGATTTAGCTTAATTTTTTAAAAAAATAGCGAAAATCTTAATATTTTTGAAAAAATGTTATTTAATGTTCGTTTGTTCTAGCATTTTCATATATAATAGTAGATGTTAAAGGAGTAAGATTATGAAAAGAAGAGAAGCCCGTGAAAAATCCCTTCAAGCACTATATCAGATAGATATTGCCAACTCGAATGCAGAAGAAGCAATGGAAAGCGTATTGGATGGTGCTCCAACTGATGAATATTTCAGGAAATTAGTAATGGGGATAACGGAAAATCGAGAACAAATTGATGGAATGATCAGGGACAATTTAGAGAATTGGACGTTGGAAAGACTAGCGAACATTGATCGGAATTTACTGCGGATCGCGGTTTATGAAATGGTTCACAGTGAAGATGTTCCTGTAAGTGTTGCAATGAATGAAGCTATTGAAATTGCTAAGAAATTCGGTGATGATCAATCGAGCAGCTTTGTAAATGCCGTTTTATCCAAGGTAAAGGTGAAAAGCGGCAGCTAAAGTTGTAGCCTTGAACAAGGATTCTCACAGCAATTTCTTTAGCTAAATTAACTTGGGAGGAATAAACACATGTCAGCTCAAATCATTAATGGTAAAGAAATTGCAGAGTCAGTTAGGCAGGACATCAGTAAGGAAGTTCAACAATTACGTGAAAAAAATATCGTTCCGGGTTTGGCTGTAATCCTGGTGGGTGACAATCAAGCATCACAAACTTATGTGCGCAATAAGCAAAAGGCCTGTGAGGATTTGGGCATGCATTCCGTATTGATTAAAAAGCCTGAGGAGCTCTCACAGGAGGAATTAATTCAGAGCATTGCTGAATTAAACCAGGATGACAGCATTCATGGTATATTGGTGCAGCTGCCATTGCCTGGACATATTCAGGAAAAAGCGATCATTGAAGCGATTTCGCCTGAAAAGGATGTTGATGGATTCCACCCGATTAATATTGGGCGGATGATGACGGGGCAAGATGCCTTTTTACCTTGTACTCCATACGGCGTCATGGTGATGCTTGAGTATATCGACTATGACCTTGAAGGTAAGCATGTTGTCATCGTAGGGAGAAGTAATATCGTCGGAAAACCAGCCGGACAATTATTTTTAAATGCAAATGCAACCGTTACATACTGTCATTCACGGACAAAGGATCTTGCCTATTATACAAAGCAAGCCGATGTCGTTGTGGCAGCTGTCGGAAAGAGGGACACGATCACGAGTGACCATATTAAAGAAGGCGCAGTCGTCATTGACGTCGGAATGAACAGGAATGATGAAGGGAAGCTTTGCGGTGATGTGGCGTTTGAAGAAGTGAAAAATAAGGCTTCATATATTACACCTGTTCCTAAAGGCGTTGGTCCAATGACGATTACGATGCTTATGAAGAATACGGTCAAATCTGCTCAAAAAGCACATGAAAAGTACGAGCAAGCAATAAAAAGCTGAAAAAACGTTAAATTATTTTAAAGAAGCGGACCTCTTGTTTTATAATAACGGGAGACCGCTTTTTTCCATTCATGGATTGATCAAGTTTCAAGTGTAATCTATAGCGGTTTTCTTTATATCCGATTTCCATCGGAAGGAGACATGATATGAGCAACCAACAATATTTGAGTGTGTCGGCTTTAACGAAGTACATCAAAAGGAAGTTCGATGCCGACCCCCATTTGCAAAATGTATACATAAAAGGTGAAATTTCAAATTTCAAACAACATACAAGCGGACATATGTATTTTACTTTAAAGGATGAGAAAGCCCGACTCCTCTCCGTTATGTTTGCCGCCAATAATAAAGGGATGAAATTCCTGCCCGAAAATGGCATGAAGGTACTTGTTAAGGGTGATATATCATTATATGAAGCAGGGGGACAGTATCAGCTTTATGTGAAAAGCATGGCCCCTGATGGTGTGGGTGATTTGTATCTTGCCTATGAACAGCTGAAGAAAAAGCTGGAGGCTGCAGGTTTGTTTTTGGCCGAACACAAGAAGCCGATCCCGCAGTACCCTAAGTCTGTAGGTGTCATAACATCGCCGACCGGAGCGGCATTAAGGGATATCTTGATAACCATCAAGCGGAGATATCCAATTGCCAGGATCATCGTTTATCCAGCCCTTGTACAAGGGAATAATGCAGCTAAATCGATTGCAAAGGCAATTTCCATGGCTAACGCAAGGGCGGAAAGCGATGTTCTCATTGTCGGAAGGGGCGGCGGATCGATCGAGGAACTATGGGCGTTTAATGAAGAGATTGTGGCTGAATCGATTTATGATTCCGATATACCGGTAATTTCTGCTGTCGGTCACGAAACCGATTTTACAATTGCTGATTTTGTCGCCGATATGCGTGCTCCTACACCGACTGGTGCAGCAGAGTTAGCGGTTCCTCACTTGAATGAAATACTCGAACGCCTGATGAACCGCAAGAACCGATTGACCCGCTCCATTCAAGAAGCGGTGAATTTTGAACGAACCCGGTTGACCAGGATGGAGAGGTCTTATGCCTTCCGTTATCCACATAAAATGTATGAACAGAAGCTGGAACAGCTAGACAAGACGATGGACAGGCTAGGAAGGACCAGCACGCGGTATTTCATGAAAAAGAGAGATGAGCTGAATCAGCTGAACGATATTCTGAAAAAGCAGCATCCTGAACAAGCGGTGCAAAATGCGAAAGATGAATTACAGCAGCATGCAAAGGTTTTGCGTAGGGCCATGGAAGCCATCTATCGGCAAAAATCACAGCAGTTCGTCCATATAACTGCCACTTTATCTGCCCTAAGTCCACTAAAAATCATGGAACGGGGTTATGGATTGGTTTTTGCTGAGGATGAGACATTAGTGAAAAGTACACAGCAAGTATCCAAAGGGGATAAGATAGCGGTTTCGATAAAAGATGGAACACTTGAATGTGAAATTAAAGAAATAAAGGAGCGGATTGAACCATGACAAAAAAACAGGAAGCTACATTTGAAGAAGCGATGGAGAATCTCGAAAAAATTGTAGAGCAGTTGGAAGAAGGCGATGTACCCTTGGAAGAAGCCATCTCCATATATAAACAAGGAATGGACTTATCAAGGCTTTGCCATTCGAAGCTTAAGGCTGTTGAAGATCAGTTGACTCAAATTTTACGCGAAGATGGGGAACTTGAAAACTTCGCTGTACAGGAGGAAGAATGACATGGGTACAGAGTCTTTTGAAATGTTTTCAAAAGAATATAAGGCGATTATAGAACGGGAAACCGTGGAATATGTCAATAAACTTAAAGCTCCGGCAGTGGTCAAAGAAGCCATGGTCTATTCACTGGAGGCAGGAGGTAAACGGATTCGCCCGTTATTGGTCTTTGCCGTTCTGGAGGCCTTTGGAAAAAACTTGAGGATGGGGATTCCTGCAGCGGCAGCCATTGAAATGATTCATACATATTCTTTGATTCATGATGATCTTCCGGCGATGGATGATGATGATCTCCGCCGCGGAAAACCGACGAACCATAAAGTGTTCGGTGAAGCGGTAGCAATACTGGCAGGTGATGCGCTTCTTACATATAGCTTTCAATTGGTGACGGATATGATCGATCCCGAGGTGACGGCTGAAATGAAGCTGAACCTGGTAAGTGAAATTGCGAAATCTGCCGGAGCCGAAGGAATGGTTGGAGGTCAAGTTGCGGATATGGAAGGTGAAAATAAACAGTTGACCCTTCAGGAATTGGAGTATATACATGAACATAAAACAGGGAAGTTATTGACTGCAAGCATCCTTTCCGGTGCTATATTAGCCGGGGCGAATGAAGAACAGCAACTGCATTTACGTGACTTTGCATACCACCTGGGGCTTGCTTTTCAAATTCGCGATGATATCCTGGATATTGAAGGGTCGGTCGAGTTGATCGGCAAGCCGGTTGGCAGTGATGTGGGGAATCATAAAAGTACATATCCATCTTTACTTACGCTTCAAGGGGCAAAGGAAAAGTTGGAACATCATATAGAACTTGCCCATGCCGCTTTAGGAAAAACAACCTTACAAACGGGTTTGTTGAATGATCTAACTGATTTAATAGCGAACCGTAATCATTGATTGTGGCTAAATTTGTTATCAATTGAGGTTTTATGGTATACTCATTGTGCAAAAATATGTGAAAATCAAAATGAATTTTTTTATTGAGATACGTGATAAAATAGGTATGATAAGCCGCCGAAATCACCTGGGTGTTGGCGGCTATTTTTTAACTTAAAACCAATTTTTCGGTCTAGTCATCCTTTCCTCTTTAATGAGGCTTTGTTTATGCTTAAAACCGAAAATTACAGAAAGTGAGTGGTCCTGTTTGGATCTTCTATCTATAAAAGACCCTTCTTTTTTGAAGAAGATGAATAATGAAGAACTTGTCGAGTTAAGTATGGAAATACGTAAATTTCTTGTGGAAAAATTATCGGTGACGGGTGGGCATATTGGGCCCAATTTAGGTGTCGTCGAGTTGACTATAGCCTTGCATAAAGAATTCGACAGTCCGAATGATAAAATTTTATGGGATGTCGGACATCAATCCTATGTCCATAAAATCCTGACTGGCAGAGCAGGAGAGTTCGACACATTAAAGAAATATAAAGGTCTTTGCGGTTTTCCGAAAATGATTGAAAGCCCCCATGATGTTTGGGAAACAGGTCACAGTTCGACTTCCCTTTCAGCTGCAATGGGAATGGCGGCTGCCCGTGATATCAAAGGGGAAAGCAGTTTTATTCTGCCTGTAATCGGGGACGGTGCACTAACAGGCGGAATGGCGCTTGAAGCGTTGAACCATATCGGTGATGAAAAAAAGGACATGATCGTTATCCTGAATGATAATGAAATGTCCATAGCCCCTAACGTAGGTGCTTTACACACGATATTGGGAAGATTGCGGACAGCAGGTAAATATAACTGGGCAAAAGATGAATTAGAGCAGCTTTTGAAAAAAATACCTGCAGTCGGTGGTAAACTTGCAGCTACAGCTGAACGCTTGAAGGATAGCATGAAGTACTTATTGGTCTCAGGAATCTTTTTCGAAGAGCTTGGTTTCACATATCTTGGACCGGTAGATGGTCATAATTATGAAGAATTGCTGGAGAATTTAAGATATGCCAAGAAAACGAAGGGACCTGTACTGTTGCATGTCATCACCAAAAAGGGCAAAGGATATTCACCTGCCGAATTGGATACAACAGGGAACTGGCATGGGACAGGTCCATATAAGATCGAGACTGGTGATTTCGTGAAATCCCCTAGTAAAGGTCCTGCTTGGAGCGCTCTTGTAAGTGATACTGTCAGCAGGCTGGCTCGTGACGATGAGCGGATTGTCGCGATTACGCCTGCAATGCCCGTAGGATCGAAGTTGGTGGGCTTTTCTCAAGAGTTCCCAGAGCGTTTCTATGATGTAGGGATTGCCGAGCAGCATGCTGCAACTTTTGCTGCAGGATTGGCAACGCAAAAAATGAAACCTTTCCTGGCTATTTATTCAACCTTCCTGCAAAGAGCTTATGACCAGGTCGTTCATGATATCTGCCGTCAAAATTTGAACGTATTCATAGGGATCGATCGTGCCGGATTGGTTGGTTCCGATGGTGAAACGCATCAGGGCGTTTTCGATATTGCTTTCTTACGCCATGTTCCGAATATGGTGTTGATGATGCCTAAAGATGAAAACGAAGGTCAGCATATGGTCAATACAGCATTAAACTATAATGATGGTCCGATTGCTATGCGTTTCCCTCGTGGGAATGGTTGGGGAGTTGTGATGGATACCGAATTAAAGCAGATTCCAATCGGTTCGTGGGAAGTTCTTAAAGAAGGAACGGATGCTGCGATCTTAACGTTCGGAACAACGATTCCCATGGCTCTTGAAGCGGCAGAAATGCTGGAGAAAGAGGATTATTCAGTTAAGGTGATCAATGCCCGGTTCATTAAGCCTTTGGATGAGAACATGTTAAGCAGTCTCCTTGGTGAAAAAATGCCAATCTTGACAATAGAAGAAGCGGTACTTCAAGGTGGTTTTGGTAGCTCTGTACTTGAATATGCCCATGATCAAGGATTTTATGGTGCAATTATAGATCGAATGGGAATACCTGATTATTTCATTGAACATGGAAGTGTCGATGAACTTCTTGAAGAAATCGGTTTAACGACTGAGACAGCCATCAAAAAGATTAAAATGATAACACCCAAAAAAGAAAAAAGGGCCTGACAATATGAAAGTGATGAAAGAAAGAGTAGATGTATTACTTGTAGAACAAGGCTTGGCCGATACACGTGAAAAAGCGAAGCGTATGGTTATGGCAGGTCTTGTCTACGCGAATGAAGAAAGGTATGAAAAACCGGGGGAAAAAGTGCCGGTCGATCTCGAATTTACGATCAAAGGAAAAGTCATGCCTTATGTTTCAAGAGGCGGTCTTAAACTTGAGAAGGCATTAAGGGAATTCGATTTACAAGTGAATGGAAAAATACTGCTTGATATAGGTTCATCAACTGGTGGGTTCACCGATTGTGCTTTGCAAAATGGCGCCATAATGTCTTATGCGCTTGATGTCGGCTATAATCAGCTTGCCTGGAAGCTTAGACAGGATGAGCGGGTAAAAGTAATGGAACGGACCAATTTCCGTTATGTTACACCCGCCGATCTCGATGGGGAGATGCCAAACTTTGCAAGCATTGATGTTTCTTTCATCTCGCTTACGTTAATTTTACCGGTGCTAAAGACCTTGCTCGTCCCGAATAGTGATGTCGTTGCCTTGGTTAAACCGCAATTCGAAGCTGGGAAGGATCAAGTGGGGAAAAAGGGGATTGTTCGTGATCCCAAAATCCATAAACAAGTGTTGGATAAGATCATTTCTTTTTCTTTAAAGGAAGGCTATGATATTAAGGATGCCTCCTTCTCGCCGATTACCGGCGGTGATGGAAATATTGAATTCTTACTTCATTTACACTGGCAAGGCTCGAAGGAAGATGGAACGATATTGCTTTCGAAAACGGTTGATGACATCGTTGGAGAGGCCCATGCCCAATTTAAAAAAGAATAGCTAGAACTTTGTATGGGCTCCTTTGGCTGAATGGTTGGCTAAAGGAGCTTTTTAACTATACATTGTGCGTCATGTACTTGAATCATTTATCGATGGATACATAAAATAGGTAAGTACAAATAATAGACTTATATTCATTTTTAGAGAAAAAAGTTGTACAATTGCATAAAAATCCGATAACATTAATATTAGCCACTTTCAAAAGCGGCCTATTTGCACGTACTGATAATTGAAGCAATCCCATATTGGGGCAGACTGCTTAAGTAAGAAATGAAAGTGAACCATTACCATTAAATGAGCAACAGTTGAGAAGAGGTGCTTCTACTTATGAATAAAGGACAACGACATATAAAAATAAGGGACATTATAACGAATAATGATATCGAAACCCAGGATGAGTTAGTTGAAGAATTGAAATTAGCTGGATACAATGTAACTCAAGCCACTGTTTCTAGGGATATTAAAGAGCTCCACCTTGTAAAAGTGCCTTTAACGGATGGAAGATATAAATACAGTCTGCCGGCCGACCAACGTTTCAATCCACTTCAAAAATTAAAGAGAATCCTTGTCGATGCATTTGTACGCATTGACTCAGCCAACAATTTACTGGTTATGAAGATGCTTCCAGGTAATGCCCAGGCAATCTGTGCATTGATTGATAATTTAAATTGGCAAGAAATACTCGGGACGA
The DNA here is from genome assembly GCF_050269675.1 of Peribacillus sp. NPDC076916. Lineage (NCBI taxonomy): Bacteria > Bacillati > Bacillota > Bacilli > Caryophanales > Bacillaceae > Peribacillus > Peribacillus sp. NPDC076916. The sequence continues at coordinate 185,114 of NZ_JBNNIU010000002.1, forward strand.
TCGGCGGCGACGATACTTGTTTAATTATCTGCCGTTCTGAGGAAGATGCAAAGATCATTTCCGGCAAATTCTTGGACATGCTCTAATAATGTTGTGAGGTGACCTAGTTTGTTAACAGAACTATCGATTAGGAATTTTGCGATCATAGACAGCCTGTCCGTTTCATTTGAGAAAGGCTTGACAGTCTTGACAGGAGAAACAGGGGCAGGGAAGTCAATCATAATAGATGCCGTTCATCTTTTGGTTGGGGGACGTGGTTCTGCAGAGTTCATTCGGCATGGTGAGTCGAAGGCTGAAATAGAAGGATTATTCCAAATTGAAGATGAAAAACACCCCGTCTTTGCCAAGGCGGAAGAGTTTGGCATCGATATGAATGATGGGATGGCGATACTTCGAAGGGATATCTCACTGAGCGGCAAAAGCGTTTGCAGGGTAAACGGAAAGCTTGTAACGATTGCCATCTTACGTGAGATAGGGCGGACGTTGATAGATATCCATGGCCAGCATGAACATCAGGAATTAATGGACGAACGACTCCATCTTCCACTGCTCGATCAATTCGGCGGTGAAAAGATCGCATCTGCACTCACTGAATACCAAAAGCTATATAAAAGTTATGAAACCGCTTCTAAACAATTGAATGGTTTGAGCCAAAATGAACAGCAAATGGTCCACCGCCTTGATTTGATCCAATTTCAATTCGATGAAATCCAAAAAGCTGATTTGAAATTACGCGAAGATGAAGAATTGATGGAAGAGCGGAAGAAAATTAATAATTTTGAAAAAATCCATGAAGCGCTGCAAACCAGTTATAATGCTTTAAATGGTGAGCAGCATGCAATTGATTGGCTTTCCGTAGCCATGAATAATTTGGAGGAAGCGGCAGGGCTTGATGAAGGTTTAAAGAACAGCTCTGAAACCGTTTCAAATAGCTACTTCCTGCTTGAAGAGGCCGTGTCTAACATCCGTGACCAATTAGACTCTTTGGATTATGATACAGAACGAGTGGAATTCATTGAAAGTCGCCTTAATGAAATAAATCAATTAAAGCGTAAATACGGGCGGACCATCGAGGAAATCCTGGAGTATGGGGCCGCTATTGAAGAAGAAGTCGAAAAACTTCAAAATAGGGAAACCCATATAGCGAAGCTTGAAAAGGAAATGAAATCCATCAAGGCAGATTTAATTGTCGAAGCAAAGAACCTGTCTGAACTTCGCCAGAAATTCGCTCAGCAGCTTACAAAAAAGATTCATCAGGAATTAAAAGATTTATACATGGAAAAGACAATTTTCGAACCACATTTCCTTCAAACGGCCTATACTTTCGATGAATTGTCAGATAAGGGCATCAATCAGTCAGGGCTGGATTCAATGGAATTTTATATTTCCACCAATCCAGGTGAACCATTAAAACCTCTATCTAAAATCGCTTCTGGTGGTGAACTGTCGAGGATCATGCTTGCATTGAAAAGCATATTCTCCAAGCACCAAGGCATAACGTCCATTATCTTTGATGAAGTGGACACAGGTGTGAGCGGACGGGTTGCGCAATCCATTGCAGAAAAGATCTATAAAGTGGCAACTGGATCACAAGTACTGTGCATATCCCATTTGCCACAGGTTGCAGCTATGGCGGATACTCACCTTTTCATAGCGAAAAATGTAAGGGCCGGACGCACGAATACCTCGGTAAAGCCGTTAATTGAAACTGAAAAAATAAAAGAAATTGGCAGGATGATTTCAGGAGTAGAGATAACGGATTTGACTAAACAGCATGCCAATGAATTAATCCAGCTTGCCAAAAGGCTGAAGATAACATCTTGAAGGGCCGGTAAGTAGATTAATTAAACTAATCATAAGCATTCATTGTAAAGCTATCCAAAAACGGATAGCTTTTATTTTTTGCACCTGTTATAAATGACTGTCATGAGGGCTAAATTAAAGGTGTAGCCATTAAGTTTCAGAGAGCGAGGAGAGTGAATGGATTGAAATTTATATGGATAAACAGAATCATCGGTGGAATTCTCCTTGTTGCGCTATTAACATTAGGGTTATACCAGCCATCTCGTGAATATTTTTTAATTCCAAATCATCTTGTACTATTTGAAGGAAGTCAATATAGTATTTCCAAGTCATTGCCTGTTTCTGCAAAAACTTCGAGATCCAGTGAAGGAATTTCGCTTCATGATGAACAAGCCTCGATTACGCTTGGTGCCGAGAAACCAGGTACGAATGAAGTGTTACTGGATGTAGCAGGCTTGCCTGCCAAAAAGGTCGACATCAGGGTGTTAAAAGATTTTAAAGTCATGCCTGGTGGCCAATCCATTGGAGTAAAGCTTAATACTCTTGGGGTGCTCGTAGTAGGTCATCATCTTATTGATACTGCGCAGGGGAAAAAATCACCGGGAGAAAAAGCGAAAATTGAAATCGGTGATATTATTACAGAAATCAATGGTCAGACGATAAAGAAGATGGGGGATGTAACCCCTTTTGTTCAGCAGGCAGGTGAAAAGGGTGAGGCGTTGAATCTTGTCATTAACCGTGATAATGAAGTGCTCCACAGTACCCTATTACCTCTAAAAGATAAGAATGAAGGAACTTACAAATTGGGTTTGTATATCCGTGATTCGGCAGCTGGTATCGGAACGATGACGTTTTATCACCCGGATTCAAAAAAATATGGGGCGTTGGGACATGTCATTTCCGATATGGACACAAAAAAGCCGATTGTTGTTAAGGACGGACAGATTGTTCAATCGACGGTCACATCCATCGAAAAAGGAAGCAATGGTGATCCCGGAGAAAAATTGGCACGCTTTTCTTCTAATAAAGAAAAAATTGGAAATATCAATCGCAATAGTCCCTTTGGAATTTTTGGGAAATTAAATCAAGATTATAAAAATGGAATTAACGACAAGCCACTCCCCATCACCCTTTCACATGAGGTAAAGGAAGGACCAGCAAAGATCCTTACAGTGGTGGACGGTTCTGAAGTAGAGGAATTCGATGTCGAAATCGTCAGTTCCATACCACAGAAGTTTCCTGCAATTAAAGGTATGGTCATAAAAGTGACGGATAAAGAATTGCTGCAAAAAACAGGTGGGATCGTTCAAGGAATGAGCGGCAGTCCTATCATACAAAATGGGAAATTAATCGGTGCAGTCACCCATGTATTCGTTAATGATCCTACAAGTGGGTATGGAGTCCATATCGAATGGATGTTAAACGAAGCCGGTATAAATATATACGACAAAGATAATTTTGAAAAAGCAAGCTAAGAATCCGGGTATCCTTTTGGATGCCCCTTTTTAATGGAAAGTTATGGTTAGCAGAGGTTTTGGGTAGGAATTAAATTTGATTTCTGTAAAAAATAGAGGTTTTTTTGAAACGATGTGATAAAATGATAACGATATGAAGATTTTTCGACAATCGCTTTATTCGAATAGCAAACGAAGTCGAAAACAAGAGATATCCGGAGAATAATATTGAATTCCTTATATTTTTTCAAAAATAAAAGGAATTTAGTTTCCATTGTCGAAAAGTTCAATTACAATAGAATTTAGTCATATAGAAAAAAAGACCAATTGTAGTTGAGGAGGAAATCAAGCGTGAAAAAAATTAAGGTGTGCGTTGTAGATGATAATAGAGAACTTGTTGGCCTTCTGGATGAATACATTTCTGCACAGGAAGACATGGAAGTAATTGGGGTGGCACATAACGGTCAAGATTGCCTGGGAATGCTTGAAAGCGTTGATCCGGATATATTGACCCTCGATATTATCATGCCTCATTTGGATGGGTTAGGTGTACTTGAAAAACTTCGTGAAGTAAAACGGGGTGCTATGCCTAATGTGATTATGCTTACTGCATTTGGTCAAGAAGATGTAACGAAAAAAGCTGTTGATTTGGGTGCGTCTTACTTCATCCTGAAACCATTCGATATGGAAAATCTGGCCAATCACATACGTCAGGTAAGCGGTAAAGGGCAGGCGGTTTTAAAAAATCATAGTCAATTTAGCTATCGTCCCCAAAATGAATCCAAGCCGAAGAACCTCGATGCCAGCATCACAAGCATCATTCACGAGATTGGAGTGCCTGCACATATTAAGGGCTATTTGTATTTAAGGGAAGCGATTTCGATGGTATATAATGATATTGAACTATTGGGTTCTATCACCAAAGTTTTATATCCGGATATCGCAAAAAAATACAATACTACGGCCAGCCGTGTCGAACGTGCTATCCGGCATGCGATTGAAGTGGCCTGGAGCCGTGGAAATATAGAGTCCATATCATCTCTTTTCGGATATACCGTAAGCATGACTAAGGCAAAACCTACAAATTCCGAATTCATTGCCATGGTTGCAGATAAGCTGCGCCTCGAGCATAAAGCTTCTTGACAGGGGTAGGGAAAAACCGGTTGTAAGGATTCAGGGTAATAATTGACCATATAAAGGCTAGAGCCGCTAAATATAAATAGGAACTCTCCGTCTGGAGGTAAGGGACAGGAAGAAGTTGCTTCTTGATTTTTTCTAATCGGCAACTTCAAAATTTTTACGCCGGTTTAAAAAATTAAACGCCTTTTATTTATTGGATTTTAAAGGAAATCCCATAAATAAAAGGCGTTTTTGTTTTGGACGAAAAACGGAAGTCAATCATGGACATGCCTGAATCAAAAGGTGAAGGGGAAATTACGATTGGTCAAATGGCCTTCTTGGATACCCGCTTGCAAATCAAAAGCTTGGAAAAGAAATTGGGTGTTTTGACGAAAGGAACATTCTATGCAAAAAATAATCACCTGCATTTTGATTGAAGGATTGATCTAGATGAAAATAATTTGCTGTTTCTGTTCATAAATTGGGATATAACAATTATTGAGAGAGGCGGCGTTTCATCATGACCTTAATCTTTGCGCATCGAGGCTCTGCAGGGACTCATCCTGAAAATACGATGGCGGCGTTCAAAGAAGCTGCCCGTGTCGGGGCGGACGGAATTGAAACGGATGTCCAGCTCTCGAAAGATGGGGAAGTGGTCATCATTCACGATGAAAAGCTCGATCGTACAACGAATGCCTCGGGGTATGTAAAAGACCGGACCTTGATGGAGTTGAAAAAACTTAATGCATCTGCAACCCATAAGGGAAAATTGGGAAAAGAAAAGATTCCGACGCTTGAAGAACTATTTATTTGGCTTTACGATAATCAGCTTTTTTGCAATATTGAACTGAAAAATACTCTTTTTCTGTATCCAGGCTTAGAAGAGAAAGTCATCCGGCTCATCCGCACTTACGAAATGGAGGAAAGGGTAATCCTTTCTTCATTCAATCATTGCAGTTTGGTCAATTGCCACCAATTGGCACCTGAATTGGAAACCGCACCGCTTTATAGGGATGGTCTATACATGCCATGGATATATGCCAAGGCAATAGGCGGTAGTGCAATCCACCCAAATATCAGGGTTGCCCCTGATGCACTAATTCAAGCTTCGATGAGTATGGGTGTTCCTGTACGGCCATATACCATTAATAAAGAAGCAGAGATGAAGCGGTTATTCAAACTGGGGTGCAGCGGCATCATTACCGATTTTCCCGAGGCAGCCGTACGAATCAGAGAAGGATTGAAATCAAGATAAAAAAAGAAGGGGCCATATGAGATATGGCCCCTTCTATTTACGTTTAAAATTTAGTGAACCTGCTTTGGACCTTATTTTGTTTTCGGTCTCGATGAAGGATGAAGCCGGCGATAAAGGCTATTCCGCCAATCGTAATGAGCAGTCCTATTAAAAATTGCAGCCAAAGGAATGGATAGGGAGGCTGTAAAATACCGAATACCATGTCCCTCATTATTTTTATGCCATAGGCAGCAAAGGCACCAGGTATAAAAAGAATCAAAAAAGCGATTAAACGTTTCATGCGGTCAAATCCCTTCCGAAAATTCCGTCTTTAAAAAATGATAAAGGATATAAATTATTTGTCAAGTTCCGGGAATCAAGATAATGACTGGTAGTTGGTGGCTGTTTTTAAAGGGAGCCAATATGATAAAATGGTTGGGAGTATGAAAAAAATTGCAGGGAACGATCTATTAAAAGGTGTAATAATATCTTAAGGGGGATGGCTCATGCAAAAGGTCATGATAGTAGGGGGAGGCGTGGGAGGGACAACCGTGTTGAAACTCCTCTCGGAAAGTGAAGTATTCTCCATTGTTTGTATGGCTGATACGAATGAATCTGCTGAAGGGATGCTTGCCGCAAATGAACGAAGTATTCCTACAGTGACTGATTGGAGCGTGGGATTGGAGCGGGATTTGGACATCATTTTTGATACGACCGGAGACCCATCTGTCTATAAAAAGATAAAAAGGGACATGGGCGAACAAACGATTCTCATTCCTGGAAGTGTCGCCCTCATTATGACTAAGCTGTTTGAAGAGAAAAATCGATTAATAAGTAAATTGGAGAATGCCTCGGCAAAAATGGACTTGATTCTTAATACGACCAGTGAAGGAATGGTGGTGATTGATCATGAAGGATTCATCATCATGTTCAATGATAGTGCGGAACGTGCATCTGACACAAAGCGTGAAGATGTGATTGGCAGACATATCAAAGATTTCATCCCTTCTACTGGCTTGCTGCGAGTTATGCAAACGAACCAAAAAGAAGTAAATCAGGAAATCACCCTTAGCAATGGGACGGAACTCATAACGACAAGGATCCCTCTTGTGAATGCCGATAAAGAAATCATAGGGGCTTTTTCCATGTTTAGGAATAAAACGGAAGCTGTACAATTGGCAGAGCAGATCACTGATTTAAAAGAGGTACAGACGATGCTTCAGGCGATCATTCAATCCAGTGATGAAGCCATATCTGTTGTGGATGAACAAGGCAGGGGGCTTTTGATCAATCCGGCATATACAAGAATCACCGGCTTAACAAAGACCCAAGTGATCGGTAAGCCGGCTTCCATCGATATTTACGAAGGTGAAAGTATGCATATGAAAGTGCTTCAGACAAAAAAGCCTGTTCGGGGTGTCAATATGCGTGTCGGCCCAAAACATAAGGAAGTGATCGTAAATGTTGCTCCAATCATTGTGGATGGGTGCCTGAAAGGGAGCGTTGGTGTCATTCATGATGTATCGGAAATTCAAGCCTTGACCCACGAACTGAATCGGGCAAGACAGATTATCCGGACATTGCAGGCTAAATATTCCTTTGATGATATAATTGGGGCTTCCGAAGAGATGAAGCTTCCCATTGAACAGGCGAAATTATCGGCAAGAACACCTGCTACTGTCTTATTAAGAGGAGAATCAGGGACTGGCAAAGAGTTATTTGCACATGCCATACATAATGCGAGCGATAGGAAATTCAATAAATTCGTACGGGTAAATTGTGCAGCCATCTCGGAATCATTACTTGAAAGTGAACTGTTCGGTTATGATGAAGGAGCCTTTACTGGGGCAAGCAGGGGGGGGAAGGTCGGTTTTTTTGAAGAGGCAAATCAAGGGAGTATCTTTTTGGACGAAATTGGTGAATTGCCAGCCAACATCCAAGCTAAATTACTTCGGGTATTACAAGAAAAGGAAATCATCAGAGTGGGGGGGACGAAGCCAATCCCCATCAATGTCCGGGTAATAGCCGCAACGAATATCAATCTTGAACAGGCCATCGCAAACGGATCATTCAGGGAAGACTTGTATTTCAGGCTGAACCGCATGCCTATTTTCATTGCACCATTAAGAAAGAGAAAAGAAGATTTGAGAGAATTGGCAGAGCATTTGATTAATAAAATCAATCAGGAGTATGGACGGAGCATAGAGGGAATTACAGCAGCAGCTATACATAAAATGCAAATTTACAACTGGCCGGGTAATGTCAGGGAACTGGAAAACATCTTGGGACGGGCAATCATTTTCATGAAATTGAACGAGACGGTCATTGATATACAACATATTCCGGATTTTATCGAAGGGATTCCAGTAAAACAGGAGAAATTATTAATGAAGCCTTCTGGCTACGTATCGGGGAAACCGCTCTCGGAGATAATAGACCAGTATGAAGCCGAAATCATTCAGCAGGCGTTCCATACCCACAAGGGAAATAAAACACTTACGGCAAAAGCGCTAGGGATTTCAGTTAGAAATCTATATTACAAAATTGAAAAACTAAAACTGTGAAAATTTTTGCACGCAAATAATTGCGTACTATGAAAAAAACTGCGTGGAATTTTCTGATTTATTTTAATTTAAGCGAGACTCCACTTCTAACATGAAATTTTTTTGAATTTGTTATAGGCTATAGTTGCCCAACATATTAACCAGCATCTCCTTTATTTGGATAAAAAGGCTCGCGTTATGTATTTAATTGGCATGTTATTTGCATATTTAAAAGTGAATGGTTCATTCACGGGAACCATTACCCATTGGGAAAATATCATGCTAGTAGCGGATTTTATTTTAAATGAACGTAGTAACAAGTAAGAATGAGGAGTAATTCAGTGTTCTCATATCTGATATGAATTAAAACATCTAGGGAGGATTCCTTTATGGAAATTTTTAAATATCTTGAAAAGTATGATTACGAGCAATTGTTATTCTGTCAGGATAAACAATCGGGTTTGAAAGCGATTATTGCCATTCATGATACGACGTTAGGGCCTGCGCTTGGAGGCACAAGGATGTGGACGTATGCATCTGAAGAAGATGCCATTGAAGATGCCTTAAGGCTTTCAAGAGGAATGACATATAAGAACGCAGCTGCCGGCTTGAATTTAGGCGGAGGAAAAACTGTCATCATCGGCGATCCCCGTAAGGATAAAAATGAAGAAATGTTCCGTGCCTTCGGAAGGTATATACAAGGGCTGAATGGGCGTTATATAACGGCGGAAGATGTAGGTACAACGGTTGAGGATATGGATCTCATTCATGAGGAGACGGATTTTGTCACTGGGATTTCCCCTGCATTCGGTTCTTCGGGGAATCCTTCCCCTGTAACTGCCTATGGGGTATATCGCGGTATGAAAGCTGCTGCGAAAGAGGCATTCGGAACTGATTCTTTAGAAGGCAGGGTGATTGCGGTCCAAGGTGTAGGGAATGTTTCTTATAACTTATGCCGTCACCTTCATGAGGAGGGCGCCCAGCTGATCGTTACGGATATCAATAAAGAAAGCGTGGCCCGTGCGGTTGAATCCTTTGGGGCGACTGCAGTTGATCCTGACGAAATTTATGGAGTCGACTGTGATATCTATGCACCTTGTGCATTAGGGGCTGTCATAAATGATCATACAATCAATCAAATCAAGGCGAAGGTCATTGCTGGTGCGGCCAATAATCAATTAAAGGAACCTGTTCATGGCGATCAAATTCATGAAAAAGGTATTATATATGCACCTGATTATGTAATTAATGCAGGTGGAGTCATAAACGTGGCCGATGAGCTTTTAGGATATAATCGGGAAAGAGCCCTTAAGAAAGTGGAAACGGTTTATGATACAATTGAAAGAGTCATCGAGATTGCAAAACGCGATCAAATCCCAACATATAAAGCAGCGGATAGGATGGCAGAGGAGCGAATTGCTCGCATGAGGAATTCAAGGAGCCAATTCTTGCAAAATGAAAAACATATCTTGAATGGAAGAAAATGATTGTAGTTTCACAAGATATAGATTCCTGTGTTTTTTTAATTAAACACAGGAATTTTCAACATGGATAACGTAATAAACATATGCCAAGTAAAAATGGTGATTAAATAGTATGTATTTGTGAGGAGGAGTGGTTTTGGCTGAAGATTTTGACCTCGTTATCCTCGGAGGAGGAACTGGCGGGTATGTGGCGGCAATAAGGGCTGCTCAATTAGGATTGAAAACGGCTGTCGTGGAGAAAGGCAAGCTCGGCGGAACGTGTCTACATAAAGGCTGTATCCCTTCGAAAGCACTTTTAAGGAGTGCGGAAGTATATCAGACTGCAGTGAAAAGTGAGGAATTCGGTATAGTTACCGGGGATGTAAAGGTAGACTACCTTAAGGTGCAGGAAAGAAAGAATAAAGTGGTCGATCAACTCTATAAAGGTGTTCAGCACTTGATGAAACAAGGAAAGATAACGGTTTATGAAGGGTTAGGGCGTATACTTGGTCCTTCTATATTTTCACCGATGCCTGGGACAATTTCCGTGGAAATGAATAATGGCAGTGAAAATGAAATGCTCATTCCTCAGAATGTCATCATTGCTACCGGTTCGCGTCCGAAGACACTGCCCGGTTTAGCGATTGATGGGGAATTGGTGCTTACATCGGATGAAGCTCTAAAGCTTGAGAGCCTGCCAAAATCAATGATTATTGTAGGCGGTGGAGTCATCGGCATTGAATGGGCTTCGATGCTCAATGATTTCGGTGTGGAAGTGACAGTACTGGAATATGCAGATAGAATCATCCCGACTGAGGACCATGATATTTCTAGTGAAATGCTTCGTCTCTTAAAGAAAAAAGGCGTCAAATTCGTTACAGGTGCGAAGGTTATGCCTGAAACCCTGAAAACGGATGATTCAGTGACCATTTCTGCAGAAGTCAAGGGTTCGGTGGAGGAGTTCACAGCTGAAAAAATGCTGGTTTCCGTAGGCAGATCAGCTAATGTTGAAGGAATCGGCCTTGAAAATACGGAAATTGTGAAAGAAAAAGGCTTTATTGAAACCAATGACTTCTTCCAAACGAAGGAATCACATATCTATGCAATCGGTGATTGTATTGGCGGTCTCCAGTTGGCTCACGTTGCTTCCCATGAAGGTATTACGGCCGTTGAACATATCGCAGGCCAAAAACCGGAACGGCTGGATTATTCGCTCATTTCAAAATGTGTGTATTCAAGCCCTGAAGCTGCAAGTGTCGGTTTGACGGAAGAACAGGCAAACAAAGAAGGCTATGACCTTAAAATTGGGAAATTCCCATTCCGTGCAGTTGGTAAGGCCCTTGTATTCGGGGAAGCGGATGGCTTTGTAAAAATCATCGCCGATAAGAGAACGGATGATATACTGGGCGTTCATATGATCGGACCACATGTTACGGATATGATTTCAGAAGCCGGACTTGCAAAAGTGCTTGATGCGACACCTTGGGAAATAGGCAAGACAATTCATCCGCACCCAAGTCTTTCTGAAGCAATCGGAGAGGCGGCCCTTGCTGTCGATGGACGTGCCATTCATTCATAAAGAATAAGGTCAGGAGGTTTTATGATGGTAGAAAAACGTCATGAACAATTAGGCTTAAATGAGGAAACGGTTTTAGATATGTATCGGACAATGCTTTTGTCCCGCAGAATTGATGAGCGCATGTGGCTTTTAAACCGATCCGGGAAAATTCCCTTCGTGATTTCCTGCCAGGGGCAAGAAGCTGCACAGGTTGGGGCTGCGTTTGCGCTGGATCGGCAAAAGGATTATGTACTGCCTTATTATCGGGATGTCGGTGTAGTTCTTACCTTCGGAATGACCGCAAAAGACTTGATGCTTTCAGGTTTCGCGAAAGAGGAAGATCCCAATTCCGGCGGGCGCCAAATGCCTGGTCATTTTGGTCAAAAGAAAAATAGGATCGTCACTGGTTCATCGCCTGTAACGACACAGGTCCCGCATGCTGTTGGAATTGCACTTGCAGGGAAGATGGAAGGTAAGGAATTGGTGACATTCGTAACGTTTGGGGAAGGTTCATCCAATCAGGGCGATTTTCATGAAGGTGCCAACTTTGCAGGTGTGCACAAGCTACCGGTCATTTTCATGTGTGAAAATAATAAATATGCGATTTCCGTTCCTATTGAGAAACAGCTATCGTGTGAAAATGTTTCCGACAGGGCGATTGGCTATGGGATGCCTGGAATAACGGTGGATGGCAATGATCCATTGGAAGTGTATGGAGCGGTGAAAGAAGCGGCTGACCGTGCACGAAGGGGAGAAGGCCCTACACTTGTAGAAACCGTTTCATACAGGCTCACGCCTCATTCAAGTGATGATGATGACCGAAGCTACCGGACTGCGGACGAAGTGGCCGAAGCCAAAACGAAGGATTCGATTATGACATTTGGAGCGTATTTAAAAGAAGTGGGAATCATGGATGATGGCCTTGAGAAACAAATGAATGATGAAGTCATGAAGATAGTAAATGAAGCAACCGATTATGCTGAAAATGCTCCATATCCGAAGGCTGAAAGTGCTATGAATCATGTGTATGCACAAAAGTAAGGGGGTAATAGAATGCCAGTGATTTCTTATATAGATGCCGTGACAATGGCAATGAGGGAAGAGATGGAACGCGATTCCCGTGTATTCGTATTGGGAGAGGATGTAGGAAAAAAAGGTGGGGTCTTTAAAGCCACTAATGGTTTGTACGACCAATTCGGTGAAGCAAGAGTCATCGATACTCCGCTCGCTGAATCTGCAATTGCAGGAGTGGGAATTGGAGCCGCCATGTATGGGCTGCGCCCGATAGCTGAGATGCAATTTGCTGATTTCATCATGCCTGCCATTAACCAAATAGTTTCAGAGGCAGCCAAAATTAGATACCGTTCTAATAATGACTGGAGCTGTCCTATGGTAATCCGTGCTCCGTATGGAGGAGGAATTCATGGAGCTCTTTATCATTCACAATCGGTTGAAGCGATTTTTGCCAATCAGCCGGGCTTGAAAATTGTGATGCCTTCCACTCCGTATGATGTAAAGGGGTTGCTTAAAGCTGCCATTCGCGATGAAGACCCAGTGCTTTTCTTTGAACATAAACGCGCATACCGCTTGATCAAGGGTGAGGTACCGACTGAAGATTATGTCCTTCCCATCGGTAAGGCGGATGTGAAAAGGGAAGGGGAAGACATTACTGTCATCTCCTATGGCCTTTGTGTACATTTTGCCCTTCAGGCAGCAGAAAAATTAGCTGCAGATGGAATTTCTGCACATGTTCTTGACTTGCGCACGGTCTACCCTTTGGATAAGGATGCTATCATAGAAGCAGCTTCTAAAACGGGGAAAGTATTACTGGTTACGGAAGATAATAAAGAAGGAAGCATCATGAGTGAGGTTGCAGCCATCATTGCCGAGCATTGCCTTTTTGATTTGGATGCCCCTGTAAAACGGTTGGCCGGACCTGATGTACCTGCCATGCCATATGCGCCTACGATGGAAAAACAATTTATGGTCAATCCTGATAAAGTGGAAAAAGCAATGAGGGAATTGGCCGAGTATTAATGACTGTTAAGAAGGAGGAACGAATTATGGCTATGGAATTAATGAAGATGCCTCAATTAGGCGAAAGTGTCACAGAGGGGACCATCAGTAAATGGCTTGTGAAGCCCGGGGATCATGTCACGAAATACGACCCGCTAGCTGAAGTGATGACGGATAAAGTAAATGCTGAGGTTCCTTCTTCCTTCACCGGCATCATCAAGGAATTGAAAGCGGATGAGAATCAAACATTGGCAGTCGGGGAAGTCATTTGCTCGATTGAAGTTGAAGCGGCAAAGACGGATAACGGAAATGCTGGGCAAGTTTCTCATAGTGAGGAAATTGTTGATGCACCTGCTATAAGAGATGTGCAGCAAGCGTCGGCCGAACCATCAAGGAAAGCTCGCTATTCGCCAGCTGTGTTAAAACTTTCCCAGGAGCATGGAATCGATCTTTCAAAAGTTAAAGGAACGGGGAATGAGGGACGGATCACCCGTAAAGATTTACTGAAACTTGTTGAATCAGGGAATCTTCCTAAGGCGGATGAGCCTTCCGCAATATCCGATTCGTCTCCTGTAGAGAACGCACCTCAAGTTAATCGTCAAACCAGTCCAGTACCAAACATGCCGACTGCGGCTGGGGACAAGGAAATACCTGTTACCGGCATCCGTAAGGCAATTGCATCCAATATGTTGAAAAGTAAGCACGAAATTCCGCATGCTTGGACGATGGTGGAAGTTGATGCAAGCAATATGGTGAAGTTGCGTGATAATCTTAAATCCGAGTTTAAACAAAAAGAAGGCTATAATTTAACGTACTTTGCCTTTTTCGTCAAAGCGGTTGCTCAAGCTCTTACGGAATTTCCAGAGCTCAATTCGATGTGGGCAGGCGAAAATATCATACAAAAGAAAGAAATCAATATATCCATAGCCGTTGCAACCGAAGATGCCTTATTTGTACCGGTCATTAGAAATGCCGATGAAAAATCAATCAAAGGTATAGCAAGGGAGATACAGGAACTTGCATCCAAAGTGAAGGCGGGTAAGTTAAAAGCGGAGGATATGCAAGGTGGTACGTTCACTGTTAATAACACTGGCTCATTCGGTTCTGTCCAGTCCATGGGAATCATCAATTATCCACAGGCGGCCATTTTACAAGTTGAAACGATTGTAAAACGTCCAGTGGTCATAAATGATATGATTGCAGTACGAGATATGGTGAATCTCTGTTTATCACTTGATCATCGTGTTTTGGACGGACTGGTATGCGGACGATTCCTTGCAAGGGTTAAAGAAATCATCGAAAAGATTTCCAAAGATAACACTTCCATATACTAAAAGGATGACCGGAAAGTTGTACCTTCAGACTGTAGGCAAACTCGATGAAAATCGGGTTTGCCTACAGTTTTTTTGATTGGTACAATTTTCATGTTAATTGGAACTCCGCACTCGATTTCCCGGGCGGGTTGCCCTTGGCAATCTTGACGCCTATGGGGTCTCTCCTTGGACGCGCCATTCCTGCTGGAGTCTTGCACACCCATTCCAATCACCTTTTTTTAAAAAAATGATAGAAACAATGACTATGGTGACGAGGGGGGGTCCTGACCATCTTTTAATCCAGCAGCTATTGATTCGCCAAAGTTCAGACACTGTCATTTCTCTTTTCCGTAGAAAAACATCGACAAAAATTTTATTTTTGCTATTATTTTATTAAGGGCTGTTCTAATACAGGTCAGCGGCTGTACTTGATTTAAAAAAGGTGAAACAGGCTAGTGGTTTCCCTAATAACCGATTTTCTAATTTCTATTTTCTTAAATTTAAAGAAAATTATGGTAGAATGTTAGTGTAATCCAGAACAAATTGACGGGAGGGTGGTTTTCTTATCCAAAACTGACTGAGCGTTCGTTCTCCCAATGAAAGGACAGGGCTTATGATGCGGCAGAAGATAAGAAAGCGATTACAGATGGAACTGAAAGATGTAAAAAATATAACCTTTCCTAAGCCTTCTTTTGAAGAGTGGAAAGAAGCTGCGGAAACAAGTTTAAAAGGGAAAAGTGTAGAAAAATTAAAAACGAATACATATGAGGGCATCACTTTATCACCGCTCTATACAGAAACGGAGGATTCAACGGAAAAAGAAGCTGAATTACCAGGATTTTTCCCTTTCACCCGAGGAACTTCCCCAACGGGATATCACGAAAAACCTTGGCTTGTCGTTCAACCTGTAAGCGGTATCACGGCTGAAGAAGCAAATGAAAAGATGAAGGCTTCATTCAAACGCGGTCAAAATGTCGTGGCATACCCTGCACGATTGCTTGCCGAGGGCGCAAGGGCAGAAAAATTGTTTAAGGATATCCCGTTAAAAGGAATTCCGGTTTTCATTGACCTAAAGGGGAAACAAAAAGGATTATTCCCTCAATTCAAGGCGGTAGCCGAAGCACAAAATACCCAATTGACAGGCGTTATTGCTGAAGATCCCATTGCAGAATGGCTCATTTGCGGTCAGCTGCCAGAAGATACGGATAACTATTTTGCAGACTGGCTGAAGACGATCCAAGATTATCAGAGTGTAGGCAGGGATTTAAAAACAGTTTTGATTAATACGGCAGTCTACCATAATGGGGGAGCTAATGCCGTACAAGAAATAGCTTATGGTTTAGCGGCTGCCGTCCAATATCTATTGGAAGGTCAAAAACAAGGGCTTTCCATTGCTTCTGTTTCCGAAAAAATAGTATTCTCTTTTGCTTTGGATTCAAATTACTTCATGTCCATCGCTAAACTGCGGGCTGCCAGAAGGCTTTGGGCAGGACTTGCAGAAGCTTTCGAAACGGCATCGGATCATTTTAAAATGGAGATACATGCCGTTACTTCCGAGTTGACAGAAACGCTTTATGATCAGCATGTCAATATTCTTCGGACCACAAATCAGGCTTTCGCTGCAGCTATTGGAGGCATTCAATACCTTCAAATCCATCCATTCACACATGCAACTGGTGAAACCGATGATTTTTCAGAAAGAATTGCCCGTAACACTCACTTGATTTTAAAAGAAGAAACAAATATAACAACAGTGGTCGATCCTGCTGGCGGTTCATGGTATGTTGAGCAACTAACGGATGAATTGGCTGAAAAGGCTTGGGCGAAATTCCTTGAAATCGATGCAGCTGGAGGAATACTTGAGCTAATTAAACAAGGCACCCTTCAAAAAGAAATAGCTGAAGTTTACCAAGGAAGAGTCCAAAATGCGGCTTTCAGAAAAGAAAGCATCATCGGAACGAATGTTTATCCGAATCCAGCTGATAAGATTAAAACCCCGACACGGAATAACCATGTGTCATATATGAACGTTGAGAAGCCGGTGGGCATTACCCCACTTGACTTGAATCGGGTATCCATTCAGTTCGAACAGTTAAGACTACGCAGTGAAAAGTATAAAGAAATAAATGGAACGGCTCCAACTATTGGTTTGATTAATTTGAAAAATCTCAAATCCTTTAAACCTCGTGCAGATTTCGTTAAAAGTCTTGCTGCAGCAGGTGGTATTGAAACGAACGGCAGTAAGGGGTGTCAAACCGTGGAGGAAGCAGTCAATTATGTAGCTGCGACCAAGCTCCCTATCTATTGTGTTTGCGGCAGTGATGCTGACTATTCGGAATTCGCACCAGCCACCATTAAAGAAATTAAAAAGCAATTCCCTGAAATCACTATTTATTGTGCCGGCAAGCAAAAAGAAGAATTGGAGATTACACTAATTGAAGCCGGAGTTAAAGATTTTGTCCATGTTAAAACAAATGCAATATCCATTTTATCGGAATTATTGCAGAATCTTGGGGTGAACTAAAATGAAAAGACCGAATTTTTCTGCTATAAATCCTGCTAAGCCTGAGATTAAAGGTACGGTGGAAGCTTGGAAAAAGGAAGCCGAAAAAGCTGTTGAAAAAAACATGGAGGATCTTCTGTTTGAAACCAATGAACAAATAAAAATCAAACCGCTTTATGTTGAGGAAGATAATCGCGATTTGGAGCATATGGAGAGTGTGCCAGGCATCGCTCCTTTTACAAGAGGGCCCTATCCTTCCATGTATGTCAATCGTCCTTGGACGGTACGTCAGTATGCAGGTTTTTCGACTGCCGAGGAATCCAATGCGTTTTACAGGCGTAATCTGGCGATGGGGCAAAAAGGGCTCTCAGTTGCTTTTGATTTAGCTACACACCGTGGTTATGACTCCGATCATCCACGCGTTGTCGGTGATGTGGGGAAGGCGGGAGTTGCCATTGATTCCATTCTTGACATGAAAATCCTGTTCGACGGCATTCCGCTTGATCAGATGTCCGTGTCAATGACGATGAACGGTGCTGTATTACCCATTCTTGCATTTTATATCGTGACAGCTGAAGAACAAGGCGTAACACAGGATAAGCTTTCAGGCACGATTCAAAATGACATCTTAAAGGAATACATGGTTCGGAATACGTATATCTATCCACCGGAAATGTCCATGAAAATCATAGCTGATATATTTGAGTATACATCCAAATATATGCCCAAGTTCAATTCCATTTCCATCTCCGGCTATCATCTGCAAGAAGCGGGGGCGCCGGCTGATATCGAACTTGCCTATACGTTGGCGGATGGGCTTGAGTATGCACGTACCGGAATGAAAGCAGGTATTGATATCGATAAATTTGCACCACGCCTTTCATTCTTCTGGGCCATAGGAATGAACTATTTCATGGAAGTGGCGAAAATGAGGGCAGCTCGTTTCATTTGGTCAAAACTGATGAAACAATTTGAACCGAAAAATAATAAAGCGATGGCATTGAGGACGCATTCCCAAACCTCAGGCTGGAGCCTCTCCGAGCAGGATCCGTTTAACAATGTCGCTAGGACCCTTATTGAAGCGCATGCGGCTGCACTTGGGCATACACAGTCCCTGCATACGAACGCATTGGATGAGGCCATTGCCTTGCCAACTGATTTCTCGGCACGCATTGCCCGTAACACGCAGCTATATCTGCAGGAGGAAACCGGGATCACAAAAGTAATCGATCCATGGGCGGGTTCATACTATGTAGAATCGCTCACCAATGAATTAATCGAACGGGCTTGGGCTCACATAGAAGAAATCGAAGGTCTGGGTGGAATGGCGAAGGCTATTGAAACCGGCCTTCCAAAAATGAGGATCGAGGAAGCAGCTGCAAAGCGTCAGGCTAAAATCGATTCTCAAGTTGAAACGATCGTGGGCGTCAATAAGTATCGTTTGAAAAAAGAGGATCCTATTGAAATACTGGAGATTGATAATACGGTAGTTCGCGAAAGTCAGCTTAAGCGTTTGAGCGAATTAAAAGCGAAACGTGATCAGGCAAAGGTGGATGAAGCACTTCAAGCGCTATCCATGGCTGCCAGAACTGGCGAAGGTAACCTTCTAGAACTGGCTGTGCAAGCTGCAAGAGTGCGGGCTTCATTAGGTGAAATATCCGATGCGATCGAAGAGGTTGCTGGACGTCACAAAGCAACGATCCGTTCCATCAGCGGCGTATACAGCTCGGCATACTCAAAAGAAGCGGAAATTGAGGAGGTCGTCCGCATGACGGAAGAGTTCCTTGAAAATGAAGGAAGAAGGCCTCGTTTGTTAATGGCTAAAATGGGTCAGGACGGTCATGATCGTGGAGCTAAAGTAGTAGGAACGGGGTTTGCGGATTTAGGCTATGATGTCGATATCGGTCCATTATTCCAAACACCGAAAGAAACAGCCATCCAAGCCGTGGAAAATGATGTGCATGTAGTCGGAATGAGTTCGCTTGCTGCCGGCCATAAAACT
Organism: Peribacillus sp. NPDC076916; assembly: GCF_050269675.1. Taxonomy (NCBI): domain Bacteria; kingdom Bacillati; phylum Bacillota; class Bacilli; order Caryophanales; family Bacillaceae; genus Peribacillus; species Peribacillus sp. NPDC076916. The sequence continues at coordinate 204,122 of NZ_JBNNIU010000002.1, forward strand.
TTGTTGCCGCAGCTTATGATGGAACTGAAGAACTTGGGCCGTGAGGACATAATAGTGATCGTAGGCGGTGTCATCCCTGCACAGGATTATGATTACCTAATGGAAAATGGGGCTACAGCCATTTTTGGACCTGGTACGGTCATACCACAGGCAGCGAAGAAAGTGCTTCAGGAAATATACAATCGCCTCGGATATGAGGAAGTGGCCCAATAATGAGTGAAGACAAGAAGCCGGAATGGGTCGATCTTAACAATCAGGAAGGTTTTGCTTCTTCATTAAAGCCAGGTGTGGAATTAGCAGCCAGCCAAAACAAGCCTTCAAAAAGCAAATTCGTCAAAAAACATAATGTAAACATACCGGTCCATGAACTTAAAGAGGGAATCATAAAAGGGGACAGGGCCAAGCTAGCTAAAGGGATTACATTGGTTGAAAGCAATGCATCCCACCACATGGATCATGCACAGGAATTATTGCATGCCATCCTTCCCCATACAGGGAACTCGATTCGCATCGGGATTTCCGGAGTGCCCGGTGCCGGAAAAAGTACCTTCATCGAGACGTTCGGAACTTACTTATGTGACAGGGGCCATAAGGTTGCCGTTCTAGCTGTCGATCCAAGCTCTTCGATCAATGGCGGAAGTATATTAGGTGATAAGACAAGGATGGAGGAACTGGCAAGAAACCCTCATGCCTTCATAAGACCTTCACCATCCGAAGGCACTCTAGGCGGAGTTCACCGCAAAACGAGGGAAACGATGTTGCTTTGTGAAGCGGCAGGATTTGATGTGATACTGATAGAAACTGTCGGTGTCGGTCAGAGTGAAGCTATAGTACGTAGTATGGTCGACTTTTTCATGCTCCTTGTCCTAACAGGTGCCGGAGATGAATTACAAGGGATGAAGAAAGGGATTCTGGAACTTGTGGACGGAATTGTGGTCAATAAAGCCGACGGAGAGAATATTCCGCTGGCGATTAGGACGAAATCCGAATATAGCAGAATCTTGCACTTCCTTCAGCCTGCAACAAAGGGATGGGCAGGAAAGGCATATGCTTGTTCCGCCATCACCGGTAAAGGGATCCCTGAGCTTTGGGATGTAGTGAATGAATTTTCCGATATGACCAAGGAATCGGGTGTTTTTCAAGAACGGAGAAGAATGCAATCCAAGGAATGGCTTTATTCATTGATTGATCACCAGCTTAAAACGATGTTTTATAAAAATGAAACCGTCAAAGGTCTTCTCCCTATACTCGAGAATCAAGTGATGTCAGGGAATAAAACGGTCACTGCTGCCGTTAAGCAGGCCTTTGGATCTTTTACAGAAACATTTAAATCAAATTAAAAAAGAAATAGGATGGGGCAGCGTGGAATGTCTCCTGGCATGCCCCATCCTTTTGTAAGCCTATTTGTTTCGCACATGGTTCTCGCTTCTATTTCGTTCGAAACGGTTTATGCGGTTTTAACAGGTAAATTTATTGAATCAAGAAGTGGCAATTGTTATGATAGGGTTGAAGAGAAAACTTGGAAGGGGCAAATGCCATGAATATGGATTTTAATTTTTTAATGAACGACGTAGTCAAACAGGCTCGCGATGAGATAAAGACTGCTGGATATACAGAATTGACTACTCCCGAGGAAGTAGAGGAAGTATTTGCGCAAAAAGGTACGACACTTGTCATGGTAAACTCCGTTTGTGGCTGCGCTGGGGGAATTGCTAGACCAGCAGCTGCTCATGCAATCCATAATGATAAACGCCCAGATCAGCTTGTAACCGTTTTTGCTGGGCAAGATAAAGAGGCGACGGAAAAAGCCCGTGATTATTTCGAAGGGTATCCGCCGTCATCCCCATCATTTGCATTGCTGAAGGATGGAAAAATCATCACCATGATCGAGCGTCATGAAATTGAAGGGCACCACCCGATGTCTGTAGTAGAAAAATTACAAGACTACTTCGATCAATATTGCGAAGAAGTGTAAGCCCATAGCCATAGCTAAAAAACCCGCCAATCGGCGGGTTTTAGTTTGACGACAAAAAGGGGTTTGGAAGTAGTCTCATCCCGAACCGTGATTATAAAAAGTTATTCTTCATGGATGTTACCTTTTTTATAGGGGATGAAATCCTTATTGTATTGAAGAAATATGCGGCACTCCTGCCGAATAACTGTCTAGCCGAGACCCCCTAGAGGCGCTTGAGCGAGGAGGCTTGGCAGACAGTCGGCGGAAAGGGAGCGGATTTCTGAAATCAACTGGAATGTTTTTTTAGAAACAAACCGTAGTCAAACTCGCTTTTCTTGAAGTTTGAATACAGTCTGAAAACCGCCCTTGCGGCGGATTTTTTTATCCATGATTTTGCATAAGTCAGGGGCATTTAGGAAAGAAGATAGATAAGGATGCCGATATATTCCCTTTGGAGCTTAAAGCGCAAAATTTAGAAATAAAATTATAGCAATATTCTGAAAAATAAATCTATTATTTACGTTATTGAATAATTATAAGAGTGTGTTAAAATACACATTAGTGTATGAATATTAGTTATTCAAATTTTAACTAAACCAAATTCAATAACAAGAGAATTGAAAATATCATTTTGGAGGAATAATAATGAAGTTGAAAAAGCAGTTAGCATTGTTGCTTACTTCTGTTTTATTAGTAGGTATTTTAGCAGCATGCGGAACATCGGGGAAAGAAGATAAAGACACAGCAGGTACAGAAGATAAAAAGGTCCTGGTAATGGGAACATCTGCGGATTATCCGCCATTTGAATATGTTGAAACATCTAAAAGTGATGAAATTAAAGGATTTGACATCGATATCGCTAAAGCAATAGGAAAAAAATTAGGTTATGAGGTTGAAGTGAAGGACATTGACTTTAATAGTCTTGTGCCTGCTCTGGAAAATAAATCGGTCGATTTCGTTATCTCTGGAATGACTCCAACTGAAAAACGTGAGCAATCAGTCGATTTCAGTGATATTTACTATACAGCTAAAAACATGATCATCACGACAAAGGACAGCAAAATCAAAACTGTTGAAGATTTAAAAGGGAAAACCGTAGGCGTACAGCTTGCATCCATTCAGGAGACATTGGCAAATGACTTGAATAAATCCCAAGATATCGGGATGAAAATTGAAAAACGGAATCGTATTCCTGAGGTTGTTCAAGAAATGTCAACAGGACGTTTTGATGCCGTAATCATGGAAGATACTGTTGCAAAAGGTTACTTGAATGATAATAAAGATTTGGTGGGGCATTTGATCGAGTCCGGTGAACAAGATGCCGGTTCAGCAATCGCTTTCCAAAAGGGAAGCAAGTTAACTGAAGAATTCAATGCCGAGTTGAAAAAAATGTTAGAGAACGGTGAAATGGAAAAATTAATTTTAAAATGGTTCGGTGGCAGTGAAACTGAATAATACAGAGAGATGAAAAGCGTTCAGAAGAGATCTAGTATGCCTTCTGAACGTTTTTCCGCGCTTTATTGTTAATAAAATGAAGCAGGAGGAAGGACCTAAGATAAAGGCCTTCATAAGAGAGGATGAATGGAGTGAATCTGGAATTTGAAAGGATTATGCCTTCCCTTCCATATATCCTGGAGGGGATACCGACAACATTAAAGGTTGTTGCGGTAGCGGCAGTAATCGGATTTGTTTTGGGAATATTACTATCTATACTTAAAATCAGCAGAATTAAGCCCTTAAATTGGATTGCTGACTTTTATACATCCATTTTTCGCGGTACACCTTTGGTGTTGCAATTAATGTTGATTTATTTTGGTTCACCACAAATATTGGGGATTCAAATCGAAGCGTTCCAAGCAGCATTTTTAGCATTCGGGCTAAATTCAGCGGCATACATCTCTGAAATTATCAGGGGAGGCATTTTAGCTGTCGATAAAGGCCAACGAGAGGCATCGCTCGCACTTGGGGTTCCCTATTCAGGGATGATGCTAAATATTATCCTTCCGCAGGCCATCAAGAATATCCTGCCATCGCTTGTGAACGAATTGATTTCCTTAACCAAGGAATCAGCCGTAGTCACAATTATTGGATTAGGGGATATCATGCGCCGTTCTTATATTGTCGGCGGTGAGACATATAAATTCTTCGAGCCGATATTATTTGCCGGTCTCATTTATTATGTGATGGTCATGGTTCTCACCATCTTAGGCAAAGTGATTGAAAGGAGAATGAGACGCAGTGATTAAAATTGATGGACTCAAAAAAAACTATGGTAAGCTCGAAGTATTAAAAGGAATCAGCACCGAGATAGGGCAGGGAGAAGTGTTAGCAATCATCGGCCCATCCGGTTCGGGAAAATCAACTTTCTTACGCTGCATCAATATGCTTGAAACTCCAACTGATGGTCAAATCAGGTTTAAAGATCAAATCATCACTGAAAAAAAGACCAATATCATGAAAGTGCGTGAAAATGTCGGGATGGTATTTCAACATTTTCATTTATTTCCGCATAAAACCGTACTGGAGAATCTGACATATGCACCTATGAAGGTGAAAAAACTATCAAAGGCCGAGGCTGTAAAACAAGCTCGTGAACTTTTGAACAAAGTAGGTTTGTCCGATAAAGAATCGACTTATCCGAATCGTCTGTCAGGCGGGCAAAAACAAAGGGTCGCGATTGCGCGGGCATTGGCAATGAACCCGGAAGTAATCCTTTTCGATGAACCGACTTCAGCGCTTGATCCCGAGATGGTAAAAGAAGTGCTTGAGGTTATGAAGTCACTGGCACATACGGGGATGACCATGCTGATCGTAACGCATGAAATGGGATTTGCCAGGGAAGTGGCCGATCGTGTACTATTCCTGGATGGGGGGCTGCTCGTTGAGGAAAGTGCTCCGGAAGAATTCTTTTCCAATCCGAAAAGCCAGCGTGCAAAAGACTTCTTGGAAAAAGTTTTATAAGCTGAAGAAAATAGTATATAATTGTAAAAAAGGTAACGTTTAGGTTACCTTTTTTATTTTTTTCCTATAATGTATTTTTGTGTGAAAGTATTTAGAAAAAATGGAAATTTAACTCGCAAAGGACTGTGAAAATATCTGATTTCCTGATAGTATTATAATAGATAGAGAAAGAGCCAGGTGATACATAACAATGTTTAAAATCGGGTACAGGACGATTAAAACTGCTTTGGGGGCCACCCTGGCAATTATTATTGCACAAATGCTTAATCTCGAATATTTCTCTGCTGCGGGAATCATTGCGATCTTATGCATTCAAGTTACAAAAAAGAAGTCGGTGTATGCCTCCTGGCACCGTTTTTTAGCTTGTTTGATCGCTATGGCCTATGCATCCCTATTCTTTCATTTCATCGCATTCCATCCGCTGATAATAGGTTTGATTCTCTTGATTTTCATTCCAACGACTGTTGCCTTGAAGATTAATGAGGGGATTGTGACGAGCAGCGTCATCATCATGCATCTATACGGGGCGGGTGACATCACTTTTTCCCTGCTGATCAATGAAACGATATTAATCGCGATTGGAGTTGGAGTGGCGCTTGTCATGAATCTGTACATGCCCAGTGTCGATGACAAACTGCTGGCCTACCAGGAAAGCATCGAAACGAACTTTAGTGCGATCTTGATGGGAATTGTCCGCTATTTAAGGGATAATGATCATACATGGGATGGTAAGGAAATCACCGAAACGGCCAATCTTCTTAATCAAGCCAAAAGCCTTGCCTTCAGGGACGTGGAAAATCATTTTTTAAGGGAAGAAGACCTGTATTACCATTATTTCAAAATGCGTGAAAAGCAATTTGAAATAATTGAGCGAATTCTGCCCCTTGTCACGAATATTCCATTGGTCGTCAAGCAAAGCGGAATAGTGGCTGATTTTATAGAAGATTTGGCAGAAAACGTCCACCCACAAAATACGGCCATTCTTTATCTGAAGAAGCTTGAAGAAATGGAGATTCATTTTAGGGGAATGGCACTGCCGCATACAAGGGAAGAGTTCGAATCCAGGGCCGCATTACTGCAGCTCATGAAGGAAATGGAGCGTTATTTATTGTTGAAGCATTCCTTCAAAGGACTACCCAAGCTGAACGGCAACCGAATGAAAAAGAGGCACTTGGCTTAAACTAAGCAAAAAAGTGAAGGAATGATACAAAATGAAATGGATCCTTTCTTTGTTGCTTATGCTACTTTTGTGGCCGTTGCAGGTACAGGCCCAACCTCAATCGGTTAAGCCTGGCGATCCGTTTATCATCATCAATAAAGCTAACAATAAATTGGCGTTCATTGATGATAATGAGGTCAAGGAGATTCTGCCGGTCGGTACGGGAAAGAGTCAGGAACTTACACCCGAAGGGATTTTCACGGTCAAAGTAAAAGCAGTCAATCCATATTACCGGAAAAAAAATATTCCTGGCGGCGATCCCAGGAACCCTCTGGGGTCGCGGTGGATTGGATTCGATGCACGAAATACCGATGGGAGGATTTACGGCATTCATGGTACGAATAAGCCATCATCAATTGGTAAATACATTTCAAATGGCTGTGTACGGATGCATAAATCCGATGTAGAGCGTTTGTACGAAAAAGTCCCCATCGGCACTAAAGTTTTGATCACCATATCGAACGAGGATTTCGAAACGTTGGCAAAGAAAAATGGAGCGATAAAATAAAGAGAGGGAAGCTTTGCTCCCCTCCCAACGGTTTCTATTACAAAAGAAATGCGATACCTGATAATAAGCTCATTAATAACATTGAGATAAGCATTAAATACACGACGATTTTTCTGATTTTCTTGTTTCCCATATGCTCTCTCCCTTAAAACAGTTTAATTGATTTTATTTTAACTTGAACATTTAGTAGAAACAAGTAAAAGTATAATGTTCATATTATTCCGAATCTTAAAAGGCTTTAATGCAAGATTAGTAGTATTCTAATGGAGTCATCCAATAATACATAGCATGGGGGTTTTTATGATGATTAAAAATATCGATCATATAGGTATTGCCGTCAAGTCACTTGAGGAGGCCTTGCCACTTTACACAGAAACGTTGAAATTGAAACTTGAAGGAATCGAGACAGTTGGGAGCCAAGGAGTGAAAGTGGCCTTCATCCTGGCAGGCAATACCCGTTTGGAGTTGTTGGAAGCGTTGTCACCGGCAAGCCCAATCGCCAAATTCATCGAAAAACGCGGTGAAGGGATTCATCATGTGGCACTTGGCGTCGATGACATTGAAGAGAGAATAAAAGAAATTAAAGAATCTGGATTGCGGATGATTGATGATTCATCAAGAAAGGGAGCACACAAAGCGGATGTTGCTTTCGTTCATCCCAAGTCTACCGCGGGTGTATTATATGAGCTTTGTGAACAAGCAGTATCAAAGGAGGAGCAGGAATGACAGACATATACGATACGATCAATGACCTATATGACAGACGCCGCAAAGTGGAAATGGGCGGCGGTGAAGAAAGAATCGATAAGCAGCATGAAAAGGGCAAACTTACTGCAAGGGAAAGAATTGAACTTTTAGTTGATCCGGGTACTTTCATAGAGCTTAATCCTTTTATCAAACACCGTAATACCAATTTTGGCATGGAAAAGGAAGAAGGGCCAGGAGAAGGGGTTGTCACCGGTTACGGAAAGGTCAACGGCCGTGATATTTATCTGTTTTCACAGGATTTTACTGTTTTTGGCGGGGCACTCGGTGAAATGCATGCTCTGAAAATTGCCAATGTTATGGATTTGGCAGCGGAGAATGGAGCTCCTTTCATAGGTTTAAACGATTCTGGTGGGGCGCGTATTCAAGAAGGCGTGGTTTCGCTAGACGGATATGGTCAAATTTTTTACCGGAATTCCATTTATTCAGGGGTCATACCACAGATTTCGGTTATTATGGGACCTTGTGCAGGTGGAGCTGTATATTCCCCAGCCATAACCGACTTTGTCTTCATGGTTGAAAAAACGAGCCAAATGTTCATAACAGGTCCTAAAGTCATTGAAACGGTTACAGGGGAAAAGATTTCATCTGAAGGATTGGGTGGAGCGGCAGTACATAATACCATAAGCGGTAATGCCCATTTCAAGGGAGCATCTGAGGAGCAAGTATTGGCCGACGTTAGACGTCTCCTGAGTTATCTTCCACAAAATAATGAAGAGAAGCCGCCGGTTTTGGAAGCCGACGAAGGAGATGACTACCGTCCGGACTTAACGGATGTAGTCCCTTATGAAGGGATCCGTCCATATGATGTTCGGAAAGTATTGGAGCAGGTTGTCGATGAGGATTCCTTTATGGAAGTTCAAGAGGGCTTTGCGAAAAACATTGTGGTCGGCTTGGCGCGTATCAAAGGGAAATCAGTGGGGCTTGTCTGTAACCAGCCAAAGGTGTTGGCTGGGGGACTTGATATTGATTCATCAGATAAAGCTGCCCGTTTTATTCGTTTCTGTGACTCGTTCAACATTCCGCTAATTACGTTTGAAGACGTTTCAGGGTTTTTCCCGGGCGTTAAACAAGAACATGGCGGGATCATTCGCCATGGTGCAAAGCTGCTATATGCTTATTCGGAAGCAACAGTACCAAAATTGACGATCATTTTGCGTAAAGCATACGGAGGAGCTTACGTGGCCCTTAATAGTAAATCCATCGGTGCGGATCTTACGTTTGCATGGCCGAATGCTGAAATCGCTGTAATGGGATCTGCTGGAGCGGCAAATATCATTTTTGCCCGTGAAATTCAAAATAGCCAAGATCCGGAAGCGACACGTGCAGCTAAAATTGAAGAATACCGTGAGAAGTTCGCCAATCCATATGTAGCCGCAAGTCTTGGAATGGTGGATGATGTAATTGATCCCCGTGAAACAAGGATTAAGATCATTCAATCTCTTGATATGCTGCGCAACAAAAAAGAAAACCGACCATGGAAAAAACACGGAAATATCCCGTTGTGATCCGATCCAACATTGCAAGGAGCCCAAACTATCTGTTTTGGGCTCCTTTCCATACTGGGAAGATATCATTTAAAAGAAAACCATTTATATGTCATCATTCACATTTTGGCAGGGAAATGACCAGCATGCCATTCTGGGGTCTTCCTTTTCACATTATTTGCCGGGGCGCCGCTTTTAGAAGTATAATTAAAGAGGAAAACTTTTTTGGAGGTTTTATTTTATGATAAATGAAGAACGTTTAGTTAATGAATTTATGGAATTGGTGCAGATTGATTCCGAAACGAAAAATGAAGCAGCCATCGCCAAAGTGCTGAAAGAAAAATTCGGGGCACTGGGTGTAGAGGTTTTTGAAGATGATACAACAGCAGTTACCGGTCATGGAGCAGGGAATTTAGTATGTACTTTAAAAGGAATGAAAGAAGGCGTAGATACCATTTATTTCACCTCCCATATGGATACGGTTGTACCAGGTAATGGAATCAAGCCTTCCATCAAGGATGGATACATAGTGTCAGACGGAACGACCATTTTAGGTGCAGATGACAAAGCTGGATTAGCGGTCATGTTAGAAACGCTTAAAGTGTTGAAAGAACAGAATATCGAACATGGTACAATCGAATTCATCATTACAGTAGGTGAAGAATCTGGCTTGGTTGGGGCAAAGGCATTGGATCGCTCCCTTGTAACGGCTAAATTCGGTTTTGCACTTGATAGTGATGGAAAAGTAGGAAATGTGGTTGTTGCTGCACCTACTCAGGCGAAAGTATCTGCAACCATTTTAGGCAAGACTGCTCATGCTGGTGTCGCTCCTGAGAAAGGCGTTTCGGCCATTACGATCGCTGCCAAAGCAATCTCTAGAATGCCATTGGGCAGAATCGACGAGGAAACGACAGCCAATATCGGACGTTTCCAGGGGGGACAGCAAACCAATATTGTTTGTGACCATGTTGAAATCCTTGCAGAAGCAAGATCTTTGATTCCTGAAAAAATGGAGATACAGGTAGCGAAAATGAAAGAGGCATTCGAGACTGCAGCCATTGAAATGGGCGGACGTGCTGAAGTTGAAGTTAACGTCATGTATCCTGGTTTTAAATATGGTGCCGGTGATCATGTAGTCGAAATCGCAAGAAAGGCAGCAGAGAAAATCGGCCGTCATTGCGAGCTGGTTAAAAGCGGCGGAGGAAGCGATGCGAATGTCATTGCAGGCTTTGGCATCCCTACTGTCAATCTCGCAGTGGGCTATGAAGATATCCATACTACGAATGAAAGAATCCCAGTTGAGGAATTAACGAAGCTAGCTGAAATGGTTGTCACTATCATCAAAGAAGTATCAGGGGAATAATCACCCGGAATATGACAGGGAGATGGGGGAGAGTTTCCTGAGTGAAAAGGTTATCGGATTTCTTGCAGAGGGCGTGGAATATGCCATGCCTTTTGAATTCGTGATTCCATCGCAAGACCTGATGCCTTGCTTTCCGGATTTCCAGCAACTAGATAAATCAGCCCAGCCTATGATGGTCAAAGGTGGATTGCAATAAAGAAGGATATCCTCCATCAAACTATTGTCCAGGGTCACGTGAAATCTTGATTTTTACCGAATATATTCAAGGTGTTGCCGTTTGATTACGATCATTGATCAGCAAAAACTCGTATATATTTGCAAAGGTGTTAACAGTATTGAAGGAATATATGAACAGTCATCAATGACATGATGGCTGTTTTTCTTGGAGTGGAAGCATCTTTCAACGTGGTTACCAAAGATAAATAGGGGTACCTTAATAGAAGTGGTTTTTTATTGGGCCTATTATCCGGTATTTTTTAATTTTACAAGGATGTGACGGTCAAACATGAAGGACATGTATCCCAAAAATGGCAGGGTCATTCTCCATGTAGACATGAATAGTTTCTATGCTTCAGTGGAAATGTCATATGATGTTTCATTAAAAGGCAAACCGCTTGCCATTGCAGGCAATGTTGAAGAGAGAAGGGGCATAATCGTCACCTGCAGCTATGAGGCGAGGAAGTTCGGGGTTAAAACGACCATGCCGATTTGGCAGGCGAAAAAACTATGTCCTCAATTAGTCATTCAGAAACCGAATTTCGAGCGTTATCGAAAGGCATCACTGGCTATTTTTGATGTTTTAAGGCAATATACAGAGATGGTTGAACCGGTTTCGATAGATGAGGGGTATCTGGATATTAGTGAATGCGCCGAATTGGGTTCCCCTTTAGATATAGCCAATAGCATTCAGGAAAGAATTTTTAATACGATGGATCTCCCTTGCAGCATCGGGATTGCCCCTAATAAATTTTTGGCCAAAACTGCTTCTGATATGAAGAAGCCAATGGGAATCACCGTGTTAAGGAAACGGGACATTTCGGAAAAGCTCTGGCCTTTACTAGTTGGCCAAATGCATGGCATCGGGGATAAGACCTCGGAAAAGCTTCAAACTATCGGGATAATGACGATCAGGGACCTTGCACACGCCAATGATAGTCAACTTAAACAGCTTCTAGGGATCAATGGTATCCGTTTGAAAGATAGGGCTAATGGAATCGACCCAAGGGCAGTGGATCCCGAAGCGATTTTTGAGCATAAGAGCATTGGGAACTCTACAACTCTTCCGCATGACTCCACCAATCAAAAAGAACTGATCGGTGTACTGGATAAGCTTTCCGGGAAGGTAGCAGCCCGTTTGAGAAATAAACGCCTGCTTGGTCAAAAAATAGGTGTGACGATCCGTTACAAAGACCGCCGCACAATAACGAGAAGCAGAACGGTCCCTAATCCAGTTTTTGAAAAAAAGGATATTTTGGATGGAGCTATCGATCTCTTTAAGAAAAATTGGAATGGGGAAGGAATCAGGCTTCTTGGTGTCACGGCCTATGATGTCATCGAAAAAGAGTCGGCCTTCAAGCAACTGGATATTTTCTCCTTTCAAGAGGATGCAGAAAAAGAACCTCTGTATGAAGCGATGGAACACTTGCAAAATAAGTACGGAGAAAATATTATTAAAAAGGGATTACCCTTGAAAAACCGTTCAATTGGAACAGACACTAGCTTCAGCAAAGATTTCTTTGGGCAATCCAGGAGGAATGATCCCTCTTTTGACAAAGAATAGCGGACAAGTTGTGTAAAGATATAGAGAAGGGAAAGATGAAGCATGACAAAACAACAGATTGGCGTTATCGGACTAGCCGTAATGGGCAAGAACCTGGCATTTAATATTGAAAGCAGGGGATATTCAATTTCCGTGTATAATCGCTCAGGATCAAAAACGGACGAAATGATGAAGGAAGCGGAAGGCAAAAACGTATCAGCCGCTTATACGCTTGAAGAATTCGTCAATTCTTTGGAAACGCCACGCAAAATTTTATTGATGGTTAAAGCCGGGGAGGCAACAGATGCAACGATCGAGCAATTAAAACCGTTACTTGAAAAAGGTGATATCGTTATTGATGGAGGGAATACCTTCTTCAAGGACACTCAGCGCCGCAATGAGGAATTAAGCAAGCTTGGCATCCATTTCATCGGTACAGGCGTCTCAGGAGGGGAAGAAGGAGCTCTAACAGGTCCATCCATCATGCCTGGAGGTCAAAAAGAAGCATATGAACTTGTTGCACCGATCTTGAAGGATATTTCAGCTAAGGTGGACGGTGATCCTTGCTGTACGTATATCGGACCGGATGGAGCAGGTCATTATGTTAAAATGGTACATAATGGTATTGAATACGGGGACATGCAGTTAATTTCCGAATCATATTTCCTTTTGAAAAATCTCCTTGGATTATCTGCTGAAGAATTCCATGAAGTCTTTACTGAATGGAATCAAGGGGAACTTGACAGCTATTTAATTGAAATTACTGCTGATATTTTCAAAAAATATGATGAAGAAACCGGTAAGCCGATGGTCGATGTCATTTTAGATAAAGCTGGCCAAAAAGGTACGGGGAAATGGACAAGTCAAAGTGCGCTTGATCTTGGCGTTCCGCTTCCAATCATTACGGAATCCGTGTTTGCCCGGTTTATTTCAGCAATCAAGGAAGAGCGCGTTGAAGCGAGTAAAATCCTTCGTGGTCCAAAAGCCGAATCATTTACAGGCGACAAAAAGGCTTTGATTGAAAATATCCGTAAAGCACTTTATATGAGCAAAATCTGTTCATATGCACAAGGATTTGCACAAATGAAAGCAGCATCAGAAGAAAATGACTGGAACTTGCAATATGGGGAAATCGCGATGATTTTCCGTGGCGGCTGTATCATTCGTGCACAATTCCTCCAAAAAATCAAGGAGGCGTATGATCGTGAAGCGAACTTGAACAATCTTCTTCTAGATCCATACTTCCAAGGGATCGTCGAAAGCTATCAAGGAGCTTTACGTGAGGTAGTGTCAACGGCTGTGATGAACGGAATTCCGGTTCCTTGCCTGTCATCAGCACTTGCCTATTTCGACAGCTATCGCACAGAAACGCTGCCAGCTAACCTGATTCAAGCTCAGCGTGACTATTTTGGAGCTCATACTTATCAACGTATTGATAAAGAAGGAACGTTCCATACCGAATGGATGGAAAAATAAAAAGTTCAAGCCGGTATAAAAGGGGATTCCCTTTTATACCGGCTTTTTTGGTTGTAATATTCATCATGTTAAGGATCAGAAAAAAAGGGCGCTTCCATGCGCCCTTTTTTTTTGCTATCTCCGATGTTCTACAAGGTCGATGACCCCTAATACAACATGTGCCAAACCGAAACCAAAAACCGTATTAGCAACCATTTTGTTTGAGCCCCGGGTCTGCTTCATTGCATAACCCGCAGCTGTCACGGCTGTGCCCAATGCTGTTGGAATTAATCCTTCACGAATGTCCATAAGTTTAATCCCTCCACACCGAAGTTAGTGGTGCCGTCCTCTGGCACCTTTTATAGTGTAACCTTAGCAAGGACTTAGCATTCTTTTTCCATGAGGGTAAAAATGGAAAAAACGAACTAATTGTAAATAGTTCCAATTATTTTACCTTTTTTAGGGAATATGTAGTATGATGTATGTCATTCATCCTTGCTTTTTAGGTTTAAACACCTGCGGAAAAAGGAATATAAACATTGAAAGAGTTGGACGGACCGTAGGATACAGTAGGCAGAAAGAAGAGAGAAGGAGCGGAGACTTATGTTCATCATCTGGTGGGCTGTAGCCATTTTTTTATTTTTCATTGCCTTAGAATCTGGTGTTTCCTTTTGGCTTAATTCGGAAATAGAGGAAGAAATGTCTAAGCCCAAGGAAATGTTTGATATTATCCGGAATAAATTGCTGAGGAAGAGTGTTTCATGAATGAAGAAGGGATGCAGATTCAAATCTGCATCCCTTCCTCATTTCAGTCAACATCATTTTCGTTATTCTTGATTTCCCACCAAATATGTCCATCTTCTTCCAGGAGTTCATCGGATGCCAGCGGACCTGTGGATCCCGCTTCATAGTTAGGGAAAGAATCGTCCTTAGTATTTTCCCATGCATTGGAAATGGTATCGACGAACTTCCATGATAGGGCAACCTCGTCCCAGTGCGTAAAGTTGGTAGCATCACCGCGCATGCTGTCAAACAATAGCTTTTCATATGCCTCGGGAGAATTGATGTGTTCGATCCCTTTGTTGGAGACGGTCAGTTTTACTGGCTTTGTATTGGATGTCGTCCCGGATTTCTTAACATTTAAGTACAGTGTGATCCCTTCGTCAGGCTGGATATGGATAACGAGAAGATTCGGGTTCAGCGTTTCTTCCGTTTTATAATACAGATTCATTGGGATATCTTTGAATTGAACGACGATATTCGTTGATTTGACATCCATCCTCTTACCGGTACGGATATAAAAAGGAACACCGGCCCAACGGAAGTTATCAATCATCAATTTACCCGCCACATAGGTCTCAGTGTTGGATTCGGGATCTACGTTATGTTCATTGCGGTAGGCCGGAAGTGTTTGACCGTCTATCGTTCCTTCACCATATTGGCCACGGACGAAGTATTGATTTACTTCGTCCACTTTCATTGGTCGAAGTGAGCGCAATGCCCGCACTTTTTCGCTTCGAATCTCTTCTGTCGTCAAAGCAATCGGGGGTTCCATGGCAAGCAAGGCCACCATTTGGAGCAGATGATTTTGGACCATATCCCTCAGGGCACCGCTGGTTTCATAATAACGCCCACGTTCTTCAACGCCAAGTGTTTCGCTTGAAGTAACCTGGATATTGGATATATATCTGTTATTCCAAAGCGGCTCGAATAGGGCATTTGAAAAACGGATGACCTCAATATTTTGTACCATTTCTTTACCTAAATAATGATCGATACGGTAGATTTCATCTTCAGCGAATGCCGTTCGAATCTGCTCATTCAATTTTTGTGCTGTTTCGAAACTGTGTCCAAACGGCTTTTCTATGACAAGGCGCTTATATCCATTCGTGTCGGTCAGGCCTTGAGCTTTAATCTGTTCGGCAATCGTTCCGAAAAACTCGGGTGCCATCGCCAAATAGAAGATCCGGTTTCCTTCTAATTGATATTGTCCGTCCAATTTTTCGGCAATGTCCTTCAACTGCAGATATGATTCCGAACTGGAGACATCATGGGAGTGATAATGGAAATGGGAAATGAATTCGTCGACCTTTTCTTTTGCATGTCCGAAAGTAAGTATGGAATCCTTGACACTCGTTTGGAACTCCTCATTCGTCAATGGCCTCCTTGCTACTCCAACGACGGCGAACTTATTTATTTTCTCTTTTTGAAATAGTCGATATATGGAAGGAAACAATTTCCTTTTCGCTAAATCTCCGGTAGCACCAAAAATCATGATCAATGCTGTGGGTTTATTGTTTTCTGTCATGTTAAAACCTCAACTTTCCGTTAAATCTGTCTATAAAGTTGGAATTCCCGTATGTGTACCAATTTCTAATTTTACGTTTAGCTTTCCCTCAAAGCAATCAATTTGCGCATTTTTTCTCATATTTCATTAAAAGTTTAATTTGGTTTCGGTTTTTAGGGGTCATAAATGAAACAGGGCCTTGGTTATGCTATAGTTAATGGATAAAGTAGCATTTGCAACGGAGGTAGTATGAGTGGATTTCGTTTTATTGGGTACAGGCGCCGGCGTTCCGGCTAAAGCGCGTAATGTGACATCAATCGCCCTGCAATTATTGGAAGAACGAGGGACGGTTTGGTTATTCGATTGTGGGGAAGCAACACAGCATCAAATATTAAAAACCGCGGTAAAGCCGCGAAAGGTTGAAAAGATCTTCATCACCCATTTACATGGTGACCATATCTTCGGACTGCCTGGATTTTTAAGCAGCAGATCTTTTCAGGGCGGTATGGATAAATTGACCGTATATGGTCCACAAGGAATAGATGCATTTATTAAGACGAGCTTACAGGTGAGTGGAACTCATTTAAAATATCCCTTGGAAATCATCGAAATAGAAGAAGGCGCAGTGTTTGAGGACGAACAATTCACAGTCACGGCCATGTCGCTTGATCATGGCATTTACAGCATCGGTTACCGGATTGTTGAAAAAGATCGACCAGGAAGCTTACTGGTCGACCGGCTGCGTTCTGAAGGTGTGAAGCCGGGGCCTCTTTTTAAAGCATTGAAAAATGGACAAACGCTCTATCTCGATGATGGCCGTGTCTTAAATGGGAAGGACTATCTCGGTGCTCCGCAAAAAGGACGGATCATCACGATTCTTGGTGATACAAGAATGTGCAGCAATGCGATCATTCTTGCTGAATCGGCGGATTACCTTGTTCATGAAGCTACATTTTCAGCGGAAGAATCCGAAATGGCATCAGCCTATTATCATTCGACCACCGTTCAGGCTGCAGAAACGGCTTTGAAAGCGGGAGCTAAGAATCTAATCCTTACGCATATCAGTTCACGGTATACTCCGGAGGATGCTGAGAGGCTAAAAGAGGAAAGCAAAGCGGTCTTTGCAAACACGATTATGGGTGAAGATCTAATGGCAATTAAAGTTCCTTTGTATTCAGGGGAATCGGGCAGCTGAAATCAAAGCCAATGTTTGATATAATTAATCAATTGTTCATTGGATATTTAAAGGAGTGTAAATATGACTGACAAAAGTGACCTACATACTAAAGCAATGGATTTTCTCCTAAAAACAAGCCGGACTTTTTTCATTCCAATCAGCTACCTTCCAAAGGGATTGCAAGAAGCTATTGGAGCTGCGTACCTTTGCATGCGCGCCATCGATGAGATCGAGGATCACCCCGGTCTTCCTGCAGATATTAAGGTTTCCCTTTTACAGGCTCTTAGTGAGTTGCTTGATGCAGATTTCAGGGAAGAAGATCTTCAATCGTTATTTGAACCATATAAGGATGATCTTCCCGAGGTGACCCTGTTTCTTTCGGACTGGATTGAATTTTGTCCTCCCGGTGCAAAAGGCAAAGTCTTGGAATCGACAAAGGAAATGGCCGAAGGCATGGCAAAATGGGTTACTATGGACTGGCAAATCCATAATGAAGAGGAACTCGATGATTACACATATTATGTTGCAGGTTTAGTGGGGGTCATGCTGTCTGATATGTGGAACTGGTACGATGGAACCGAAACGGACCGCGAACTTGCCATCGCATTTGGACGCGGGCTCCAAACGGTCAATATCCTGCGTAACCGTGAGGAAGATGCAGAACGTGGTGTTAACTTTTATCCGGATGGCTGGGGTTTCGATGAGATGCTTGCCCATACGGAACATAATCTTGCATTAGCCGATGCGTACATTGGAGAGATTGAAACGAAAGAGATCATCCAATTCTGTAAAATACCCTTGGAATTGGCAAAAGCCACATTGAAAGCCCTAAAAGAAGGCAAAGAAAAAATCGATCGTACTACAGTTACCGAAATTGTCAGCCAAGTTGTCGAACACTGATTTTTCCATAAAGCTGCTGTGAAAGTTACCATCCCTTTCACAGCAGCTTTTTTTATGTTTTATATTTAGAACTCAAAAAATTCTAAAAAGTTAAAAAATATATTGGAATAATTGGGACTAAACGATTATAATTTAGGAAATAAAAGCGAAAAAGTTGACGTCGCTAGAAAAAACCTAATCTTAAATAAGAGAAAAGCGGGGGGAAAATATGAAAAAGAAATTATATTCAACTGCAGCTATGACATTGGTCGCAGGATTATTATTGGCTGGGTGTGGAAATGACAAGGAAAAAGATACGGCAACGGATGAAAGCAAAAAGGATACCTTCAACATTGGAGTAACACAAATCGTTCAGCATGATTCCCTGGACCAGGCCTATGAAGGATTCCAGGCGGCATTAAAGGATAGTGACATCAATGCCAAATATGATCTTCAAATTGCACAGGGTGACCAAAATAATAGTCAAACGATTGCCAATAACTTTGTTGGGGATAAAGTGGATTTAATCTTTGCCAATTCTACTCCTAGTGCTCTTAGCGCTTTGAATGCGACAAAGGATATACCAATCGTTTTTACATCGGTTACCGATCCTGTAGCGGCGGAGCTCGTTACATCTTTGGATAAGCCAGGCGGAAATGTGACGGGTACGACGGATTCCCATCCTGAAGCCATTGCCAAATCAATGAAATTCCTGGCAGAAGAACTTGGCGCCAAGACAATTGGGACCGTTTATAATACAGGGGAGCAAAACTCCGTCGTCCAAATAAAAAACGTGAAAGCGGAAGCGAAAAAAGCGGGCTTGAAAGTCGTGGAAGCATCCGTGTCCACTTCAGCCGAGGTTAAACAGGCAACGGAATCATTAATCGGAAAAGCCGATGCTTTCTATATCATTACTGATAATACCGTTGTCTCAGCACTGGAATCGGTCATTTCGGTGGCAAATGATAAAGATATTCCATTGTTTGTTGGTGAGCTTGATTCCGTGAATGCTGGTGGTTTTGCAGCATATGGATTCAGTTACTATGATATTGGTTATGAAGCGGGGCAAAAAGCGGTTGAAATCTTGAAGGATGGCAAAAAGCCTGGAGATATTGCAGTTCAATATCCACAAAAACTGAAATTGGTCATCAATGAAAAGGCAGCAAAAGATATGGGTGTTGAAATAAAAGAAGAATGGAAAGCAGATGCTGAGTTTGTAAAATAAACTCTGCTTTTGTTCGGGGAAGGAAGAAAAAAAATGTTCTCAGCTTTATTCAACTCTTTTGAGTCGGGAATGATTTATGCGATTATGGCACTAGGTGTTTATTTAACATTCAGGATTCTCGACTTCCCGGATATGACTGTGGAAGGCAGCTTTGTGACAGGTGCCTCTGTGGCCGCCATTATGATCGTTAACGGTTTCTCGCCAGCCATGGCCACGTTTTGTGCCATGGTGGCAGGTTTCATTGCTGGGACAATAACGGGATTCCTGCATACGAAAGGAAAAATCAATCCACTTCTGGCAGGTATCTTAATGATGATTGCCCTCTATTCCATCAATTTAAGGATCATGGGTGCATCCAACATTCCGTTGCTTTCTCAAACGACCATTATCACGAATATCCAGGATGCCTGGGCTGGCACTGGCCTGGACAATATGTTGAATGGTCTTTTATCGATCGTGGGCCTTGGTGATAGCTTGCCAAAAACGTGGGCCATACTAATTGTTATGTTGATTGTGGCTTTAATCATTCAAGCTGGGATGTCAGCTTTTTTAAAAACGGAAATCGGTCTAGCTTTACGGGCAACGGGTGATAATGAAGCGATGGTCAAGAGTTTTTCCGCCCATACAGGAAACATGAAGATCCTGGGCCTTGCGATTGGAAATGCACTTGTGGCTTTCTCGGGTTCCTTGGTTGCCCAATATAATGGGTTTAGCGATATTGGCATGGGGATTGGAATCATCGTCATCGGATTGGCATCCGTTATAATTGGCGAAGCATTATTTGGCTCCAAAACGATTGCACGTGCGACCCTTGCGGTCATTGGAGGAGCGATCATTTACCGAATCGTCGTAACTTTGGCACTTCGCGTAGAATTTCTTGAAACAGGCGATGTTAAATTAATTACGGCACTTATTGTGGTAGGGGCACTTGTCATTCCGAAAATTACCGATAAACAAAAAGAGAAAAGCCGAAAGAAAAGGCGTCTAAAAGAAATACAGATGCGCCATGGTGGGACTTTATCGAAAGGGGGAGAAGGATATGCTTCAGTTAAATCAGATTTATAAGGTCTTCAATGAAGGGACACCAGATGAAAAGCTAGCCCTTGGGAATCTGGAACTGCAGATGGCAAAAGGCGAATTTATTACAGTCATCGGGAGTAATGGGGCAGGTAAATCGACGCTGATGAACATGATATCCGGCAAAATTCTCCCTGATGCCGGTGAAGTCATCATTGATGGGGAAAATGTATCGGCCATTGAAGAACATGCCCGTGCCAAAATGATTGGCCGCGTTTTTCAGGATCCCATGCTTGGTACTGCACCACATATGACGATTGAAGAAAATATGGCGATCGCTTATGGCAGAACCAATAGAAGAGGATTAGGCTTCGGGGTGACAAAAAAACGGAAAGAACTTTTTAAAGAATGTTTGGGTACCCTTCATTTGGGCCTGGAAAATCGGATGACTGCAAAAGTGGGATTATTATCAGGAGGGGAGCGCCAGGCATTATCATTGTTGATGGCGACCTTCACCGATCCTAAAATCCTGCTTCTTGATGAACATACAGCCGCTCTCGACCCTTCCAGGGCAGAGCTTGTTACAAATCTGACGAAGGAAATCGTCGAAAAGAACAAGCTAACGACGTTGATGGTGACTCACAATATGCAGCAGGCAATCGATCTTGGAAATTCCTTGATCATGATGGATAAAGGACAAATCATTTTTGAAGCAAGAGGTGCTGAAAAGCAGAAGCTTACCGTTGAAAAACTGCTTAACGAATTCCAGCGCATCAAAGGTGAAAAAATGCTCAATGACCGTGCAGTGTTGATTTAAGATGAGAAAAGGCCCGACCCAGGTGAGACTTAAACCTTGGCCGGGCCTTTTTATTTTTGGGGTGATTAATTAGATCAGGTCCTATTACTGAAGAAATGCCTGGCATGAGAAAAATGGCTATCGTGGGGTGCTCATGATTCATCTTGAATGATAATCGATGTTAATCGCTGTCGGCTGTACTCCATGATGAACTATCATTCTTTCTGTTTCCAAAAATCATTTTTATAAATGGCCTTTTCTTTGTCTTTTTAGTGGCAGCAGCCTCTTCAGCCGCGAGTAAATAATCAAACGGCTGACCCATTGGTGTTTCTAACGCTTCGATACGGGCTTCGAGTTTCTTAACGAGTTTGTGCATGTCTTCCATTTCACTTCTGTGTTGTAAAAGCTGATAGGATACAACATCGTCCGCTTTTGTTTTCAGACCATTTTCAAGCCGGGTGACCCGTTCTAGCAGTTGATCATGTTCTTTATCCGGTTCGGAGTGTTTCTGGATGCTTGCTTTTCTAATTTTTTTCTCTGAGATGCTGACCTTTTGGAGAATGATGCCTTCGTTCAGTTGATCTTGGATTTTTCTCAATAATGCAATGTCTTCATCCGAAAACTGGTAGTGGCCAAGCTGATTCCGTTCTACTTCCATGTTCAATTGGGTGACCCAGCGTTGAATCGTACTATGGGAAACATTCAGTAACCGGGCAACTGCACTTGTATTCATCGAGATTCCCCCTTTTGGTTGTTGAATTCGATAAGTATGAGGGAATTCCTTTACAGATGACAAAACATGTATTCATTCGGCAAAGAAAGTGAAATTCCTACGTAATTTGCATAAGGATCAATTCAAGATGGAATTTCCCCTTGGATTGATCCTTATGCAAATGTTGAGCATTTTTAGAAACTTTAAGAAGCATTTGTGATGGTGTGGCTGATGATCAATCAAGCTATAAAGGGAAAAGTGATCCAGGTGTCGAATTTACCCTTAAAACATGGAAAAAGGAGGACTAGTATGAACAGGATCAACATTATCACTTTAGGTGTCAGGGATATTACTGAATCATTGAGGTTTTACCGGGACGGATTGGGATTCCGTACATCGATTAAAGAGGGCGAACCCGCAATCGTATTTTTTAATAATGCCGGAACGAAACTTGCTTTGTATCCTTTAGAGGAGCTAGTAAAAGACATCAACGAGAAAGAACCGCCTAAGAAAAAGGGGTTCCCGGGTCTTACGCTCGCTTATAATGCTAAATCAATTGAAGAAGTGGATGATGTGATCAACAATGCTGGAAAGGCTGGGGGAACAATCGAAAAATCACCTCAGGATGTTGTTTGGGGAGGATACAGCGGATATTTTTCAGACCCCGACGGTTACTATTGGGAGGTTGCGTATTCGAAGGATTGGAGTTTCGATGAAAATGATATGCTGATTATAAAGTAACGCTGTTACCCTTTATAAGATGCCACGATCTTATAAAGGGCTGTTGCCTGGCCACTGCTGTAGGAGTGGCCAGGCAACAGCTGATCATCATCATGCGTCTTACTGCGAAACTACATATTTGGCTAGTTCTTTACTTATTTGATTACCCATTCGCTTCGATTGCTCTGTCGCTTCTTGTACACAGGCAATGAATGCTTCTTCCACTTGATGTGCTTGAAGTGCTTTCAGACCTGCTTCAGTCGTTCCGCCTGGTGAAGTTACTTCCTTTCTTAGTACGGCAGGCGTTTTAGGTGATTTCTGTAACATATCGGCCGCACCCATCAGTGTCTGCAGAATCAATTGCTTGGCGGTTTCGGAATCGAGACCTATTTTTTCTGCCGATTTTTCCAATGCCTCTACCAAGTAATAAATATAAGCAGGGCCGCTGCCTGATAAGCCTGTTACCGCATCTAGCTGGGTTTCGTCTACGACTGCCACCGTACCTACCGTTTCAAAAAGGGTAATCGCAGTTTGTAATTGCGAGTCTTTCGTATGACCGTTAGCCGCAAGGGCCGTTGCTGATTTTCCTACGGCTGCCGATGTATTAGGCATGGCACGGACGATCGAGAACCGCTTGTTGGCGATTCCTTCCAAGCTTGTTGTATGAACCCCGGCAACAACGGAAATGAACAGCATTTCCTCACGGATGTATTCTTTTATTGATTGCATCGTTTCTAAAATGTCTTTCGGTTTCACCGCCAGGACGACAAGGCTTGCATCCTGTACTAATTCCTGCAGCGACCTTGTGGCAGTAACACCATATTGGTTCTTTAAATAATCGAACCGATCATCATTTGATTTATTTGTAACAAAAATATTTGCTGGTTCGATCACCTGTTGGGTCACCAGCCCTGAAATGATTGCTTCTGCCATCGATCCAGCTCCGATAAACGCGATTTTTTCCATATTTCCCGCTCCTTTTTCTTTTGTATTTTCGGCCTTTTTTGAAAAACAAAAAGACCCCTCATCCAATAAAGGACGAAAGGTCTAGCTTCCGTGGTACCACCTTTGTTCAACTTTTCCATAACGAATAAACAGAAAAGCTGCACTTGAATCCTCTAACGCGGGAATTACGTCAGGTTTTCCTGAAGGCTCATAAGGTAGGTTCAATAATGAGGGGGCGGTGAAGCCTTTCAGCACATTCCGAGCTTCACTCTCTTTACGCCATCATAAATTTACTTGGCCTTAATCAATGCCACGCCGTCTTTAATTACTTGTGATTATGAAGGATATATCAGTACTCTGTCAATGATAATATATGCAAGGACGACAAAAAGTAGACATGAATTATGTGAAAATAATGACAGTGATTTAAAATACATGTAAAATGGTAATTATACATGATAAGTATACTAGGAATTCTGTTTAGCGTATAAAAAGATTTATATAAATATAATTTTCTAAGGTGGATAAGATAATGGCGAATTGGAATGGAGATATTGCAAAACTTGCTTTGCCCACGCCGTTTGCAGTGGGTGATGTGAATGTTTATGTTGTTAAAGGGGATGCTTTAACGTTAATCGATACGGGAGTGAAAACAAAACGATCAAAGGAAGCCCTGACTAAAGGGCTTGGGGATTTGGGTCTGAAACTGACTGATATCGAACAAATCATTTTAACCCATCATCATCCTGATCATGCTGGTGCACTCGATTTCTTTGAAAAGGAAATCCCGGTTTATGGACACAAAAATAATCAGCGCTGGTTGACTATCAGTGATGAATTCCTTGAAACCCATAATCGTTTTTTCCTTGATTATGCCACAAAGTTCGGAGTGGCAGAAGAGCTGAAAAATGAACTGACCCATAACCGCGACGAAATCAGTTTCCTTAGTGAACGGAAGCTTCATGGATATTTGGCTGAGGGAGATGAGCTCCCCGGTCTTCCAGGCTGGAAAGTGATCGAGACTCCTGGGCATGCTCAAAGTCATTTATCCTTTTACCGGGAAAGTGACGGTGTCATGATCGCAGGCGATCACTTGCTTGCCAAGATCTCACCTAATCCATTAATGGAACCACCTTTACTTCCCGGAGGCATGAGGCCTCGTCCTTTACTGCAATATAATGCATCACTTCAGAAATTATTGGATCTTTCCATCTCCACTGTTTACTCCGGACATGGATCTGAAGTGGAAGGAGAGGCGGTTGCCGACTTGATTCAGTATCGATTCGAGCGGCAGCATAACCGTGCCATGCAGGTGAAAAACATGCTTCAAGATCGGCCTTTATCGGCCTTTGAAGTTTGTCAGCAGCTTTTTCCGAAAGTATACCTTCAGGAAGTGGGCCTGACACTTTCGGAAACGGTCGGTCAGCTGGACTATTTAGAAGACTTGGGTGAAGTCGAAACAGAAATCCAATCAGGGGTCATTCTGTATTCAATCGCTTAATGTTCGCAAGGAGGCTCATTTTTTTGAATAAGTTGCAAGGCAAAGTCATTGTTATTACCGGTGCTTCCGGAGGGATTGGCAAGGAAGTTGCCATTCAAAGTGCAAAGCAGGGAGCCTGTCTCGTCCTCTTGGCCAGAAGCCTGGATAAATTACTGCAGCTAAAGAATGAACTGATCACCCAATATGGGATTGATGCATATGCCTATAAGCTTGATGTTGCAGATACTGATCAGGTGACAAATGTATTTAATGACATCCATGCGCAAATAGGAGAAGTGGATGTGTTGGTCAACAATGCTGGTTTCGGCACGTTTAAAGAAGCACAGGATACGGAGTTAAATGAAACGAAAGCAATGTTTGCTGTCAACGTCATTGGATTGATGGCCTGCACAAAGCTGGTTCTTCCGTATATGAAACTGAGAAAAGCGGGGCATATCATCAACATAGCTTCACAGGCCGGTAAAATCGCCACTCCTAAATCAACATTGTACTCTTCGACCAAGTTCGCGGTTCTTGGCTATTCAAACGCACTTCGGCTCGAGCTGATGGACGATCATGTTTTTGTGACCACCGTCAATCCTGGACCCATAGAAACGAATTTCTTTAACATTGCGGATGAATCAGGTACATACTTAAAGAATGTTGAAAAATTCATGCTTAAGCCTGGAGATGTCGCTGCCAAAATCGTAGCGGCGATGCTGACCAATAAGAGGGAAATCAATCTCCCTGGCTGGATGAATTTAGCTGGGAAATGGTATAACATGTTTCCGAAGATCACCGAAACATTAGGGAAAAAAGCATTTTTTAAAAAGTAGGCTAAACTTTCGATACCGGTAAAGTTGAAAGTTGGTCTAATAATAGGCAAAGGGGAATGTCGATGACATTCCCCTTTTGGAAATGACCGAAGTTGTCTATATTAAATAAATAATTGGTAACTATTTCAGGGAGAAGCCGTCTATTTCTATTAGGAGGGATTTGTATGAAGATGATAGTGAACCTTTATATCTCTATATTCGTTGCTTTTATTCTGGGCAGCTGCCAATCCCCTGATTGGAACATGGATGAAGTCATTGATAAGGGGGAAGAAGGTTTCATTACGGATCTTGACGATAAAAGGATTTTGATTAAAGGAACGTACTATAAGGTGACCAATGATACATATATTCAAGATCAACATGGTAATGCCCTCGATTATTCCGAGCTGGAAATCGGGATGAAAGTGAAACCATGGCACCGGGGCGGGGTGAAGAAATCATTTCCTGGGAAAGCGGAAGCGGAATTGATTCTTGTTTTGACGGATGAAAAAAGCTTAGCTGAACAAAGGGCAGTCACTGCTGCCCTCAATCATGTCAGCAAAGCGGAAAGTCAGCGATTCATGGTTCTCGAAGTCGTCCATTTACCCTCGGAGCATGTTTATAATATCGAAATGATGAATCGTTCTAACTTAGACTCTTCATTCATGGTGACAGTAGAGGATTTAACGGATGAAATATTATATATAAAATAAAACAACCGGACTGAATCACTTGGAATCTGTCCGGTTGTTTTATTGGATTTCACTCACAAGGATGAGCTCTTGTCCTGATTTTATAAAGTTTTCGCACCTAAATATTTTGGTTTCCAATAAGTATTATCCATATCCGTGATGGTTACTCCTTTAGAAGACGTAGCACTAATGAATTGACC
Source organism: Peribacillus sp. NPDC076916 (assembly GCF_050269675.1). Lineage (NCBI taxonomy): Bacteria > Bacillati > Bacillota > Bacilli > Caryophanales > Bacillaceae > Peribacillus > Peribacillus sp. NPDC076916. The sequence continues at coordinate 230,538 of NZ_JBNNIU010000002.1, forward strand.
ATTTCCGATATATATTCCAACATGGGATACACCTGTTCTTCCAGAAGAAGTATCAAAGAATACAAGATCACCCTTAGCTGGTGAAGATACTTTTAAACCTGTATTGGAATAGAGTAATGATGTTGTACGCGGTAAGGTAATTCCTTGCGATTTCTGGAATACATAATAGACGAAGCCTGAGCAGTCGAATCCAGTCGGTGTCGTCCCGCCCCATTTGTAAGGTTTGCCGATTAAGGTTTTTGCATAGCTTATCAGGCTTGTATTATTGACATTATAAACACCAAGCGCATTAAATGTGCCCCGGCCGGCAATTCCATCGGCAGTTAATCCCTTGGCTTTCTGGAATTTTTTTACTGCAGATGTAGAATAGGTGCCGTAATATGTAGTCAGTGAACCTGTATATGTGAAATACCCTTTGGTTTTTAAAAGTTGTTGTAGTTGTTTGACATCGCTATGTGTCATTCCGGGTCTGAGGGTTTGATCTCCAATATTTGCAGAGGCTTGCAGTGGGGTTAGCATCATGGCAGATGCAACAGCAGCTGAAGCGATCCATTTCTTCATAATTTTCATTTCCTCTCTATCTCTCTATAATTCTTAACAATATTATCCTACAATACCATTATGACAATTAGACATAATTTTGGTTACAGTTTCATTACAAAAAATGAGCAGTAAGACTAAATGATAAATGGACGAAAGTCTATTGAAAAGGGTGTTTGAATTTCAAAAAACTGAGTATATGGATTCATTAAAAATTAATCAAGCTACTAATTGATTCTCTTTTAAAAAAACAATTTGGATACGGAGTTTAAATTTGGTATTTTATCCATTTTTAGTGTCAATTATATTTTTCAAGGAAATTACAATAAAAAGTAGAAATTTGTATGAAAACTTCCATTGAATAAGAACGTATATTCGGTTAAAGTTATGAATATAATAAAAGCGAACGTATATTCTTATTAGGGTGAAGAAATGATGGATTATGGGACGATGCCGAAACAATCAATTATGTGTATCGATATGAAAAGTTTTTATGCAAGCTGTTCAGCAGTCATGCTTGGTCTGGACCCGCTTGATTGTTATCTGGCGGTGGTTGGTGATTTGAAGAGGACAGGGAGCATTGTGCTCGCGGCTTCTCCAAAAATGAAGAAGGAATTTGGCATAAAGACAGGGTCGCGGATGTTTGAGATCCCGAATGATCCGAGGATTGTCGTCGTTGAACCTAAAATGGCGACCTATTTAAGGGTTTCGACGGAAATCACCCGCTTGTTCAACCGTTATGTGCCCAAAGAAGCGATTCACGTATATAGTGTGGACGAAAGTTTTGTGAAAGTCGATGGTGCCGCTTCTTTATGGGGAGATGCCCGGATGATAGCTGAAAAGATAAAGGATGAAATCGAACGCGAATTACAGCTCCCTTGTGCAATTGGAATTGGACCGAACATGCTTATGGCAAAACTTTGCCTTGATTTGGATGCCAAACATAAAGGGATTGCCGAATGGAAGTATGAGGATGTGCCAAGCAAACTTTGGCCGATTTCCCCGCTTCGTGAAATGTGGGGGATCGGCAGGCGCGTTGAAAAAACCCTTCATGGAATGGGGATATTTACGGTTGGGCAGCTTGCCAATTATGATCTTGAATTACTTGAAGCGAAGTTTGGGATTATGGGCAATCAGCTTTACCACCATGCGTGGGGAATAGATTTATCCGATATGGGGGCAGCGATCATCGAAGGGCAGGTAAGCTTCGGCAAAAGCCAAATCCTGCTGCGGGATTATAAGGAGGAGCATGAGGTGAAGCAGGTCATGCTGGAAATTTGCGAAGAAGTTGGAAGAAGGGCACGCACCCATCGCAAGGCAGGAAGAACGGTGAGCCTAAGCATTGGTTACAGCAAGGATGAGTTTGGCGGGGGTTTCCATCGTTCGCGTTCGATTAGCGAGCCGACCAACATTACGATGGAGTTATATAAAGTTTGTCTGGAGCTTTTTCATGAGAACTATAGGCAAAAAACGGTTCGGAGCATAGAGGTCAGACTCTCGAATATTGTGGATGATAACGAAATGCAGCTGACTTTATTCGATGCTTCGCGCTGGAAGAAGCGGGAATTGAGTTACACGGTTGATCGAATTCGCCATAAATATGGAGCCAAATCGTTATTGCGTGCGGTTTCGTATACGGAAGCGGGTACAGCCGTTTACCGAAGCAGGCTGCTTGGTGGGCATAAGGCGTAGGGGTGACTTTTTGAAGGGTGGGAAAAGAATGATTCGTGATCGCGGCCGTATCAAATGGACATCGATGATGTTACCGGAGCATGTGAAGATGCTGCGGGATTGGGTGGTGGAGGATGGCTATGAAACGAAGCGCATCCTGGATGAGCAGCAACTGGAAGAAATGAATGCTGTAATGGGGGAAGCGATGGAGGAAAGAAAGGATGTTACGATTGCACATTATGAAGGAAACCGGTATCAGCTGTTAATCGGCAGGATCCATTATTATAATGAACCCACCCAAAAACTTCATATCGTTGATCGATTTCAGCAGGTTCACTATATCAGGCTTTCCGATATAGCGGATGTAAGGATAACGGAATGATGAGCGGAAAGGCTGTTCCAAGGGACAGCCTTTCATTTTCGAAACGGCATCGTGATGAAAGGGATTACGATGCGTAAGAGAATCGGCATTTGCTAGCACGGTGTTCGTGTGGCTGATCTTGCAAAAGGAAGCAGGCAGTTTCTTTAACAGAAGCGTTTTTATCGTTTATAATGGGGGAAAGGAAAGACATCGGGAGGCGTGCAATCATGTATATTGAATGGACGGAAACAGCGGCTGAGAAAATAGTCGATAAGGTACAGGAACAAGAAGGATATTTACAGTTGAAATATGATACTGATGGCTGTGGCTGCGTGGTAAGTGGTGTGACCGCGCTATGGTGGGTCAACGAACCTGAAGAAGGTACCGAAAAAGTGGAAACAAACGGGATTCCTCTATATGTGGAGAAATCAAAAATGATTTTCCTTGATGAAGTCATGAAAATAGACTTTGTTCCGGAAGCGAACAGCTTTCAATTAAAAAGTCCGAATCAAATCTTAAATCCGAGGATGAGCTTTTTTTATAAAATCTAAATGAAGCAAGGAGGGAATCTTGATTCCCTCTCTTTTCTTCTCAGACAAGTTTTAGAAACTGATCGATTTGATCTTCATATTCTCTTGGATTTTCATTGTAAGATTGAGCGTGGGCCCCTTTTTTAGCGATGTACAGCTGCTTTGGGCCCTCTTTTGCTGCATATAATTCCGCTGTCATGGAAGCGGGAATGAAACTGTCATTTTCACTATGGATGAAGAGCACGGGGTTTCGGATATTTTTCATATAATCGATTGGTGACACTTCATTTGTCCAATATCCATCACGGAGTTTGATGAACGTACGCCCAAGCGGAAACACGGTCCAAGAGGGAAGTGGGACTACTTGTTTAAGCTGGTGTTTGATCTGATCCTCGAAATTTGAAAATGGACAGTCGGCAATGTAAAAATCAGCACCATCTTCAAGCATTCCGGCATATAAAAGCAGGGTTACAGCCCCCATGGATTCTCCATGAATGCCAATATGAAGGTCGGGACCTTTACGTCTTTTCAATTCATCGATTACAGCCTTCAGGTCGAATTTTTCATAATGTCCATAACTGCTCGTCTTGCCCCCGGAGTCCCCATGCCGGCGGTGGTCATAAATGATGGCATTGAAGCCTCGCTTAAGAAAAATATTCATGTACTTAATCGAATTGACTTTGTTCTCCGTCACACCATGGGAAATGACTACCCACTTATTAGTATCATGCGGTTCGATAAACAAGCATTTCAAGGAATATCCGGATGGTGACGATACCCAAATTTCCGTTTTAGGCAGATTATCAAAATCCTCCGTGATCAGGCGTTTAGCCATGATTTCACGATTCTGGATAAAATCATCTTCCTTCTTTTTCATGTACATGATCCGATTGGAAAAATAAATGCCAACGCCGATGATATACGATAGGATTCCAGCCAGTGTAAACCACCATTTCTTCATGAGAGGTCCTCCTCAGTTGATTTTCTTTATTTTACCATGAGGGAAATGGGAAAACACTGTTTGAAAACCATGACGAGGAAAACGGCAGTCGTGATATAATAATTTCATAAATGGCCAGGAGGTTTTAAGGGTGAAAAAGAAACAGCAGCGAAATCAAAATCAAAGCAAAAACCAAGATAAAGAATCATCTTCATTGAAACTCGGTGATATGATCAATCAAGATATCATGTCCCAGCTTCGTCAAAAGCAAAAAGAACTTAATGAGGCTGAACAAGAAAAACGGGCAGCGGAAGAAGAAAAAAAACGCGAAGAAAGAAAGCGTCGGGAGAAGAATAAATCATTCGAAGAACTATTGGGTGAAAGCAATCTGAACTGGAAGAACTATAAATGAAGAACAGGGAGCGGTTTATTAAGAGAGCTGGCTCCCTTTTTCCATTCAGAAAGACCATTCCTTGCTGATATTCCTTTATTTTATAAAGTATAACGATTATATTAAAGATAAGTTCGATATGCTTTCATATCGGATGGACTACAATTAGCTGGTGATATGATGCAAAGTAAAATAGAAAAAGTACTGGAAGACCAATTATGTTTCCTGCTTTATGCAAGTTCAAGGGAAATGACGAAGAAATATAAACCGCTGCTTGATAAACTCGAAGTGACATATCCTCAATACCTTGTTCTTCTTCTATTATGGGAACAGGATACACTTACAGTAAAAAAACTAGGGGAGCTCCTTGCCCTCGACTCAGGAACGCTTACCCCCATGTTGAAACGAATGGAGCAGAATGGCTTGATTGTCCGTGAACGTTCGTCTGAGGATGAACGGTCTGTCATGATTAAGTTGACGGATAAGGGACTTGGTTTACAGGAAGAGGCCTGTTTCATTCCAGATCGCATTTCGGCAATGTCGGGTGATGATAAGAAGGTGGTTGAGGATTTAAAAGCTTCGCTGCTCCAACTATTGAAAACATTACAGGAATTTTAGCAAAGAAAAGACGCTTGGTGATGCCAAGCGTCTTTTTGTCGGATTTCAATCTACATCTATTTCAAAGGCGACGTCCACATTGCCATTGATCGCTTTTGAATAAGGACACATTTGATGCGCTTTATGAACAAGGGTTTCGAACGTCTCCTTGTCGACCCCGGATCCCTTCACGGCCAAAGTTACAGCCAAGCTGTACTGATGCATCTCACCCATCAAAAGACTGACGTTTGCGGTGACTTTGGAATCGAAAGAAACGCGTTCAATTTTACCAACTGATTGCAAAGCACTATCAAAACATGCAGCATATCCAGCTGCAAAAAGCTGTTCCGGGTTAGATGCTTCAGGCATCTGTTTAGCCCTAGGTGTACCAGGCATCGCAATATCAACCGTGAAGTTGCCGTCAGCAGAAATTGCCGTTCCTTCTCTTCCGCCATCAACTGTTACAGACGTTGTAAATAATGTTTTTGTCATCATTTTTTCTCCCTATCTTCTTAATTTTTAATTGTTCACAACTGAATTGTACAACATTAAATTGTGGATGTCTAATGAAAAAATTAAAAATGTTGGTATGAAGTTAAATTGGTTTGGAAGGATTGGAATGATGGGGAACTTGAAAGCGGTAAAGAAGCAGTAAGGCGAAAAAATGAAGGAACGGAAAAAGGCTGCCTATCACGTTGGTTAAACGGAGATAGTGCAGCCTAAAGGGTGTCCTGACGTTCCTTTGAAACAATTAGTTTAGTTTTATTCTTTTACTCCCGGTGACTTTCATATTTGTTCGCTTTGGTCAACTGCTTCAAGATATCCAACTCGGTTTTGGACAGTGAAGGGCTGTTAGCGGCCTGGCAGTTCTCACGGAGCTGCTGTACTGAGCTTGCTCCTGGTACAACGGTAGCGACGCTTTGGTGTGACAATACATATTGAAGTGCGGTTTCATTCAACTTCCTATCAGAAAGTTTGTCTTTTATTTGCGGAAGCAAATCTTTAAGTTCGTGATAGCTATAGTCAAGATATCCATCCTCATTTGCCTTTTTAAGCATTTTTTCACTGAGCAGCCCTTTGGCAAGGGGGCCACGGGCGATAATGCTGATCTGTTTGTTGGCCAAAAGGGACAGCCACTCTTCTGGGCGGCGGTCAAGTAGATTAAACTGCATCATCACGGAATCAAGCTCAGACTTTTCAGTGAATTCCTTGATTACATTCGGACGAATCGAGGAAATGCCATAATATCGGATATAGCCTTCTTTTTTCAAATCTTCAAATGCTTCTACCGTTTCTCCGATATTGTCTGAAATGGTGCCGCCATGTAACTGATAAAGATCAATATAATCAGTACCCAATCGCTTTAAGCTATCTTTTACTGCCGTTTTAATATAGGCGCCAGATGGATCCCAGCTCCAGGAATCTTTATTTTCATTCCAGCGGTTTCCGACCTTGGTGGCTATGTATACTTTATCGCGGACCGATTTTAAATTCTTTCCGACGATTTCTTCATTCATTCCGAAATCATATAAGTCAGCCGTATCAAAATAATTGATTCCTTCATCTAAAGCGGACTGTATGATTTCGGATGCCTGATTTTCAACAGTCCCCAATGACATGCATCCGAGCCCGATTTCAGAAACTAGCAAGTCAGAATTTCCTAGTCTGCGTTTTTTCATGTTATCCACTCCCTTTACTTCATTGTAAAGGAGAAATCCATTTCACTCAAAGAATTCACTTGATCCGTTTTAAAGGAGTGGGCGGCACCTGATCATGTATGTCGGCAATCCAATCATTGATATAGACATATTGATTTTGTAATTGCTTTAGTTTTTGAAGGATTTCCCAACTCTTTCCGGATAAAGTAACGCTTTTTTCCAATACGTAAACTTTCATTAAATCGCCCTCCATCTCTATTATGGTAAAATGTATGAGGAATCATGCTGCAATTAGAACAGAGGAGTGGTCAGGATGAAAAAATTTGAAGAAAAAACGCTATCTTCGAAAAAAATCTTTACGGGAAAGGTAATCAGCCTGCAAGTGGATGATGTAGAGCTTCCAGATGGGAAAACGGGTAAACGTGAAATAATCAAACATCCGGGGGCGGTTGCCATCATAGCTCTCACGGCAGACAATAAAATCATCATGGTTGAGCAGTACCGTAAAGCGCTGGAGAGGAGCTTGGTGGAAATTCCTGCAGGAAAGCTGGAAATAGGCGAAGAGCCGGTTCTGTCGGCTAAACGGGAACTGGAAGAGGAGACAGGTTATGAATGCGAAAAAATGGAGCACATCATATCCTTCTATACATCCCCAGGTTTCGCCGATGAATTGGTCCACCTTTATATGGCCCACAATTTGAAAAAGAAAGAAAATGCGGCCCCACTGGATGAAGACGAATTTGTCGAGATGCTTGAACTCACGTTGGAGGAAGCTCAAACTTATATGGATGAAGGGAAAATCCAGGATGCCAAAACGGCATATGCAGTTCAGTATCTGCAGTTGAAAAGGGCGATGACATCATAAATGAAAGAATTTTACGCTGACCTGCATATCCATATAGGCAGAACGAGAAGCGGAAGGGCCGTAAAAATAACAGGTGCTAAAACGTTAACCTTCAGCAATGTGCTGCAAGTGGCAAGTGAAAGGAAGGGCCTTGATCTAATCGGAATAATCGATTGCCATTCTCCTGAAATTATCGAAGAAATCGAAGCGGGGATTCTTGATGGCGAAATCACGGAAAAGATTGAAGGCGGACTTCAATACAAGAATACAACCATCATTCCAGGCTCGGAGATTGAAATTTATGATCAGAATTGTAATGGACCGATCCATGTCCTCGCCTATTTTCCCACTTTAAAAGCGATGAAGGAATTGTCTTCATGGATGGGTGGACATGTTAAAAATATCACCTTGAGCTCCCAAAGGATTTATTGTGATGGAAGAACGCTGCAAAAGATCGTGAAGTCACTGGGAGGCCTGTTTATTCCGGCACATGTTTTTACCCCATTTAAAAGCTTATATGGAAAAGGGGTGCGATCCAGTCTGACAGAAGTATTCGATCCGAAGCTCATTGATGCCATCGAACTTGGTTTAAGTTCAGATACAGAAATGGTCAAGGATATCGAGGAGTTGGACTCCTATGTATTCGTGACAAATTCCGATGCGCATTCGCTTGGGAAAATCGCCCGTGAATATCAAAAAGTCCTGCTTGAAGAACCAAGTTTCAATGAGCTTGCAAAAGCCCTTAAAGAAAAAGGGAATCGTAAGGTGGCCGTTAATTATGGATTGAACCCCTTATTGGGAAAGTATCATCAAACCGTATGTTCAGGGTGTTTACACCAGGTATTGAGGGATGATGAACAATGTCCCGAGTGTGGTAATAAATCCATTATTAAAGGGGTATCGTCCAGGATCGAAGAACTCTCCATTTCCGAGCTGGACGGAAGAAACGGAAGGGAAAGGCCGCCGTATATCCATCAAGTGCCACTCGATTTCATCCCAGGACTCGGACCTAAATCCATGGAAAAACTGTTGGCGGCATTTGGAACAGAGATGAATATCCTTCATGAAGTTACGCTTGAACAGCTCATGGAAATCGTTCCTGAAAAATTGGCGTTCTACATCGATTCTGCCAGAAAAGGGACGCTTTCTTTTGAAGTGGGGGGCGGAGGAAAGTACGGAAAGGTCAAAAAGGAATAAACCTGAAAAAGTCCTGACAGATGAGATCTGTCAGGACTTTTTCAGGTTGTTGTTTTTGCATAAATGGAGGTGTCCCGCACTTCCTTGCCGTCTGCACTGAGGCAGTCATTACGCAAAATACCTTCAAGGGTATATCCCAGCCTCTCAGGAATCCGTTTGCTGGCTATATTATTAGGGTCACAGCGGATTTCGACTCGTTTTGCGCCATAATGGTAAAAGGCAAATTTAGTTAACTTTTCCACTGCCTCCGTTATGTAGCCTAGTTTACTGTATCTTGTATCGATCCAATAGCCAATTTCGAATTTAGGGATATCCCAATTAATTCGGTGCAGACCAGTGGAGCCAATGAATTGATCGTCTTCTTTCCTATAAATATGGAGCCTGATATCCTCTTTTAAAATAAAGTCCGCAAAGGACTTAAGGACGTTCTGTTCAGAAGTTTCCAACGAAAAATCTTGATGTGCAAACGGCAGCCACTGTTTCAATTCAGGTTTAGAATGGACAATGGCTTCGTAAAGGTCCAGGCCATCGCCAGGTTGACAAGGTCTTAGATATAATCGTGGGGTTTCAATTTTTTCGGGAAAATCCATTAATATAGCTTTCATATCCGGCCTCCATATTATTGATATGGAAAATTATAACACGGATTGGATTCAAAGTGTTTGGCTGATGGGGAAAGTTTTCTTAGCATAAATGAGAGAGTGAAAACATAGATTCTAGTAAGCGGAGTTGGGAGGATGAAAGATGAAAAAAAAATCTGTCGTACAAAATGCCGTAATGAAACATATTAACGAACATTCCTCATTATATGTCTTTATCACTGTGCTTTTTTTGATGGGCGTCATTTTTGGGGCAATATTGGTGAATAGTTTGAGCTTTACCCAAAAGGAAGACTTGTTCTATTATTTATCGCAATTTTTCGGACAAGTATCCAAGGGTGAATTTGCATCTTCGCATGATATGTTCAGCCAAAGTATTATGCATAATATAAAATATATCGGGGTCATCTGGATTCTGGGAATATCGGTCATCGGTTTGCCTGTCATCCTGGTTTTGTTATTTATAAAAGGGATGGTTGTTGGATTCACAGTCGGCTTTTTAGTCAATCAAATGGGATGGAGCGGATTCTTATTATCGTTTGTCGCCATTCTGCCCCAAAATATATTCATTGTCCCGATATTCATCGTAATAACCGTCCTTGCCGTCGCACTATCAATGAAAATGATCAGCCGGATCTTCCTAAAGCAGGTTCGTGAACCGCTGAAGCCGATAATTTCGCGGTATATTTTCTCATTGGTTTTGTCGGGGTTATTTTTGATTACGGCTGCTGCGTTTGAAGCATACTTATCCCCTTCTTTAATGAAAAATGTCGTAAGTTTATTGGGTCATTAATGAAAATCTACCGTTCCCGCAAATTTTTTTATCATTAACAAGAAATCTATTTTGACAGTTTTCCCTCTTTTGATATAATGGATAAGATAGCGGCGCGGGAGGGAATATTAGGTATGGAAATAGAAAACAGAATTGATAGGATAAAAAAGCAGTTACACTCGTCCAGCTACAAATTAACGCCTCAGCGAGAAGCGACCGTCCGCGTTTTACTTGAGCATGAAGAGGATCATTTAAGCGCAGAAGACGTTTACCTCCTTGTCAAAGAAAAGTCGCCGGAAATTGGATTGGCAACAGTTTACCGTACGCTAGAGTTGCTGACTGAATTGAAGATAGTAGATAAAATTAACTTTGGAGACGGGGTTTCCCGTTATGATTTAAGACAAGAAGGAGCTGCGCATTTCCATCATCATCTTGTTTGTGTGGAATGTGGTGCGGTAGATGAGATCCAGGAAGACCTACTTGAAGACGTAGAAGACATTGTGGAACGCGACTGGAACTTCAAGATTAAAGACCATAGATTAACCTTTCATGGCATTTGTCATCGATGTCATGACAAAGAAGAGAATAAAGGTGAATGAAGTCGGACCTTTTCCATTTAATGGAGAAGGTTTTCTGCATTTTAAAAACCTATTTTCTAAAAGGAAGGACTGTTTTTGTTTTCTCCTTTCCGAAACACGTATAAAACTTGTCCTGTTGGGCATAGATTGATACAAAGGATCGAATGGGAGGGGAAAGATGATGAAAACATCATTATCGCTTGTTTTGCACACGGCTAAAGTGATGGTTCTCTTTGTTAGCTTCACTGTTCTTTTTTATATAGGAATGGTATGGTTAAATCAGGAATATCAAAGTTATCATCGTTATGATGAACCGAAAGGCATGGCCGTAAAAGTATCGAAAGCTGTTGATACGGGTGATGATGCATGGCTTGAACGCTTAATGTTGTTTTATTTAAACGGGGAGTAATGAATATGGAGAATCAAATTAGGGATTTCATTCATTTTTTAACCATTGAAAAAGGACTTGCCAAAAATACGCTCGTCTCGTATGAGCGTGACTTAAGATCATATTGGAGCTATCTGAAAGATGTTGAAACCATTGAAGCTTGGAATGATTCACGGCGGGTGAACATCCTGCATTTCCTCATGCATTTGAAGGATCAAGGGAAATCGTCGAAGACGGTGGCGCGTCATATAGCTTCCATTCGGTCTTTTCATCAATTTCTTCTAAGGGAAAAAGTAACCGAGCAGGATCCGTCCATACATATAGAAACACCAAAACCGGAACGAAGTCTTCCAAAGGTATTAAGCATGGAAGAGGTTGAAGCACTATTGGATGCCCCGAAGAAAATGGATGAATTCGGTTTACGCGATAAGGCGATGCTAGAACTGATGTATGCGACGGGTATGCGTGTCAGTGAGTTGATATCCATGGATGTGAGTGATGTCCATGTATCGATGGGTTTTGTCCGTTGCGTAGGGAAAGGAAATAAAGAGAGGATCATTCCGATTGGACAAACTGCATTGGGTGCGATAGAACATTATATGGAAAGTTCCCGGGGGAAAATGGCCAGTCCCAAGCACAGGACGGATTCACTTTTTTTGAATCATCATGGAAACAGGCTGACAAGGCAGGGATTTTGGAAGATTCTAAAAAAACTTGTAAAATCGGCACAAATTGAAAAAGAAATTACACCGCATACACTAAGACATTCGTTCGCGACACATCTATTGATGAACGGGGCTGATTTACGTGCCGTCCAAGAAATGCTTGGTCATGCGGATATTTCGACAACTCAAATTTATACACATATTACGAACGTACGGATCAAGGATGTATATTCAAAATTCCATCCGCGAGCTTAAAAGAATAGTAGAATGATAGAAAAGGTTGTGAATTTAACTGCGAGGCAGTTGGAGGAGCAGCCTTATTCTCCGTTTGTACGGACTGCTATAGAGGCTGCAAATAATTCCAACATGCATCTTGGAGCACTTTGTTTCATTACGAAATATATTATTTGTCTACATCATGGTAATCGTTTACAATGTAGAGAGGTCAGACTTCTGACGTTCTTGCGATTTCATTTAAATGAAGAGTAACTGAGCAGCATAAGGGTATTATAGAGAGTATAAAAAGTGATTTACTATTTTAGGAGGAATGACTCATGAAAGGAAATTCAGCATTTAAACGAATATTTGTAATAGTTATGGATTCAGTTGGGATTGGCGAAGCGCCTGATGCAGATTTATTCGGCGATAAAGGGGCGGATACACTTGGCCATATCGCAGAAAGAATGAATGGATTAAACATGCCGACTCTCGCAAAATTGGGTTTAGGCAATATCCGTGAAATCAAGGGGATTGATAAAGCTCAGCAACCTCTCGCATACTACACGAAAATGAAGGAAGCCTCTACAGGAAAAGATACGATGACTGGACATTGGGAAATCATGGGGTTAAATATATCAACTCCATTCCGTGTATTTCCAGATGGCTTCCCGGAATTATTAGTCAATGAACTTGAGGCGAAGATGGGTCGGGGAATTATTGGGAACGTCCCGGCAAGCGGCACGGAAATTATCGAAAGGCTTGGCGAGGAACATATGAAAACGGGTGCGCTGATCGTTTATACATCAGCTGATTCCGTATTACAGATTGCTGCACATGAAGATATCGTCCCAATAGACGAATTATACAAGATATGTGAAATTGCCCGTGAAATGACAATGGCTGATGAGTTCAAGGTTGGACGCGTGATTGCCAGACCGTTCACAGGTGAACCAGGCAACTTCAAAAGAACGCCTAACCGTCATGATTATGCGTTGAAGCCTTTTAACCGGACTGTAATGGATGAATTGAAAGATTCTGGATATGATGTGCTAGCAATCGGGAAGATCTCTGATATCTTTGATGGGGAAGGTGTCACTGAATCATTGAGGACCGTATCCAATATGGATGGAATGGATAAATTAATCCAAACGGTAGAACAGGATTTCAAAGGTTTAAGTTTCCTTAATCTAGTCGACTTCGATGCTTTATACGGTCACCGCCGCGATCCAGAGGGTTACGGAAAGGCATTGGAAGAATTCGATGCCCGGATGCCGGAAGTCCTTGATAAACTGAACGAGGATGATCTATTGATCATCACTGCCGATCACGGGAATGATCCGGTCCATGAAGGAACCGATCACACACGTGAATATGTCCCATTATTAGTTTATTCCAAACGATTTACAGAAGGTGCCGAACTACCGATAAGAGATACATTTGCTGATATTGGGGCGACGGTCGCTGCTAATTTTGATGTGAAAATGCCTGCCTTTGGAAAAAATATATTGGGCGATCTAAATTTAGGGGAGAGTAAATAGATGTTTAATAAAATAGAGATTGCTGCGTCATTTATAAAAAGTAAAATTGAAGGCACTCCGGAGATAGGACTGATTCTTGGTTCTGGGCTTGGAGTATTGGCGGATGAAATTGAAAATCCGATAACTATTCCCTACCACGAAATTCCGGAATTCCCGGTATCGACTGTGGAGGGACACGCTGGACAGCTTGTCATTGGACATTTAAGTGGCAAAAAAGTTGTAGCCATGCAAGGACGTTTCCACTTTTATGAGGGTTACTCGATGGAGAAGGTCACTTTTCCTGTACGAGTAATGAAACTACTTGGTGTTGAGCAGTTAATTGTAACGAATGCTGCCGGAAGCGTAAATGAAAGCTATGAACCAGGTGACTTGATGCTCATTACGGATCATATTAATTTAATGGGGGCTAATCCATTGATTGGTCCTAATGAAGAGCGCTTCGGCCCTAGATTCCCTGATATGTCGGAGGCTTATAATAAAGGCCTTCGGACGCAAGCAAAAAAAATAGCAGCTTCACTAGGCTTGGATATTAAAGAAGGTGTCTATATCGGAAATACAGGACCGACCTATGAAACGCCGGCAGAAGTGAAAATGGCAAGGATCCTTGGCGGGGATGCAGTTGGTATGTCGACAGTTCCGGAAGTTATCGTGGCTAGGCATAGTGGTATGAAGGTGCTTGGAATTTCATGCCTTACAAATATGGCCGCAGGCATTCTTGATCAGCCTTTGTCGCATGAAGAGGTAATTGAAACGACTGAAAAAGTGAAAAGCAGTTTTCTTGAATTTGTTAAGCATATCGTTAAGGACATATAAATCGAACAAAAATACAAGTACACCTAAAGAAATCCGGTGTCTTTGAAAAAGTGGGGATTCTAATATGAGAATGGTAGATTTAATCGAGAAAAAACGTGATGGAAAGGCTCTTACTACGGAAGAAATACAGTTCATCATCAAAGGGTTTACCGATGGCACGATTCCGGATTACCAAATGAGCGCTTGGTCAATGGCAGTTTATTTCAAAGGCATGAATGAGCAGGAACGTGCTGATCTAACCATGGCGATGGTCGAATCAGGAGATCAAATTGATTTATCGATGATTGAAGGAATTAAGGTCGATAAACATTCAACAGGCGGTGTTGGTGATACCACAACGCTAGTGCTTGGACCATTGGTTGCGGCTGTAGGTGTTCCAGTGGCAAAGATGTCAGGACGCGGTCTTGGTCATACAGGCGGAACGATCGATAAGTTGGAGTCTGTAAAAGGATTTCATGTCGAAATAGAAAACGACGAGTTCATTCGACTTGTTAATAAAAATAAGATAGCTGTCATTGGACAAAGTGGTAACCTGACTCCAGCCGACAAAAAGTTATATGCATTGCGCGATGTTACGGCTACCGTTAACAGTATCGGTTTGATTGCTGGCTCGATCATGAGTAAGAAAATCGCCGCTGGTGCTGATGCAATTGTACTTGATGTTAAAACGGGAGCGGGCGCTTTCATGAAAACTCTCGAAGATTCCGAAGAGTTGGCGCATGCAATGGTTAGCATTGGAAACAATGTGGGACGAAACACGATGGCCGTCATTTCCGATATGAGCCAACCGTTGGGTTACGCAATCGGAAATGCTTTAGAGGTGAAGGAAGCCATCGATACGCTTAAAGGAGAGGGACCGGAAGATTTAACGGAACTTTCTTTAACACTAGGAAGCCATATGGTATACCTTGCCAAAAAGGCAAGCTCGCTGGAAGAAGCAAGAACCTTGCTGGAAAATGCGATTAAGGATGGTTCTGCACTTAACTCATTCAAGGTTTTCCTAGAAGCGCAGGGAGGCGATGGTTCGGTTGTGGATCAGCCTGAAAAACTACCGCAGGCTGCTCATACTTTCGAGCTGGAAGCGAAAGAGGACGGCTATGTATCGGAAATCATCGCTGATGAGGTAGGAACGGCAGCCATGCTGTTAGGCGCCGGGCGGGCAACAAAAGAATCAGAGATTGATTTGGCAGTCGGACTGGTACTTCGTAAAAAAATCGGGGAAACCGTGGCAAAAGGTGAATCCCTAGTGACGATTTACAGCAATTTTGAAGATGTTTCAAAAGTAAAAGAAAAATTGTATGAAAGCATTGCGATTTCAAAAGAGAAAATAGAAAAACCTACATTGATCTATAAAGAGATCATGGAATAAACGTAAAAAGGCCGCCATTAAGCGGCCTTTTTACGTTTATTCCATTGAATGTTAAAAGAGGATGCCCATGCGCATCCTCTTTTAATTTGGTTCACTTTGTTACCCTATATCCAATATATGTTTCAAAATTCATCTTTATTTGTATAAAAATGGGTTTAATGGAAAAAATAAAACCTATAAAGATTGGAGGGTATGGAGATGAAGCGGATTCTTTCTCTATTTTTAACCGTTTTGGTAGCATTGGGTTTTAGCATCCCACATACAAAAGCAGCTGAAGAAAAAGGAGTCGAATTGGCGGCAAATGCTAAATCCGCTATTTTGATTGAACGGGATACAGGTACTGTTCTCTATGATAAAAATGCAGACGTTCGCCTTTCACCGGCAAGCATGACGAAAATCATGACGATGCTGTTGATCATGGAAGCGATCGATAAAGGCGAACTTAGCATGAAGGAGAAAATCAGGACTAGTGAGTATGCAGCATCGATGGGAGGTTCCCAGATCTTTCTCGAGCCAGGTGAAGAAATGACCACAGAACAAATGCTCAAGGGCATCTCGATCGGTTCGGCGAATGATGCATCGGTGGCCATGGCTGAACGTCTAGCTGGTTCGGAAGAAGAGTTTGTTAGGAAAATGAACAAAAAGGCGAAAGATCTCGGATTGAAAAATACAAAGTTCCAAAACGCAACAGGCCTTCCTGTTAAAGATCATTACAGTTCGGCACATGATATGTCGATCATGGCAAAGGAATTATTGAAATACGATACGATTACAAGGTTCACGGGTACATATGAAGATTATCTCCGTGAAAATACCGAAAAGAAATTCTGGCTTGTCAACACGAACAGATTAGTGAAATTTTACCCTGGGGTCGATGGATTGAAGACAGGATTCACAAATGAAGCGAAGTATTGTTTGACAGCGACTGCTAAAAAAGGGAATATGCGTGTCATTGCCGTCGTTTTCGGAGCAGTTTCTCCAAAAGAACGAAATGCTCAGGTCACCAAGATGTTAGATTATGCATTTTCACAATACATCACATACCCGATTTATAAACGCGGCGAGGTGTTAGGTGAAGCCAAGGTAAGTAAAGGACACAAAAAATCCGTGGGGGGGGTCACAAGTGAACCTATTTCAGTTTTGACAGCCAAAAACGGAACGGCAAAGGACTTTACAAAAAAAATCACGCTTGATAAAGATTTGGATGCCCCGATTAAAAAAGGGGATGAAATTGGTACGCTTGAATTGAAGAAAAACGGTAAGGTGTATGTCGAATCTCCGATCGTTGCGAAGGAAACTATTGAAAAAGCGAGCTGGTGGCAATTGTATAAAAGGGCTTTCGGCATGTTTACCCACGCGAAATAGAATAAATTGTCGCATTGCCTGTTAATCGTACTAATTTAGGCGAAACTCCACTAGTTTTGCTAGTAAGGAGGAATCGCCAGGTGAAAAAGAGAATTTGACTCTTTATAAGACAGTGAAGGAGGCTGTATATAATGAGTCTTACGATTAATATGGAGGCGAAAAACCGCGTATTGTGCATTCGTCTCAAAGGTGATTTGGATCATCATACAGCAGAAAAATTGAAAAACCAGGCAGAGGCAGCCATTCAAAAGCATAATATCAAGCATATCATCCTTAACATGGAAGAATTGGATTTTATGGACAGTTCGGGGCTCGGAGTTATTTTAGGGCGCTATAAGCAGGTAAACAAAAAGCAAGGTGAAATGGTGGTCTGTGCAATTTCTCCAGCAGTAAAGCGGTTATTTGAGATGTCAGGGTTGTTTAAAATTGTTAAAATGGAACTATCCGAAAAAAACGCTTTGCAAAGACTGGGGGTTGCCTAAGATGAAAAATAAAATGGAAACGAAATTTTCTGCACTTAGCCAAAATGAATCTTTTGCCAGGGTAACTGTTGCGGCTTTCATTGCCCAATTGGACCCGACGATGGATGAATTGACAGAGATCAAGACTGTCGTGTCAGAAGCCGTTACGAATTCGATTATCCATGGTTATGAAAGCGATCCGGAAGGATGGGTCTACATTTCAGTGGTCATCGAAGGCGATACTGTGGAATTGACCATCCGGGATGAAGGGCTGGGCATTGAAGACGTCGAGGAGGCTAAACAGCCGTTATTTACGACAAAACCCGAACTTGAACGTTCCGGTATGGGATTCACCATCATGGAAAACTTCATGGATGAAATCAATATTATTTCCCACAAGGGCGAAGGCACGATCATTCGATTAAAAAAGCACTTAACTACAAGCAGAGCTTTGTGCAATTAAGGGAGACTTGCATATGGATGTGGAGGTTAAAAAAGATAAGAGCAAGAAAGGCCAGCCCCATTTAAAAGATGAGGAATTGCGGAATTTAATCCAACGCAGCCAGAGCGGTGACCAAGATGCGAGGAACCTGATTGTCAACAGCAATCTGAGGCTTGTATGGTCAGTGGTGCAAAGATTCCTCAATCGAGGTTACGAACCGGATGACCTTTATCAAATAGGCTGTATTGGCCTTTTGAAGTCCGTGGATAAATTTGATTTATCGTTTGAAGTGAAATTCTCAACGTATGCTGTACCTATGATCATTGGTGAAATCCAACGTTTTATCCGTGATGATGGAACGGTTAAAGTAAGCCGGTCATTAAAGGAAATGGCGAATAAAATTCGCAGGGCCAAAGAGGAACTTTCAAAAACTTATGGCCGTGTTCCGACTGTCAATGAATTGGCGGAACATCTAGAGCTGTCGCCAGAGGATATCATCATGGCCCAAGAAGCAAGCAGGAGCCCTTCTTCGATCCATGAAACGGTTTACGAAAATGATGGAGATCCGATTACTCTTCTTGACCAGATCGCCGACCATAATGAAACATCCTGGTTCGATCAAATCGCTTTGAAAGAAGCCATACATGAATTGAATGAACGTGAAAGGCTGATTGTTTTCCTGAGGTATTATAAAGATCAGACGCAATCGGAAGTAGCGGCAAGGCTTGGTATTTCCCAAGTCCAGGTGTCAAGGCTGGAAAAGAAGATTCTTCAGCAAATGAAAAACCACATGAATCAGTGATTCATGTGGTTTTTTTTATTGAGCTGAAAATAAATCTTGATTTTAGGAAAAAGTAAAAGTGATTTCTTATCAAGTAGGGCGAAAATATGAATGGGGTGGAATTTTTAGTTGAATTTAGAGATAAAAACGAATATTATAGTAAAGGTCGCGTTTCTCATTCGTTTTTTATCTTTCTTTCAATGAATAACGATCAAGAAAAACGTCGATGCAGTACAATATTAGGACACCTTGTACTTTCGTGCAAACGGTTGTCGGTGTTTCCTTTAGATCTGGAGGTCTAAAATATGTTTTTGGAAAAATTTTTCTCCCTGAAAGAAAATGGCACGGATGTCCGTACAGAAGTCATGGCGGGTGTTACGACATTTTTAACCATGGTTTATATCCTTATTGTGAATCCGGCTTTATTGTCTTCAATCGGAATTCCATTTGAACAAGTGTTCATGGCAACGGTCATATCAGCGGTGATTGGTACCCTTATCATGGGGCTTGTTGCAAAATACCCGATTGCGATAGCTCCAGGGATGGGTTTGAATGCTTATTTTGCCAGCGTAGTGGGGGCACAGGGCCTTTCATATCAGACCGTATTCGGTACGGTTTTCATTGCTGGTTTGCTATTTCTATTAATTAGCGTGACAAGCTTGCGTAAAATGATAATTGATGCGATTCCTAATTCATTAAAATATGGCATCACATCCGGAATTGGTTTATTCATTGCGTTTATCGGATTGAAAAATGCTGGAATCGTAGTACCTAATGAATCAACGATGGTGTCGCTTGGAGATTTGCACCAGCCTGGAACCGTTTTGGCGCTAGCAGGTTTATTCATTACCTTGATTTTTATGGCCCGTAATATTAAAGGGGCAATTTTCATTGGTATGATCATTACGGCAATCATTGGCTACTTTATCGGTTTGCTCAACTTTGATGGGGTCTTATCTGTACCTCCAACACCGGTATTTTTCGATATCGATATTGCTGGGGTCTTCACGAATTCATTATATTCAATTGTTTTCGCCTTTTTACTTGTGACGATCTTTGATACGACAGGAACCTTGATTGGCGTGACGGAACAGGCTGGACTAACGAAGGATGGGAAAATCCCTCGTGCCAAGAAAGCCTTTTTAGGTGATGCGATTGCGACGACAGTCGGCTCGATGTTTGGTACAAGCCCTTCGACGGCATATGTTGAATCGAGTACGGGAGTAGCCGCAGGGGGACGTACGGGATTAACCGCTACTGTCGTGGCAATCTTGTTTGCTGCGTCGATTTTCTTTTCTCCATTGATATCGGCAATTTCTTCCGTTCAAGCAATCACAGCTCCCGTTTTGATCATTGTAGGATGTTTCATGATGGAAGGGCTGGCTAAAGTAAATTGGAAAATTTTCGATGAGGCGTTTCCGGCATTTGCGATCATTTTAACGATGCCGCTTACTTCAAGTATATCTACAGGGATTGCGATCGGGTTCATTACATTTCCCCTTATGAAGGTATTCAGTGGAAAAGGAAAATCGGTACATCCTCTCATTTATATTTTTGGATTTATATTTTTGATTCAGCTGATTTTCTTCCCTACTCATTAAAGTATGAATGTAATCAAAAAGACATGCTGTCATTGCAGCGTGTCTTTTTTTTGTTTTTAAATTAGTAATATTTGGACATGGTTCACTTCCTGCATTTTCAAACTGTTTCCAAACCATACTACTATCATAAGGAAATAAAAGGTCGGGATGTGATGATAGTGGCAGTTGTATATATCAGGATGAGGAACCGTGTACAAGTAAAGGGAGATCAAACGGTGAGGATAAAAGATATTGCAAGGATAATCGGACCTGAAGAAGTGATTACCATCATTGAAGAAATTATATTATTAACGGTCAAGAAGGAAGATAAGAATATTATTGTCGTTGATTTGGCTCAAGTTATCGTGGCCATCCGCAAGATGGACCCGACTATTGAACTGGAGTCATTCGGGCCCTCCCAAACGATCATCGAAATCATCTTCTCGAAAAAGAAAATGTCATACCTGACATTCGCCTTGGTTTGGTTTTTGTTATTTATCGGCGGCGGGATGACGATCATGAATTTTCATGTGGATGTCAGCATGGGGGAAGTGCATCAAAAAATCTTTACCATAATCACGGGAAAAGTGGAAGATAAGCCATTATTGATCCAAATCCCATATAGCTTCGGCCTTGGTATGGGCATGATTCTATTTTTTAATCACTTTTTTAAAAAACGCTTCAATGAGGAACCTAGTCCGCTCGAGGTTGAAATGTTCAACTATCAGCAGGATTTGGACAGTTATGTAATCATGAATGAAAATAAGGAGAATGTGCGCCACCTTGATGACCGGTAAAATTATATTTGGAATCTTTGTCGGTTTGGCCGGGGGTTTTGCGACAGGTGCCGGTTTTGTAGCGTTTTTAACTGTACTTGGGGTGATTCCGAGACTGACCCAGCTGACAAAAACAATGAAGATGATTCATTACTATGAAGGAGCCATCATTGCGGGAGTTGTCGCAGGGACATGGTTAGGATTACAGGAAACGGAATTTTCCCTCCCGTATTTTTTATTAATTCCGATCGGTTTGGCTGACGGGATATTTAATGGAATGCTTGCTGCTGCCTTAACTGAAGTCCTGAATGTATTTCCGGTTTTGTCAAAGCGAATCGGAATTCAAGAGAAAATCATTTATCTGTTAATGGCACTCGTATTGGGAAAAATAGCCGGATCATTATTCCAATGGATTTATTTAGTGGATTTATAAGTTTATAAGGTAACTATTCCTGATGATGAAAGGTAGGCCCAAGATGGTGACCAAACGAAAAGTGATATTGATTACGGATGGAGATGAGTATGCGAAACGGGCTGTCGAGCACGTAGCGAAGGAAATAGGGGGAAGGTGTATCTCCATGTCCCAAGGTAATCCATCACGATATACGGGCTTGGAGCTAGTTGAATTAATAAAAAAGGCGAAGTATGATCCAGTATTGGTCATGTTTGATGATAGCGGTTTTATCGGAGAAGGATCAGGCGAACAGGCAATGAAGGTAGTTGCCGGTCACCCTGATATTAATGTCCTTGGTGTGATAGCGGTCGCTTCAAAGACTAGAAGGGAAGAATGGACCAAAGTGGATATCTGTATTGACCGTGATGGTAACCTGACACCGAACGGGGTTGATAAATACGGCGCCGAAGAATTTGAACTCGGCAAGATAACTGGAGATACGGTGTATTGCATCGATCAATTACATGTTCCCATAGTAGTGGGGATAGGGGATATCGGGAAAATGTCCCATCAGGATGATTTTAAAAGAGGAGCACCGATAACGAAGCTAGCGGTGGAAATCATATTGGAAAGGAGTGGTCATGATGACTTCAGAAAAACCTGAAAACATGAAACCGATTCCGAATAGGGTAGCGGAAGTTGACGCGTACATGGAACAGAATGTAGGTCTGGGCGTCAGCTTCGACTTAGGGGTAAGAAGGATAAAGGTTCTAAGAAAAGATGTGCATCTTTACTATGTAAACGGGCTGACGGATACAGAGTACATCATTGAAATCCTCGATTCTCTTATTCATAACAAAAATGCGGAAATCTTGACCACTAAAGTTTTTGATGCAGTCAAAGAGTTGCTTGTACACCAATCCGTTGAGGAAATAAAGACGATGGATGAGCTTGTTGATCAGGTTTTATCCGGATTAATAGTCGTTGTTGTTGATGGTAAACCAATAGGATTGGTTGTGGATGTCCGGAGTTATCCAGGGAGACAGCCAGTAGAACCCGATACGGAAAAAGTCGTCCGTGGATCAAGGGACGGTTTTGTCGAGAATATCATCATTAACACAGCGATAACAAGACGGAGGATCAGGGATGAAAGATTACGTTTCGAAATGTTGCATGTAGGTGAACGATCGAAAACGGATATATCCATCGGCTACATTAAAGATATTGCCGATCCTGATTTAATTGAAATCGTTCGTAAGGAATTGAATAGTATTGATGTTGATGGCATAACGATGGCCGATAAAACGATCGAAGAGTTCATCGTCAAGCAAAAATATAACCCATACCCGCTTGTCAGGTACACGGAACGGGCTGATGTAGCTGCAACACATTTACTTGAGGGGCATGTCCTTATTTATGTGGATACGTCACCGAGTGTCATCATAACCCCGTCCACTCTATTCCATCACATGCAGCACGCTGAGGAGTATCGGCAGGCACCTGCTGTTGGAACCTTGGTACGCTGGGTCCGATTTCTCGGGATTTTCGTTTCGTTATACTTGCTGCCGATTTGGTTATTGTTTTGTTTAGAGCCTTCCCTCCTGCCGGAGAAGCTCGAGTATATCGGGCCGAATGAAAAAACGCATATACCCATCGTGATCCAAATCTTCATTTCAGATATTGGGATAGAATTTTTAAGGATGGCAGCCGTCCATACCCCGACCCCGCTTTCTACGGCAATGGGCTTGGTTGCGGCAGTTTTGATAGGACAGATAGCTATAGATGTTGGGCTATTTGTTCCTGAGGTGGTTCTCTACGCTTCCGTAGCGACAATCGGCACATTTGTCACTCCGAGTTTAGAACTAGGGGTTGCGAATAAGATTTCCCGATTAGTCCTGCTAGTATTGGTCGCTTTATTTAAAGTGCCTGGCCTAGTCATAGGCATCACACTCTACATTATTATGCTTACTAATATAAAAACGTTAAATACGCCTTATTTATGGCCGCTTCTCCCGTTTCAGCCAAAGGCCCTGTCACATATAATATTAAGAAGACCTTATCCTGGCACTATAGAACGTCCGAGTATTGTACATCCCCAGGATCTCTATAGGCAGCCGAGAAAATCTAAAGGTTGATGTTGTCGAAAAGTTGTGGTAATTTAATTTTATTCGGATAAAGAGGTATTGTTAGGCTTCACAAAGAGATAGAGCTACTATGACTCTTTGGAGTTTAAACCAATCTGTCTTTCCCTTCGAACTACAAAGCAGTCATAGAGAACAATATTTACATGGGATATCGATTCGAATGAGGCTTGTTCATATAGAGAACCTTTTACAGCAGGGTTTCTTTATTTGAGGCTGCCTCATTTCTTATTAATCTTTAGTTTTAAGTCAGGAAGGTGAGGCAATTATGCATTTGTACGGAACCGGTGGTGTAAATGAACGTGGACACCTGGAGATTGGCGGAGTGGACACGATCGAATTGATCGAGCAATTTGGAACACCATTATATGTTTATGATGTAGAGCTAATTCGCGAACGGGCAAGAGGGTTCAAGAGAACATTTGAGGAATTGGGGATTTCGGCTCAAGTTGCTTACGCAAGTAAGGCCTTTTCTTCGATTGCCATGATCCAGTTGGCAGAGCAAGAAGGACTTTCTCTCGATGTTGTCTCGGCAGGGGAATTGTATACGGCAATTAAGGCGAATTTCCCAACAGAACGAATTCATTTTCATGGAAATAACAAAAGTGATGAAGAGCTACATATGGCTTTGGATCATGACATTGGCTGTATAGTAGTCGATAATTATTCAGAGTTGACACTGTTGGAAGAAATTTGTACAAACCGTGAACAAAAGGTGAAAATCCTTCTTCGTGTAACACCAGGTATCGAAGCCCATACGCATGATTATATATTGACGGGACAAGAAGATTCGAAATTTGGTTTTGATCTTATTAACGGCCAGGCCGAAGCTGCCCTTCGGCAAGCACTGCAAAGTGAATTCCTCGAAGTGCTGGGGCTTCACTGTCATATCGGTTCCCAGATCTTTCAAACGACCGGTTTCCTTCTTGCAGCCCAAAAAATTATCGGCAAGCTGAATGATTGGCACGGCTCGGTAGGGTTTCAACCAAAGGTATTGAATCTCGGAGGGGGTTTCGGGATTCGGTATACACAAGAGGACGACCCGCTACCGGCATCCCAATATGTTGAGGAAATCGTTAGGGAAGTGCAGAACCTGATTGCAGATTCTGATTTAGTGATGCCTGAAATCTGGATCGAACCTGGCCGTTCATTAGTCGGAGACGCCGGTGTGACACTGTACAAGGTCGGTTCTGAAAAGGAAGTTCCTAATGTCCGCAAATATATTGCCGTTGATGGGGGCATGAGTGATAATATACGTCCCGCTCTTTACGAAGCGAAATATGATGCCATTCTCGCAAACCGGCCGCTTGACCCTGTAGAAGAGACAGTGTCCATTGCCGGGAAATGCTGTGAAAGCGGAGATATGTTGATTTGGGATTTACCATTGCCAAAAGCTGGCCGCGGTGATGTCTTGGCGGTATTTTGTACAGGGGCATATGGATATTCCATGTCAAATAATTACAATCGGATTCCAAGACCGGCTGTCGTCTTTGCTGAAAATGGAGAAGCCCGGTTGGTCATCAAACGAGAGACGTACGAAGATCTTATCCATTTGGATTTGGCCCTTCATGAAGCGGCAGTCGTCACTAAAGAATAGAAAAAAGGATGGCAGTGGCCATCCTTTTTTCATTTGATTCAGCTGAAAAGTGACTTGATTGCGTCTATTAAACTACTGAAGACTTCTTTCAATTTATCCAGAAATGATTGACCCTCTTCAGATTCAAGAAAATTGGAAAGTTTATCTTTAGCTGCAGTAAGCTGATCACCGACAGCGTTCCAATCAATATCCAATTCTTTTAGCTTATTGAATAAATCAATTAAACTTTGAGTTTGAGCATTATTTAAACTGATTCCAAGGTCTTTTGCTGAAGACTCGACGACCTCGCGGACCTCTTCAGTATTGGCTGGTGGATTTGCAGCCATTTCCTCTTTGATTTTCGTAACCAGTGCAGAAGCTTCTTCTGTACCGATTTCGTCACCCAATTTTGCTGTTTTCACCATTTCTTCATTCGCTGCCTGTTTCACATCTTCAGGAATCTTCTTGTCGGCAGAGATTTCATAGGCTTTAATGACTCCTGTCAAAGCTGCTGTACCGGAAACAGGTATAGGTGCTGTGACATAAACGGTAGCATCTTTTACTCCAGCAGTTGCCAGTGCATTGATATACATTTCATCGGAAACCCAGTTAATGTTTTTAGACTCCAGTTTAAGTCCGGTACCTTTTTCCTCCAAAGTAATGGCAGAAGATGAAATCGCTTTTGTACCGATCAGACGGCTAGCGATATAGTCACCTAAGTATTCATGTTCTTCCGCATTTGTAACTGTCAGGACCTCGACATCGTTTGGAGCTTTCATTTCTGATAAGATCATATTTTTTTGTTCATTTGTCAAATTCTCACCAAGTGTGACAATCATTTCACCAACAGCTGCATCTGCAAAAGCTTTATATGGCAATAATAGACATAATAAAATGGTCATAATGACCCATTTATTCATTTTTTTCATGATAATCCTCCTTAACTTTTCCTGCTGAATTGGGAATCTTTCAATAAAAGGGTGGCACTTTAAATCAGATTCATAGTATTTGACGAAACAAAGGATAAAAAAGATACATATTTTCCTGAAAAAAATTTATATAGCCAAGGATAGCTAGGTTTTTTTAACGAAAAAGTTGGGTGTATCATCGTCTTTTATACTTGAGAGGACACTCTATGAACCTAGATCACTTTACCAATGTAGTAAAATCGAAGCAAGATTGCAAGGATATTTGTCAGATTGTGTTAAGTTATAGTAGAATGAATTCGTTATTTAAATATTTGGACCATTCATAGAGGGAGTATGGAATGAGGAAAAGTAATAAGGCTCTTTTACTTATGATGCTTATTATCGCTTTGATGTGGGGAATCGTATATTGGCTGTTTATCGCTTAGCACATAGCACACCGATAAATCAAGTGCTGAAAGTGATGTTGAAACGAACGGGATTTTTATGTATGATGTAAATGTTATATGTGAGGATTATTATTCAAAGCAAATTAATCGGAAACAGGAAGATAATAAAAACGTTATTTAGTAACGAGGGATATTATGTTGATTAAGTATAAGAAAAGTTATGAGAAGTTTGCCATGGGATTATTATCTTTCATGCCAAATGAAAAAGAAATAAAAACGCTTCGGAATACGATGAAGAATTATGAAACGGATGAAAATCTACAGCTGTTCTTATGGAAAGATGAAGAGATTACGGGCTTGATCGGGATAGAGGTCTCTCCAAACCACATTGAGATACAACATATATCCGTAAATCCATCCTTCCGGAAACAAGGTATCGGTAAAACGATGGTCAGGGCCATCAAGGAGCAATATCCTGACAAAGAATTAAAAGCAAATGAGTTTACGGAAAGCTTTCTTGACAGGTGTGAAGATTTTTGAATTTGAAAGCTTGAATGGAGGACCACCTTTAAGGGCGGTCCTCCATTCTTGTTTTTCGAAGGGCTAGCTGCCGAGCCCTTTCTGAAATGACATCCGAACGGTCACGCATTAGATGCTTATCAACTATTGCTGCATTAGCCATGTCGCTATCTGTACCCCATATGTACCCTTCTTGCAAACAGATGGACTGGCATTTTTCAATCAAGTTTTGATCGGCTATCGGCAGATTAATGCTTTTATATGGCTTTTGTGATAACATTCGCTCATGGGTGTCCTCGAGCAATTTGAACAGTCGTTCTGGATCGAGTCCCAACTTCAGGAGCTCGGCCTTTTTAAGGTGGAGATTTGCCAGGGCTTTAGACAGGGTCCTTGAAGCCCCTTTTTTGTTTCCCCTGCGATCATGATACAGGGCAACCGCAATTTGAATGAGTCCGACCCAATGAGAGTCACGCTCTTTTGGTGCGGTTTCCTTCCAATATTCTTCGAGAATTTCATGACATTCGAAGTAATCCCTTGGCCCATGGAAATGGACAAGGAAAGAAAGGTAGTCTTCCGCGTAATTCAATAGGAGCACCCCTTTTGTTTGATGGAATCAACTTAAGTAAGGCAAAAAGCCATTTTCTTATAGCTTAACACCCGCTATGTATACTCACTAAGTTTAGCATAGAATTTTTTCCTGGAAAATAAGGAAAGCCGATTGCAAGGCAATCAGCTTGATTCATCAGTCTTGAATTAACACCATGAAGCACCGACGATAACTAATAAAATGAACAATACTACAATAAACGCGAATCCGCCGCCGTGTCCAAAACCACCTGCGCCCATAATAAGTTCCTCCTTTGTTCTGCTATTCTTACATTTCTAGGTTATGTTGGATTTCGGAATGTGATTGGGCAACGACCCATTTGACGGTAATCCCAAATAAAAACTTTTCTAAGGTCAGTAAATTATTATTTGGATAAAGGGCGGCAATCCACTATACTTGATTAGTAAAAGAAATAGGTCTATATTGGCCAATTAGATTTAAATGAGGTAATTTAATGGGTTATAATATAAAAATTGACGCTTTCGAAGGACCGATGGATTTACTTCTGCATTTGATTAATCGCCTGGAAATAGACATCTACGATATTCCGATGGCTGATATTACAGATCAATACCTAAGTTACATCCATACGATGCAGCATCTTGAATTGGATGTCGCCAGCGAATATCTGGTGATGGCTGCAACGTTGCTTGCCATCAAGAGTAAAACGTTGCTACCAAAGCATGAAGATGAACTGATGATGGATGAAGATGGGGAAATGTTTGAGGAAGATCCACGTGATGAGCTTGTGGAAAAACTATTAGAATATAAAAAGTATAAAAATGCAGCCGAAGAATTTAAAGGGATGGAAGAAGAAAGAAGCTTGATTTTCACCAAACCCCCAAGTGATTTATCAGTTTATGTAAAAGAAGCGGAAAGTGATAAGCAAGAGTTGAATATAAGTTTATACGATATGTTGGGGGCTCTTCAAAAACTGCTGCGAAGGCAAAAAATTCAAAAACCGCTTTACACGAAGGTAACGAAACAAGAGATATCGATAGAGAAACGAATGGATGAAATCATGATTGAATTACAATCCATTAAAGGAAAGAAAAGTTTTTTTGAACTGTTCTCGCTCCCAGTTAAAGAGCATATCGTCATCACTTTCATGGCGGTGCTGGAACTGATGAAATTAAATGAAATCATCGTTGAACAGGAAGATAATTTTTCGGACATCATGATTGCTGCTAAGGAAGGTGTAGAACCAGTTGGAAGTTATTAATTGGAAAGGGATTCTTGAGGCATTATTGTTTGCTGCCGGAGATGAAGGGCTATCCGTCAAACAAATTGCCTCTGTCCTGGAAATTACGGAATATCAAGCAACGGACATCGTTGAAGGTTTAAAGGAAGAATATATATCGGATGTACGCGGGATTCAGGTGATCGAAATAGCGGGTGTTTATCAAATGGCGACAAAGAAAGAGCACTCGGATTACTTGAAAAGGCTGGTGGAAACATCAAGCACTCAAGGATTGTCCCAGGCGGCTTTGGAAACACTCGCAATCATTGCCTATAAACAGCCGATTACTAGAGCTGAAATTGATGAAATTCGCGGAGTGAAAACGGATCGCCCCATTCATACACTTGTCACTAAAGTCTTAATAAAAGAGGTCGGACGTGCCGAAGGCTCGGGCCGGGCTTATTTATATGGGACAACTAAAGAGTTTTTGGATTACTTCGGCCTGAATTCCATTGATGAATTACCGCCTCTCGCTGATAAATCGGATGATGGCTTTGAAAATGGTGAAGCCGATCTGTTTTTTGAAAAATTTCAGCAAACAATCGAATAACATTTTTCAATAAATTGTGATAATATAGAAAAAAATGAATGCGGGGGGATTGCAGGTGCGAATTGTAGCATGCAATGGATTTGGGCTTGAAAAGGAAAAGTCAAATTCACCTGAGGACTTCTTTAATCGATCCGTTATACAATACATAAGGGATGGAGAAGAAAAGACACTGAATGTACTGTATCTTCGCTATTTTGATGAGATGGTCACCCGTTGGACCCCATATCCCGCCAATCCAATATTCAAAAGCGCTAACAGAGATATTTATATGGCTGATATCATTGCCATGGTCTGTTTACTTAAAAATCCGAGCCTGGTTAACCGAAAACGTATTTATATAAATGCAGAAAAAGAGATGGCTGGTTATTTCGAAAATATAGAATTTGAAAAATTGGAGAAAGTGTTTATATCTATTGACCAAGCTAAACCATATGATATAGAGTCACATGTTGACTATTATATTCAATCTTAATCATTTTGAGGAGGGTTCACGGTTGGGGAATACATTGGTAAAATCTCAGCTTGAGGATGTAAAAGGGTTTTTAGAAACGACAGTGGCTCAACTAGAAGAATTTATGAATGAGACGACCTATTCTAAGCTGCAAGAGGAAAAAAGCGGGGATGAAACCTATTATAAAGGAATCCTTTCTAGTTTAAGAAGAATGCTTGTAAGTTGTGAAGAGGGCTTGGAGGCTTGCCAAATCGTTCTGAAAAATGATGTTTTCAATAAAGCTGCAGCAGAGAAGACGCTTTATAGAGTTTATCATCAATGTATCGAAGAATACTTTTCCCCAAAATCAGATAGGTGGTTTGAGGACAGCAGATCTGCCTATACAGGAAAAAACTCGATTAAATTTCACCAAAGTGTACCTGACAGCATAATATCCATTCTGAAGGCCGTGGAAAGTGGATTCCAGACGATGCGTGAAGAATTGGAGTTTTATGAAACGGATTACCGGACGAAAATGTTACAGTCAAGATAAGGAAACAGCTGGGCTTAAGAGGCCTAGCTGTTTTTTTTTAGCTATAAATGGAATCTCCGCTTAATCGAAACATAAAATATTTTGATGATTTATGTGCATAAAGGTTAAGAGGAGGTTGCAAGATGTCCGATGAACGAGATTATACTAAAGAGGTAAGTGATTGGGTTGATGAAGTGATGGAATATCTTGAGAAGATCGATATCACCGATTCGCCATTGCTGTCGAATATTGAACGGCTTTCCCAGTTGACAAAAGATATGGATGAGGAAGAAATGGATTATGAGGATATGGTCCTGATTGAAGAAGAGATGGCTCAGGTCTACCAGGAAATTGAAGAAATCGCTAGAGAATTCAGTATACAGGATAGGCAATCAGTGCCAATTGGGAAGCATACGCTACCGCCGTTACCTTATGCCTATGAGGCGTTGGAACCGACGATTTCAAGGGAAATCATGTATCTGCACCATGATAAGCATCATCAAGCATATGTCGATGGTCTGAATAAAGCGGAATTGATGATGAAAAAAGCGAGGGAAACGAAAGATTTTTCCTTGTTGAAACATTGGGAAAAGGAAGCAGCCTTTCATGGGTCAGGCCATTATCTCCATACGCTGTTCTGGGAAGAGATGATTCCGGGAGGGGGCGGACAGCCAAGGGGGGATTTACTCAATCAGATTGAGACGGATTTTGGAAGCTTTGCAGCTTTTAAAAGTCATTTTAGTGAAGCTGCCAAACAAGTAGAAGGAGTTGGCTGGGCGATTTTAGTCTGGGTTCCGCGTGCGCGGCGGCTAGAAATACTTCAATCGGAATTGCATATGGTTTTGACCCAGTGGGATACGATCCCAATTCTTGTTCTTGATGTATGGGAACATGCCTATTACCTGCAATATAAAAATAATCGGGCAGCCTATGTGGACAAATGGTGGGACGTTGTAAACTGGCCGAAAACTGCCGTAAGGTTCACCGAAGCGAAAAAACTTATCTGGAAAAAGCAATAACTGACAAAATACAGGAAGCCTTTTGAGAACAAATTGCATATACGAGCCGTGAAGGTTCGTTTTTTTTTTTTTTTGCAAAATATTGTATCAAGAATTTTTTAGGGAAAATATGGGAATGATATGAAAGAGAATTGCAAATTATTATTTTGGAAGCGACTTATGATTCTCATTTGGATATTATAATTAGATTGAAAAGGAGATGATATCATTTCACGAAATAATGAGCATGTGTCTTATATAAATCCTTGAAATAACATTGGAAATGTGTTAAATATGCTATTTAGAAGTACTATGGGTTTTTAAAAATAATTAATTTATATCAATATAAAAACTGTGACCAATTTGTGAACTTAAAAATTATTAAGGTATATTTATTGACTAATTTCTATTTAATAATTATTATAAACAGGAGCATATAAAAAAATAGCTATTGGAGGAATTTATTATGTCATTGATCAATAAACAAGTTGAAGATTTTAAAGTACAAGCTTACCATGCAGGAGAATTCAAAGAAGTTACACTTGAAGATGTTAAAGGAAAATGGGCAGTATTCTTTTTCTACCCAGCTGACTTCTCTTTCGTATGTCCAACTGAATTAGCTGATCTTCAAGATAACTATGAAACATTCAAGGAAATTGGTTGTGAAGTTTACTCAGTTTCAACAGATACTCATTTCAGCCACAAAGGATGGGCTGATGCTACTGATACAATCGGTAAAATCCAATATCCAATGTTAGCTGACCCAGCAAACGTTTTATCCCGTCAATTCGGTGTATTGATTGAAGAAGATGGATTGGCTCTACGTGGAACTTTCATCGTGAATCCAGAAGGACAAATTAAAGCATACGAAATTAATGACCTAGGAATTGGCCGTAATGCTGAAGAACTTGTAAGAAAAGTTCAAGCTGCGCAATTCGTAGCGGAACATGGAGATAAAGTTTGCCCTGCAAAATGGACTCCAGGTGAAGCCACTCTTGAACCAAGCCTAGACCTTGTAGGTAAACTTTAATTTATAATGGGATGGTCCATTTCTACAGGTAATGGACATACCCAGCATTGATTACGATTACTGGGACAACTCGTCC
Organism: Peribacillus sp. NPDC076916; assembly: GCF_050269675.1. Taxonomy (NCBI): domain Bacteria; kingdom Bacillati; phylum Bacillota; class Bacilli; order Caryophanales; family Bacillaceae; genus Peribacillus; species Peribacillus sp. NPDC076916. The sequence goes on from NZ_JBNNIU010000002.1 coordinate 263,021, forward strand.
AGAAAGATCTTATGACAAAAGGCACTTACCTAAAATAAGTGCCTTTTGTTTTTCAAAATAATCAATTTGGCACGTATTATCATTCAGCAAGGAGCACAAAAGATGAAAAAAATCTATGATTTATTAATTATTGGCGGCGGACCTGCAGGCCTCTCAGCCGGCGTCTATGCAGGAAGAGCTAAGTTAAAAACAATAATTCTTGAAAAAGGAACTGGCGGCGGACAAGCTGCAACTACATCGGAAATAGCCAATTATCCTGGTATCCGTCATATATCGGGCCCTAGGTTAGTTGAAGAAATGAAGCTTCAAAACGAGGATTTTGGCGTTGAATTCGCTAAAGCTGATGTAACGGGCGTGGATTTCTCCGGTGAGGTGAAAGTCGTTAAAACGCTTGGCGGGGACTACCATGCCCGCGCCGTCATCATTGCAACGGGTGCTTCTCCAAGAACACTAGGATTTCCAGGTGAAGAGGAATTTACTGGCCGCGGTGTAGCATATTGTTCAACATGTGATGGTGAATTCTTTGAAGGGTTGGAAGTTTTCGTTATCGGAGCAGGATATGCAGCTGCCGAAGAAGCTATATTCCTGACCCGCTTTGCCACAAAAGTTACAATCATCGCCCGGGAATCAAGCTTCTCGTGTGCCCCGTCCATTGTGGATAAAGTAATGGCAAATGATAAGATTGAAGTGAAATTCAATACGGAGATTCTTGGGGTATATGGAGACGGGATGATTCAAAGTGCCCGTTTCATCAATAATGCGACTAAAGAAGAATTTGAATATAAGGCGAAGGAAGAAGACAGCACGTTTGGAGTTTTCGTTTTCATAGGGTATGAGCCGAAAACGGAAATGTTCAAGGGTCACATCGAAATGGATCATGCCGGTTACATTTTAACCGATGATGATATGAAGACTAATGTGAAAGGTGTCTATGCAGCGGGCGACCTAAGGCCAAAATCCTTGCGCCAGATTATTACAGCTGTATCTGATGGAGCGATTGCAGCAACGGATGCCGGTAAATATATTGAAGAAGAAAAAGATCGCCTAGGAATCAAAGATGAACCTGAAGTTGAAAAACCGGCGAAAAAAGAACAGGCTGCTGTCCCGGCAGGTAAGAGCGCTTTATTAAGTGATGCGTTACGCGGCCAATTAAAGGGAATCTTCGGCAAGATGGAGAGCGAAGTAACATTGGTGTCCATCGTCGATGAAAGCTTGCCAAAATCAGTCGAATTGCGAGACTTCTTGTTGGATGTTGCGGAATTAGGAGACAAGCTGCATCTTGAGTTATACAACAAGGGGGAAAGTCCGGAAATTGAAGGAAAAATCAATGCAGATAAGTTCCCTGTCGTTTCTCTCTTAAATTCGAATGGTGAATACAGTGGCGTCAAATACCACGGTGTACCAGGCGGCCATGAGTTGAATTCCTTCATTTTGGCTATCTATAACTTGGCCGGTCCTGGTCAAGCATTGGATTCAGTCGTATTGAATTCAATTAAGGGAATCAGTAAAAAAGCGAACATTAAGGTTATGGTTTCATTGGCATGTCACTATTGTCCAGACGTTGTAGTGGGTGCACAGCGCATTGCAATTGAAAACCCTAACGTTGAAGCTGAAATGGTCGATATAAGCAATTTCCAGGATATCAAGAAGAAATATAAAGTCATGAGCGTGCCGGCCATGATCATCAATGATGAAGAAGTGGTATTCGGAGCTAAGAAAATTGATGAAATCGCTGCATTATTAGTATGATAGAACACTAAATCGATAGGGGCCCCTATCGATTTTTTTTATGTTGAAAATCAATAGATATCATGAAGGTTTACATTCTTTTATTCATAACCCTTGTCCATTTGCATAAACTTGTACAAAAACAAGTAAAGAGACGAGGGGGCACTCATGCGTTTTCCATATAAAGGGTTATCAAGTTTGTGTATCGTCATTCTCCTGTTGTCTTTTATGGCACCCGTACAAAGCGCCAATGCAAATGTATCCGTAAGTGCCCATAGTGCGATTTTAATGGATGAGGATAGCGGAAGGGTCATATATGAAGTGAATGCTCATGAAAAGAACCGCATAGCAAGCATTACGAAAATAATGACGGCTATCTTGGCTATTGAATCGGGACTAATGGATGAAAAAGTGAAGGTTAGCAGCAATGCCTTCGGGACGGAGGGCTCGTCACTTTATTTAAAAGAAGGAGAAAGAATTAAGCTCGAAGATTTGGTTTATGGTTTGATGCTTCGTTCAGGTAATGATGCAGCAGTCGCAATCAGCGAAAAGGTTGGGGGAAGCCTGGATGGATTCGTGTGGATGATGAATCAAAAGGCGGAAGAAATCGGGATGAAAAATACCCATTTTTCAAATCCACATGGTTTGGACAATACGAAAAACCATTATTCAACCGCATATGATATGGCGATACTCACTCGTTATGCCATGCAAAATGAAACGTATGCAAAGATTGCCGGCACAAAGGAACACAGGGCACCTAATTCCACAGAACAATGGGATTATGTATGGAAGAACAAAAACCGCCTACTTACACAATTGTATGAGTATTGCACAGGGGGGAAAACAGGGTATACCAAACTAGCAAAACGTACCTTGGTCACAACCGCAACAAAAGACGGGCATGACCTGATTGCTGTGACATTGAATGGTCCGGATGATTGGAATGATCATATTCAAATGTACGAATCCGCATTTAAGGATTATAAGCCAACAGAAATTTTACCTGAAGGCATGGTAAAGAATATGGAAAATAAAATATATAAAGGGCATGTCTACATTAAAAATGATTTTTCATACCCACTGACAAAAGAAGAGAGAAAGTTGGTCAATGTGCAAATGAAATTGTTGAAGCCAAAGAGGGCTTGGAAGGATAAAAGGAAAATCCCAGCAGTGGTCGGCAGAGCATCCATCTATCTTGATGGAAAGAAAATAGGTAGTCGTTCGATTTTTTATGGGGAATCAAAAGAAAGCTTCAAGCAACAATCATTCCAATCTTCATGGGCTGAGGTATTTGAAGCGGTATTGGGAATCGGACGCAATGGTTAATTACATTTGGGTCGGGATGTTTGTAATCGGTATTGTCTTTGGCATGATCAATGGGACGATGGAGCAGGTGAATGAAGCTCTATTTGTCAGCGCAAAGGAAGCGGTCACCCTTTGCCTGGGACTGATGAGCATACTTGTCTTTTGGCTGGGTTTGATGAAAATAGCGGAGGAATCGGGGCTGTTAGATAAACTATCCAATTTGTTCAAGCCGTTCATGAGATGGCTATTCCCTGAAGTGCCTCCCAATCATCCCGCTATGGGGTATATACTTTCCAATATGATGGCAAACACATTTGGATTGGGGAATGCAGCTACGCCTCTTGGTATAAAAGCCATGGAACAGCTAAAGAAACTAAATGGGGGAAAAGCAACGGTCAGCCGCTCGATGGTCACTTTTTTAGCCATCAATACTTCAAGCGTAACGTTGATTCCGACTACAGTCATTGCTATCCGCATGAATTACGATGCCCACTCCCCGACGGACATCGTTTTTCCGACCATAATAGCAACGGCCATTTCTGCAGTTGGAGGAATCGCGATAGATCGATATTTTTATTACAAGAGAAAGAGGAGCGGGAGGGAATAGGATGTTGCACTGGATGACCACCATTTCAATTTGGATGATACCGATTTTGATCCTCTGTATATTACTGTACGGAACATTGAAAAGAGTCCCCACCTATGAGACCTTCGTTGAGGGGGGGAAAGAAGGAATCAGCATGTCTTTTTCCCTCATCCCTTTTCTGGTAGGGATGCTAGTGGCGATTTCAGTATTTAGGGCATCGGGGGCATTGGACTTCATTGTACAATCACTGCACCCCTTGCTTTCCCTTCTTCATTTTCCGTCTGAGGTTTTACCCCTTGCGATCATTAGACCAATATCCGGAACAGCCGCTTTAGGAATGACCAGCGACCTGATATCTGTTTATGGACCGGATTCCTTTATTGGGCGCTTGGCTGCCACGATTCAGGGAAGTACAGATACCACCTTCTATGTATTGACCGTTTATTTTGGAGCTGTTGGGATCAAAAAAATGGGTGATGCCCTAAAGGTCGGTCTTTTGGCAGACTTGATCGGCATCATAGCTGCCGTTATCGTCGTTACATTGGTTTTCGGTATGAATTAAAGGCTAGGGAAATGGGCGATTCCATTTCTTTTTTTTTTGTCTTTTTTTCTTAAACAATCGGCTATGTTAAGCTCTCCATTTTTAAACGGAAACGAACTTTCATCCAAAAGAAACATTTTTTTGTATGGAAAAATAAGCTATGTTACACTCATTATGGAAACCAACCCATTTAACCGTCCCATTATTGGTGTAATAATAAAAGAAAAGCTCTTATTCGCGAAAAACCTTTTGTTTTTGCCTCTCAATATGTAATAATTGTATGATTGTGTATGTATAGACAATAACAAACGAATGATTATACTATGGGGTGAAGATAGATGGAACGATTACAAAAGGTGATAGCACATGCTGGACTGGCTTCCCGCCGTAAAGCAGAAGAGTTGATTTTAGAAGGTAAGGTAAAGGTGAACGGCAAAGTAGTGAAGGAATTAGGTGTGAAAGTTGGACCTAATGATAAAGTTGAGGTTAATGAAGTCCCGCTAGAAAAAGAAGCCCCGGTTTATTTCCTATTCTATAAACCGCGCGGCGTCATTTCGGCAGTTTCTGATGATAAGAATAGAAAAGTCGTAACTGACTTTTTCCCTTACATCAATGAACGGATTTATCCAGTTGGCCGCTTGGATTACGATACTTCGGGCTTATTGATTTTAACCAATGACGGGGAATTCGCAAACACGTTAATGCATCCTAAGCATGAAGTGGATAAAGTGTATGTGGCAAAAGTGAAAGGGATGCCTTTGCGTGAAAGCTTGAAAAAGTTGGATAAAGGTATCAAGTTGGAGGATGGCAAGACTGCACCAGCCAAGACAAGGGTATTGTCTACCGACAAGAAAAAGGAAACGGCGATAGTTGAAATCACAATACATGAAGGCAGGAACAGGCAAGTCCGCCGGATGTTCGAAGCAATTGGCCATCCCGTCATTAAATTGAAGAGGGAACAATATGGTTTCTTGACCTTGGACGGTTTAACAGCAGGAGATTCCCGGGAGCTGACTCCACATGAAGTTAAATTAATGCGGACTTTAGCAACGACCGAACCTAAACAGCGGAGAATGTAAGAAAGGATTTTCCCCTGTATTAATAGGTTGAAACCACTACCCCATTCTTCACCTGGAAGAATGGGTGGTGGAAAACAACCTGTAAATACCTTTTCCTTCATGAATCAGGAAAGAATGTCACAAAACCTTCAGAAATGTAAATAAAAAGGACATGGCGTTAAATGGTATAATGGTATGGTTAAATTTAGTGTGGCCTTAGGAGGATCTCTATGGATAAAAAGAAGCGACGCCTGATTAGCAGAACCATCATTCTTCTGCTTTTAGGTGCAGCTTTAGTGTTTGCCCTTTATACGAACTTCACTAAAGATAAGAATGAAAGTCTGAGAAAAGGATCCGATGCACCGAATTTCGTCTTGACTGATATGGAAGGCAAAGAGCATAAACTTTCCGATTACAAGGGAAAAGGCGTCTTCCTGAACTTCTGGGGTACATATTGCAAGCCGTGTGAATACGAAATGCCTTATATGGACAATCAATATAAAAACTTTAAAGAACAGGGCGTTGAAATATTGGCGGTAAATGTCGGGGAATCTGACTATGCTGTCAATAATTTCATTACAAAGCATGATCTGACCTTTCCTGTCCTGATCGATAAAGGTAGGGAAGTGGAAAATGCTTATCGCGTGGATATATTGCCTGTCACCTTTTTGGTCGATAAAGAGGGGAAAGTGATAGATATCATCACCGGAGCTTTGACAGAAGAGAGCATCCAAAAACATATGGAGAGAATTAAACCATAATATTGGGGAGTTTTTGACATGAAAGAAGTAAAATGCGATTGTGGTCATATAAATCCGTTTGGCACAAATATTTGTGGGAAATGCGGAATGGTGCTTGGTAACGAACGAGAAAACAAGCTTATTGATATGAGATATGAAGGAAGTGCCAGGCGTTCACAAACATATAAAAAAACGATCATCGATAAAATATGGAACTTCTTTTCTTCCGTTAAGGTAGGGGTGACGCTCATTGTCATTGCCTTGATCGCTTCAGCCATCGGGACGATTTTACCTCAGGAAATGTACATCCCTTCAACAGCTACGCCTGCAGAGCATTATGAACTGGAATACGGCTGGTTCGGAAGAGTGTATTATGAACTCGGGTTCCATAACTTGTATAGTTCATGGTGGTATCTGATTATCATAGGCATGCTGGGCATATCACTATTGATTGCCAGTATCGATCGGTTCTTTCCATTATATCGATCGTTAAAAAAACAAGGGGTCACACGTCATGACGGTTTCATGAAACGTCAGCGGATTTATGGGGTGACAAAGCTTGAAGACCAAGATATAAACCTTGAAGAAGTAAAGGATAGACTAAAAAGGCAGCGTTATCATATACGTGAGGAGAACGGTCATATACTTGCCGAAAAGGGTCGTTTTTCACGTTGGGGACCATATGTTAATCATATTGGACTTATCATTTTCTTAATTGGAGCATTATTGCGTTCTGTCCCTGGGATGTATATCGACAAAGTACTTTGGCTGCGTGAAGGCGAGAGAAAAGAAATCCCGGGTACAAATGGTGAATATTACCTCCAGAATAATGAATTTACCTTAGAGGTGTATGACAAAGAGAATGATGAAGATGAGCAGTACAGTGCTGCAATTGATAAAACCGGTACGATCGCAAAAACCTATCAATCCGATGTTACGTTGTATGAGCGCAAGGGAGAAACCTTACCAGGGGAAAAAGTGGACCTTGTTAAACTTAAAGATTATAAAATCAAAGTCAATGAACCTCTGAAACATGATCATTATGCCCTCTACCAAGTAGACTATAAACTGGATGAGCTCAGTATGATGTCTTTTAATTTGATAAATAAAAAAACCGAAGAGAAATATGGAAGCTTAAAGGTTGATTTGAACAATCCACAAAAGAAATACGAGTTGAAAGAAGGATATTCCGTTGACTTGATCAGTTACTTCCCCGATTTCGAGTTCGATGAAAAAGGTGAACCAAGAACGATATCGAAGATTCCGAATAATCCAGCATTTATCTTTAAAATGCATACCCCGGATAAGCCAGAGGGTGAGGTCAGTTTCGTGGCGATTAAGGAGACTGTGGAGCCTTTAGGGGAAAACACTTATAAAATGGCTTTTAATGGTGTGGAAACCCAAGATGTCACGGCTTTGACTGTCAGGAAGGATTTAACGCTTTGGATATTATTCACGGGTGGAATCATTTTCATGATCGGAGTTGTCCAAGGGTCTTATTGGAATCACCGGCGTATATGGATTAAGAGGAAAGATGATGAGATATTAATGGCCGGCCATACAAACAAAAACTGGCACGGTATTAAAAGAGATATAAAACAAGCGATAGAATCGACATCACTTTCCGAACCAATGGATCAACTTGAAGATGAGAAATCTTCTAGTAAGGGGGAAGTTTTAAATGGCTGAATTGAGCAGTAACTTTTTATATGCAGCTTTCTTATTATATCTTGTCGCTACCTTTTTCTTTGGCGGATCGATCAAGGATAAACGAGGAGCGGAGGAAAAGAAACAAAACAAATGGGCTAAACTGGGCATTTTCATCACCATTTTCGGTTTCGTGGCTCAAATTGGGTATTTCATCACTAGATGGATTGCTGCCGGCCATGCCCCGGTAAGTAACCTGTTTGAATTTACGACCTTTTTCGGAATGATGCTGGTCGGTGCTTTCATATTAATTTATTTTCTTTATAAAACACCTGCCCTTGGGCTATTCGCTTTACCGATTGCGTTATTGATAATCGCATATGCAAGTATGTTCCCTACAGAGATATCGCCACTCATTCCTGCATTGCAGAGCGATTGGCTTCATATTCATGTAACGACTGCAGCGGCAGGACAGTCGATCCTTGCCATTAGTTTCGTTACTGCCATCATTTATTTAATCAAATTCGTCGATCAGACACAATCAAGCAAAAGGACGTTCTGGCTTGAAGGCATCATGTTCACATTAGTCTGTACCATCGGGTTCGTCATCATCACTTCTTCTTTTGCTGTGATGGATTATAAGGCGAATTTTGATTGGGTCGATAAACACGGAGCCGAGGTCAAACAGGAATTCAACCTACCGGCATTGGTTGGTCCCAATGAAGGGAAACTTATCGAGACTGATCGATTTGAACCACTGGTGGACATGCCTGCACTGATCAATGCCAAGAAACTGAATACTGTACTTTGGTCATTCGGTATAGGGCTCATCTTGTATGGTTTAATAAGGTTGATTGCTCGCAAAAGAGTGGCAGCATTGATTAAACCGATCGTTAAAAATGTGAATTTGAATTTATTGGACGAGATTAGCTATCGTTCGGTCCTTATCGGTTTTCCGATTTTCACTCTCGGTGCCCTCATTTTTGCAATGATCTGGGCTCAAGTGGCCTGGACACGATTCTGGGGCTGGGATCCGAAAGAGGTCTGGGCACTGGTTACTTGGTTGTTTTATGCAGCTTTCTTGCATCTGCGCATGTCAAAGGGATGGCAAGGGGAAAAATCAGCTTGGCTTGCCGTCATCGGTTTTGCCATCATTATGTTTAACTTGATATTCGTCAATCTTGTTATTGCTGGTTTGCATTCATATGCTTGATTCTGTATTGTAATATTTAAATGAAGGGGGTCTTTTGATAGAAACGTCGAGGAGTTGGCTTATCGATTTTTCTAGAGAATGATCCCTTTTTCAGTCAATGCCATTAATAAGGATATTTCGGTGAAATGGCATTTATGAACTTTTAGTGAGCGCTCGAAGCCTTTTTTTGTGACAAAATGGTGAAAGGTTCATGGAAGCCAAGCAAAAATGGCTCTTTATCGTACTTTATAAGGAAAAAGTATTAGTCATGGAAGTTTTCATTTTGTAGAATATAGGATAGGAGGCTGATTACATAATGTATAATGCTATAAAAATTCTCGTGGTGGATGATGAGGAAAGAATCCGCCGGCTGCTAAAGATGTATTTGGAAAGAGAAGAATACATAATCGATGAAGCCGAAAATGGAGATATGGCTTTAACAAAAGCCCTTGAAAATGAGTATGATTTAATTTTATTGGATATTATGATGCCTGGTAAAGATGGAATCGAAGTTTGCCGTGAATTAAGGGAAAAGAAAACGACACCGATTATCATGCTGACTGCTAAAGGGGAAGAAGTGAACCGCGTTCAAGGATTCGAAGTGGGGACCGATGATTATATCGTAAAGCCGTTCAGTCCCCGTGAAGTCGTATTAAGGGTTAAAGCTTTATTACGTCGCTCTTCAAGCACTAGTTACATGCAGACGGAAACGACGGCAAAAGATGTGATCGTCTTCTCGCATCTAACCATTGATAATGATGCTCACCGTGTTCTTGCCGATAACAAAGAGGTCTCATTAACACCCAAAGAATATGAATTATTATATTTCTTGGCGAAATCCCCAGATAAGGTTTTCGACCGGGAGCAATTGTTAAAAGAAGTGTGGCACTATGAATTCTTTGGGGATCTTCGAACTGTTGACACGCATGTTAAACGCTTACGTGAAAAATTAAACCGCATATCCGAAAACGCAGCCAAGATGATTGTCACTGTTTGGGGTGTAGGTTACAAGTTCGAAGTCATTAATGACTGATGCTATGGGGCAGTGTTGTAGGGAAGCTATGGGCAACGATCCTATTGCTCGTGTCATTTGTACTAATTGTTTTAACCGTTCTGCTAGTCGAATTCTTTGAGAATTTCCAGATTGAAAATATTGAAAATGATTTAACCAAAACCGCTGAACAAATCATTAAGGTAACGAATGAACACCAGGGGTCCAGCAATGAGGTTTTACAAATAGCTTCGGAATTAATAGGCAATGAAACGAAAATGATCATTCTTAATGATGACAAAATGGTATTCTCATCAATCGGAGGGGAAAATGAGTTCGAAATCACGCCGGAACTCATTAAAAATGATTCCGAATTGATCAAGGTTTTTACGGAAAGAAAGACTGTGAAAAAGGAAATGGCGCTATCCGATGATGCAGACAATAAGGAATTGTCCGCAATCGTAGTAGGCATTCCACTTGAATTGAATGGGGAACAGGATGAAGTTTTCCTATTTCAATCGTTGGAGTCCATGGAAGAAACCACAAAATCGACTACACAGTTCATATTATTGGCAGCAGGCATCGCCATTATTTTGACAACGATTTTTGCTTTCTTTTTATCTACAAGAATCAATGCACCATTGGTGAAGATGAGGGAAGCCGCACTAGCGATTGCCCGGGGGAAATTTGATACAAAGGTTCCCATCTTGACTCAAGATGAGATCGGTGAACTTGCCATAGCGTTTAACCAGATGAGAAAACAGCTGAAATTCAATATGAATGCACTTAGTCAGGAAAAGGAACATCTCTCTAGCATTCTTAGCAGTATGGCAGATGGGGTCATTACCTTCAATAAAGATGGCACAATTCTTGAAACGAATCCGCCAGCAGAAAGGTTTCTGCAATCCTGGTACTTTGAAAAGGGCTATAACCGGGAAGATAATGTCAATGTCCCATTGGTTTTGATGAATCTTTTTGATGAATCAGAGTCCTTCGATAAGGAGCAAGTCGGTGAAATTACTTTGCAGGGCCGCGATTGGGGATTCATTGTCAGTCCGCTATATACAAATGCCGACAATATTAGGGGAGCAGTGGCCATCATACGGGATATGAGCGATGAAAGACGTATGGACAAACTTAGGACTGATTTCATAGCGAATGTCTCACATGAGTTAAGAACGCCGATTTCAATGTTGCAAGGATATAGTGAAGCGATCGTAGATGACATTGCGAGCAGTGAAGAGGAAAAGGTGGAAATGGCCCGCATCATCTATGATGAGTCTTTGAGAATGGGCCGTTTAGTCAACGATCTCCTCGATCTAGCTAAATTGGAATCGGGTAAAATGAACCTTAGCTATGAATGCGTACCTATTTCTCCTTATTTAAAGAGGATCACAAGTAAGTTTTCCGGGCTGGCTAAAGAAAAGGGAATCACCATATCAGCCAGTATGCAAGACGATCAAATTCAATGGCACTTCGATCCGGACCGCATTGAACAGGTTTTGACCAATTTAATTGATAATGCGATTCGTCATACTCCTCCGGGCGGTAACATTGATGTCATTCAGAGGACAAGTGATCGAAGGGGACTGATCATTGATGTGAGGGACTCTGGATCTGGAATTCCCGAAGAAGATTTGCCTTTTGTATTCGAGAGGTTTTATAAAGCGGATAAAGCAAGGACCCGCGGCCGTTCGGGCACCGGTTTGGGTTTGGCAATCGTAAAAAATATAATCAATGCCCATGATGGCTTCATTTCGGTAAACAGTTTACCTAATAAAGGGACGACGTTCAGCTTTATCCTGCCTCGAATTTTGGAAAATGCTGAATGACGGGTGGCTTGCCAAAAAATCTTGTTTCATAAGGAACTGAGAAAACAAAGGCAATTGGATTTCTTTCCAACTTGTCTTTGTTTTTTTTTAGGAAACAAAATAAGAAGTCCTTGATATATGGAAATTAACGGAATTTTATAATAAGATTAAAGCCGAAGTATGTAACTTTTGTTTTGGATTGACGACTATATTTATGAACGGAAGTGGGGAAATGATGGATTCCGTTTTCCACGATCTTTATGAAAAATATCATCAGGAAATATATCAATTCATTTTTTATATGACTAAAAATCGAGAAACGGCGGAGGACCTAGTTCAGGAAGTATATATACGGGTGATGAAGGCCTATGAACGCTTCGAAGGAAAAAGCAGTGAAAAAACGTGGATGTACTCGATTGCAAGAAATGTGACGATTGATTACTTTCGGAAACAAAAAGGGTGGAAAGATAAAATCTTCCCTAACTTTGATTGGGATAGGCAATTGATAAAAGATAAAGAGCCCATTCCGGAAGAAGTGGCTATCATGAACGATGAAATCCAAGATATTTATCATTGCTTAAACCGGTGTACCACGAATCAAAGATCCGTCATCATTTTACGATATATTCAGGGATTGTCCATTACGGAAACTGCTGAAGTACTGAATTGGAGTGAAAGTAAGGTAAAAACGACCCAGCACCGTGCTTTGAAGGCTATTAAAAAGTTGATGGAAGATTTATCAGGAAAGGAGGGCCACCGCATTGAGAAGATCCCGTTGGAAAGAAAGCGAAATTGAAGACTTGCTGCGCCAGCTTCCGAAATTAAAAGATGACCGAACCAAGGCAGAGGTGTTTGCTAGAATAAATGTTAAGAAGAAAAAGAAACACTGGATACCTCTATTTGCGGGTGTTGCCTCCTTATTCTTAATGGTTGTTTTGGCATCATCTTTAATTATTGAAAAAAAAGGAACGACAAGTCATGAGGACAGCGGCAGTAGTGGGAAATTATCTCTATCTGAAAATAAGGGAATGGCAGATCTTGAACGCCAGGATGCGAGTAACAAAGAAAATCATTCAGCGGATAGACAGGATAATCAAAAGCCTTCGAGTAAGCAAGCGGAAATCGAATCTAAAGAAAAGGTTTCAGAAATGGAACCCCGAAAAGGGGAAAAGGAAAAAACATTTACACAAGCGATCTATCAAGATGACCTTAAAAATGCATCGATCATAACGATGGGTGTTCCAGATGATCAAATGAATTTCATCGTTCCCATTTCGATTAAACTCAAACATTATGACGAAAGTGATAAACTGAATCAGTTAGTTAATCAAATGTCCGATATGGATGAAGAGCAATATGGGCTATCTGACTATTTTCCACTTGATATAAAAATCAGCCAAGGAAACGATATGACCACTGCTCATATTGATTTTCAAGAAAAAAGCCGACTATTGGATGAAGATACACTTTTTCTCCATTCGATGGAGGAAACGCTTTCCTATAACAATATAGAGAAAATGACATTTTCTACAGATGGTAAGCAAGGTGCCATGTTTGCGCACGCAGGTTATTTAAAAGAGGTGGATATACCTCATCAAAAAAATCGCACATACTTTCTTTACCAAAAGGATGAGTCCTCCCCAAGGTTCCTTGTTCCAAGCAATATGGGTTATCAGGACTTTGAGGAGGCGCTGCAAGCAGGAAAAGGGGAGGCGGACATCGAAGGAATTTCACCTGCAATCCCGCATGACCTGAAATGGGAAAGGATAAGCTCTAATGGAAATCTTGTGATCATTCAATTATCAGATCAAGTTGCCATTGAAAATAGTAAGGAATCCCTTCAAGCTTTAGAAGCCATACTCTTCATTGCCAAGGATTTTGGTTTTGAAAAAGTGAAGTTTGAAAATGCTCCCATTGAAGAGGTAGGCCAGCTGAATTTAACTGAAGACATATTGGTACCCAAAGCACCGAACCAAGTGAATTGAGGTGTGATAAAACACCCGGTCTATGGTTGGCAAAAGCCTCTTGCATTCACAGAAAAAGTGCCCGTTCTGGACGGGCACTTTTTTCTATTTATAATGAAATGCGGGCCATGAATGTAATTTCTTCTGTTTCCATTAAATATTGTTTCATGTTGTCTTCTAATGGTAAATCAAAGCTCAAAACCATGATGGCTTCACCGCCAGCTTCTTTTCGGCCAACCTGCATGGTTGCGATATTCACATCGTGATCACCTAGGACCTTACCTACGTTACCGATTACCCCAGGTTTATCGGTATGCTGGATATAAAGTAAATTCGATTCTGGTTGAAAGTCGATTTTGAAACCATTCAAACTTACAATTCGAGAACCGTAATTTTCGATATAGGTTCCACTGATTGTTAATTCACGGTTGTCACCTTTTACTTTAAGGCTGATCAAATTCGAGTAACCTAAAGAATCCGTAGAGATTTTTTCACCAACGGTTATGCCATGCTCTTTTGCGATCAACAAGGCATTCACTTCATTGACTGATGCATCGACTCTTAATCTGAAAAAGCCAGAGATTAGACTTTTTGTAAGAATCGCTGTATCGAAATCCAATGATTCTCCTGCATACGTAACGGAGATTTCCTGAATGCCTTCATTCATGCACTGAGAAGCAATGGATCCCATTTGCCGAACAAGTTGATAGAAAGGCTGTACCTTTTCAAACACTTCTTTAGATATGGATGGAAGGTTGATTGAACTTGAGACTGGGTTTCCTTCAAAATAGGTCAATACTTCCTGGGCAACCTGTACCGCAACATTTAATTGGGCTTCTTTCGTGGAAGCACCAAGGTGCGGTGTAGCAATGACGCTATCCAGTTCAAGCAGTTTATGGCCAAGTGGAGGTTCTTCGACGAAAACGTCCAGTGCCGCCCCTGCAACATGTCCTTCGACTAACATTTCATATAAATCATCTTCGTCCAGAATTCCACCACGGGCGCAGTTTAGTACATAAACCCCCTTTTTACAGGTAAGCAGTTTTTCTTTATTGATTAATCCTCTAGTATCATTCGTTAGTGGTGTATGAACTGTAATGATGTCTGCTTTAGGAAGCAATTCATCTAACGGCAGGGCCGTTACGGACATTTTCTTTGCACGATCGACTGTCAGGTACGGATCATAGACAATGACATCCATGCCAAACACTTTAGCACGTTTTGCAATTTCCCCTCCGATACGTCCAAAGCCAACTATACCTAATGTTTTACCGCGAAGTTCAGTTCCCGTATATGAAGAACGTTTCCACTCCCCATTCTTCAGTGAAGCATAAGCTTGCGGAATGTGGCGCATTAATGAAGCCATCATCGCAAATGTATGTTCAGCTGTTGAAATGGTATTGCCGTCAGGTGCATTAACCACGACAATCCCGCGTTTTGTCGCTGCCGGGATGTCTATGTTATCAACACCGACACCAGCGCGTGCTATAATTTTTAATTGCGGCATACGGTTCATTAAATCTTCCGAAACCTTCGTTGCACTTCTCACAAGAATTGCATCGATCCGATCTAGTTCGTTTGCAGCTTCCTCTACGGTTTTCTGAATGAGATGAATATTGGATGCCTCTGATAGCGGTCCAAGTCCTTCTGGTTTAATGGCGTCTGCTACTAAAATCCGATACACGTCTAAACACCTTCCTAGGGAAAAGAATTATCTTAAATTTCAGTTAATTTTACAATTGAAATGCTGATTATGTCAATTTGGCTTATCTGGATGTAAGCGCTTAATAACAGGATTTTTCATCTGATTTTTTGATTAATATCGTGATATAAATGGCTTCGTCTTCTTTTGCATAATATAAAAAAATTTTCGCTTATTTGTTTTAAACCATTCATTGCTTACGATCGATATTCATCCTAAATGCATTAATCGAGAGAAAATGCTATCAAAAAAAAGGAATTTCAGATATAATGGGAAGTATAAAAATTTTATAGGTCTATCTTCGGGGCGGGGCGTAATTCCCCACCGGCGGTGATGAAGGAATTTCTTCTTCTAAGCCCGCGAGCCTTACAAGGCAGGATTTGGTGTGATTCCAAAGCCGACAGTATAGTCTGGATGGGAGAAGATGGAGGTTCCTGAGTGCGTTTCAACAGTTATTTGCTGAACGTTTGTTTGATGCAGCCTTTAATTTATCCCTTTAATTCTATTGGAATTAAAGGTTTTTTATTGAGCATCAGCATATTTTGGAACCCAAACCTCTTTTTCAGGTAGATCGGAAAAGAAGGAGAGAGAACTATGAATAAGAACAAAGTGAAAAAAACGGTCACACTTGCGATGATGGGAAGCATTTCTTATTTATTGATGCTTTTAAATTTCCCGTTTCCGGGATTCCCGCCTTTTCTCAATGTCGATTTTAGCGACATACCAGCACTGATGGCGGCATTGATTTTCGGTCCGATGGCTGGAATTCTAGTCGAGTTCATTAAAAACCTTTTGGATTTAGTCATGACTGGGACCATGACTGCTGTACCTGTGGGGCATATCGCTAACTTCATAGCCGGAATACTGTTTGTCTTGCCAACTTATTATGTATTTAAGAAAATCAATTCAAAAAAAGGGATGACGTTCGCTTTACTTGCGGGGACGGTTTCCATGGCAGTATTCATGAGTGTTTTAAACTATTTTGTCTTTTTACCGGCATATACCTTCTTTATGGGATGGGATGCAATGTCGGCGCCAGAGTCAAGAAAGTTCGTTACGACGGCAATCTTGCCTTTCAACGTGATTAAAGGCGTGCTCATCACATCTGTATTCATGTTGCTGTTCATTAAATTACAGACATGGATCAATAAACAAACATTATATAAAAATGCTTAACGGCATTGACGATAGAAATGAAAAAACAACCGGATATCCATATTCGGTTGTTTTTTTATGTTTGTTTTTTTTGTATGAGACAAAAGAAAAAGCCATTCTCGATAGAAAATGGCTTGTACCGTTATTCGAATTTTAGTGCGTCTCCGTCAAATGCTTCGTCAGCAACTTTAATGGAATCCGTTGGGCATCCTTCAAATGCATCCATCATGTCGTCTATAAGTACATCTGGAATTTCAACGATTCCCTCGTTATCGTCAAGGGTAACAAATGCAATCCCTTCGTCATCATAATCATATATATCTGGTGCGGCTGCTCCGCAAGCTCCACAAGCTATGCATGTTTCTTTATCCACAATAGTAAATTTAGCCATGAATATAACCCCTCCTAAGTTGATTAACAACTGATAATCTTTTTATTTCAGATTATTATCTCTTTCTTATTGTAAGACCGAATGCCAAACTTTTCAATAGAAATTGTATTGATAATAACTATCATGTAGCTGAATGTCAACGAAAAGCATCGAAATTATTAACTTGGTTCTTTCCATGGTTCGTCATTTAGTCACATATTTTTCCTTGTATTCATCAATAATAACGGCGATTTTTGCAGTTTTTTGTTACAATGGGGTTATTGGTTAAATGAAACAAGGATGTGAGTCCCATGAATAATTATCTACAGGCCATCATTCTATATGCGATAAAAAAATTTCAAGGCGAACGTTCCATTTATGCTATATACCATATGCTTCAGGGTAAGAAATCGTCACAAACAATCCAGGATGCCCATTTATTCGGCTTAACGGATATTTTTGGGACAATACCCCGATTTACCCGTCAGCAATTAAATCAAAACATTGAACATTTACTTAAGCATGAGATGATTGATTTAACGGATAAATCAGATGCGTATGAAATTAGTATGCAAGGTGAGGGAATGTTAGGCGATTACTTTAAAAAATATCCTTTTCCGGCGTATATAAATGGTTGGAAGTATAACAATATAACCCCGGTTTTCTGGGGAAGGTTAAACTTACTCATTCAAACCATATCCCATATTGTCCACAATGAAAGACGTTTTTATCCGATTCAACGAAATCCCAAAATCCAATACTTCGTAAAGGAATTTTTACATGTCAATCGTCAGGATCGAGCGGTGATTGCCCAACATCTATATGATGAACTGGTATTCCTTTTAGAAAGTCAAAGTGATATGAAACGAGACATTTTCATATTGAGGTTAACCGGAATAAACAGGATTGGACTTACGTTTGAACAGATTGCAAAAAGGAAAGAGATAGAAGAAGAGTATGTTCGCTTTACATTTCTTGACACATTGCATCAAATGCTTGCAGAAATGGAATCGGGAAAGGATTACCCGCTCTTGTCATCATTAACCAATGATTGGAAAAGTAGTGGGAATCCTCAATTGACACAATCCACAAAAACAACTTTACGATACATCCAGGAAGGGAAAAATCTGGATGAAATAGCTGGAATCCGCAGATTGAAGGTCAACACCATCGAAGATCACCTCGTGGAAATTGTCTTATCGGAAAAAGATTTTCCGATTTCCGATTATGTAACTATCGAGGATGAGAGGGACATTGCTGAAGCTATTAAGGAACTTGGTACGAAAAAGCTTAAAGCAATCAAGCAAATGGTCGATAATAAACAAATAAGCTTTTTCCAAATAAGACTTGTACTTGCGAAAATAGGTGAGTGATGATGAACATAGAACGGGTCCTCAAAGAAAAATTCGGATTTAATGAATTCCGCCCTGGACAAAAGGAAGTGGTTGAATCATTGATGTCCGGCCGTCATACCTTAGCGATGCTCCCAACCGGATCAGGTAAATCATTATGTTACCAGCTGCCTGCTTATCTCTTAAATAAGACTGTTCTAATTGTTTCCCCGTTATTATCTTTAATGCAGGATCAAGCAGATCAGCTGAAGATGAGCGGCGAAAAAAGTGTGTTGACCCTCAACTCTTTTTTGACGCTAAATCAAAAAAGGAAAGCTTTTGACCGGTTACATAGTTATCGTTTTATCTTTTTATCCCCTGAAATGCTAAGCCTGGACGGAGTGATAAAATCCTTGAAATCCATAGACATAGGTTTATTCGTCATAGATGAAGCACATTGCATCTCCCAATGGGGGTATGATTTCCGTCCGGATTATTTGAATTTAGGAGAAGTGAGGCGTGAATTGAACAATCCGTTGACTCTTGCCCTGACGGCAACTGCAACCGATGAGGTCCGGAGGGACATCGTTGGTAAACTCAACATTGGGCAGGCCAAGGAAATTGTCTCATCTGTTGATCGGGAAAATATTGCAATTATTGTCGAGCGGATGTTCAGCTACGATGAGAAGCTAGCCCGTGTGCTGGAACTTGTCAAGAAATTTACCGGAAGCGGAATTATTTATTTTTCCTCTAAAAAAGTGGCGGAATCAGTCACTGGGTTTTTACAGGATAACGGGATCGATAGTGTCAATTATTATCACGGTGGAATGGAACAGGAGCAAAGGATGCTCATTCAGCAGCAATTCATTTCCGGCCAGTTGAAAATTATATGTGCGACAAGTGCTTTTGGAATGGGTGTGAATAAATCGGATGTCAGATATGTTGTCCATTTTCATATCCCGTCCACGATGGAAGGGTATCTTCAGGAGATAGGCAGGGCGGGACGAGATCGGAAACAAAGTGTGGCTGTCTTATTATATAGCGAAGGGGATGAAGGGCTTCCCCTGCATTTGATGGAGCAACAGTTGCCTACGGATTCGCAAATCGATGGTGTATGTTCTTTCCTTAATGCATCACACAAAAATATGGCGAATTTGACCCTCACGGAAAAAGATCAGCTGTCTCAATCCTTTTCGTTGAACGAAACCCAGCTCCGTTTTTTTACGCAGCTTATCACGGGCAATAACCTAGATCAAATGGAAGAGATGAAAGAGTATTGTCAAAAGAGAAAATCAAGGAATCAGGAAAAGTTGTATAAATTCCTTCACTGGATATATGCCCAGGAATGTCGCCGTTTAGGGATACTGGACTACTTTGGAGAAATGCATCGGGAAGTGAATCCCATCTGCTGTGATATTTGTGGGATGGATGTCGAAAAAATGGCTGATGTATGGCCGGAAGTGAAGATGGATCCGGTGAATTCCTTTTCCACTTGGAAAAAGGAATTGGCTTATATCTTATTAAAGAAGGAAAATGGCAATGAAAAATAAGCAAGCTGAAATAATTAAACAACTTACAGATAAACAGTTGCTATATAATTTGTTTCTTACGCAAATTATTCTCTTAACGTTAGCCATCTTTTTAGGTATTATTTTATTTAAAGACCGTTCAGCTTTTTTCGACTTATTTATCTTTGATGACCTGAACATTTTGCTAATTGGAATTCCCGCTGGAGTCATTGTCGTGTTATTTG
The DNA here is from genome assembly GCF_050269675.1 of Peribacillus sp. NPDC076916. Lineage (NCBI taxonomy): Bacteria > Bacillati > Bacillota > Bacilli > Caryophanales > Bacillaceae > Peribacillus > Peribacillus sp. NPDC076916. The sequence goes on from NZ_JBNNIU010000002.1 coordinate 282,898, forward strand.
ACATATTGTTTATGAAAGTGACACCATCATCCTATCAGGATGATGGAGGTATTAACGAACGCATTTTCAGTAATTTGTCATACCCGATGATTTTTGCCGTAACTTTAGTGGTTGCGATAAGTGAAGAAGTATTATTCCGCGGAGTGCTGCAAACACATTTTGGTTTGCTTCTTACGAGCCTGATTTTTGCAGCCGTTCATTATCGTTACCTTTTTAATTGGTTTTTATTTTTAAATGTTTTGGTTTTGAGCTTCTTTATCGGTTTTCTATTTGAAATGACCGATAATCTCATCGTGACGATAACAGCCCACTTTTTAATTGACTTTATCCTTGGTATTTTAATCAGGAACAAAAAGCAAAGAGGGTTTAGCAAGAAAGGGGGTGACTTGAATGAGCCGAGTGCAAAAGAATGAAAATGAAAACGATCAGGCTGGTGAACTCCGTTCGCGAATAGAACGTCAGAAGGCCAAGTCCTCATTGCCCAAACGGAGCAAAGTCCACCAGAATAAAAAGAAAAAAAGTAAAGTGAAGAAGTTCCCAATGATACAATTATTAGCATTATTTTTCATTTTACTTCCAATTGGATTTTACACCCTTTATACATATCTGCAGGGTAGGCCTGTACCTGTTGTGAAAAGTGACCAAGTCGTCTTTAGTGAGGAATCGATTCCAACTACAGCTACTGCAGATGATTTAAATGAAAAAGAATCGGCAAAGGCTAAAGCGGAGAAAGAAAAAGAAGAAGCTGAGGAAAAAGCCAAAACGCAGAAAGAAGCTAAGGAAAAAGCTAAAGCGCAGCAAGAAGCTGAGGAAAAAGCCAAAGCTCAGAAAGAAGCTGACGAAAAGGCCAAAGCACAGCGAGAAGCTGAGGAAAAAGCCAAAGCACAGCGAGAAGCTGAGGAAAAAGCCAAAGCACAGCAAATAGCTGATGAAAAAGCAAAGAAGGCAGAAACAGAAAAGCAAAAGGCTTCCGAAAATGTTCAAGCTGCGAAACCGGATAAAGAGGGATACAAAGTTGTCTTACATACTGTTCAAGGTGAAGAAACATTATTTCGCATTTCCATGAATTACTACAAATCACAGGAAGGGATTGCTCTGATCAGGGAGTGGAATGGGCTGAATGGCAATGAAATTTCCAAAGGTCAGGTATTGAAAATTCCTATCAAGAAATAACGATGGCACTCTGTCTTTATAGGCAGGGTGTTTTTTAAGATTGTATGAACTTAGTTCAGTTTAAAGGTAAACGTGACAGGTACTTTATCATTTTTTCCTCTGCTTTTTCATATCATGATTTGAAAGAGCAGAGGAGGAAATGCGATGGAATCGACAATCATTTTATTGGATGAGAAAACGGATCAAGCAACAAAGCAAATGCTGCAGAATGTCGTGGATCGAAAGAAAAAATTCGAGGCACTTAAAAAGAAGCACCTTCAAAGCTTATGGGCAACCATGATCGTTGCTGCCCTTTTTATGATTTATCTATATTTTTATATCGTTGTACCCTATTCCTATTCCTTTTTCAGTATGTTTAGTGTTTTCGTCGACCATTTTAGCCATTTTCTTTTTTTGGCTGCAGCAATTGGTTTATATGGATATATGGTATTAATTAAAAAAAAGCTTGATAAAGCTGAAAAGGAGTTTCAACTGCTACGCTGTGAAATCATTAATAAAAGTAAGCAATTGTGGGAAAAAGAGGAAGAATGGAAAAGCCGCCATAAGGTTTTTGAAATGATGAAGAAGAATTATGATATTAACTTATATCATGAAAATAAATGATGATCGCGTTAAATCATATTTAATTGCGGGTAATATGGTTTTATGGTTATATGAAAGTACGTTTGGGATAAGGATGGAAAGAAGGTTTAACTTAGATGTTATGGTTATCTGGATTATTTTTAGTCATCATTATGCTGTCATTTGCCACGATCATTTACATGTGGCGTACGGCTATGCAAGATAGGGTGATTTATCAAGACTTATATTTTAAAGACTTTCCTGAAGGCTTTGGAGATGTTCGGATCTTTTTTATATCCGATCTTCATCGGAGGATCGTTGCGGATAAATTAATTGAGGAATCTCGTGACAAGGCAGATTTGGTGATAATCGGCGGTGACATTAGGGAAAGCGGTGTTCCCTTAGAGCGTGTAGAAAAAAATATATTGAAACTAAAAGAACTTGGTCCCCTTTATTTTGTTTGGGGTAATAATGATTATGAAGGAGACTTCCATGAACTGGATGCGACTCTTTTGAAACATGGTGTGAAAATCCTTGATAATACAGCTGTTTCTTTTGAGTCTCAAAATGGCAGCAAAATCGCTCTTCTGGGCATTGATGATATATCGGAAGAACGTGATAGGCTTGACCTTGCCTTGTCGGATTGCGGGAATGAAGACTTTCGTATTTTGGTGAGCCATAATCCATTGGTCAAGAAACAGTTGACCCCGGAACACCATATTAGTCTTGTCCTGTCAGGTCACACCCATGGCGGGCAGATTCGTATATTCGGATTCGGGCCCTATCAGATCGGCAGCATTGAAAAAGAGGGGGACTGTTTATATATGACGAGTAATGGTTATGGGACAAGCGCAGTGCCATTAAGGCTCGAGGCAAAGCCGGAAACGCACCTCTTCACCCTGAAAAGGGGGAAAGACACTAAAATAGGCGAAGCTGAGGAAAAGACCTATTAGGCTGCTATTAATCGAACATATCGGAATTTTACAGACCATGAAAAATCCACTATAATTTCAACAAATGATCGTACAGTTATTGGAGGCCTTGTAAAACCATGCAAGAAGGTAAATATAATATAAAGGCAGTTTCAAAACTGCTGGACATTCAGTCGGGAACCCTTAGGGCTTGGGAAAGGCGCTATAAATTTATCGAGCCTGTCAGGAATGAATCGGGGCACCGTCTGTATACTGAAAAACATCTGCAAATCCTTAAGTGGCTCATCAATAAAACAAAGCAAGGTTTTACAATAAGCCAAGCCGTTTCACTTCTCGAAAGTACTGGCACTCTAGCTCCTGGAGTTCCTGAAACGAACCGAAAGAATGAACAAGCGATTAAGTTATCGGAAGAATTAATCGAAGCTCTATTGAATTTCAATGAAAATAAAGCTCATATGCTGATAAGCCAAGCATTCAGTATGTATACCATCGAACAAACCATAGTTGATGTACTTGGCTCCATATTGGTTCAGATTGGGGATAAGTGGGAAAGGGGAGAAATTACTTCTGCTCATGAACACTTTGCTTCGAACATCCTGAAATCCAGGATCAGTTCAGTTATGCATACCATTCCGACTAATGGTTTTCTGCCGAAAGCCCTTACTGTTTGTGCTCCCGGTGAAAAACATGAATTTGGACTGTTGGTCTTTACCGTTTTTTTGAAGAGGAAAGGGTATGAAACCATTTATTTAGGTGAATCCATTGCTGATAATGACCTTCTTGCCGTTTTAAACATCATAAAACCTACTTACCTATTCATGTCATGTTCACTGAAAGAGAATCTTGATGGAACATTTAGGCTGGTTGAAACATTAATAAAGGATTTCCCGGATTTGAAGGTGGGTCTTGGCGGTGCGGCGCTAAGCTTCATTTCCGCTGAAAACCGTACGGCTTTCAGCGGAGTTTTAATGGGGGACACGCAGTCGAAATGGGAGGAATGGCTGAAAGGTTAAGGGCGGCCTGCTTAAGAGAAATAATGGATATGCACCCTGCGACCAAGGCTTCATATGATGTATGAAGATGGTAACCAGGGGGCATTTTTTTATGAAGCTGGAGCGATTAACTAATAATAAAATCAAGATTTTTTTGACCCTTGATGATTTAATTGATAGAGGCATAACAAAAGAAGATATTTTAGGGAATTCCTTAAAGGTCCACAAGCTATTTCAGGATATGGTCGAGGAAGCGTGCGAAGAACTCAGCTTTAAAATGAGTGGCTCCATTGCAATTGAAATTTTCTCTTTGCCTGCACAAGGGTTGATAATCATTGTGACAAAGGACGAAGAGGAATTATTGACTGACGAAGAGGAATTCTTGGATTTACAAGTGAAAATAGATGACTTCCCCCATATCCTGTATGTTTTCAGTGACTTTGAAGATATCGTCCAATTATGTCGTAGATTATCTTTTCAAGGATTGCTTAATAGTACTCTTTATCATTTTGAGGGAAGATACTATTTGCTTATCGAAAATGTTAAAGACACGACCTATGACACGGTCATATCTTTAGCTGCTGAGTATGGCCATGCATCTACATTGACACTAAGCCGCATCAATGAATATGGAACTTGTATAATAGAAAATGAAGCGATACATGTTTTGCTCACACATTTTAGCTGATGAAAAGGCAGCCACATTATGGTAAAAACAATGTGGTTTGCCTTTTTTGTCTCAACTTTCCGCCGAAGAAAATATACGCTAAAAGAGTGAGAAAACAGTTGATATGATAACGTTTTCATTTTTAGAATATTTCCAACTTTTAAATTCCCATTTTTACTCTTGCATTAATGTAACGAAGGTGTATACTAGCACATGAAGAGGACTATTTGTACATTATAATTTTATATATGGAGATTTTCTAGGAGGTACTTTCAATGGAATCGGCAAAAGGCAATAGCCATGTAAATGAAGAAGAAAAACACGACGTATTGAGGTCTACCCAAACTGTAATACATAAAGCTTTGGATAAGCTGGGTTACCCGGAAGAAGTTTTTGAGCTGTTGAAGGAACCATTGCGTTTATTAACGGTGAAGATACCGGTCCGCATGGATGATGGCTCGGTTAAAATTTTCACGGGTTACCGTGCACAGCATAATGATGCTGTTGGGCCTACAAAAGGTGGTATCCGTTTTCACCCGAATGTAACGGAACGTGAAGTGAAGGCATTATCCATTTGGATGAGCTTGAAATGCGGTATCGTTGATTTGCCATACGGCGGCGGTAAAGGCGGTATCGTTTGTGATCCTCGTAATATGTCATTCCGTGAACTTGAAAGGCTGAGCCGGGGCTATGTTCGCGCAATTAGCCAAATCGTGGGGCCGACTAAAGATATCCCGGCACCTGATGTATTTACGAATTCCCAAATCATGGCTTGGATGATGGATGAATACAGCCGTATGGATGAATTCAACTCGCCAGGATTCATTACGGGTAAACCGCTAGTGCTTGGTGGTTCTCATGGCCGTGAATCAGCCACTGCCAAGGGTGTGACGATTTGTATCAATGAAGCTGCCAAGAAGCGCGGCATCGATATTAAAGGTGCACGGGTAGTCATTCAAGGTTTTGGTAACGCAGGTAGTTTCTTAGCTAAATTCATGCATGACGCAGGTGCTAAAGTTATTGGGATTTCTGATGCATATGGTGCTCTTCATGATCCTGAAGGATTGGATATCGATTATCTTCTCGATCGGAGAGATAGTTTCGGAACTGTAACGAAATTGTTTAAAACCACAATTTCAAATAAAGAACTGCTTGAATTGGAATGTGATATTTTAGTTCCGGCTGCAATTGAAAACCAAATCACTGAAGAAAATGCTGCTGATATCAAAGCATCGATCGTTGTCGAAGCAGCTAACGGACCTACAACGATTGAAGCGACACAAATCCTAACGGATCGCGGAATCCTGCTTGTTCCTGATGTCCTTGCTTCTGCGGGCGGTGTAACGGTTTCTTACTTCGAATGGGTACAAAATAATCAAGGGTATTACTGGTCTGAAGAAGAAGTTGACGAAAAGCTGGAAAAAATCCTTGTAAAATCTTTTAATAACATTTATGAACTTGCACAATCAAGACGTGTTGATATGCGTCTAGCAGCTTATATGATTGGCGTAAGAAAAATGGCTGAAGCTTCTCGCTTCCGTGGTTGGATCTAAAAGATTCAAATCAAGTATTGATTTATAGTTAAAATCATGTTCATTGCATTATCATTGAAATGATTTGTAAAAACTCCTATCATGTATTGATAGGAGTTTTTATTTTTAGACGAACGAATTACATAGTGCATGGAAAGGCAGTGGAATAAAGATGAATGTTGAAGAAGTCATTATCATAGGTGGGGGCCCTTGCGGATTGGCTGCTGCGATCGCTCTTAAAGAAGTGGGAATACAGTCCTTGGTCATTGAAAAAGGCAATGTGGTTGATTCCATTTACCGTTATCCGACACATCAAACATTTTTCAGTTCGAGTGAAAAACTTGAGATTGGTGATATTGCTTTTATAATCGAAAACCGTAAACCGGTCCGCAATCAGGCGCTAGCCTATTATAGGGAGGTAGTCAGAAGGAAGGAATTGCGGGTCAATAAATTCGAAAAAGTGGAAAAGGTGGAGAAACGAGAAGATGGGAAGTTTTTAGTCAAGACATCCAAAGGGGAGTATACAGCTTTGCATGTGATCATATCGACCGGTTACTATGATCATCCTAATTATATGTGCATACCGGGTGAACAGCTCCCTAAAGTGTTTCATTACTTCAAGGAGGGCCATCCCTACTTCAATTGTGATGTTGCAGTCATCGGGGGCAAAAACTCAAGTGTGGATGCAGCTCTGGAATTGGTCAAATCAGGTGCAAGGGTTTCAGTCCTTTATAGAGGCTCGGATTACTCTCCAAGTATCAAACCTTGGATTCTTCCTGAATTTGAATCATTAGTCCGCAATGGAACCATCAAGATGGAATTTAATGCAAATGTTGACAGGATAACGGAAGACAGCGTCATCTATCATGTGGGGGATGAGGAAAAAGTCATTAAAAATGATTTTGTATTTGCAATGACCGGTTACCATCCTGACCATTCCTTTTTAGCATCAATGGGCATTACTATTGATAAGGAGACTGGAAGGCCCGCATATAACGAGGAAACGATGGAGACGAACGTTAAGGGTCTTTATATTGCAGGGGTTCTGGCAGCCGGAAATAATGCGAACGAAATCTTCATCGAGAACGGCAGGTTTCATGGTGGATTGATTGCCTATCATTTGGCTGTTAAAGAAAAGTGAATTATTTAAATGAGGAGCAGTGACCGTATGGAAAAAATATCATTAATAACCACTGGTGGGACTATTGCCAGTAAAGAAACTGTGAATGGTATGTTGGCCTCTGGTGCATTGACTGGCCATGAGCTGGCAGCACTTTGCGAATTGCCCAAAGATATTGAGGTTAAAGTGGTTGACCTTTTCCAGATTTCAAGCATGTCCATGTCCTTTGAGAAAATGCTACAGCTTAAATCAGCCATTCAAAAGGAATTGGAGGATCCGGATGTTACGGGAATCGTCGTGACCCACGGTACGGATACACTTGAGGAAACGGCTTATTTCCTTGATGTCACGAGTAAGGATCAACGACCTATCGTATTAACCGGATCCCAACGATCTCCTCAAGAGGTGGGCACAGATGTATATTCCAATCTAAGGAATTCGATTTTATGCGCTGCAAGTGATCTTATTAGGGATGTTGGTGTAGTGGTCGTTTTTAATGAGCGGATCTATTCTGCAAAGTATGTCAAAAAAGTTCATGCTTCCAATTTGCAGGGGTTCGAATCTTTTGGCTATGGGTATTTGGGGATAATTGACAATGATGTCGTCAGCATCTATCAAAAACCTTTGCATAGGGAGTGTTATGATATTCAGAATCTTATCCCAAGGGTGGATATCATCAAGTGCCATACAGGAGCTGATGGCCTCTTTATTGATGCTGCGGTTGCAAACGGTGCGAAAGGAATTGTGCTCGAGGGTGTAGGAAGGGGACAAGTTACCCCTGTAATGGTTACTTCCATACAAGCTGCAATCGATAAAGGAATTACGATCATCATGACCACAAGTGCAGAAGAAGGAAAGGTTTACCCCGCTTATGATTATGAAGGCAGCGCATTTGATTTAAAACAACGCGGTGTGATATTAGGTGCTGATTATGACAGCAAGAAGGCTCGAATCAAGTTAGCTGTCATGCTGGCAAGCGAGAACGATATAGATGAGACCTTCTTTAAGTACTGAAGGATAAAATAAAATTTGGAAGACTTGATTCTTGGATTCAGTTTTTCTTCATTCCATGGTACGATTAAGGAAAAGAAGATGAAAAGAGGGTCAGCTAATGCTGGTCATGTTGTCAGCGGCTATTGCGCCAGGATTGGCGCTACTGAGCTATTTCTATTTGAAAGATCAATATGAAACCGAACCGATATCGGTTGTGGTCAAAACATTTTTATTCGGTGTATTTCTTGTATTGCCGATTATGTTCATACAGTATGTGCTCGAAACCGAACATATCCTGGATACTGATTTAGCAAATGCTTTTTTATGGGCTGCACTGCTTGAGGAATTCTTCAAGTGGTTCATACTCATTTATGTTATTTATCAGCATGTGGCATTCGATGAGCCATATGATGGGATTGTTTACGGAGCTGCAGTCTCCCTTGGATTCGCCACAATGGAGAATATTTTGTACCTGTTGGCCAACGGGGTGGAACACGCTTTTCTCAGGGCGGTACTACCTGTATCCAGTCATGCTTTGTTCGGTGTGATCATGGGATATTATTTGGGCAAGGCGAAATTTTCGGCTTCGAATAATAGGGTCTATTTATTATTGGCATTGATTATACCGATTTCGTTACATGGGGTTTACGATTATATTTTAGTTTCCCAAAAATTTTGGGTGTACTTTATTATGCCATTCATGGTTTATCTATGGTGGTTAGGCATGAAAAAAGTAAAGAAAGCACGTTTGTTGTCTGACTTTCACGCAAAAAAACTTTCACAAAATCATTACCTTAGCAAATGACGAATACTATCAAAACGGAGTGCTGGCATATTTTGCCCGCTCCGTTTTTTTTATGTTGGGAATAAAAAGATCGGTAAAGAAGAAAATAGAATTACATTAATTCAAGAAAAAGAGGAGTGTTTTTGATGAAAGGAATTTCGTCAAAATGGAAATGGCTTTTGCTGTTTTCGTGTATAACTATTTGTTTCGTAATTTACCCGGAAACAAGAACAAATGCCTTTTCGGGCCAAGTCATTCAAAAGGGTGCGGTTGGAGATGATGTAATTGAGCTGCAGGCACGCCTGCAAAACATCGGTTACTATAAAGGAAAGATTGATGGAGCCTATGGATGGGGCACTTATTGGGCACTTCGAAACTTTCAACAAGATTACGGGCTTCCAATCGATGGTTTGGCGGGTACAACAACAAAACAGAAGTTGACGAATGCGTCTAATTTCAATAAACAATTTGTTCACGAACAGATCAATAAAGGGAACGAGTTCACCTATTATGGGGGAGTCCCCATTGAAAAACAGGTAAAAGCGAAAGGAAATAAATCTACTTCCGGAGGGGCCGCTACCGGTAAGGCCCCTTCCAAAACTACGACATCAGCCAATCTTCCAGGAGGATATTCTCAAAACGATATTCAGCTGATGGCCAATGCCGTTTATGGAGAGGCACGAGGGGAGCCATATACTGGTCAGGTTGCTGTTGCAGCAGTAATTCTGAATAGGGTGGAAAGTGCTGCCTTTCCTAATACCATTTCGGGAGTGATTTTTGAACCTGGGGCCTTTACGGCTGTTGCGGATGGGCAGATTTGGCTGACACCGAACGAAAGGGCGAAAGAAGCCGTGGTGGACGCCATCAACGGGTGGGATCCAAGCGGTAATGCAGAATATTACTTTAATCCCGATACAGCAACAAGTAAATGGATCTGGTCAAGGGAACAAATTAAAAGAATCGGAAAACATATCTTTTGTAAGTAAAGAGGTGAAGGAAAATGATCAGGAATATAGTGATTGCCCTGCTTGTTGTAGTTGTTGCGGGAACTGCATTCTGGGGCTATCAAGAGCATAAGGAAAAAAATGCAGTATTAATCAACGCGGAAAATACGTATCAGCGAGCCTTTCATGATTTAAGCTATCAAGTGGATATATTGCATGATAAGGTCGGCAGTACTTTGGCTATGAATTCACGTTATTCATTAAGTCCGGCTTTAACAGATGTTTGGCGTATCACTTCAGAAGCCCAAAGTGATGTCGGGCAGTTGCCATTGACCTTGCTTCCTTTTAATAAGACAGAGGAATTTTTATCCAAGATTGCGGACTTCAGTTATAAAACAGCGGTACGTGACCTTGAAAAAGAACCATTGAATGATAAGGAATATGCGACTCTACAATCCTTGTACACACAGGCAGGCGATATCCAGGGCGAGTTAAGAAAAGTGCAGTATCTAGTCCTTAAAAACAATTTAAGATGGATGGATGTCGAAATGGCTCTTGCATCAGGGAAAGAAAATTCTGATAACACGATCATCGATGGATTAAAGACTGTAGAGAAAAAAGTATCTGGGTACGGGGAAACGAATGAGATGAATCCGACCTTTACTTCTGCACAACAGAGGGATGAAAATTTCAAAAATTTGCAAGGTAAAACCATTACAAAAAAAGAAGCAATTGCCACGGCAAAAAACTATGCACACTCAAAAAGCAAGAATTTGAAGGTGAATGTGGAAGAGAACGGAAAGGGTTCCGATTTTGGATTTTATAGTGTGAGCATCCTCGATAAAGATTCCGATACCGAATTGAATATGGATTTGACAAAAAAAGGCGGCTACCCCATTTGGTATATCAATAATAGGGACGTGAACAAAACAAATATTGATTTGAATCAAGCCTATACAAAAGCCGAAGAATTTTTAAAGGAACATGATTTCAGTTCACTTGAATTATTTGAGAGTGCTCAATACGATAATATCGCATTATTGAATTTCGTAACATCAGAAAATGGCGTCAAGATTTACCCAGATTCAGTCAAGGTCAAAATTGCATTGGATGATGGATCCGTTATAGGGTTTTCAGCCGACGAGTATTTAAAATCACATAAAACCAGGGAAATAGGGAATCCGAATATATCCGAGAAAGAAGCTAAAGACAAAATCAACAATAATGTAAAAATAATGGAAGAAGGAAAGGCGTTAATCATCAATGATATTGGTGAAGAAGTTCTTTGTTATGAATTTCTCGGTACGATCAAAGATGATACCTACCGTATTTTTATTAATGCAGATACCGGTCAAGAAGAAAAGGTGGAAAAATTAAAGAATTCCGAACCGGTATACGAGAATATAATTTAATTTAAACTATTGTCATGAATCATTGGTTGTAGGGAAATGTGCTTAGTCACTTTCCCTTTTTCTTATTTCATGACATAATAAATTAAATGAATATTGGATTATTTGGGAAAATAACAGGTAATATTATGCAGTTTCCTTCCGATCAAAAAGGACGTGGATGATGATGGTTAAAATTGGGGATATATTAATGCTTGAACCGAAATACTCTCAACAGAAAGAAAAGTTCAATTGTATGGTTGTCGAAATGGGACCGGGTTATGTCTATACCGACTTTCCCATCAATGTCGGGACTGGAAAAATTGCATTTCTCATGGATGGGGCACAGTTCAACGTCACATTTACCAATGAAGAGCAGGCAGTTTATGTATTCGATTCAGAAGTGCTTGGAAAAGTGAAAGGGAGAATACCCATGATGCAGCTATTGCTGCCCGAATCAGGAACGTTTGTGAAAATCCAACGGAGGCAATACGTGCGCCTGGATGTAACCTTGGATACAGCCATTCATCCAGAACATTCCGAGTTTTCCCCTTTTCGCGCATTAACTGAGGATATCAGTGCGGGCGGAGCTTCGATAAGGCTTTTAAAAGGCACTGATATTCAATCGGTTTCGCAATTATACCTGTGGGTGGCGCTTACGTTAAAATCAGGTGAGATTCATTATTTAAGGCTGAAAAGCAAAGTCATTCGCGTAACGGAGAAAAAGCATGGAAATATGCTGCTGCACGTCCAATTTCTTGAACCTGCAAAAAAGGATGTACAGACATTAATGAGATTTATATTTGAAAAGCAGGTGGATTTAAAGAAAAAAGGCTTGTATGTTTAACAAGATTGAATGAAAAACAGCGATTCCATCCATACTGCTAATATAAACGGATGGAGGGTGCGGCTTATGAAAACATTTGAAAGACTATTAATTAAAGTGATCATCATCCAATTGGCCTGCTTATTTGTTTTCCAGTTCCTTTTGAGCAGGGAGGATCAAATCTTTGATTTGACCAAGCTCTCAAGGTATGAAGGTGTCACCAGCAATAATTATACGAAAATCATTGAAACATTCAATGGGACCCAAAAGTAAAAGCGGTGATCCGCTTTTTTTGTATGAAGATTTACAGGTAAAGAATAACGTTGATGGCTGTAGCGATCAAAAAAAGAACAAAGTTTATTTTGAAAGTGCACATCCCTTTTATTAATGATTTTCCCGTTAGTTGTGATAAAATGAAAGGGTACTAAATAATCAGCATGATTGTAGGATTCTTGGGAGGATTTATGGAAAAAAAATTATCAGTCGCAATCGATGGACCAGCTGCTGCTGGAAAAAGCACGGTTGCTAAAATTGTCGCAGAAAAGTTCAATTACATATATGTGGATACAGGAGCAATGTACAGGGCCCTTACCTATAAGGCCCTTAATCAAAAGATTCTTCTTGATGATGAACAAGCATTATCAAAAGTTCTCATCAATACTGAAATCGAATTAAGACCTAGTGAAAACGGACAGCTGGTGTTCTTGGATAATGAGGACGTGACAGCCCAAATCAGGAACAATGAAGTGACCGGTTCCGTTTCGGAAGTGGCGAAGCACCGGAGTATCCGGGAAGAATTGGTTCGCAGGCAGCAAATCTTTGGTGAAAATGGCGGTGTCGTCATGGATGGCAGGGACATCGGTACGCATGTTTTGCCGAACGCCGAAGTAAAGGTTTTTCTAATCGCTTCTGTGGATGAAAGGGCACAGAGGAGGCATCAGGAAAATATATCGAAAGGTTTTCCATCAGATATCGAAAAATTAAGGGAAGAAATCGCAACAAGGGACAAACTGGACTCCGAACGCGAAGTATCGCCACTGAAAAAGGCGGCGGATGCTATCGAAATCGATACGACTTCATTATCGATTCAGGAAGTTGCAGAAAGAATCATGTCTTTAATAGAAGAGAGGAAAAGATGACATTGGATTTTTACACATTTGCCAAGAACGTAGTAAAAGGCATTTTAATGCCTTCGTTTAGGGTTAAAGCGCTCGGAAAGGAACATTTCCCTAAAGAGGGCGGAGTATTGATCTGTGCCAATCACATTGATAATCTGGATCCGCCCATAGTTGGCATGACATCTCCAAGGGATATCCATTTCATGGCGAAAGAAGAGTTGTTTCAAGCACCTATTTTAAAGGGTATATTACCAAGAGTAAATGCATTTCCCGTGAAGCGGGGCAATAGCGATCGGGAATCCCTTAGAAAAGGTTTGAAGCTTTTGAAGGAAGGCAAGGCGATTGGTCTGTTTCCAGAGGGAACCAGAAGCAAAACTGGTGAATTGGGAGAAGGTTTGGCGGGGGCTGGATTTTTCGCGTTGCGTTCTGATGCCGTTATCATACCGTGTGCAATCATCGGCCCTTATAAATTTTTGCGTCCGTTGAAAGTCGTTTACGGTCCTCCAATAAATTTTACCGAATATCGCGAACAGAAAATATCAGCTGATGAAGCTACAAAAATCATCATGGACCATATTCGGAAATTGATTTCCGAGCATAAATAGTCCTTCATACTTGACAATTTTCTGATTTTGTTAGAATTTATAAAATAAGGGTATTGTTCCTTATTGCAGATGAAAAGGAATATAACTTTATTACTCTAAAAAAACTGTTTTTATCTTTATTAGGAAAGTGTTTTTATTGAACCACTTTAAATAAAATATGTGGCCGATGAAGAGGAAATTTGCTGATCAGTCATGGGTTAAGGAGGAGTTAGTAATGACAGAAGATATGAACCAGGTAGAAGTGAACAATTACAAAGTTGGGGATCAAGTTAGGGCAACCGTTTCAAAGGTAGAAGAAAAACAGGTCATGGTCGATGTGGAAAACAGCAAGACGGATGGAATCATACCCATCAGTGAGCTTTCAAGCCTGCATGTCGAAAAGGCGTCAGATGCCGTTTCGGAAGGTGATGCATTGGAGTTGGAAGTCATTAAAGTCGAAGAAGAAGCTCTCATTCTATCAAAACGTAAAATTGATGCTCTTAAAGCATGGGATGACCTGGAATTGAAATTTGAAAATGGAGACGTATTTGAGGCAGAAGTTAAAGATGTCGTCAAAGGCGGGCTCGTTGTAGATCTAGGCGTACGTGGTTTTGTTCCAGCTTCTCTAGTAGAAGACTATTTCGTTGAAGACTTTTCTGATTACAAAAACAAAACTTTAACATTCAAGATCGTTGAGCTTGAGAAAGACAAGAATCGCTTAATCCTCTCACATCGGGCAGTGGTCCAAGACCAAAAGGAAAAGCAAAAAGCAAACGTTTTGGATAAGATTGAAAGCGGGCAAGTGCTTGAGGGCTTGGTCCAAAGGATTACTGATTTTGGTGCATTCGTGGATATTGGGGGCGTAGACGGCCTTGTCCACATTTCCCAGCTTTCCCATCAGCATGTCGACAAGGCATCCGATGTCGTTTCCGAAGGGGATAAGGTACAGGTGAAAGTGCTATCCATCGATCGTGATAATGAAAGGATTTCACTTTCCATTAAGGATACCCTTCCGGGACCTTGGGCAGGAATTGCAGATAAAGCGGCCAAAGGCTCTACACTGGAAGGTACCGTGAAACGCCTTGTTTCTTTCGGTGCTTTCGTGGAGATTTTTCCAGGGGTAGAAGGACTTGTCCATATTTCACAGATATCGCACAAGCATATTGCCACCCCGCAGGAAGTACTTAAAGAAGGCCAGTCTGTCAAAGTGAAAGTGCTGGAAGTCAATGAAACGGATCAACGTCTATCATTGAGTATTAAGGAACTTGAAGAACCTCAGTCCAATTACAACACATCAGATTATGAGCTCCCAGAGGAATCGAAGGGCTTTCAGCTAGGTGAAATGATCGGTGATCAATTGAAAAAACTAAAATAAAATAATAATGGTGATGGCCTTGGAGAGAAAACAACGAAAATTAGATCATATAGAATTTGCGCTAAAGACAGGACAGCAACATAAAACCGGGCTAGAAGATATTTCGTTTATTCACCAAAGCTTACCAGGTATTTCCTTGAATAATGTGAACCTCACAGCAGAAGTTGGCGAACTTGAATTAAGTTCGCCAATTTTTATAAATGCCATGACCGGAGGCGGAGGACCTGAAACCGAAAAATTGAATGGTGACCTAGCCATTGCGGCACGGGAAACAGGAATCGCCATGGCGGTAGGATCGCAAATGGCAGCCATCAAGGATTCCGCCCAGCAAGCTTCTTTTAAAGTTGTAAGGAAGGAAAATCCTGATGGTGTGTTGATTGGTAATCTCGGTGGTGAAGCAACAGTCGAACAGGCTAAGCGGGCAAGCGAAATGATCGGGGCCAATGCCCTTCAGATTCATATTAACGTCATTCAAGAATTGACGATGCCTGAAGGGGACAGGGATTTTGCGGGTACCCTTTCGAGAATAGAAAAAATCAACAGTACGATCGGAATTCCTGTCATCGTAAAAGAGGTTGGATTTGGGATGAGTATGGAAACGGCGCGGCAATTACATTCCGTGGGTGTTTCGATCATTGATGTAGGCGGGTTTGGCGGAACGAATTTTGCTAAAATCGAGAATGAAAGACGAGCAAAAATACTCGGATATTTTAATGAATGGGGCATACCGACAGCCGCTTCGATTGTCGAAGCCGTTAATGTTTCACCACAGCTTTCAGTCATTGGGTCTGGTGGCATTCAAAGCCCTTTGGAAATTACAAAAAGCCTGGCATTAGGAGCCAAAGGAGTCGGGTTGGCCGGACATTTCCTCAAAATCTATAAAGAGTTGGGCTTGGAACAATTGATTAAAGAAATACATTACATACATGAAGATTTGAAGGTCATCATGACTGCACTCGGGTGCGGTAATATCCCAGAACTAAGGAAATCGAAATTAGTCATCAAAGGAAATACCTATCATTGGTTATCTCAAAGAGGCATTGATTGTTCAGCATATGCTAAATGAATGACCAAAAAAGGAAGCATCTCAATTGAAACGAAATTGAGATGCTTCTTTTTGTTTAGGGATAGACTTAACTATTCCTTTTTCGTGCCTCTTCAGGTCCTTCCATCCTTGTTGCTCCTTTATGACCCAGTGATTGGTCCCTGTCAGACTCCACGCGTTTACTCTCTTTCAATTTCTTCTCTTGCCGATCTTTTCCCATGTTCACACCTCCTTTTAATTGATAAGGGGAAGTTTTTCCTCATTAAATGCCGTGCTTTATGTTTATACTTTGAATAAACCAGCCATAATGTTCCTAAAAGGGGGACACTGCATGGATGGAATTATATTTTATTGGATTTCATGGATAGTTTGGGTCATTGGCATGTTTTTTATTCCGAAAACGGTTCCCTTTCGTTTTGATTTTCTTTTTCATCTATTAGCCGTTATGGTATTAGCGGGCTATAAATTGGAGACTCCATTGGTTTCCGTTCATTTGAGCGGTCCATACCTTTTCTTTATACTGTGTGTATATATTAGGAAGAAATCAATCATCAAGATGATGGAACTGATCAGCGGAAGTCTTATTATCACTCTCGCTTATGCCAGCTTTCAACTATTTTCTTTACTTGATCCGATATGGCTAATCATGAAGCCCTCTTATCTTTTGTGTATTTTCCTGAATTATCTTATCCTATTACTTTTTAAAAATTGGAAACATCGATTGTTCGTCCTTTTAATTGGGCTGATGATGGGAGATATCATATATTCTGGATTACTTGCTTACCACTCTTTACCTTATGTGGCCCTTGCTTACGCATGGCATGATAATGCAGTTCTGGTATTGGGCACAAACATATTGTGGAGAATGTTGGAAATGGTTGGCCAATACATTTATTTAATATCCCAATCGAAATTTTTATCGAAACAAGGAAAAGAGAATTTTAATCAATGAAGAGTATGGTGAAAAATGATATGGGGTATTAGCCGCTTTATCAAAAGGCAGAAGTATAATTGGAACCAATTGGAATTAGAAGGCTTTTATTCATACAATCATTGTTGATTCGCGAGAAATTTGTTACTATAGGATAGTTAGAGGTCTGTAGATAAATCGTAAAATGCTCTAAACAATTTAAGAGGAAGCCGTATGTCGAAGCTTTCTTCATTTTTTTGGGCTGTTTATAATCAAGTTTGTGCATGTAGGGGTTCTGCTTCACGTCACATTAGGAACCGGGGCGTCAAGTGGACAAACTGCCCGTGAATACTTGATGAGTTTAACTGAACATCAGTTAGGATTTTCTTACTGATGAAAGATTCCTTTAAATGATGATGGATACAGCCTTTTCCTTTAAAAGGAAATGATGAAAATCAATAATGCAAAGCAACCGTTATAAATGCATTCATGAATTTCGTGACTTTGACAGAGATATAGTAGCAGAAAGGGTGAATAGCAATGCCAAAACCGGTAATTGCGATAGTCGGTCGTCCGAACGTGGGAAAATCGACAATCTTTAATAGAATAGTTGGAGAACGGGTTTCGATTGTCGAAGACGTTCCTGGAGTAACCCGGGACAGGATTTATAGTTCTGGTGAATGGTTGACACATGATTTTAACATAATTGATACAGGTGGAATTGATATCGGTGACGAGCCGTTCCTGGAACAAATTCGCCAGCAGGCTGAAATTGCCATCGACGAAGCTGATGTGATAATTTTTATGACGAATGGTCGTGAAGGGGTAACGGCTGCTGATGAAGAAGTAGCTAAGATACTCTATAAATCGAGAAAGCCAGTTGTCCTTGCAGTAAATAAAGTTGATAACCCAGAAATGAAAGATCAAATTTATGATTTCTATGCGTTAGGTTTTGGGGATCCATTCCCGATCTCCGGGTCTCATGGACTTGGTCTTGGTGACCTTCTGGATGAAGCGGCCAAACATTTCCCTAATTTCAGCGGCCAGGATTATGCTGATGATGTCATTAAATTCAGTTTGATTGGAAGACCGAACGTGGGTAAGTCATCTCTGGTCAATGCATTGTTAGGTGAAGAACGTGTCATTGTAAGTGATATTGAAGGTACGACTCGCGACGCGATTGACTCTCCTTATAAATATAATGGCAAAGAGTATGTCATTATTGATACAGCAGGGATGCGGAAAAAAGGTAAAGTGTATGAAAGTACGGAAAAATATAGCGTACTTCGTGCATTAAGGGCAATTGAGCGTTCAGACGTTGTTCTTGTGGTCCTGAACGCAGAAGAAGGTATTCGTGAGCAGGATAAAAAAATTGCCGGATATGCCCATGAAGCGGGTAGGGCTGTCATCATCGTCGTCAATAAGTGGGATGCCATCGAGAAAGATGAAAAAACGATGAAGGATTTTGAAGAAAAGATCCGTGCCCATTTCCTATTCTTGGATTATGCGCCAATCATTTATCTTTCAGCCTTAACGAAAAAACGGACACATACCTTAATACCGGTCATTGATCAGGCTAGTGAGAATCATGCTATCCGGGTTCAGACAAATGTCTTGAATGAAGTGGTCATGGATGCGGTTGCGATGAATCCGACACCGACTCATAATGGCAACCGTTTGAAAATTTATTATACGACTCAGGTAGCAATCAAGCCGCCAACTTTCGTTGTATTCGTTAACGATCCAGAGTTATTGCATTTCTCATATGAGAGATTTTTAGAAAATCGAATTAGGGATGCCTTTGGTTTTGAAGGAACACCAATACGAATTTTTGGACGCCAGAGAAAATAGTAAAGGTGGTTATATCATGGTGAAAGATAAAGAAAGTATCGCAGTGATTGGAGCTGGGAGCTGGGGAACTGCTTTAGCGCTCGTAATCGCCGATAACCAGCATGAAGTGAGATTGTGGGGACATAATCAGAAACAAATCAATGAAATAAATCAAAATCATACGAATGAAAAATACTTGCCTGGGATTGAATTGCCTATGGGGATTAAAGGTTATTCTTCCCTTAAGGAAGCGCTGGCCGGGATTGAAATAATTATTTTGGCAGTTCCGACCAAAGCCTACAGGGAAGTGCTTGGTCAGATTGAAGAGGTTCATGATAAACCATTGACAATCGTTCATGTGAGTAAGGGAATTGAACCTGATTCACTGCTTCGTATATCGGAAATGATCGAAGAAGTCTCTTCGTCTGAATGGCTTAAGGATATAGTGGTTCTTTCAGGACCGAGCCATGCTGAAGAAGTAAGTCTCCGTCACCCGACAACAGTTGCCGTTTCTTCAAAGAATATGAAGGCTGCCGAAAGGGTTCAGGACATCTTTATCAATAATAATTTCCGTGTATATACAAATCCGGACATGGTTGGTGTTGAAATCGGAGGGGCATTGAAGAACATCATTGCTTTGGCTGCCGGCATTACGGATGGTTTAGGCTATGGGGACAATGCCAAGGCGGCATTAATGACACGGGGATTGGCTGAAATATCCCGTTTAGGGGTGGCCATGGGGGCTAACCCACTAACGTTTTCAGGTTTAGCTGGGATTGGCGACTTGATCGTCACTTGTACAAGCGTTCATTCCCGTAATTGGAGAGCTGGGAATATGCTTGGTAAAGGGCAAAAGCTTGAAGAAGTTTTGGAAAACATGGGTATGGTCGTTGAAGGTGTCAGAACCACTAAAGCTGCCTATCAACTAGCCCAAAAGTACGAAGTGAACATGCCGATCACAGAAGCCTTGTACGATGTTTTATTCAATGGGGAAGAAGTGAAAAAGGCTGTTGACCTTTTGATGAATCGTTCAAAAACGAATGAGATGGAAGAACTTTATAACATATTGGATAGCAGGCAGCAGGATTAACCTCCAATTTGTTGGTTTTCATAAAAGAATTTCATTAAATTAGGCATTTGATGATGCGCCTTGCCGTGTATCAGCATACAATGCAACGAAAGTAAACTAGTAATTTGACCTCGGCACGGGGGATTTAGTCAAATGAGCAGAAGATATCCAGATATCTTCTGCTTTTTTTTTATGGTCAAAAAATCATCGGATTTCATTTAATTTATGAATATTTGAATAGTTTATTCAGTATTGCATAAAACATTCTACAAATTTCCTTGTTTTTGGTTAAAAATCGACTATTTTTTTTGGTATGAAAATTGCGAAGTATAATATGACCAAAAATTATTAGGGAGGCGAGGAAAGTTGGTTTACTTTTCTCGCTAAAAAAGGAAGGGGAATGATACATGCAAACAGGTAAACTGAAAAGGTCTTTAAATTTATGGCATATCGTATTGCTTGGTGTTGGATATATGACGCCGATGGTTGTTTTTGATACATTCGGCATAGTTTCCGAAAAAACGGGGGGGCATGTGCCAACCGCATATGTCATTGCTCTTTCAGCGATGTTGTTTACTGCAGCCAGTTATGGAAAAATGGTGAAAATCTATCCGCAGGCAGGTTCATCCTATACTTACACACAAAAAACGATTAATCCACATTTAGGCTTCCTTGTCGGGTGGTCTTCTTTACTAGATTATTTATTTTTACCGATGGTGAACGGCATTTTAACAAAAATATACTTAACTGCTCTTTTTCCGGAAGTATATCCGTGGATATGGGTGGTGGCATTTGTCCTTTTAATGACATTCATTAACTTATTCAATGTTAATCTTGCGGCCAACTTTAATAGCTTCCTTGTATTTTTTCAAATGTTGGTCATCGTTATTTTTGTGGCACTTGTGGTTAAAGGGGTCATGGGTGGAGAAGGCGCTGGAGAGGTCTTGTCGATTCAGCCATTCATCGGGCCACATTTGGAAATGTCGACGCTCATTTCTGGTGCTACAATCCTTTGCTTTTCATTTTTGGGGTTTGACGCAGTCACTACTTTATCGGAAGAAACGTCAAATCCATCCAAAACGGTACCACGGGCCATCTTTTTGACTGCCCTTATCGGAGGGGGATTATTTGTGACGGCATCATTCTTTACACAGTTATTTTTCCCGGATGTTTCCCGTTTTAGCGATCCTGAAGGAGCTTCTCCGGAAATTGCCCTTTTCGTTGGCGGGAAGTTATTTCAGGCTTTCTTTCTAGCAGGAACCTTATGCGGTACACTTGCCTCCGGTCTTGCATCTCATGCTAGTGTTTCTAGGTTGCTATATGTCATGGGGCGTGACCAAATGATCCCGAAAAAACTATTTGGTTTTATCCACCCCAAATATAACACGCCATTTTTTAATGTCATTTTTGTCGGGTCCATATCATTGGTTGCCTTATTCCTTGATTTGGTTACGGCCACTTCCCTCATAAACTTTGGGGCTTTAATCGCTTTTACCTTCGTGAATATTTGCGTAATCGTCCACGCAATAAGAAACAAAAGCTTCAGAACGATTAAAGGATTTCTTTCAACTATTCTTTCCCCGATTTTAGGCGCGGCTTCGGTCTTCATCCTTTGGCTTAATCTCGAGATGAGTTCATTGATTTTAGGGATTGTCTGGGCGGTAATTGGGATTGGCTATCTTCTGTATCGGACAAAATGGTTTACGGAATCCCCTCCGCTATTCCGTTTTGAAAAAGCACAGTGAAGCTATTGTATTCATGAAACAAGGGTGGTTATTATATAGCTGATTGGAAAATGAAGAAGGCGTTAATGCCCATGCCTGTTGTTCTATTTTCGTATGGCGTCAGCGACTTGTGCTAGTACTTATGAGCAAGAATATGTCACTTGGTATGGTTCCGGGAGCCTGCTGGCTTGCTTTTATGGTGATGCTTTTCACAGCGTGCAGTTATGGAAAGATCATTCCTTCGGCAGGTTTGGTATATGGGTATACGAAAAAATCTATTTATACATATTCCGGTTGTTTTCTTGCAGGTAAGTCGATACTGATGAATGAACCATCCATTCGAATGGGTCAATTAATTGTTGTTCCGCATTTTCTTTACAGCATTACTTCTGTACCCGATTTTGCATCGGTGCTAAATTTACTGATTATTTCGACGTTTTGTCAAGGTCATATTCATCGTTTCATCCATCTGTGATATTTCATACGGGACAAGGAGAAATGACGGTAGCAGAACCTTTGAAAGCAAAGATCATTAAGTTCTTATAGTGGTTTTAAAACTTTGCAAACAGGTATGGAACCGTAATGACGGTATGGTGGAAGCCTCCCTATCTTTATAAAAAAGCGCCCAAGGCGCGAGGACGGTCATCCTCGAATCATAACAAGCAGGGTATGCTATAAAGGCTAAGAAAAAGTGAGCGGTCCTTTATAAAATAAATCTAAGGTGCATACCATGTTTTTAGGTCAAAAGGGTCCGTTAAAGGACCCTTTTGTTGTGGAACGAATAAAGGTAAATGATCGATAATGGGTAATGGTGCATGTTATTTTTTATCTTGCAATTCAGAATTGTGATAAAATATAGGTTAGGTTACAAAAGGAGAGTGAAAATGTGTTATCTATTCCGGATGATAAAATAAGACCATTCATAACTATAACAATTGATCAGCCTACATTTTCAGACCAAAAAATTCATGAGATACAGGAACCTTTCTTCTTTCTTATGAAGGAGAATCAAGTGTTTGCGTATATCCGCATGGATGACCTCCCGTTAAATGGAAAAATAACGACAGTCGATCAGCTTTTACAGTATGCCTTTTCGATTGATAATGTCTGTAAATTGCACCCTAACATTTCCTTGCCGCATCTGTTTCAAATTATCGGTGAACCTATCGTACTGATAAAAACGGATGATGGCCTGCTAACCGGTTATGTAAAAAGGGAAGATGTATTAGCTGAATTATTCAAGCAGGACAGCAAACAAAATTTAGACCTGCTTAATGTGATTTTAACCTCCATTCCTATGGGGATTTTTGTGGCTGATAAAGAAAAAAATATCGTGAACTTTAATGAATCAGGCTTGAAGATGATAAAAAAGCCTTCTGATCAAGTCATTAATGAACCTGCTGCGAACATCTTTAATAAGCAGCATATACATAGCGTGTTTGCCAGCAGGAGCAGTATTCTGAATCAGTTGGAGATTACTGATGTCATGAGTGTGCTTGTCGACTATAGCCCGATTCTGAACCATGAAAAAGAAGTCGAAGGCCTGATCATCATCGTTCAGGATTTACCGATGGTTGAGGAAATGGCCATGGAAATAGAATTGATAAAAAGCTCGAATAAAGACTTGAATGCCATTTTGGCGAATATCTATGATGAAATACTTGTAGTCAATCAAAAAGGAGAGCTGCTGCGCTATAGTGACAGCATCATCTCAGGATTCTGGGGGAAGGACTTAAAAGATTATATAGGGAAAAATCTCTTGCAATTAGAAGATGAAGGGATTTTTAATCCTTCGGTCACCCGGTTAGTCCTTGACCAAAAAAAGAAAGTATCGGTTGTCCAGGATACGAAAATGAATAAGAAAGTCCTATCCGTGGGTACTCCTGTGTTCAATGAAAAAGGCGATATAGATCGAATAGTCATTGCATCAAGGGATATAACGGAAACGACCCAATTGAAATCGGAATTAAATGAAATGAGGAAAGAACTGGACTCTTTCAAAAAACAAGATCAATTTTATAAAGAGTTGGTTTTTGCAAGTCCTAAAATGGAGCAGATAATCAGCCAAGTCAAGAAAATCGCTCATTTTTCATCTACTGTATTAATCAATGGGGAGTCGGGAGTAGGTAAAGAAGTGATAGCCGAGGCCATTCATAAAATGGGCAGGCGATCTAAACGGCCTTTCCTGAAGATAAATTGCGGGGCGATTCCGGAAAACCTCCTCGAAAGTGAATTGTTTGGTTATACGAAGGGTTCCTTTACAGGAGCGGATAAAAATGGGAAGGTAGGATACTTTCAACAGGCCAATAAAGGTGTTTTATTCCTTGATGAAGTGGGTGACATGCCAATACACCTTCAAGTCAAACTGCTGCGGGTCCTCCAGGAACAGGAAGTGATTCCGATCGGCAGCACCACGCCCATTTCCATTGATGTTCAAATTGTTGCAGCCACGAATAAGAGTCTGGAAAAAATGGTCGAGATGGGCACGTTCAGAGAAGATTTATTCTATCGATTGAACGTCATCCCCATACATGTGCCCCCTTTAAGGGAGAGGCCGGAGGATATCCCGCCGCTAGCCTTTCATTTCCTGCAAAAACTGAATGAAAGGTATCAGCGGAATTACCACTTTTCCCCCGATGCATTAAATATACTGGAAGTCTACACCTGGCCGGGGAACATTCGTGAGTTGCAGAACATGATTGAAAGATTGGTTGTTTCTGCAGATGAAGAGACGATCGATGCTGACTTCATTCAAAGGTTCATACCTGTGGGCAGTGACTTTAAACAATCGAAACCCATTATTACGAGAATTCTTCCACTGCAGGAAGCACAGGATCATGTCGAAGAACAATTGATCATGCTTGCCATGAAACAGTATAAAACCACGACCAAAGCGGCTAAAGCGCTCGGGATAAGTCAATCGTCAGTGAGCAGGAAGTATCAAAAAGTGTTAGCTGAACAGAATAAGAAAATTGAAAACAATGCATTTTGAATAAAAGCCGTTGCAAGTGATGCAAATCACTTGTCAACGGCTTTTATTTTTATTGACGGCATTAGGGGAGCTATTAATGATTTTCAAGATGATTATGCAAAGTGAAATAACGCTATGCACATTTGCATAGAATCGGATGGATTTATCAAAAAGAAATGCGATTTTATTGGTTAATTAACTTGGCATGGTTCTTGCTTGATTAATAGGTATAAGAAAAAAGGGAGGTAAGCATCAAAGTTTCATAAAGAAGCAATCTTAATTAACCATCCACTAAAGTTATAAAAAAAGGAGATTATAAAATGTCAATTAACGTAGAAAGTAAAAACACTCAAACTAAACAATCAGCAACCCAAGATTATATTAAAAAAGTGCTTCAATTAATCGAACAAAAAGAAATTTCAAAAGAAGATGCACAGTGGGTAACAAAAGAAACGGTCGAGAATTTCCGTGAGCATGTAAACCCAGGGTTTTTGGAATACCGCAAGACGGTCACTAAAGACACACAATTCGCTTCGGTTGAGTGGTCTGATCAAGATTCCTGTTTTACGGATGTAAATGGAAAAAAATATATTGATTGTTTAGGTGGATTTGGTATTTATAATGTAGGACACCGTAACCCTAAAGTTGTAAAGGCTGTAACCGATCAATTGCAAAGACAAGCCCTTCATAGTCAGGACTTACTTGATCCATTACGTGCAATGCTTGCCAAGATCCTTGCCGAAATCACGCCGGGAGATCTAAAATACTCGTTCTTTACGAATAGCGGTACCGAGAGCGTGGAGGCTGCACTTAAGCTGGCCAAAATGTACAGTGACCGACACACGATCATTTCCACGACAAAATCATTTCATGGAAAAAGCCTTGGTTCACTATCGGCAACGGCAAAAGGCATGTTCAGAAAACCGTTCATTCCATTGATTCCAGGTGTGCGTCATGTACCTTTTGGTGATGTGGATATGATGAGAAAAACGTTTGAAAGTTGTGCGTTGGTCGGTGAAGATGTTGCAGCTGTACTATTGGAGCCAATCCAGGGTGAAGGTGGGGTCATCCTTCCTCCGCAAGGTTATTTGAAGCAGGTTCGGGCATTATGTGACGAATATGATGCGTTATTAATATTGGATGAAGTGCAAACTGGAATGGGCCGTACTGGTAAAATGTTCGCTTCCGAGCTATATGATGTTGTTCCGGACATTATTTGTTTAGCAAAAGCATTTGGCGGCGGGGTAATGCCTGCAGGAGCTGTTGTAGCCAATGAGAAAGTGTTTAAAAGCTGGTTCGACAATCCATTCATGCACACTACGACATTTGGTGGAAATCCACTAGCTTGTGCTGCGGCCATTGCGACAATCGACGTACTTTTGGAAGAAAACTTACCGCAGCGTGCTGCAGAAGTTGGTGAATACTTCTTAAATGGGTTAAGGGAAGTGGCTGATGAGCACAAAGATAAGGTTTTGGAGATCCGCGGCCAAGGTTTGATGATCGGTATTGAGTTCCATAAAGATGAAGTGGGTTATGAATTCTCAAAAGCCCTCTTTGATAAAGGCATCTTGGTAGCAGGTACGCTCATTAATTCCAAAACAATAAGGATTGAGCCGTCATTGACTATTAAGTTGGATGAAGTCGATACAGTCATTAAAGCGTTTAAAGAAGTCTTGCCGACGCTGCAATCTTAATTTATGTAAGCAGAAAAACAGCCTTAGGGCTGTTTTTTTTTGAATTGGAGGGAGAGGGTATGGGGATTACTTACATATTTTTGTTTTATAATTGCTCCTCAGAAATTTTTTTCAAGAAAAATGAGTCATGAAAACGAGAATTACACAGATTGGACAAGGATTTAATTCCTTTAACGTAATTTGGTATGTTATAATAATTTCTGGAAAAAGGAGTGATGAAAATATGACACCTGCTCTGCAAAAAATGTGGATATCCTTTATAGCTATGGGCTTTATGGTTATCTCTATATTTCTAATCTACTTAAGCCGCTATAAATTAAAAGGTTTTTGGAGAGTCTTGACAGCAATTATCGCATACATACTTATGATTCTGGCCGGCTTGATCATCCTTATCGTTGTTCTTAGCGGGCCAACCACTTGATAGGTGAGGAGAAATGATGAGAAATTTTTTCAAAATATTATGTTTATTATGCGTCTCTGTATCATTATCTGGCTGCTTATATCCGGAAAAGCAAAAAATGCAAAACCAACTGCCTTATAAAGAGCAAATACAATCAGTCCAAAGTGCAGTGGACCAATTTCAGAAAGATGAAGGCGGCATACTGCCCATCGTTACAAAAGAAGCTGAAACACCGATTTATCAAAAATATGTCATAAAATTTTCTAAGATTTCACCGAGGTATATGGCTGAACCTCCAGACAATGCCTTTGAATCGGGAGGCGTCTTTCAATACATCCTCGTAAATGTTGAAAAGGATCCGACCGTAAAGCTGTTGGATGTCAGGATGGCGCAGAAGATTCAGGATGTTTCCTTGAGATTGACTGCTTATCAGCAAAGCAACGGATATCCGCCATTTAAGGAAAGGTTATCAGATAATGTCTTCACTCTTGATTATGAGAAAATGGGCCTGAAGGAAGCTCCGACGGTCACGAGCCCATTTTCACAAAAAGACTTATATCTTGTAGTCGATGGTCAAGGCAGTATTTTTGTTGATTATACCCCGGATTTACTTGAGGCATTGAAGAAGCATGAGGGGGAAATTAAGCCAGGTGAAGATATCCGGAAACTGCTGGTTCAGAGTTCGGAGTTCGTCCCCGCCTATTCATTGCCATATACAATTGATGGAAAAACAAATAATCCAATATTTCTTACAAAATAGGCATAACCCTTCTTCTGCAAAATATATTGTAGGGGAAGGGTTATTTCATTTATCTTTATTTCATCTTACTTTTAAAATAACAACCCTTATATAAAATTTCTGGTGGAGGAAGGGATTGAACCAGGGAAATAATTGGAATAAATTTTTAGGACAACATCATAGATATATAATGTCCTAAATAAATGCAAATGGATAAACGAAATCCCAAAACTCTAATTCGGGAGGGGATACCTTGGAAAAGGTAGATATTTTTAAAGATATAGCTGAACGGACCGGTGGCGATATATACTTGGGGGTGGTCGGTGCCGTCAGGACAGGGAAATCCACATTTATTAAAAAATTCATGGAGCTAGTCGTCATTCCGAATATACCGTCAGAAGCGGACCGTGCCAGGGCACAGGATGAATTGCCTCAAAGTGCAGCCGGAAAGACTATCATGACGACGGAACCAAAATTCGTACCGAATCAGGCAGCATCGATTCAAGTAGCTGAAGGCCTCGACGTGAACATCCGTTTAGTCGATTGTGTCGGTTATACAATACCAGGGGCTAAAGGGTATGAAGATGAAAATGGTCCCCGCATGATTCACACGCCTTGGTATGAAGAACCGATTCCGTTCAATGAAGCGGCTGAGATCGGTACTCGCAAAGTAATTCAGGATCATTCCACATTAGGTGTTGTCGTTACGACGGATGGATCGATAGGAGAAATTCCGCGAAGTGATTATTTAGAGGCCGAGGAAAGGGTTGTCGAAGAATTGAAGGAGGTTGGCAAACCTTTTATCATGATTGTCAATTCCGTTCAGCCCCACCACCCGAATACGGTAGCACTGAAGGAATCCCTGCAGGAAAAGTATGATATCCCTGTATTGGCCATGAGTGTCGAAGGAATGCGGGAATCGGATGTTTATAGCGTACTGCGCGAGGCCCTGTACGAGTTTCCTGTCCTTGAGGTCAATGTTAATCTCCCGAGCTGGGTAATGGTTCTGCGCGAGGATCATTGGTTGAGGGAAAGTTACCAGGAAGCGGTTAAAGAGACCGTCAAGGACATTAAACGCCTGAGGGATGTGGATCGTGTAGTCGGTCATTTCAATGAATTCGAGTTCATTGACCGTGCCGCGCTTGCAGGCATTGAGATGGGTCAGGGTGTTGCAGAAATAGACCTATACGCCCCTGATGAACTCTATGATGATATCTTGAAGGAAATTGTCGGTGAAGAGATCCGGGGCAAGGATCATCTGTTATCATTGATGCAGGACTTTGCGTATGCTAAAGCAGAATATGATCAGGTGGCCGATGCATTAAGAATGGTCAAACAAACTGGATATGGTGTTGCAGCCCCATCCCTTAACGATATGAGTCTTGATGAACCGGAAATCATCCGTCAGGGAGCCAGGTTCGGTGTCAGGCTAAAAGCCGTAGCTCCTTCCATCCATATGATCAAGGTCGATGTCGAATCCGAGTTCTCGCCAATCATCGGTACGGAAAAGCAAAGTGAGGAATTAGTCCGGTATCTGATGCAGGATTTCGAAGACAATCCACTTTCCATTTGGAACTCCGATATTTTTGGGAGAAGCCTAAGTTCTTATGTAAGGGAAGGCATACAAGTGAAATTAGCGATGATGCCAGACAATGCGCGCTATAAATTGAAAGAAACACTGGAGAGGATCATTAATGAGGGCAGTGGGGGATTGATTGCCATCATCTTATAGAAAACGTTTAAAAGCTGGACCAACTCCATTTATGGATTGGTCTTTTTGCATGGGATGAACGGCAGGATCGCAGAAAAAATATCATTTATGAATGCTAATATTTGAAATGATCTGCCGTTATTTAGTATAATCTTTAAAAACCCTGTGGTTAAGCGATTTTCAGCAATATAATAAGTTTAATTTCTATAAAAAAGGGAAATGATGAATAGCGAAAGACAAAATTTATAATATATACAATTATTAATGAAAAGATTCCCATTATTTTTTGAATTCCCTTGCTAAGCTAATAGGATTTGTGATAATCTACATACAGAAAACGCGTTATAACAGCGATTTCAACCTATTTATAGGTTTCTGGATGAATTATTTGGAAATTATTCGGGCTTGGTAATTCATGATTGCCAGGGAATGAAAATTTTTTGACCGAAACTAATATCAAATCACTATTATAGTGTTGTAATAATGATTTTTTATAAAGATCCCTTTTGGGAGGAGGTGAATGGCATGAACAAAACAGAATTAATTAATGAAGTTGTTACAGCAACTGAAATTTCTAAGAAAGACGCTACAAAAGCTGTTGATGCTGTTTTTGATACAATCTTAGAAGCTCTAAAAAACGGTGATAAAGTCCAATTGATTGGTTTTGGTAACTTTGAAGTTCGTGAACGTGCGGCTCGTAAAGGCCGTAACCCACAAACTGGTGACGAAATCGAAATTGCAGCTAGCAAAGTGCCAGCTTTCAAACCCGGTAAAGCGCTGAAAGATGCAGTGAAGTAATTCTACCATTACATACGGGTGCTTAACCGAAAAGGGCCGCGTGAAAACGCGGTCCTTTTTTTGCTTCTTAATTTCCATCTGTGATAATATAAAAGACAGTGAATATTTTTGAAACGCTAACAGATGGTAAATCCGCCACAAGGAAATGACCATCAGAATACCGCTTCCGACGAAACTGCCTTTAAAGGGCGTCAGTGTATGGGGGAACGGGTCGCTTTAATAATCGTAATTATGGATATCCGGGTGCAACGCCTTGGATTTTTTATCTGAATACATAATATTATTGATTTTTTAGGAGGTACAAACAATGGCTAATGTTGATCATGCCAAATTAGAAGAAGCGGTTAAAATGCTTCTTGAAGCTGTAGGGGAAGACCCAACGAGGGAAGGACTGCTGGATACTCCTAGCCGTGTAGCCAGAATGTATGAAGAAATTTTTTCTGGACTTAATCAGGATCCAAAGGAATATTTCGATACTGTTTTTGGGGAGGACCATGAAGAACTCGTACTTGTAAAGGATATTCCGTTTTACTCAGTATGTGAACATCATTTAGTCCCTTTTTACGGGAAAGCCCATGTAGCATATATTCCGAAAAACGGAAAAGTGACTGGCCTAAGTAAATTGGCACGGGCGGTTGAGGCTGTATCGAAGCGTCCGCAACTTCAAGAGCGCATCACTTCTACAGTTGCTGACTCGATAATGGAAAAGCTCGAGCCACATGGTGTAATGGTTGTAGTAGAGGCTGAACATATGTGCATGACCATGCGCGGTGTAAAAAAACCCGGATCTAAAACAGTGACTTCAGCTGTAAGGGGAACGTTTGCGAAGGATCACCGTACTAGAGCTGAAGTGCTGGCATTCATTAAAGACTAAGAACATGGGGGCAGGAAAAATGAATGAAAAAAAGATTCTGAATGATTTTGTCGTAATCAAAGCCATTGAGGATAGCGTGAATGTCATCGGGTTGACAAGGGGAACGGACACCAAGTTTCATCACTCCGAAAAGCTTGACTCGGGAGAGGTGATGATCGCCCAATTCACCGAGCATACCTCGGCAATTAAAATCAGGGGCCATGCAAAGGTCTATACTCCATTCGGAGAGATAGAAAGTGATTCCAAAAAGAATTCTCCTGACAAATGATAGCGTCTCAATGCCTGGTTAATTAGTAAATCAATCATCTGATATGGGTTTAACAAGCTGTAAATTTCCCGCATCCATTTTTTTGAAGAGCAAAAGACAATGGTTTCCTTATTTTTGGAAGTTTCATTTTATAAACGTTGACCATTTCATCTGATTGTTTTTATGGTATAATAATGTGTATTTGACACAGACAGAAACCAATATGTATGAAAAAAATTATCTTTCGGGGATGCAAGGGTGATCTCAATTGTTAAACATAACGGACGACATAAGGCAATTAAAACGATTAATAGAAACGAAAGCTCAACATCCATATTTATTGAAGTATATACAAAAGCCAAGCTTGGACGAAGATAAACTGATATTGCTTTGGGGATTGTTTAACGATTTGGACGTTACAAGCGAAAAACGGAATCAATATATCATTTCAACCATGTTAGTGCAAATAGCTCTGGATACACATGAGATCGTCTCGAATTCGGGTGAAGGAATCGAGTCGCCAGAAGTATTGAAAAATCGTCAATTGCAAGTGCTTGCCGGAGATTACTATAGCGGCTTATATTATCAAGGGCTTGCCAGTGTAGGTAATGTTGACATGATCCGTATACTTTCAAGCGCGATAAAAAAAATAAATGATAATAAAATCATCCTTTACCAACAAGGTTCCATTAATGATGTACCAACGCTTTTAATGACGATAAAAGCGATCGAGGCTTCGCTGATTCATAAGCTGGGGGATTACTATAGTGAACCTGCCTGGATGGAACTATCGGAAGATCTATTGCTTTTAAAACGGTTGCATGTTGAGAAGAGCAGTTATATGAAGTCGGGTCAATCGATAGTTTTTGATGTCCTAAGGGAAATGCCTTTTGATGACTCGATTGGTGGGGAAGTACCCATTTCGGAAAAAGAAGAACAGATACGCAGCCAATTCGACAAGTGCCTGTGGGATGCCAGGCAATCCGTAGAGCGCTCGTTGCGGAAGCTTGCAAAGTTGGATGATGAGCTACTGGAAAGAGTGAAGGCCATCTTGGAACAATCAGAGAGTATAGCAAATTCATATGTGAAAGAAGGGTGAAACATGGAGCAGTCTAAAGAGCAAAAAGTTCATCATGTCTTTGAAAAGATCTACGGAAATTATGACAAGATGAATTCCCTCATCAGCTTTAAACAGCATCTTAAATGGCGTAAGGCTACAATGGCCATCATGAATGTCCCAAAAGGCGCCCATGCACTGGATGTATGCTGTGGAACAGCGGACTGGACCATTGCCCTTGCTAATGAAGTAGGACCAGAAGGAAAGGTTGTTGGTCTGGATTTTAGTAAGAACATGCTGAAAATCGGCGAACAAAAGGTGAACGAACTCAATCTAGATCAAGTCTCCTTAATGCATGGGAATGCAATGGAGCTTCCTTTTGAGGATAATAGCTTTGACTATGTCACGATCGGTTTCGGGCTGCGGAATGTCCCTGATTACATGCAAGTGCTTAAAGAGTTAAACCGTGTAGCCAAGCCGGGTGGAATGGTCGTTTGCCTGGATACATCACAGCCAACGATGCTAGGCTTTAAACAGGGCTATTATTTTTATTTCCGTTTCATTATGCCCATGTTCGGCAAATTATTCGCAAAAAGCTATAGTGAATACTCATGGCTGCAGGAATCAGCCCGGGATTTCCCAGGCATGAAAAAGCTTGAAAACATGTTTAAGCAGGCAGGAATGGAAAATGTCAGTTATAAGGCCCATTTCGGTGGGGTAGCAGCAACACATTTCGGGTACAAGCCTTCAAAATAAACAGAATAGCAATGGACAAAGCTGGGTGGAATGTATGAAATTTAAAATGATGTATTCATTTTTGAATGCAGATTTGCAATTAATAGAAAAAGAGCTGGAAGCCGCAATTGAAGCGGATTCCACGGTTTTAAGGGAAGCTTCCCTGCATTTACTGCAATCCGGTGGAAAACGGATCCGTCCGGTATTCGTCCTATTGGGTGCGAAGTTTGGCAACTATGATATTCATGTCGTAAAACATGTCGCAGCGACTTTGGAACTCATCCATACGGCCTCCCTTGTACATGATGATGTTGTGGATGATGCGGATTTACGCAGGGGATCGGCTACCATTAAGTCAAAATGGGATAATCGTGTCGCCATGTACACAGGCGACTTCATTTTTGCTCGTGCACTGGAAATGATGGCGGTTATCGAGTCTCCGCTTGCGCATCAAATTCTCGCTGATACTATGGTTGAACTATGTCTAGGGGAAATTGAACAAATAAAAGATAAGTACAATTTCGAACAGAATTGGCGGATATACTTTAGAAGGATCAAACGGAAAACGGCATTGCTCATAGCATCCAGCTGCCAGTTGGGAGCCATTTCAGCAGGTGTTGAAGAAAGGGTCCATCAAAAGCTATTTAAATTCGGATATTATGTCGGTATGTCCTATCAAATAACCGATGATATATTGGATTTTACGGCTTCGGAAGAAGAGCTTGGGAAACCAGCCGGCAGTGATTTGATTCAAGGTAATATCACTTTGCCCGTTTTGATTGCTATGGAAGATCCAAAGTTAAAAAAGCTTATCGAAACGGTTCGGGAAGATACGCCAAAAGACGAAATGTCCCATATAATCAATGCGATAAAAACTTCCGGTGCCATTGAACAGGCGGCGAGGATCAGTGATATGTATTTAGAAAAGGCTTTTACTGAATTGAAAGGCCTTCCTGCCATTAAGGCTAGAAAAACTCTATCGGACATCGCGAAAAATATCGGAAAAAGAAAGTTTTGATAATGGGAGTTGCGAATCTCATCAAACAATGGTAATATTCTAAAAGTATTGCCTTATATAGGCAAATAACAATGATACATATTAGGAGTGACATTCATGGAAAGAACATTTTTAATGGTTAAGCCTGACGGCGTTCAACGCAATCTAATCGGTGAAATCGTTTCCCGTTTTGAAAAGAAAGGCTTCCTTCTTGCAGGAGCAAAATTAATGGTGATTTCTCAAGAATTGGCCGAGCAACACTATGGCGAGCACAAAGAACGTCCTTTCTTTGGCGAATTAGTGGACTTCATTACTTCAGGTCCTGTATTCGCAATGGTTTGGGAAGGCGAAAACGTAATCGCTACTGCACGTCAAATGATGGGTGCGACTAATCCTAAAGATGCAGCAGCAGCAACAATTCGTGGCGATTTTGCCGTAACTGTCGGCAAAAACATCATTCACGGATCTGATTCAGCTGAAAGCGCTGTACGTGAAATCGGTTTATTCTTCAAAGAAGAAGAAATTGTTGAGTATTCTAAACTTGTAAGCGAGTGGGTTTATTAATTAATACGATCACTCTATAAAAAGCGGGTTCCATCGTCATATGCGATGGAACCCGCTTTTTTTGTATGGCTTTTTTAGTTTTCCGGCAAGGTGAGGATTTATTTTAGTTTAAAGAAAATATGGCACTCTCCGATATATAAAGGGAAGGACCGCTTAAAATAATTATGTGCAGGGGAGTCGTAGGAATGCCTCAAGAATATGAAGAGTTTATTCGTAATATCAAAATGTTGACAGGCATTGATTTGGCATTATATAAGGAAGGGCAAATGAAAAGGCGACTAACAACTCTATATGAAAAAAGAGGGTATCATTCATTTCGTGATTACTATAAAGACATTCAAACCAATTCCGGAGTTTTAAATGAGTTTTTGGATAGAATGACAATCAATGTTTCCGAATTTTATAGAAATGCGAAAAGATGGGAAGTGTTGGAGCGTAAAATCCTTCCTGGATTATTAGCAAGCAAAAAAAAATTGAAAATTTGGAGTGCAGCCTGTTCAACTGGCGAGGAACCATATACGATTGCAATGATATTATCCAATTTGGTTCCACTTAGCCAGATAGAGATATTGGCGACGGATCTGGATGAAAATGTATTGGCGCGAGCGAAATTGGGGATGTATCCTGAACGTTCCTTAAATGAAGTACCTGAAGAAATCAAAAGGAAATACTTTGAAAAAAGGGATGAGTTTTATCGTGTCGATGATGAAATCAAGAGAAGGGTGACATTTAAAAAGCAAAACCTTCTCGCTGATCGGTTCGAACGGGGGTTCGATTTAATCGTTTGCCGCAATGTTTTAATTTATTTTACTGAAGAAGCCAAAAATTTATTATATGAAAAATTCAGTGCATCACTAAAAAGTGGCGGGATCTTTTTTGTAGGAAGTACAGAGCAAATATTCACCCCAGGAAAATATCAATTTGAAACGGTCGACACATTTTTTTATAAGAAAAAGTAAATACTTTGAATAAAAAGGGACTGATTCTGTACATCATTCAGTCCCTTTTCGTTTGTCGTGAAAAGGTAAATCCAGTAGAACTCAAATTTGAAAGATTAAACTATATCGAAAATGTTTAAGTACTTGTAAAATAGAGAGAAAAGTGATTAAATTCAAACAATATGGTTTTTACGTTTTACATATACCCATATTTCATAAAATTGTGGTATATTGATACATATACACTTTAAAGTGCTAAAAGGGGGCTGGAAGATGAGATATTTAACAGCGGGAGAATCACATGGTCCGCAACTGACTACTATCATTGAAGGATTACCGGCAGGAATGCCGATATCGAATGAGGATATTAATCAAGAGTTAGGGCGCCGGCAAAAAGGGCATGGACGTGGAAGAAGGATGCAGATCGAGAAAGATCAGGCATTCATTTCTTCGGGAATCAGACATGGCTACACACTCGGTTCACCGGTTGCTTTGGTGGTTGAGAACGATGACTGGAAGCATTGGACAAAGATTATGGGAAGTGAAGGGCTTTCAGAAGAGGAAGCAGAAGAAATTAAACGTAAAATCACCCGGCCCCGTCCTGGTCATGCCGACTTGAACGGCGGGATTAAATATGGGCACCGCGATTTGAGAAATGTTCTGGAACGCTCTTCAGCCCGTGAAACGACAGTAAGGGTGGCAGCAGGTGCTGTCGCTAAAAAGCTATTGTCTTTATTGGGGATAGAAGTGGCATCGCATGTTTTGGAAATTGGCGGAGTGAAGGCAGAACCGCCAAAATACGAAACGATTCAGCAATTACAACAAGTAACGGAAGAATCTTCTGTTAGATGTTTTGACAAAAACGTAGAGCAACAGATGAAGGATGCAATTGATGAAGCGAAACAAAAAGGAGATTCCATCGGCGGAATCGTTGAAGTCATTGTAGAAGGAATGCCTGTAGGTGTGGGAAGTTATGTGCATTATGACCGGAAGCTTGATGCAAAACTAGCCGCAGCGATAATGAGCATCAATGCTTTTAAAGGTGTGGAAATAGGTCTTGGATTTGAAGCGGCCCATCTATTCGGCAGTGAGGTCCATGATGAAATCGCATGGGACGAAGATCAGGGGTATTACCGAAAAACCAATCGCCTTGGCGGTTTTGAAGGCGGTATGACAACTGGAATGCCGATAGTTGTACGCGGTGTGATGAAGCCGATCCCGACTTTATATAAACCTTTGAAAAGTGTTGATATCGATACGAAGGAAGTGTTTGAAGCAAGCGTCGAACGTTCCGATAGTTGTGCGGTTCCTGCTGCAGCGGTAGTTGCTGAGGCGGTAGTGGCATGGGAGCTGGCGGCTGCCATCATTGATCAATTCCCATCAGATCGGTATGAGCAATTAGCAGAATACATGAGATCATATCGGGAAGAAGTAAAGGGGTTTTAAATCATGGAATCCATCCAAATAAAAACGGCTTCCAAGCAATATCCGGTTTTAATTGGCAAGAGGGCAATAAAAGAATTGCCAGAATTAATAACACACGAATTAAATCATCTAAACAAGATTCTGATCATAACTGATGAGAAAGTGGCGGCACTTCACTTGGAAACTGTGAAAAACGCTCTGATCAAGACGGGAAAACCGGTCCTGCATCATGTAGTGCCAGAAGGGGAGCATGCTAAAACTTTCGATGTGTTTTATGAATGCCAAAGTTTCTGCTTATCCCATCAGATTAATCGCAAGTCATTGATTATCGCCCTTGGCGGTGGTGCAGTCGGTGACTTGGCTGGATTCGTTGCGGCCACTTTTATGAGAGGGATTCCATTTATACAGGTTCCGACGACTTTGCTCGCCCATGATAGTGCAGTGGGCGGCAAGGTTGCCATCAATCACCCGCTGGGGAAAAATATGATTGGGGCCTTTCATCAGCCTGAAGCGGTCATTTATGATCTTGAATTTCTTAAAACTTTGCCTCTTAAAGAATTAAGGTCAGGTTTTGCGGAAGTCATTAAACATTCCTTGATAGCAGATAATGAGTTTTATCTATGGTTAAAGTCGAATATTGTTGATTTGAATGATCTAACGGATGAGCAATTCCTGACAATGATTACAAAAGGAATTGGCATTAAAGCTAAAATTGTCGAAGAGGATGAGAAGGAAAACGGCATTCGTGCCTTTTTGAATTTTGGTCATACGCTTGGACATGCAGTGGAAAGTTCAATGGGATACGGAAACTTTACGCATGGTGAATCAATTTTAATCGGGATGGTATATGCTCTTAGATTAAGCAGGAAAAAAGTGGATCTCGATTTTAAACTAGATGAGTTTATTGACTGGGTTTCTTCTTTAGGTTATCAAATAATCATTCCAACCCGACTGGAACATGCAATGCTACTTGATTTAATGAAAACAGACAAAAAATCGGTCAATGATTCAGCCACCTTTGTTCTGCTAAACGAAGTGGGGTCACCGCTATTAATGGATTTAGCCGACACTGAGCTGATAGAGGAAATGGCGGATATGATATAGAGTTCTAAAGAAGGGGGACTATGTGTGATAAGAGGAATAAGGGGTGCCACTACAGTAGAAAGAGACACAGAGATGGAAGTGATTACAGCTGTCGAAAAGTTGATGGCGGAGATCATTCGGGTCAACGAGATTGATCCCGATATGGTAGCTTCTGTATTTTTTTCTGCGACGGAAGAGATTCGCTCTGTCTTCCCCGCCAAAGCCTTGAGGAAATTCGAAGGCTGGACTTATGTACCGGTTACATGCATGAAAGAAATACCCGTGAGCAATTCCCTGCCGTTTTGCATCCGGGTCATGATCCACGTAAATACGACGAAATCTCAAAAAGAAATACATCATGTATACCAGGCAGGGGCTACGGTATTACGGCCAGATTTGACAAAGCAGATATAAGATGATTTAAAATCTATGAATATGATATACTACTTTCGCACTTTGTTACTTTAAAGTGATAAAAAATATATAGGGGTGATTTACTTGAAATGGAATGAAGCGGTCCTCTCCTTGAAGTCTTATCAACCGGGAAAATCCACTGATGAAGTGAAAAAATTATACGGGTTGGAAAAAATCACGAAATTAGCTTCAAATGAAAATCCTTTTGGCTGTTCGGAAAAAGTCAAAGAATCCGTTAGGAATTCAACCCATTCGTTTGCCATCTATCCGGATGGATATGCCACGATGCTTAGGGAAGCTGTTGCAAAACATACAGGTGTGAAAGAAACTCAGCTTATTTTTGGAAATGGATCTGATGAGAACATTCAAATCATCTCCAGGAGCCTATTGGGAGCAGGAAAGAATACGGTCATGGCAACAGGCACTTTTTCGCAGTATCGCCATAATGCCACGTTAGAAGGTGCGGAAATCAGGGAAGTTCCCCATATTGACGGTGCTCATGATCTAGAAGGAATGCTTAAAGTTATAGATGAAAAAACAGCGGTTGTCTGGCTTTGTACACCAAATAATCCAACTGGTAAATACATTTCGGAACAGGACTTAGTATCGTTCATCGAAAAAGTGCCGGAAGATGTTCTAATCGTTTTGGATGAAGCTTATTGTGAATATGCAACGGCTGAGGATTACCCGAGAACGAATCAATGGATTAATAAATATAAAAATTTGATCATACTCCGGACATTCTCAAAAATTTATGGACTTGCCAGTTTTAGGGTAGGGTACGGTTTGGCGGATGAGGATATTATTCAGAAACTAGATCCATCCCGGGAACCATTCAATGTGAACACATTTGCACAGAATATTGCTATCGTCGCTTTGGAAGATCAAGCCTTCATTGAAAAATGCAAGGAAGAAAATCAAAAAGGGCTCAAGCGGTACTATGAATTTTGCAATAAGGAAAATTTAGCTTATTACCCGTCACAAGGTAATTTCATCTTTATCCATTTTAAACAGGATGCCGACGTGGTGTTTCAATATTTGCTTGAACGCGGGTACATCGCAAGGTCGGGGAAATCTTTCGGTTTTCCTAACAGCCTGAGGGTAACGATTGGTTCCACTGAAGAAAATGAAGGAATGATTAATGCGATTAAAACTTTTTTGAATGAAGCTGAGGCACCTTCTGATTCGCTGCTTTAACGTTTCATCAAACCTAGAGGAGCATAAAAGATGCGGGGGAGAGAAGAGTGAAGGGTAAGGTTTTTGTAATAGGTTTAGGTCTAATTGGCGGATCACTGGCCATGGCTGTACGCCATGCACATCCTGAAGCCGTGATTGTTGGTACGGACCTAAGCGGAAAGAATGTTCAACTATCGACGCTATTGGGGATCATTGATGAGTCTGTATCATCTTTGGAAGCGGGAGCACGTGAAGCTGATTTGATTCTACTTGCTGTGCCTGTCAATGAAACCGTGAAGATTTTAGCTCAATTGGCCGATATGGATTTAAAAAGTGATGTCCTCATATCGGATGCAGGAAGTACGAAGGACACAGTCGTAAAGGCAGCAAAACCATTGATAGATAAAGGGGTGGCCTTCATCGGGGGGCACCCTATGGCTGGTTCCCATAAAAGCGGTGCTGCGGCAGCCAAATTGCATTTATTCGAACACGCATTTTATTTGCTTACTCCCGGCGATTCCATTGAAGAAGAAAAAGTTGAGCAGCTTAAAGGGTGGCTGCAAGGGACAAGAGCTAACTTTCTGGTTGTCAGTCCTGCCACTCATGATAAGCTGACTGGGGTCATTAGTCATTTTCCGCATATTGTCGCGTCGGGGCTCGTTAAGCAGGCAGAACATTACAGTAAGGAAAACAAGTTGATTTCAAGGCTTGCAGCAGGCGGATTCCGAGATATTACAAGAATTGCTTCAAGCAGTCCGGAAATGTGGCGTGACATTTTGTTACATAACCGGGATGTGCTACTTGAATTAATGAATGATTGGCTGAATGAAATGGAGCATATAAAAGGTCTGGTTGCGAATGAAGATAGTGAAGAAATCCTTCGATTCTTTACCGATGCCAAGATTTTCAGGGATGATTTGCCCACACATGCAAAAGGCGCCATACCAGCGTTTTATGATTTATATATCGATATACCGGATTATGCCGGAATAATTTCTGAGATTACCGGATATTTGGCTCAAGAAGGTATCAGCATTACTAACATAAGGATCATTGAAACCAGGGAAGAGATATACGGTGTGCTGGTCATCAGCTTCCAAACGGATGTTGATCGAATCAAAGCTGCGGAGTGTATTTCTAGACATACAGATTATGAAACGATCCTGGCATAATATTGATAGGAAAGGATGGTTTTATGAATTCAAAAAAATTACAAACAAACATCCGAACATTACGTGGTTCGATTGCCATACCTGGAGATAAGTCGATCTCCCATCGTTCGATAATGTTCGGAGCGCTTGCCGAAGGGGAAACGACAGTCACTAATTTTCTTCCAGGAGCCGACTGTTTAAGTACGATTTCCTGTTTTAAGCAGCTTGGAGTCCATATTGAACAAGATGGGCAGAACGTCAAAATTGAAGGCAAAGGTTTTAATGGATTAAAGGAACCTGAATCTGTTCTGGATGTCGGAAATTCTGGTACGACGATCAGGTTAATGATGGGCATTTTGGCAGGACAGCCATTTTCGGCCGTTTTGGCAGGTGATGAATCGATAGCCAAACGTCCAATGACCCGGGTAGTCAACCCTCTTCGTCAGATGGGAGCAGTCATTGATGGCCGAAAAGGAGCGGAATACACCCCGCTCTGCATAAGAGGTGGCAAATTAAATGGGTTTCGCTATGAATTGCCTGTAGCAAGTGCGCAGGTAAAATCAGCGATAATCTTGGCTGGTTTACAGGCGGAAGGTGAAACGATCATTATCGAACCGGAAGAGACCCGTGATCATACAGAACGAATGATCCAAGAGTTTGGCGGGAAAATCGAAAAGGACGGTCACACGATTAAAGTAAGCGGAAACCAAGTCTTCAAAGGGACTTCCATCCATGTGCCGGGTGATATTTCTTCGGCGGCTTTCTTCATGGTGGCTGCAGCGATTACGGAAAATAGTGAAGTGGTGTTAAAGAATGTGGGCCTTAATCCGACAAGGACAGGAATCATCGAAGTCATGAAATCGATGGGGGCGGATATTACGATAGAGAAGAAGACGAGCGAGGGTGAACCAGCAGGAGACATCACTGTAAGAAGTTCCCGACTAAAAGGAACGACCATCAGCGGTGATTTAATTCCCCGACTCATCGATGAAATACCGGTAATTGCACTTCTGGCAACACAGGCTGAAGGGATAACGACAATCAAGGATGCAGCAGAACTTAAAGTGAAAGAGACGAATCGAATTGATACTGTTGCGAATGAGCTCTCCATTCTTGGGGCAGATATAACCCCGACAGCAGATGGGTTGATCATCAAAGGACGTAAAGCCCTTAATGGAGGTAAGGTTACAAGCCATGGAGATCATCGTATCGGGATGATGCTTGCTGTAGCGGCTTTGATAACGGATGGGGAAGTGGAACTTGCTGATCCTGATGCCATAGATGTATCATATCCACAATTTTTTGGGCATTTGAGTGAATTGATTAAGTAAATATAAAAAAAGTTTACATACCTTATTTGGTCTGTAAACTTTTTTTAAATGCTCAAAAGTGTTGAAAGCGCTAACATCCGGGCTTTTTTTACCTGTATGGTCATGAAAATAATGAAAAAGGGGTTCATGATCAAAAAGGAGATTCACCATAGCGTGGAGAATTAACTAGTAACCTTTTTTTAATGAGAATGGGAGGGGACTTCATCAATGGAATACAGGGCTACAGTGTGGTAAACTAATGAATACTGTTTACTATGCATCTCGCGAATACAAGGTATTTTGTTCTTAATGGAAGAATATGTTACATTATGGCGTGAGTGTGTGTATGACTAGGGACCAAGTCTATCTTGCAAAAGGAAGGATTCAACAATGAACACAGTGGAACAAGTTATACAGCATTTAAAAAAAGGGGAATTAACAGAAGCTCTTAAACATATAAATCGAATTAAATCATCAGAGTCAGCAGAGGACATATTGTTGCTGGCCGAAGAAATGCTCCAGCTTGGTTTTGCGGAGGAGGCAAAGGATCTTTTTGAACATCTGCTGCAGCTCTATCCCAATGAAGGAGAATTGATTGTTTCGTTGGCGGAAATCCTTATTGACATGGACCAGGAAGATGAAGCGATGCTGTTGCTTGAAAAAGTAAGTGCAGATGATGAAGTATATCCAAGTGCTTTGCTTTTGGAAGCGGACCTTTATCAATTACAGGGGATGGATGAGGTCAGCGAACGGAAATTACAGCAAGCCAAGGAAATGCTTCCAGATGAGATCATCATTGATTTTGCACTAGCTGAACTGTTCTTTCATCAAGGAAGGGATCAGGAAGCCATTGCAAATTACATAAAGGTTTTGGAACAGGAACAAGAAATCGCTGGTGTTAATGTCAATCAGAGGCTTGCTGAAGCATTAAGCAGTTCAGGAAAGTTCGAGGAGGCCCTTCCCCACTTTGAAAAGGCCTTACAGGATGGACTTGAAATCAATACCCTATTTGAATATGCATTTACAGCTTTTCAGGCAGGTCTTTATGAGACAGCCGTACGAAAGTTTATTGAACTGAAAGAATTAGATCATGAATACCATTCTCTATATTTGTACCTGGCAAAGAGTTATGAACATCTTGAAGATCTGGAAAATGCCTTGAAAACGGTCAAAGAAGGAATCAAGGCTGATGAATTCAATAAGGAACTTTACTTCTTCGGAGGAAAAATAGCCTTGAAAAGCGGGCTTGATGAAGAGGCGGAAAATCTATTTAAAGAAGCACTTGCCATTGATCCGGGATACCTGGAAGCTGCACTCACCCTATTGAAATTGTATATGCACCACGAAAGGTATGAAGATGTATTGGAGTGTATTGGTGAAGTAAGGCGATATGGAGAGGATGATCCGCAGTTTGAATGGATAGCTGCTGTATCTTATCAGCAAACCGAACAATTTAAAGAGTCATTAACCAGCTATCATAAAGCATATAATTCATTCAAGAACAATCAAGATTTCCTTGAAGATTATGGTTTCTTTTTAATTGAAGAAGGAGACAGAGCGACATCTAGAGAAGTATTTAATAAGCTGCTTGAGATGAACCCGGCGAATGATGAGTATGCAATGATTTTGGAGCGGCTAGGTGAAAGCACGGATGAAATGTAGATAAGTGAAACAACACTAAATCAAGACAGAGGAGGGAATTCATGGTGGCTGCCCCTGTTTCTGTGAATGAGAAGAAGGATTTTATTCGGTGGTTTTTAAATCATTATCAACTGAAACGAAGAGAATGCGTATGGATATTGAATTACTTAATGAGTCATGATCAACTAATGAAAAAGGTTCATTTTGTAGAAAATGCACAGTATTGTCCACGTGGCCTGATCATGTCGACACATTGTGTGGATGAAGTCCCTTTCAGGTTCTATAAGTCCAATATCATGACGACCGATGCAGAGAAATCTTTTCATGATATCCGTTTAAATCGGGATGAGGACATTTATATTCAGCTCAATTTTAAATCGGCTTACTCTTCCTATCAATATGCAGCGGTACTCGAGAACAATCCCTTCATGCCGAAATCAACTGCATCGAATGAAAAAGATCAGCTGCTGGCTGAACAATTTTTAGAAAGAAGCATGTTGTATTTCCAAAGGGACCGTTTGCTTAAGGAAATCGATGAAGCACTTGATAAGCATGATGAACAAGCATTTAAGAACTTAACAGAACAATTGAATCAATTAAAAGTACTTGGATAAAATAAATTGACCTTTCCGTAATCAGGAAAGGTTTTTATTTTTTATAAAATATTGATAAAATCCACATTTTTGTAAAGACTATGGGTATATGGTAAAGATGTTATAAA
Source organism: Peribacillus sp. NPDC076916 (assembly GCF_050269675.1). NCBI lineage: Bacteria > Bacillati > Bacillota > Bacilli > Caryophanales > Bacillaceae > Peribacillus > Peribacillus sp. NPDC076916. Next base: position 327,111 of record NZ_JBNNIU010000002.1, read on the forward strand.
AAAAATGGTAAAATGAAAAGGAGTTGATTCAAATAATCGGGAGTGAAGAAAAACATGAAGTGGACAGCAAAAGATCTTGACATGTATATGCAGTCAAAAGAGTACGTGGATACCGTTTTGATTCCTTTGGTTCCCCTATCTTTTAAAGGACAAATGAAGCAATCGGGCTCAATGAATGAATTTCTTACCATTTTAAGCTTGGAAATTGAAAAGCAGATGAAAGGAAGAATTCTTTTATTGCCAACATTTCATTATATAAGTGATGAAATGGATAAGGTTGAACGGTTAAAGCGTTGGGCCAATGAAGTGAAGGAAAATGATTTCGAGCATGTTTTTTTTCTTACATCGGATTTTGAATGGAAAAAGGAAGAGCGGGAATTAGACAATAATTTAGTATGGATTCCTGCCATCCCCCTCGAGGGGCTTGAAATTGAACAAGCAAGGGAAATGATTAACCAGCAAGTTCTCCAAATCCTTGATATTTTCTCTTATAATTGGAAAAATGAAAAAAAGTAGGATTTTTCGCATAATTTGACACATAGTTGCCACCTTTTGGGTTTTACAAATATTGACCTTGGTAAATTATTGAGATATCATGGAAATGTCCTAGTTTTATAGTGTCGCTATTTATTGGTCCTTTGGGCTCTCAGTATAGTAATAGAGGGGGGGAAAACGCATGAGCAAGCGTAATGTTTCACGACGTCAATTCCTTAATTACACACTTACTGGCGTTGGTGGATTTATGGCGGCCGGTATGTTGATGCCTATGGTTAGGTTTGCAATTGATCCTGTATTATCAGCTGATAAAGGCGGGGATTACGTTGCAACTAAACAGAAGGTAGGTGAACTGACTACCGAACCAACCCGTGTCGACTTTAGTTTTAAACAGGTCGATGGGTGGTATGAGTCTGAAGAAACAAATACAGCATGGGTTTACAAAACGGATGATGGTAAGATCGTTGCTTTATCTCCAATCTGTAAACATTTAGGCTGTACGGTAGGTTGGAATACGGATAAGACTAATCCGAATCAATTTTTCTGTCCTTGCCATTATGGCAGGTATACGAAAGATGGGATGAATGTGAAGGGGACACCGCCGGTTTCACCATTGGATGTCTTTGACACGAAAGAAAAAGATGGAATACTTTATTTGGGTCAACTAAAACCGCATGGGGAGGCGTAAACATTGCTAACAAAGTTATATGACTGGGTGGACGAGCGTTTAGATATTACGCCATTATGGCGGGATATTGCTGACCATGAGGTTCCAGAACATGTTAACCCCGCACATCATTTTTCTGCATTCGTATATTGTTTTGGTGGGTTAACTTTCTTTATTACGGTCATCCAAATCTTGTCAGGCATGTTCTTGACGATGTACTATGTCCCGGACATTAAAAACGCTTGGGAATCTGTTTATTATTTGCAAAATGAAGTTGCCTTCGGTCAAATTGTCCGTGGTATGCATCACTGGGGAGCAAGTCTAGTTATCGTTATGATGTTTTTACATACTCTTCGTGTCTTCTTCCAGGGAGCTTACAAAAAACCGCGTGAATTGAACTGGATGGTCGGCGTGTTGATTTTCTTCATCATGCTGGCATTAGGCTTGACTGGTTATTTATTGCCTTGGGATATGAAAGCGCTATTCGCAACGAAAGTTACTTTGACAATTGTCGAATCGGTACCTTTGATGGGGCCGGCACTCAAGACATTGATAGCAGGAGATCCAACCATCGTTGGAGCACAGACGTTGACACGATTCTTTGCAATCCATGTATTCTTCCTGCCAGCAGCATTATTTGCTTTACTAGCGGCTCATTTCCTGATGATCCGAAAACAAGGTATTTCAGGCCCGCTATAAAAGAATGGTGAACCAAAAACCAAATAAACCTTTTCATAAAGGAGGGGAATTGTTCAATGCATCGTGGGAAAGGTATGAAATTCGTAGGTGACTCGCGTATCTCCGCGGACCGTAAACCGAATATTCCGAAAGATTATTCAGAATATCCTGGGAAAACTGAAGCATTTTGGCCTAATTTCCTTTTAAAAGAATGGATGGTAGGAGCTGTATTTCTTGTAGGTTATCTTTGCCTGACAATCGCGCATCCGTCACCATTGGAAAGGATAGCAGATCCTACAGATACAGGGTATATTCCGCTGCCGGACTGGTATTTCCTATTCCTTTACCAATTACTTAAGTATACCTATGCTTCAGGTCCTTATAATGCAATCGGGTCCATGGTAATACCTGGTTTGGCTTTCGGGGCATTGCTTTTGGCACCTTTTCTGGATCGTGGTACAGAGCGGAGCCCGGCGAAACGTCCTTTTGCTGTAGGCTTCATGTTATTGGCAATGGCCGGCGTTTTCTATTTAACATGGGAATCCGCAGCCCATCACGATTGGGAAGCTTCCAAGAAGCAAGGAGCGATCGTGGAAGGTGCAGATATTGATAAAGAGAGCGATGGGTATAAATTGATGGATTCTAATGGGTGTATCAGCTGTCATGGAGCAGAATTAACTGGTGGAGCAGGAGCGCCAAGCTTAATTGACACTGGTTTAAAGCCAGAGGAAATCTCTAAGATCGCAGTCAAAGGCCAGGGCGCCATGCCAGCTGGCATGTTCAAAGGTACAGATGAAGAATTGAAAACATTGGCTGAATTTGTATCAGGTTTATCGACAAAATAATATAGCCATCAACAGATTTTCTTTCATATGTTGTAAAAGAAGCTGACGACCACGGTTGTCGGCTTTTTTATTGGTAAATTGAAGCGTTAATGAGAAGAAATTGAAATGAATACTTGGTTTTCTGGTTGATGGCCTGTAAAATGAGTATACATGAGAATGTAAGTGAGGGTAAAAGAATGAATGTTATCTACAGTTGGCTTGCAAATCGGCAAATGCTCGTTTTGTTATTATTAATAAATATATTCGGAACAGCCTATGGATATTATTGGTACGGTAGTCAATTGGAAAACACTCCGGCGATTTTTTTGGCATTTGTACCGGATAGCCCGACTGCCAGCCTGTTTTTTGTATTTGTTTTAGCGGGTTTCCTATTAAGAAGGAATTTCGGACTTATGGAAGCATTGGCGATAATGACACTATTCAAATATGGCATATGGGCAGTTGTAATGAATTTGATGACCTACGTGACAACAGGTTCATTGCCATGGGAAGGTTACATGTTAATGGCTTCTCATTTGGGGATGGCGATTCAAGGTATATTATATGCACCATTTTATCGAATAAAACCTTGGCATATGATAGTGGCAGGGATTTGGACCATACATAATGACATAATCGATTATGTTTTTGAAATGATGCCAATATACCGTGATTTATTGGTATATATGAATTCGATAGGTTATTTCACTTTTTGGCTCAGCATACTTTCCATTTTTGTCGGCTGGTACTTTGGATATAGAAATAAGCGTATCACCCTATCCTTCCCTTAAAAAGTTAACACTAAATACAGCTTTGTAAAAGCAGGGGTAACTTTTTTATGTTGAACGAGGTCTACTCATGTTTTTTCTTTCATATCGTTTTAGTAGAGATATGAGGAGGGACGAGTAGCATGTTGAAAAAATTCATATTAACCATTGCTGTTTTATTTGTCGTCTTACATTTCCCTGTCTATGCAGAATCCTCTTCAAGTTTGGAGCAATTAGATGACATTTCCGATAGAGCCTTGGAAATGACCAAGTTGAAGCGATATGGAGATTCGGAAAAGATGCTGACGTTTTTTTCTGACCGGTTTTTAAAAGAGACAGCAAAAGAGCAGATCCTTGACATGGACGAACTTCGAATTATCACTGTAGCTCATAATGAGGCCTTGATGACAATAAAGGATATGAACAAGGGAGATTCCGAAAAGGTTAATTCTGTTACAAAATTCCGGCTTGTTGTTGATGCGGTCAAGTCTACCCATCAGCCCCTTTGGACAGAGATGGAAGATCAAATGATGAATTCTTTCCAGCAAACAAAGAACGCCGCGATCAATCAAGACACAATTACATTCAATAGCCAATTGAACTTATTCCTATCACAATATGAAATGATATACCCAAGCTTGAAAGTCGACCTTTCTAAAGAAACGATGCAGCAACTGGACACGAGGATCCAATACATCAACCAATACCGTCCAGAGGTAATCAGTGATGGAGAAAGTCAAAAGGAACTGGATGCGTTGCAAAACGAACTGAGCACCATCTTTGATGAAATGGGGGAAGATGACACAGATCCTTCCCTTTGGTGGGTCATCATATCGACAGGCTCAATCATTATCATGACGCTTTCTTATGTAGGCTGGAGAAAATATAAAGGTGATAGGGAAAAACCAAGGAAAGAACATAATGATTAAAGAGACACGGGAAGAGAACACTATATTTGACACGGTTGCCTTCATTCCATAGAATTAAGAGTAATAATAGTTATAGGAGGATACCATGTATTTCATTTATTTGGCGATTATCATTTTAATCCCGATTTATGCACAAATGAAAGTGAAAAGCACGTATAAAAAATATTCAAAGGTATCGGCCTCTTCTGGCATGAATGGTGCTGAGACGGCACGGGCCATCTTGGACCAAAATGGACTGTTCAATGTCAGGGTCGAAGAGACACCTGGAATGCTTTCGGACCATTATGACCCAAGGGATAAAACGGTGCGTTTATCATCTGATAACTATCACGGCCATTCAGTTGCCGGTGTAGCGGTTGCAGCCCATGAAGTTGGACATGCGATTCAAGATAAAGAAGCATATGCATTCTTGCGTTTTCGCCATGCATTAGTACCGGTAGCTAATTTTGGCTCTAACATATCATGGATTTTGATTTTAATCGGGATGTTAGCTTCAATTCCTGGGTTGCTATTGGCGGGTATCGTATTCATGGCTGCGGCTGTATTGTTCCAAGTGATAACCCTGCCTGTTGAATTCAATGCTTCTTCTCGGGCAATGGATCAACTCGTTTCCGTCGGGGTCATCCGGAATGATGAAGAACGGGAAACGAGAAAAGTATTAAGTGCCGCTGCGATGACTTATGTTGCTGCCGCTCTTGTAGCCGTACTGGAATTAGTTCGTCTTCTGCTTATGTATACAGGAATGAGGGAAGAGGATTAATTTGAAAAAGGACACCATCTTGGATGGGGTCCTTTTTTATTTTTATAAGTATTTGCTGCACATGACTAATAAAATTCAGTTAGTAGGGCAACAATCATAAGGATTGCATACTATCGGTATGCCCCAAATAAAAGGATTACCTTTCAATGGGATTCTTGTTTTCATCAAGGGTAAAGCCCTCACCCAATACATCATGCACTTCACTTACAGATACAAATGCATGAGGATCCACCGATGTTATGGCAGTCTTTAAGCGGACTAGTTCATTTTTACCAACAACACAGTAGAGTACTTCCCGGTCATTGCGGGTAAAGGACCCATATCCCCTTAATACGGTTACGCCCCGCTCCATATCATTCATGATTTTTTCAGCAATTTGCTTGTTTTTATCACTAATGATCATTGCACCTCTAGCAGCATAGGCTCCTTCTTGCATAAAGTCGATTACTCTGGCACCTATAAATACGGCAACAAGGGTATACATCGCTTGCCGGTAATCAAGGTAGGTTAGGATGGACAGGCCAATGACGACGGCATCAAAGATGAACATCGTCCGTCCCATTCCCATCCCCAAGTAACGATGGGCAAAACGGGCGATGATATCCACTCCGCCTGTTGTCCCGCCGTAACGAAAGATGATGCCCAGCCCGACACCAACAAAAACCCCGGCAAATAATGCCACAAGCATCAAGTCGTTTCCGAGATCGATTTCGATTTGGTATCTTTCGAAAACCCATAGCCAAACGGAGAGGCCGACCGTTCCGATAATCGTATAAAAGAAAGAAGTGCGTCCTAAATATTTCCACCCTATTAAAAATAAAGGAATATTCAAAATCAAATTAGAATAAGAAGGATTTATTCCGATAAGTTGATATATAATCAAGGTGAGACCGGTGAATCCGCCTTCGGCCAAGTTGTTCTGCATATTAAAATGCACGAGGCCAAAAGCGAATATTCCAGCCCCAAAAAGGATGAATATAATATTTTTCAATTTTAAGCCCAAAAGCATGTCCCATACCTCCAAAGGTTTGCCTATCATTAATTTACTTATTATAACTAATTAACCAACTATGGGCAATTTTGATTCACGAACGTATCTGTTGTCTTCTGTTTCACTTTTAGCTAACATGGAGAAGGTATGATGTTTGAAAACGAAAATCAAGAATGGGTGACGATATGGAAAAGCATAAGACGATCCAACAAATGCAAGCGGAAGTCGACCAATACATAGGACAATTTAAAGAAGGATATTTCAGCCCTCTGGCCATGCTCGCCCGCATGTCTGAAGAACTTGGGGAATTGGCTAGGGAAGTCAATCATTACCATGGTGAAAAACCAAAGAAGGCAACAGAGGAAGAGAATACGATTGAAGCGGAATTAGGGGATATGCTTTTTGTGTTGATTTGTTTTGCCAATTCTTTAGGGATTGACCTTCAAAACTCGCATGATTTGGTCATGGAAAAGTTTACAACCCGTGATAAAGATAGATGGACAAGAAAAGAAGAGAAAATGGAGGAGGAAGGTAAAGATGAGTAAAGTGAAAGTGATTGTAGCTGGTCCACGTGGCAGAATGGGAAATGAAGCGGTGAAGCTTGTACATAGGACAGAAGGGTTTGAATTGGCAGCTGTCATAGATCGCAAGCATAACGGGGAAAGCATCTCCGCGATAGAAGGTTTTCACGGTATTGAAGCACCGGTTTTCTCGGATATAAATGAATGCTTTTCTTCTATAAAGGCGGACGTATTGATAGATTTGACCACACCTGAAGTGGGGATGTTCCATACCGAAACGGCACTTAATCATGGTATCCGCCCTGTAGTGGGAACGACAGGCTTTACTAAGGAAGATTTAGCGAAGCTGGATTCATTAACAAAAGAAAAGGGCATTGGTTGCATCATCGCTCCAAACTTTGCAATTGGAGCCATTTTGATGATGAAGTTTTCCCAAATGGCTGCAAAGTATTTCCCTGATGTAGAGATCATAGAAATGCACCATGATCAAAAACTGGATGCACCTTCTGGCACTGCTTCCAAAACGGCAGACATGATTGCAGCCGTACGTGAAACAAAACAACAGGGGCACCCTAATGAAAAAGAAACCATCCAGGGGGCAAGAGGTGCAAATGTAGATGGCATGCATATCCACAGTGTTCGGCTACCGGGACTGGTTGCCCATCAACAGGTGCTTTTCGGAAGTGATGGAGAGCTATTGACGGTTCGGCATGACTCCTTTAATCGAGCGTCCTTCATGTCAGGAGTCAAACTTGCCGTCGATACGGTCATGAAATTGGATGTTCTTGTATACGGCCTTGAAAATATTATCGAATAGGGATCAGGAGGATTTACGATGAAAATTGCCTTAATTGCCCATGATAAGAAAAAAGAAGATATCATTCGATTTGTAACAGCCTATAAAGCTGTATTTGAGCAGCATGAATTATTTGCAACAGGAACGACCGGGAAACGAATCATGCAAGAAGTATCACTGCCCGTCCATCGTTTTCATTCAGGACCTCTTGGCGGGGATCAGGAAATAGGTGCAATGATTGCACGCGGAGAAATGGACATGGTCCTATTTTTCCGCGATCCTTTGACATCACAGCCACATGAACCTGATGTATCGGCGCTTATACGACTATCAGATGTATATGAAATTCCCTTGGCGACAAATATGGGCACGGCAGAAGTGCTGATACAAGGATTGAAACATGGGTATATGGACTGGCTAAAACTACGGCAAAAACAAGGTGAGATAAATGAAAAACAAAAGTAACATAGATATCCTGGCTTTTGGCGCACATGCGGATGATGTTGAAATCGGTATGGGCGGCACAATCGCTAAATATGTGCAACAAGGCAGGGAAATTGTCATTTGTGACTTGACAAAGGCTGAAATGTCATCCAATGGTACCGTTCCATTGCGGCAAGAGGAAGCGCAGAAGGCTGCTGAAATCCTTGGGGTGAAGAGGATTTCCCTTGATCTACCCGACCGGGGACTATACATGAAAGCGGAATACATAAATCAAATCATTACGGTCATTCGCCAATATAAACCTGCCCTTGTATTTGCACCATTTTTGGAAGATCGCCATCCCGATCATGGTAATTGTGCAAAATTAGTCGAGGAAGCAGTTTTTTCGGCAGGAGTAAGAAAGTATATGGAAGAAGAAGGCCTGGATTCTCATCGTGTCCAAAATATGTACTATTATATGATCAATGGGTTTCACAAACCGGACTTCGTCGTGGATATCACTTCTACAATATCGAAAAAGCTGGATAGCCTTAGGGCATATGGCAGCCAATTCGATAAAAGTCAAATATCTGTAGAAACACCGCTAGTTAATGGCTATATCGAGACTGTAGAGGCACGGGAGCGGATGTTCGGTAAAGAAGTGGGTGTCTCCTATGCGGAGGGATTCATGACAAAAAAACCGTTACTGATCGATGCCGACTTGTTAGGAGAAAAATAAGCTTATGAAATTAAAAATTGGAATTACCTGTTACCCTACAGTTGGGGGTTCGGGTGTCGTAGCAACTGAATTAGGTAAGATGCTTGCAGAAAAAGGACATGAAATACATTTCATTTCTTCAAGCCTCCCTTTTCGCTTGAACAAGATGTACTGTAATATTTTTTATCACCAGGTTGAAGTGAATTCGTATTCAGTCTTTCAATATCCACCATATGACCTGGCTCTTGCCAGCAAGATAGCAGATGTCGTAAAACGGGAGAAGTTAGATATCCTTCACGTTCATTATGCAATTCCACATGCTGTTTGTGCAATCCTTGCAAAGCAGATGTCGGGTAATAAAGTGAAGATCGTAACCACACTGCATGGTACGGACATAACCGTATTAGGCCATGATCCCTCATTGACCAATTTGATAAAATTCGGGATAGAGCAATCAGATGTCGTTACTGGAGTATCTAATTCCCTTGTTCAGCAAACGCACGAATTAATCGCGCCGAATAAGGAAATCAAAACCGTCTATAATTTTATTGATGAAAGAGATTACCATAAATCCAATTCAGATTACCTTAAGGATGAATACGGAATCAGTGAAGATGAAAAAGTGATCATACATGTTTCGAATTTCCGTTCGGTCAAGCGAGTGAAAGACGTCATCCAGGCGTTTTATTTAACTCAAAAGAAAATGCCCGCAAAGCTTTTACTTGTAGGAGACGGGCCGGAAGTGACAACCGTATTGAAATTGGCTAAAGATCTTGGAATCGATGATTCCGTATTGTTTCTTGGTAAGCAGGATAACCTTGCCGAATTATATTCAATCAGTGATTTGATATTCCTGTTATCGGAAAAAGAGAGTTTCGGACTTGTGTTGCTCGAGGCGATGGCATGTGGAGTTCCTTGTATCGGGACGAATATCGGGGGAATTCCTGAAGTCATCGTTGATGGGGAGACTGGTTATATTTGTGAATTGGGAGATGTCGATATGGTCGCTGAAAAAGCGGTGGGACTTTTAAGTGACCCGATTTTACATAAACGTTTTTCTGAAGCTGCGCTGGAAAGGGCTAATACTGATTTCCACTCTGATACGATCATGTCAGAGTATGAAGCCATCTACATTCAAGCACTTGAAGGTAAATCCATGGAATAGGGAGGGGATGCTGATGAATCGATTATTCTTAAAATCAGTACCCATTCTGGAAGTGATAGAAGAAGCAGGATACGAGGCTTATTTCGTTGGCGGCTCTGTAAGGGATTATATCCTTGGCAGGCCCATAAACGATGTCGACATCGCCACTTCCGCAACACCCCAGGAAATCAAAAGGATTTTTCCTAATACGGCTGACATCGGAATCGACCACGGAACAGTGCTTGTCATTACGGATACGGGTACATACGAAATTACGACGTTTAGAACGGAAAGCGGGTATTCGGACTTTCGCAGACCCGATTCTGTACAATTTGTCCGTTCTTTGACAGAGGATTTGCAAAGAAGAGATTTTACGATGAATGCAATGGCAATGGATAAGACCGGAAAAATCATAGATCCATTTAATGGTAAGCGTGATTTGGCAGAAAAAAGGATCATCACGGTTGGAAACCCTCATGAAAGGTTTCATGAGGATGCATTGAGAATGATGCGTGCATTAAGGTTCGTAAGTCAACTTGATTTTGATCTGGATCAAGAAACCTTTCATTCCCTTAAAGAGAATGCTCAGATCATCAGTGAAATCGCTGTCGAAAGAATCCTGGTTGAATTCGAGAAGCTAGTTGCCGGCTCCAATAAGATAAGGGCTTTCTCACTCTTGCTGGAAAGCGGATTATATCAATATCTGCCTCTATTCTCCAGTGAAAAAGATCATTTGACAGACTTACTGGACTTGCCGCTTCATCAGCTAAAAACGGCAGAAATATGGTCTATAATCATGGTTCACACAAAGGATCAGGAACTCGAAAAGTCTTTGAGGGCATGGAAGCTGCCATTGAAAACGATTAGAAACATTCAACGTACGATACAGCTACTGAAGAAAGAACCATCAGCCATCGATGTATTTCAGGCAGGTCATGGCGTAACAGTACAAGCTGCTAAAGTCAAGGCGGCACTGACTGGCGGTAATGTATCGGATGCGGAGGAAAATGCACATCAGCGCTACAATGAACTTATTATAAAACAAATGTCGGATCTTGCCGTTACAGGAACGGATTTATTGAATTGGCATCAAGAAAAGCCAGGTCCATGGGTCAAAGAATACTTGGAAAAAATATTGAAGGCTGTCTTGAATGAAGAATTAAGAAATGATAAAGAAGAAATAAAGAGGTGGCTGGTGAAATGCAATCTGAGTTAAGAACAAAGCTGATGGAGGCCCTATCAAAAGCGGATGGTGCGTTCATATCCGGTCAGGAAATTGCTGAATACATTGGCTGTTCGCGCACAGCTGTCTGGAAGCATATAGAAGACCTGCGCAGTGAAGGATATAACGTGGAAGCCGTTAGGAAAAAAGGCTACCGGATCATATCAGCTCCGGAAAAAGTGTCAGAGAGCGAAATACAACTTGGCTTGGAAACAAAAACGATCGGCAAAATGATCCACTATCAGGAGACTGTAGAATCCACTCAAAAAATAGCGCATCAACTAGCAAATGAAGGCGTTCAGGAGGGAACCCTCGTCGTTGCCGAGGAGCAGTTATCCGGAAAAGGAAGACTAATGAGATCTTGGCATTCCCCGAAATTCAGCGGCATATGGATGAGTCTGATCCTAAGACCGAAAATCCCGATTCATGAGGCTCCGCAACTTACATTATTGGCCGCAGTCGCTGTGGCTCAGGCTATAGAGGATACCACTGATTTGAAGCCACAAATAAAGTGGCCGAATGATATTTTGGTGAATCGCAAGAAAGTGGTGGGCATCCTGACGGAGATGCAGGCGGAGTCAGATAGAATCCATTCCGTCATTGTCGGAATGGGGATGAATATCAATCAGCAATTGGAGGATTTTCCTGAAGAACTGCAGGAAAAGGCTTCTTCCCTTCTCATAGAAAGTGGAGGGGTTGTTTCAAGGTCCAAGGTCATTCAACGAGCATTGTTCCGTCTCGAAAATTTGTACGAACTCTATTTAGATCAAGGCTTCATGCCAATAAAGGATTTATGGGAGAGTTATGCGATCAGTCTTGGCCAGGTTATTAAAGCCAGTACGGTTAATGACACGATTGTCGGAAAAGCATTGGGCATAACGGATTCAGGCGTTTTACTTCTTGAAGACGGAAAAGGAACCGTACACTCGATATATTCTGCAGATATTGAAATTCAGTAGATTTTGTCAAATTCGTGAAAATTAAATAGAAATTTTTAATATGGCTTGATATAATGCAAGTGGGCAGTATCTAATGTGAACTGCACCCCCATAAATACCAAATTATTTGAAAATCTGCCTTGATCCAGAGAACTGGACGGGGACGGAGGGATGAAACTTCTGATGAAACAAAGATTGACTAAAAGATAAGTCTGTGTCGATATTTGGCTTTTTAAGCCATTTTTCGTAGCAAAACAGATACTTTTTTAGTCAGTCTTTTTTTTGCGCATGAATGTATAGACACCAGTTTTCGCTGATGTTTTCATCTCCTCCATCAAAAGGAGGAAACGTAATGAAATTGTCCGGAGATTTTTTGAAAATGAAACAAAATCAAGAGAAAATTGTCATGCTGACGGCTTATGATTACCCGTCAGCAAAGTTAGCCGAACAATCAGGTGTAGACATGATTTTAGTCGGCGATTCTTTAGGAATGGTCGTATTGGGATATGAATCAACGATTCCAGTTACGGTGAATGACATGATTCACCATACAAAGGCAGTTAAACGCGGTGCACCAAATACATTTGTCGTGACGGACATGCCCTTTATGAGCTATCACCTATCTATGGATGAAACACTCAAGAATGCAGCCAGAATCATGCAGGAAGGTCATGCAGATGCCGTGAAGCTCGAGGGCGCGGATGATGTTGTTGAAAAAATATCAGCATTGACCAAGGCGGGCATCCCGGTTGTAGCCCATCTTGGCTTGACCCCTCAATCAGTCGGCGTTCTGGGCGGCTATAAAGTGCAAGGTAAAGATGCTGAAAGTGCAGCACAGCTCTTGGAAGATGCGAAAAAGTGTGAAGCGGCGGGAGCTATGGCAGTAGTATTTGAATGTGTTCCACATCAAGTGGGGGAATTCATCACACGGAACCTAGGAATTCCTACCATCGGGATTGGGGCAGGCGCAGAAACGGATGGTCAAGTCCTCGTTTACCATGATGTCATCAAGTATGGGGTAGACCGGCTAGCGAGATTCGTAAAAGTTTATGGAGATGCAAATGAACTGATTGGTCAATCGATTACAAGCTTTGTGAATGAAGTGAAATCTAAGGATTTTCCGTCGGAAGAACATACTTTTACAATGAAGGAAGAGCAGCTTTCTGAACTTTATGGAGGGAAAAGATGAAAACTTTTACATCAGCTGCTGATTTGCAACTGGCACTCAGAGAGGAAAAAAGCAATCACAAAAGCATTGGCTATGTAGCGACAATGGGGTTTTTACATGAGGGGCATGCAACCCTTTTGGAAAAGGCTCGCAACGAAAATGATATTGTGGTATTGAGTATTTTTGTGAATCCGATGCAATTTGGGCCTAATGAGGATTTTGAAACTTATCCGCGGGATTTGGCACGGGATGAAAATGTCGCAGCAAATGGCGGAGTGGATTATCTTTTCTATCCGACAGTCCACGAAATGTACGGTGAAGAACCATCTGTGAAGGTTGTTGTCCAAAGCAGGACGGATGTTTTATGCGGGAGACAAAGGCCTGGACACTTTGATGGTGTAGTGACGGTCTTAACGAAATTCTTCAATATCATCCTTCCTGATAGAGCTTACTTTGGTAAGAAGGATGCCCAGCAAGTCGCCGTGATAGATGGACTGATCAAAGACTTTAATTTCCCTATCCAGCTAGTTGCTGTAGATACCGTTCGCGAAGAAGATGGGTTAGCGAAGAGCTCGCGAAATGTTAACCTATCAGATCAAGAACGCATGGAGGCTAAAGAACTGTACCAAAGTTTATTAAAGGCCAAAGAGGCGGTTGAATCAGGTGAAAGAAATGCAGCAACCGTCACGGCCTTGGTAAATGAACATATTGCTGTCCACACAAGTGGAGTGATCGACTATATTGAAATCTATCAATATCCGGAACTTAAACCACTTGAATCGCTGGCAGGAAACGTCATCATTGCAATGGCTGTAAAGTTCAAGCATGCAAGACTAATTGATAATATCACCTTATATGTGGAATGATTCATGAAAAATTAGGGGGAATTGAGATGTTTCGAACGATGATGAATGGGAAAATTCACCGTGCACGGGTAACTGAAGCTAATTTGAATTATGTAGGCAGCATTACGATTGATGAAGACATAATTGATGCGGTGGGTATTCTGCCTAACGAAAAGGTCGCCATCGTGAATAATAATAATGGTGCACGACTTGAAACGTATGTGATTGCGGGTGAACGGGGCAGCGGTGTAGTGTGTTTGAATGGAGCGGCAGCCAGACTGGTGCAGCCGGATGATATCGTGATAATCATTTCTTATGTAATGGTTTCAGAGGATAAACTGGGGGAGCACAAACCAAAAGTTGCGATCATGGATGAAAACAACAAAATCATTGATTTGATTTCAAACGAACCTGCAGCTACCATCATGTAAGCGGGGGGCCGGCACATATGCATGAATCATGCATACAGGTGCCGGCCCTTTTAGTCTTTTGATGAACGGCTTGTTTCCTTTATTACGATTATTATGGTATAAAAAAGATAAGAGAATTCCATCAGGAAGTGGAGAAAGCGAAGTTTGAGGTGTACAATTCATGATGCAACGATATGTAGTGGTTGATTTGGAAACGACAGGGAATTCTCCAAAAAAAGGAGATAGGATAATACAATTTGCTGGCGTGGTCATCGAAAATGACCAAATTGTGGATGAATACTCGACATTCATCCACCCTGGACAGGAAATTTCCTTGTTTATTGAAGAATTGACCGGAATAAGCAACGAGACGGTAAAAAATGCACCTGACTTTGAAGATGTTGCAGAAAATATTGCCCGGCTTATAGAAGGGGCTTGTTTTGTTGCCCATAATGTTTTATTTGATTTATCTTTTTTACAGGAAGAACTAGTACGATGCGGGTTTGAGCCGTTTTATGGTTCCACCCTTGATACAGTGGAGTTAGCGAAAATATTAAAACCAACATCCGATGGATATAAGCTGCACCAGCTGGCTAAAGAAGAAAACCTGGATCATTCCAGGCCCCATCAAGCGGATAGTGATGCATATGCCACCGCTTTATTATTGTTGGAATTGAAAAAAAAGCTGATGAACCTTCCAGTCATGACACTTAAACAGTTATATCGATTATCTTTTTCCTTACAAAGTGAGGTTTCCGAATTAATAGATGCTTGCATTGCAAGCAAACTTGCTAAAGCAGAAGTCCATTCACCTGATCTTATTACGTATAGGGGCCTTGCATTTAAAAAGGCCGAAAACGAAAGTGATCATAAAGACACGGAGTCGAAATTCCCGCTCGATGATGAGGAAAAAATAGCCATGCTTCAAAGAGCATTTCCTGCCTTTGAAGCAAGAAGCGGACAACTTGATATGATGAACATGATTCACCATTCCTTCGAATCCAGCCAGGATGCAATCATTGAAGCTGGGACAGGTATTGGAAAATCCATAGGCTATCTGCTTCCGGCTGTTTATTTTGCAAAAAAACATCATAAGCCTGTCGTCGTTTCGACGTATACGCTTCAGCTACAGGATCAACTTCTGCAAAACGAGGTTCCTAAGCTTAAGAAAATTCTTCCCTTTACATTTCAAGCTGTTTTACTAAAGGGGAGAAGTAATTATTTGAGCTTGGCAAAGTTCGAAAGGGCATTGCGTGAAAAGGAAGATAATTATGAAACGGCATTAACGAAAATGCAGATATTGGTTTGGCTCACTGAAACCGTAACAGGCGATAAAGATGAATTGAATCTCACAAGCGGGGGTCAGCTATTTTGGAATAGGCTTCAAAGTGATGGTCTTACATACGCCGGTTTAAAACAGCCCTGGCTTGAATTGGATTTTTTTGAACGGGCAAAAAGAACAGCTGCCAAAGCGGATATCATCATTACTAACCATTCGTTTTTAATGACGGATCTGCTTACAGAAGACGCCTTGATTCCCAAAAAAGGGTATTTGGTTCTCGATGAAGCACACCATTTGGAACAAGCTGCATCTAAACAGCTTGGGAGCAGGCTTAATTACATTTCGGTGAAGACGGTTTTGAACAGACTAGGGACATCAGATCAAAAGCAATTATTATATAAATTGGACAGGATGCTCTTAAATAATGGATTGACGGATGGGAAGTCCATGCATGAATTAGATCAAAAGCTTGGTGATTTTTCGTATGAATTCGAACAGCTTTTTTATTATATCTCCAATCAGGCGGAAAAACTTTCACGTTCCATGAGTCCGAAACGGCTTTCATTCAAAATAGATGATGGAAGATGGGGTAAAGCGATTCTGGTCGCTGAGCGATTGGTCGATTTATTAGGATACATCATCACGGAGTTAGAGAAAAGATTGGCTCTTTTATTGAATAATGAGTCCCCCTTAGGAAAAAATTCATTATTTCACTTGAATGATATCGAGGTGCTGCTTGGACA
Source organism: Peribacillus sp. NPDC076916 (assembly GCF_050269675.1). Lineage (NCBI taxonomy): Bacteria > Bacillati > Bacillota > Bacilli > Caryophanales > Bacillaceae > Peribacillus > Peribacillus sp. NPDC076916. Next base: position 343,432 of record NZ_JBNNIU010000002.1, read on the forward strand.
TTTACAGGATACCAGGGACTCCTTGCATGAATTTTTCATCAAGCCGCATGAAGAAAATATTTATTGGCTCGATTATACGAATGCTGCACCCCAACATGGGGTGACTTTGACGGTTCAGCCGATTGCAGGAAGTAAACGGCTTTGGGATTCCTATTTCGGGCGCCAAAAGAGTGTGGTCATGACATCGGCAACCCTCGTGGTGAAGAATTCTTTTAAGTATTTTAAAGAACAACTCGGTTTAGAGAACGAGCCAATGCAGACGGCAAGTTTACCCTCACCCTTTCCTTATAAGGAACTCGTAAAGGTACTGGTGCCAAATGATCTACCAGATATCAATTGCTTATCGGTGGAGGAATTCTCCGAAACAGCGGCAAATCATATTATTGCTGCCGCTCAGGCAGCGAAGGGGAGAATGATGGTATTATTCACCTCTCATGAAATGCTGCGGGCCACCTATCATTCCATCAAAGACAGTGGCGTACTGGATGAGTTCACGCTGTTTGCCCAAGGGATTTCTGGCGGAAGCCGGATGAGGCTGCTCAGGAATTTCCAAAACTTCGAGAAAGCCGTCCTATTTGGGACAACCAGCCTATGGGAAGGCGTCGATATCCCCGGTGAGGATCTATCTTGTTTAATCATTGTCAGGCTGCCATTCTCGCCACCGGATGAACCAGTGACAGCTGCAAAATGCCAACTTCTCGAAAAACAAGGGCGCAATCCTTTCTCTGCGTATTCATTACCTGAAGCCCTATTAAGGTTCCGGCAAGGTTTCGGCAGGCTTATACGAACTCCAGAAGATAAAGGGGTTTTGGTAATTCTTGACCGCCGCATCATCACTGCCAAATATGGACCTGAATTTCAAAAAGCCATTCCGGAAGTGGACTGGCACCAAGCCTCAATAACAGAAATGGCTGAAATGATAGAAGAGTGGATTTAAAGAATCTTTAAATCCTTCTTGATCTAAAATGAATTTTTAATAATTTATAAAGAAAAATTACTTTTGAGCTGGTATAATGTGATAGGTGGTAAAGCCTTCAAATCCTATTCATACCAGTGGTTGTTGACAAATTATTAAAATGGAGGGGCGTTTTCATGGAAAGTAAAATCGAAGTAATTTCAACAGTCAGGTTGCAACATTCTCCTGATCTGTATAAAATTGTAGATTCTTTGAACCGAACATTGAAAAAAGATGACTTAATGTTCGGTCTGGCACTGGATTCCCAAGATCAAGAAAAAGCGATATTTACAATTTATCGTACATAGAAAGAAGGAAAAGCAGCTTTGAAAAAATGGTTGATTATTGCTTCTATCCTGGTCCTTTGTTTTATCGGATTTGTCAGCGGGGCATATATTAAAGCGTTGCAGCCAAAAAAAGAGGCTGGTAATGAGGCTTTCAAAAAGGCAAAGGAAGAGGGCGGCCTTGTGACGATGGAAGAATTTTACCCTTATAATGGGCAGGATTCATACTCCGTAATCATTGGTAAGGGAGAAAAAGGGACTAAAAAAATAGTCTGGCTTCCTGAGGATAAGAAGAAAGAAATAGTAGTGGAAAACTATAAAGATGGTAAATCAAAAAAAGAGATCTTAAACATTGTCAAAGAACAGCTTAATCCCCAAAAAATCATTTCGGTTAAGCTAGGCATGGAAAAGAACGTTCCGCTTTGGGAAGTAACGTACCTTGATGAATCCCAGCGTTTTAACTATGACTATTATGATTTTAAAACTGGGGAATGGCTGAAGTATTATCGAAGCATTTAGAATGGAGGATTAATTTAAAATGAAATTAGCGAACCGCGTTCAGTCATTAACACCATCAACAACATTGGCCATCACGGCAAAAGCGAAGGAACTTAAGGCCCAGGGTCTAGATATAATTGGTTTGGGTGCTGGTGAACCAGACTATAATACGCCAAAACATATCATAGATGCAGCCCTTCTTTCCATGAATGAGGGTCAAACTAAATACACGCCATCCGCTGGTCTGCCGAAGCTAAAAGAAGCAATTGCGGCTAAATTGAAGCGTGATCAAGGCTTGGAATACAAACCGTCTCAAATTGTAGTTGGCTCAGGTGCAAAGCACGCGCTTTACACATTGTTTCAAGCTATCCTGGATGAAGGAGATGAAGTCATTGTTCCGATACCTTATTGGGTGAGCTATCCTGAGCAAATCAAGCTTGCTGACGGTAAGCCTGTTTATGTAGTAGGTACGGAAGAAAATCAATATAAAATCACTAAAGAACAATTAGAACAAGCAATTACCGAAAAAACGAAAGCGGTTATCATCAACTCTCCAAGCAATCCAACGGGCATGCTTTATTCCAGGGAAGAATTGGCGGCTATCGGGGAAGTTTGCCTGGCTCATGATATCTTGATCGTTTCCGACGAAATTTACGAAAAATTGGTTTATGGAAATGCTAAACATACATCCATTGCAGAGATTTCACCTGAATTGAAAAAGCAAACGATCATCATCAACGGTGTTTCTAAGTCGCATTCGATGACTGGCTGGAGAATTGGTTATGCAGTCGGTGATGAGTCCATCATTAAAGCAATGACGAACCTTGCAAGCCATAGCACATCCAATCCTACCACAACTGCTCAATATGGTGCGATTGCCGCTTATGATGGTACACAGGAGCCTGTTGAAGAAATGCGTCAGTCTTTTGAAGGCCGCTTGAATACGATATATGATAAATTGGTTGAAATTCCAGGGATCAGCTGCATTAAACCGCAAGGGGCATTTTATTTATTCCCGAACGTTAAACGTGCAGTTGAATTAACAGGTTACAGCAATGTCGAGGAATTTACGACTGCATTGCTGGAAGAAGCGCAAGTGGCTGTTATTCCAGGTTCAGGTTTTGGTGCACCTGATAACATCAGGCTCTCTTATGCAACTTCATTAGAGTTGCTGGAAGCAGCAGTTGAAAGAATACATTCATTCGTTAAATCAAAAATGGCATAATTTTCCAAAAACCTGCAGACTACCTGGCAACACCAGGGTCTGCAGGTTTTTTTTCGATTATATTTCGATATGGTACTTTCGGGAAGAAGACATGATAGGCGTTTTGCAAAACAAATTTGTAAAGAAAAGTGAAAATCATATATGATTTTTAATAAAAATCGATTGCAATCATATATGATTTCATATATGATGAAAATATGGAAGAGAAAAACAAAAACCCCAGCAAAAAGCAAATAGCATATGAGCACCTTCGTAAATTAATTTTGGATGGAACATATGGTTCTGGACAGCGGATCATTATCGATCAAACGGCAAAAGAACTTAGTTTAAGTCCGATTCCTGTCAGGGAAGCGATCAGGCAACTGGAATCTGATGGTCTTATTCAATATAAGCCTTATAGCGGAGCGGTGGTTACAAGCATTAATGAGAGCGAATACATTGAAACTCTTTCTGTTTTATCTTTGCTTGAAGGATATGCAGCTGCCCTCAGTTCTTTAACGATGAATGATCATGATTTTGAAAATCTAATTAATTTAAACAAAGAAATGGAAAAAGCCCTCCATAACTTTGAATTAGAGCTGTTTGGTAAGTTAAACGAATGTTTCCATGCGGAAATCTATGAAAAGTGCGGAAATTCCTTTTTAAAGGAGGAAATCAAACAGGCACAACAAAGAATGAATAGAGTCAGAAAGTCCATGTTCACCATGGTTCCGCAACGTGCAGTCCAATCGATTCGCGAACATGAAAGCATCATAAAGCTTCTAAAGGAAAAAGCATCTTTTGAAGAAATTGAATCATTGGTGAGAAAGCATAAACTGAATGCCATCAGCACATTCAAGCAGAGGGCGGAAACTAATCACGATCAGGCACTTTGATGACCTTGGCTTTGTTTTATAATAGTCGATCGATTATTCATAAAAGCAAAGCCATTTTTTTCACTTGTATTATTCCGAATATTCAAATAATGAAAGGGTGGTAGAAAAAATGTACGAGGAAATCAAAAGTCGTTTAAGAGGATCCATCGCTCCCGTTATCACTCCGTTTGATGACAAGATGGAAGTGGATGTAAAGGCAATTGAAAATCTGGTAAACTGGCACATTGAAAGCGGTTCCCATGGAATCTCGGTATGCGGTACTACCGGAGAGCCGAGTTCATTAACGATTAAGGAACGGGAATTAGTGATGGAAACGGCTATTAAAGCAGCAAAAGCCCGTGTTCCAGTTGCACCAGGTACTGGATCTGCCAATCAGAAAGAAACGTTGCATTTGACAAAAATGGCACAGGAAATGGGTGCGGATGCTGCTTTAGTCATCGTTCCTTATTACAATAAACCGAATCAACAGGCACTTTACAATCATTTTAAAACGGTAGCCGATTCTGTTGATATCCCGATTATCGTTTATAACATTCCTGGAAGAACGGCGACGAATCTAGAAGTGAAGACATTGGCACGTCTTGCTGAAGATTGTGAAAATATTATTGGTGTAAAGGAATCTAATAAAGATTTCGAACATGTGAACCGTGTCTTATTGAATTGCGGAAGGGATTTTCTCTTATATTCGGGCATCGAATTACTATGCTATCCAATGTTGGCTATTGGAGGTGCTGGACATATAAGTGCTACTGCAAATATCACCCCTAAAGAAGTTGCGGAAATTTATAACCTTTGGGTGGAGGGGGATGTGGATAAGGCACTTGATCTCCATTACAAATTAATGCCATTGAATGATGTTTTGTTTAAAGAAACCAATCCGGGACCATTAAAAGCTGCGATGGGGATGATGGGGAAAATCAATCCTGCATTAAGGCCGCCAATGGGTCCGCCTTCGGAACCATTGGAAAAAGAACTGCGTGAAACCCTTCAATCATACGGGTTGATTGACCAAATAATCCAGTCATAATTGCTAGATCGGGAAGATTGCACGAATCTAATAGATTTTTGTCATCTTCCCGAATTAATTTTTAAAGGAGGATTTATCATGCAAACTTTTCCCGTGCAAGATGTCAAGCATTACATCAATGGTCAATTTGTCGATGGAATCTCAGGGAAAACATTTGGAAATTTAAGCCCTTTTAATAATCAAGCAATAAATAATGTGGCAGAAGGGTTTAAAGAGGACATCGATCAAGCGGTAGCCGCTGCAAGAGATGCATTCGATAATGGTCCATGGAGAACGATGAAAGTGGAAGAAAGATTGAAGTACATTAATAGGATTGCTGATTTAATTGAAGAAAATGCAGAAGAAATTTCCTTTTTGGAATCCCTTGATACAGGGTTGCCGATTAGCCAGACAAAAAAACAGGCGGCAAGGGGGGCGGAGAATTTCCGGTTTTATTCTGAGATGGTGAAAAGCAGGCTAATAGGAGAGTCGTATCAAGTGGATGACACATTCATTAATTATACGATTCATAAACCGATAGGAGTGGCAGGATTAATCACTCCTTGGAATGCGCCATTCATGTTAGAAACCTGGAAGATCGCCCCGGCCCTGGCTACAGGTAATACATGTGTCCTAAAACCGGCGGAGTGGTCCCCATTGACTGCCAATAAATTGGCACAAATCATTGACCAATCCGGTCTGCCGAAAGGCGTATTCAATATCGTTCACGGTTTTGGGGAAACAGCAGGGGCGTCCTTGGTTGCCCATCCTGAAGTCCAATTGATATCCTTTACCGGGGAAACGACGACTGGCGCTGAAATCGTTAAAAATGGTGCAGATACAATGAAACGTTTTTCCATGGAACTCGGAGGTAAATCGCCAGCGGTCATTTTTGAAGATGCCGATTTAGAAAAAGCCCTGGATTCTGTGGTTTGGGGAATTTATTCATTCAATGGGGAGCGCTGCACAGCCAATTCCAGATTATTTGTCCATGAATCGATAATAGACCAGTTCGTTGCAGAATTGAAGGAACGTGTTCATAATATCAAAATTGGAAACCCAATGGACCCAGAAACGGAAATCGGACCGCTGATCCATCGTAACCATTTTAATAATGTCTCCCGTTATCTGGATATAGCAAAAGATGAAGGGGCGGAAATTGTAAGCGGTGCCATACCGAGTGCGTTCAAGGAAGGGAATTTTATTGCCCCGACGCTTCTCTTGAACTGTACAAATGAGATGACGGTGGCACAGGAAGAGATTTTTGGACCAGTCATGGCAGTCATTCCTTTCAAGACTGAAGAGGAGGTACTGAGAATGGCTAACGATGTAAAGTATGGGCTTGCTGCTTATGTATGGACCAATGATATGAAACGTGGACATAGGTTTGCACAGGCTGTCGATAGCGGGATGGTCTGGGTGAATTCCCAAAACGTAAGGGATTTGCGGATACCGTTTGGAGGATCGAAATATAGTGGGGTAGGACGTGAAGGTGGCCATTATAGCTTTGAATTCTATACGGAAACACAAGTTATCCACGTAGCAATTGGTGAACATCACATTCCGAAATTTGGCGACGTAAAACAAAATGCTGTTTCTTCTGCTGAAAAATAATCCGTGTTTCATTAAAGAGGGGAGAATACTATGAGTTTTTCTATTATTCGTGTTGCGAGAACGATACTTAATGTAACAGATCTGGATAAATCAAGAGCCTTTTATGTGGATGCTTTAGGTTTCATTGAAACGGAAAGAACGAATGATCACATATATTTACGTGGTTTAGAGGAAGCGCATCATCACTCGCTTATTTTGCAAAAGGCAGAAAAGCCAAGCGTTGAAGCAATAAGCTACAAGGTTGAAAAAGAGGAAGACCTTGAAGAATTGGAATCTTTTTTCCTATCCAAGGGAATGAAAATGAAGTGGATGCAGGAAGGAACACAGCATGCACTAGGCAAGTCGCTACGAGTTCAGGATATTTCAGGATTGCCAGTGGAGTTTTTCAGCAAAATGGATAAAGCCGAGAGATTGCTTCAACGATACGATATGCATAGGGGTTCAAGGGTCCAAAGGATCGATCATGTGAATTGCTGTGTACCAAATGTGCAAAATGCCTATGATTTTTACGTGAAAGAATTAGGTTTTGCGTGCTCGGAAGACACAGTGGATGATTCGGGCAAATTATGGGCGACGTGGCTTCATAGAAAGCAAACGGTCCATGACCAGGCATTCATGAACGGAATCGGTCCAAGACTTCATCATGTTGGCTTCTTTCTGCCTGACCCCCTTGCACTTATCCATGCCTGTGATGTACTGGCTTCACTGGGATATGCCCAGTCCATCGAACGCGGACCAGGAAGGCACGGTCTATCCAATGCATTCTTCTTATATTTAAGAGATCCGGACGGTCACAGGATCGAATTATACAATGGTGATTACTTAACGGCTGACCCTGATACCGAACCGATTCATTGGGATTTGAATGATCCAAGACGCCAGACATTCTGGGGAGCCAAAGCTCCGGATTCATGGTTTGATGAGGCATCTGCTGTACTTGATATAATATCAGGTGAAGAAGTTCCTCTTAAAGAACCGATTCTGGCAAAAAGCAAGCCTGAATTCATCATCTAAAGAGAAACGGGACCCACGGTCAATTGGATAGGGCGCTAGTGCGTATAAGCCTGTTCAAAGACCAATTTTAACCATTTAAGGGAACAGAACTGGTGAATGGTTGATGGAAACTGCTGGATTATCGAAGGTCCGTTTACAGAGTTTATAATGTAACCTTTCAAGAATCAAAGGAAGGAGGATGGATTTGGATATCATTCATGTTCAGCACCCAATTTCCGGTGTATATACGGCAGTAGCAGAACCGTGTGTGCTGGCTCTTGGATTTTTCGACGGAGTTCATCTTGGCCATCAAGAACTGATACATCTAGCTAAAAGGATTGCCATACAGCAAGATTTGAAATTGGCAGTCATGACATTTTTTCCGCATCCAAAGCAAATCTTAGGAAACGCTCAACCCCAAACATATATGACTCCTTTAGAGCAAAAAGCAAAAATCATGCAAGGTTTAGGTGTAGAAACCTTGATAGTCGTGAACTTCGATTCTGCATTTGCCCATCTTACACCTACTGGCTTTATCGAGGATTATTTATGTGGATTTAAATGCAAGCATGCCGTGGCTGGATTCGATTTCCGCTATGGACATAAAGGGGAAGGGAATATGGAAACGCTGAAAATCGAAGGTAAGCGATTTTTTGAAGTGACGGAAATGAAGAAGTTTGAAATCGATCATGAAAAAGTAAGTTCCACTAAGCTTAGAAACTTGATTGCAGAAGGTCGGTTCGCAGATATCCCGCCATTCCTGGGCACATACTATGAAAGCCAAGGGACAATCAATTCCAAGGAAAATCAACACGTCACCGTTACACTATCGGAAGCATTCCTGACACCCCCGCCAGGCGCTTATTTAATAGAAATCCAGAACGAAGGAAATGTTTATGAGGGAATTGCCTATCGAACAACGGACGGATCCTTTCATGGGAGTTGGCACTTACTTTTCAATGATGATCTTCCCTTGGAGGGAAAGAAGATTCATATCAAATGGAAAAGTGAAAGTATAATGAAGCCGAAACAGATGACGGATATGCGAGCCAAGTCTATTACGAAAGTGCAAGCCTTCTAAAAAGAAATGGTCTGGGACAGGGCAGCAGTGGGTACTTACTGCTGCCCTACCTGTAAGCGTCACGGTTAGACAATGGGAGTTCGGAAAGCTTAGGGAATGGGCTTAGACCCTCTCAGTGCAGATGAGTTTGTTTGGATTTTGGGGTGGAGGGAAGAAAGCGGCTGATATTGGAGAGGCTCAATACTAATAATGCCGTCCTTGTAAAAATAAATATCAGAAGAGGTGTATAGAGATGGTTCGGTTGGAAAAAAACCTTGATGAATCGGAACAAACTAATCTAGTGGATTATGAAAAGATTGTTGCCTCCAAAGAGTTTCAGATTATGCTTTCCGATAAAAAGAAATTCGTCATCCCTTTTACGATTTTCTTTATGGGATATTCCCTGCTTTTGCCCTTTTTAGTTTTTTACACAGATATCCTGGATCACTCTTTCATTGGAGACATAACCTGGGCATGGGTGTACGGTGTTTCCATTACGGTTATGTCTGTTTGGGTTTGCAGCATATATGTAAGGAAATCAGAAAGAATCGATGAACAAATAAAAGAAATCATCGAGAAAGAAGGGCTTTGAATCATGAATTGGACAGTTATTATTCTCTTTGCGCTAATGTCGATAGGAACCCTTTTCATCACATATTTCGCTTCCAAAAAAACTAAAACGGCAGGTTCTTTTTATACGGCTGGTGGAGGGTTGACCGCTAGGCAAAATGGACTTGCATTGGCCGGGGATTTTATGTCTGCTTCCACGTTTTTGGGGTTGATTGGGGCATTTTCCTTAACGGGGTATGATGGATTTTTCCTGATGTATGGAGCACTTGTTTCATTTCTTGTCGTGTTATTCCTAGTGGCTGAACCTTTAAGGAACTTGGGAAAATACACATTGGCTGATATGGTGACTACAAGGTTTAAATATAAACAGGTCAGGGGAGTGACCGCCTTTAATACCCTGGTGATATCAGTCATGTACATGCTGGGGCAACTTGTTGCGGCAGGTGCTTTATTTAAGTTGCTTTTAGACATCCCGTATAATATTTCTGTCATCATCGTAGGTATTGTCATGTTGGTATTTGTTCTATTTGGGGGGATGACGGCGACGAGCTGGGTGCAGATCATTAAAGCCATCCTGTTGATAGGAGGAGTGTTTATATTATTCATGATCGTCATGTGGAAATTGAATTTTAGTTTCATCGGAATTTTCACTGATATGAAAACCGCAACACCCATGGGTGTAGATTACCTGAAAGCAGGTATTAAATATGCCAGTGGGTGGGATGCAGCTTCCTTATCGCTGGGCCTAATTCTGGGAACGGCAGGTCTACCTCACATTTTAATACGTTTTTTGACTGTCCCGAATGCACGAGTGGCAAGAAAATCGGTTGTTTGGGTGATGTGGATTATGGGTGCTTTTCATATCATGGTCATTTTTCTCGGATTCGGTGCTGCGAAGTTGGTTGGAACATCGAATATCATGGCCGCTAATCCAGCTGGTAATATGGCTGCACCTTTATTGGCCCAACTTGTGGGCGGGGACATCTTATTCGCATTTATTGCGGCCGTTTCCTTTGCAACGATACTCGCAGTTGTTGCGGGAATCGTTTTAACAGGAGCCACGGCCTTTTCACATGATTTTTATAATGAAATATTAAAAGATGGAAAGGCGACGGAAAAACAGCAAATGACGATGGCTAGATGGGCTTCCGTTGGTGTGACTGCACTTGCAATCGTTTTATCATTAGGTCTGCAGGAATTCAATGTAGCGTTTCTGGCATCGATTGCCTTTACACTGGCGGCTAGTTCGAATTTGCCGGTAATCCTTCTTACGATCTATTGGAAAAAATTCAATAAAACCGGAGCGATAGTCGGTATGATGACAGGTCTTATTGGTACGCTTTTGCTCGTGTTTCTAAGTCCAAATGTCTGGAACCCGGTCCCCGGAGCCACCATAATGACAGGTGACCCTATTTTCCCTTTGAATTCACCAGGAATCGTTTCCATTCCACTTGGGTTCCTCGCATGCTATTTAGGTGCCCTGTTCGGTAACCGCAGGACGGGTTTGAAAACGGTTACAAAAGACAATTATAATGAAATCCTCGTTAAGTCCAACACCGGTCATGATGTTAAGGGTGTTTTGCGACATTGAATGAAGTAAAAGCATGCCTATAAATAAAACACAGGTCATCGCACTTATGAATGGAATCTGATAAAGCAGCCATCTAATGATAGGTTGCTTTTTCCTTTTCATTGGATAATGAAATTCAAACAAACACGAAAGATTATTAGAAAGAGGTACAGATGCACTAATATTCAAGGATAACTGTCCATTCATTCAGAAAATGTTTCTAGAAATTTGACGGCACCTTTGGAAAGATAGCGTTCTTCGAGCCAAATAAGGGCGGCTTCCGATTGTACTTCACAATCTATCAATTCGATTATTTTAATACCCTGGGTTGAAAACGATTTGGATGTGGTTCGTGGCATGAGGGTAGCGCCTATTCCTTCCTTCACCAAAGATAAAATCATGGCAGCATCAGGACATTCACATACAATCTTAGGTTCAAACCCATGTCTGAAGCACTCATCCACTATAAGTTCATAAGTTCCCTGTCCGCTTACCCTATGCAGCAATAGGAGGGGATAATCCTTAATTTGTTTAACTTCGATGGAGTCTGGGATGTCCCATTCTTTTGGGGTGACAAGCACAAAATCTTCCGGTGGAAGGTTAATCGATGAGAATCGCTTACCGTTAATGGGAAGCCGTACAATGGCCAACTCGATTTCCCTGTTTATTAAGCCTTCTGTCAAACGGAATGTATCACCTTCCATTAACTTGAAGCGTATGTCAGGGTATTTTACTCTAAAGGCCATCATCCTTTGAGGAATGTAAGAAAAGCAAGTTTTTACTGACCCTATGGAAAGAGTGCCCTGTATCCCTTTACTGACTTCCTTCACTTCCAGTAGTGATTCTTCAAACTGGTTTAATAGAGCTTCTGCTTTTTTATATAGGACCTTGCCAGTTTCAGTGAGTTCAAGTTTCTTTCCATTCCGGTCGAAGAGTTTTTCACCGATTTCCATTTCCATTAATTTAAGTTGCTGGCTAAGGGGGGGTTGAGCCATATGCAATTTTTTTGCTGCTTTGGTTATTTGTTCTTCCTGAACGATCGTCACAAAATACTTTAATTGCCGGATGTCCATTATATACACCTCATACATATGATTTACATATACATATTGAATTTTTTAAGTATTATATATATATCTTAACACATGGTATATTTTGTTATAGGAATTAATTCAATTTTTGGAATTTATTTAATTGTAAGCGTTTTATTTATATTGATACTAAAGGGGGATGAAGAATGCCAGCTAAAACGGGTAAAGAGTATATCGATAGGGTAGATAAAGCAAAGGCGAATGTATGGATCAATGGAGAGCAAGTAAAAGATAAAATCAGTCAACACCCAGCTTTTAAAGGGGTAATGAAATCTCAGGCCGAATTATATGATTTGCAGCATGATTCCGCGAAAACTGACATCATGACTTATATTTCACCAACTTCAAACGAAAGAGTAGGGACCTCATTCATGCAGCCGCGGACAAAGGGGGACCTTGAAAAAAGGAGGAAAATGATTCAGGAATGGGCAAGGCATAATAATGGAATGATGGGACGTTCCCCTGACTATATCAACAGTGGGATGATGGCGTACGGCACCGCAGCTGATATGTTCGGCACTCAGGATTCGGCATTTGCTAAAAATATGAAAGATTATTATGAACTCTGCAGGGAAAAGGATTTGTCGTTGACACATACCCTGATTCAACCCCAGGTTAATAGGGGAGTTAGTGCCGCAAAGCTTCCGGACCCTTACATCGCTGCAAGGATTGCTGGCAAGAATTCAGAAGGGCTTATTATAAAGGGAGCCAGGTTATTAGCTACACAAGGAGGAATAACGGATGAAATCATGGTTTTCCCTTCAACATTGCTTAAACAATCCGAAGAAGAAAACCCTTATGCATTCGCATTCTCCATTCCAAATAATACACCAGGGTTGAAATTCATCTGTCGTGAATCATTCGACTATGGCAAATCACATTTTGACCATCCTCTTGGTTCAAGATTTGAGGAAATGGATACGATTATCGTTTTTGATGATGTAGTAGTTCCTTGGAATCGTGTATTTGCATATGGGGATGTCGGCATTTGCAACCAGGCTTATAATGAAAGCAATGCAGTTGTTCATATGACCCATCAGGTGGTAGCGAAGAATATCGCCAAAACCGAGTTCATTCTGGGGATTTTGCAACTAATGGCGGAAACCATCAATATCGGGCAATACCAGCATGTTCAGGAAAAAATTTCGGAAGTCATCATAGCGCTTGAAACGGTAAAGGCTTTCATTACAGCTTCGGAGGCAAACGCGAAAGTGGATAAGTGGGGAATGATGACACCCGATTTTACACCGTTAAATATAGCCCGTAATTATTACCCGAAGATTTACCCTAGATTCAGTGAAATCATGCAGCTTCTTGGAGCTAGCGGCTTAATGGCGATACCAAATGAAGCCGATTTCAATTCGGAGCTTCGACCTGATTTGGATAAATATCTTCAAGCCGCGAATGGTGGAGCCTATGACAGGGTTAAATTGTATCGTCTCGCATGGGATGTATGCATGAGTTCATTTGGATCCAGGCAAACGCTATACGAAAGATTCTTTTTTGGGGATCCGGTCCGTATGGCGAGCGCATTATATAACGGCTATGATAAACAGGAATATGTGGACCGTGTCAAGGAGTTCTTGAACCGTACTGAAAACCTTGCAGAAATCAACTGAGCCTGGTAGCATTGGCAAAACATTTTAATTGAAAAGCCTTCCCGATGATGAGGAAGGCCTTTCAATATGAAATCTAGTTCATTTATTATATCGATCATGGATATTATTCTTCTTATATGTTCCAAAATCACTGAATTCCGTAAGTTCCATGGAGAGGGCAAGATATCTTTTTGAAAAGAGGGAAGCCAAATGGGTTTCCATCGTTTCGAAAAGTTGGTCACATACTTCGGTTTTATCACTGTCTTTGCGTCCAGCGCCAATTTTTAGAATGGCATGAACAAAGGCATCATCCTCTGTACCATCGGCAACACGATAATGCTTCAATTCAATGGCCCGGGATCGAATGCCGCCAATTGGAAAGATGGAGGGATAGGATATCAGTACATCATTCACCTTCCTTAATAAGCCGTCAATCTGGATTTCATCTTTGATATTATCTGTATATTCAATAATGATATGAGGCATGTTATCAGTCCCTTCCGTTAATTATGGATTTTTAGATGCGGCCGATCCCCGCCTTCAGTAAATATATCGTCACCGACTATTGTGTTGACGAGTTTCCCGATCCCTTCAATTTCAGTGATGATTTCATCGCCTACAGCAGTATCCGCCAATCCTTCAGGTGTTCCTGTCAATATGATATCCCCTGGGCTCAATGTCATGAAGCTGCTAAAGTATTCAATTAACTCAGCAATGCCGAAAATCATGTCTTTCGTGTTGCCTTGCTGAGTCAATTTTCCGTTGACGTAAGTTTTGATGGCAAGATTCGAAGGATCTGGGATATCTTCGGCATCGACAAGCCATGGCCCAATGGGGGTGCATGTATCGCGATTTTTGACCTTTAGGTTAGGTCGGTAGTAATTCTCCAGATAATCCCGTATTGCATAATCATTTGCAATCGTGTATCCACTTACATACTTAAAGGCTTCTTCCTTTTTTATGTTCTTCGCCTTTTTACCTATGACGACTGCAAGTTCACATTCATAATGCATATAAGCTGCATCAGCAGGCCGTCTTGTCTGTCCCCGGTGGCCGATGAAGGTATTGGGACCTTTTAAGAACGCAAGGGGTTCTTCCGGTGCTTTAAAAGCAAGCTCCTTCGCATGGTCTGCATAATTCAAGCCAAGCGCGAAAACAGTTCGTGGCTCCACCGGGGGAAGCCAGACAACATCCTGCTCATTGACAATCCTGCCATCCGCCAATTGGACCTGGCCATAATATTCACTTGCTGGATGTATGGCACCTGCATAGGCTACACGTGCTCTCTTCATAAAATCCCCTCCAGTGATAGTTTTCCCTCGGAAATGATAATATTTTCCAAATATCCGATTTCGTCTATTTCTATTCTGACATGATCATTGGCTTTTGCCAGCGGTGCGTTCTCTGGAACACCTACTAGAAGGACGTCACCCGTACTCAAAGTCATGAAGTCAGTTACATCCTCAATAAGGCGGGATATGGAGCGAATTAGATTTGCAGTTGAATTTTCCTGTCTTAACTCTCCATTTATATATACACGAATTCCTAAAGAATCGGGGTTGGAGATGGATTCCTTGGTTACGACCCATGGACCGATCGGGCAAAATCCATCACGGGCTTTATGGCGGATAGCAGGACGGAAAACGCTCTCATGCGGAATGCTAATATCATTGGCGATCGTAAAACCTTCTATATAATCCAATGCATGTTCTTTCTTGACTCTTGTGGCCGTTTTACTGATTACTATTCCAAGTGCTGCCCCGATTTCCAATTCAGGTATGCCGCTTGGAAGGGGAACTGGATTTGAAAAGGAAGAAAACGTATTTCTAGGTTTAATATAAAGGATCGGCCCTTTAGGAGGTTCATTATAAGGAGGATGGTCGACCTTTTCCTTCAATGCTGCCAATGACCCTTTATAGTTTAATAATGTTCCATATACCGTTCCTGAAATAGGGTTATCCAAGTTGATTTGTGATACCTCCAACTTATCACCGTTCATTAAAATATAGCGGCTCGACTGTATCTCCATTTCTTCTGAATAATCTGACTTTTTTAATTTCACTCTTGCTTTTGCCATGGATACTCACCCCTTGTTTTATTATCAATCATATATGATATCGTATATGATTTTTTGTATAAGTTCAACATATTTAGATTATTCAGTATAAATAGACAAAAAATGTTAGAAAAAGTATGGGTTTCAACAGATAAATGCCTTGAACATTTAGTTAGTATGAAGCTAGGAATTCAAATTAAAAGATTGTGAATGGGGGATGTTCCGATGATGAATGGTAAAGAGTATTTAGAAAGTTTACGAGATGGAAGAACGGTATTCTTGAACGGAGATAAGGTAGATGATGTGACGACGCACCCAGCATATCGCAATTCTGCCAGATCGATTGCTCAACTATATGATGCTCTCCATGATCCGGTCACTGCACGGATTTTAACTGCTAAGACAGATGAAGGTCATACTACCCATAAGTTCTTCAAAGCCTCGAAGAACGCAACAGAGCTGCTTGAAGCAAGGGATGCGATAGCACAATGGTCAAAATTGAGCTATGGTTTCATGGGGCGTACCCCTGATTACAAAGCTGCTTTTACAGGATCATTGGGACCGTATAGCGATTTTTATAAGGGATTTGAAGATAATGCGAAAAGATGGTATGAAAAAACCACAAGGGACGTTCCCTTCTGTAACCATACAATTATAAATCCGGCAATGGACAGGAATAAACCGCTGCATGAAAATAAAGAGGTATTTGTACGTACGGTGGAAGAGCGGGATGATGGGATAATCGTAAGCGGAGCCAAAATGGTTGGAACTTCTGCAGCACTTACGAATTATAATTTTGTCGCGAATTATTCTCCTGTCGATCTTGGGGAAGGAGATAGAAGCCATGCGTTGATTTTCTTTGTACCGATGAATGCATCGGGATTAAAAATGATCAGCAGACAGTCTTTTGAAGAAACGGCTGCCAAGTCAGGCACTCCTTTCGATTACCCGCTTTCCAGCCGGTTCGACGAAAATGACGCAGTCATCGTCCTTGATCATGTATTCGTACCATGGGAGAATGTATTCGCCTATAATAATGTGGAAATCGCAAATGGGTTTAGATCCAAGACTGGGTGGATGAATCGATATACATTTCATGGCTGTACACGCTATGCGGTGAAATTGGACTTTATGGCTGGGCTTCTGATGAAAGCTACGGAAATGGCAGGAACGAATCAATTTAGGGGAGTTCAAGCCAATATAGGGGAAGTGCTTGCCTTCAGGAATATGTTTTGGGCCATCTCGACAGCGATGGCTACAGATCCGATGGAAGGGCCGAATGGCACTGTTCTGCCCAATAGCACATATGCAACTGCATATAGGGTGTTCGCACCAATGGTTTGGCCAAAGGTGAAACAGATATTTGAACAGGTTGTAGCAGGTAATCTCATTCAACTCCCATCAAGCTCCAAGGATTTTTTAAACCCTGAGGTCCGTCCGTATCTCGATAAATATTATAAGGGTTCAGGTGGGGTTTCGGCAGTGGAAAGGGTAAAACTGATGAAACTCATATGGGATTCCATCGGCACGGAATTTGGTGGCAGGAATGAATTATATGAAATCAATTATGCGGGTAACCATGAAAATATTAGGCTTGAAACCATGAAAATGGCAGATTTAAATGGACAATCGAATAAATTCAAAGCTTTTGTGGACTTGGCCATGGACGAATATGACCTCCATGGCTGGACAAATGATAAGTGGATAAATGCATATGAAGGCATTAATGTTGAAGTTTGATCCAGCTCCGAATGAATAAATCTGATTAAGAAAACGTGAAAATGAATGGTTTGTATCGGACTCCCGCCGGTTTTTCAACCAATGCATAATATGAATGCGTTTACATTTATCTTGATAGGTAAGGTGTGGAAAAAGTATAATATTATGTAAAATGAAAGCCGGGGGGAATAATGACGAATCTTTTGAATCTTAAGAATGATGATGGTGAAATTCATTTAAATGATGAGAGGATGATCCTGACTTCCTCTTCAATTTTGGTACCTTAAGAAAGGACTTGATCGAGAATATTGGATTTGAAAGAATGAAGTCTTTTTTAATACGTTATGGCTGGAATATCGGAGTCAATGATGCTAAAAAGGCACTAAAAGGGAATATACCAACGGTTAAGGAGATACTGAGGCAAGGCCCCATTTTACATATGCTGCAAGGTTATACAAAAGTTAATACTATGAATCTGGAATTATCGATGGATAGTCAAGCGGAAGTGCACTCTGTAAAAGTGGAAGGGTTTTGGGTGAATTCCTATGAAGCAGAGGAACACATCACCCAGACAGGCATCGCGGAAAAGCCAGTCTGTTATACATTGACGGGTTATGCAAGTGGATTTTATTCAACGGTCTGCGGTCATGAAGTGATTTTCAAGGAAAGTGCCTGTAAGGGAGCAGGGCAATCAGAGTGTAGATACGAAGGTAAATCGATACATTTATGGGGCATGGAGATTCAGGATGAGTTGAAATATTATAAAACCGAACCAATTGTTCAAGAGCTTGCCGTAACATATGAAAAGCTGCTGGAGGAACGCAATAGTTTGTCAAAAGTGATGGATATTCATAATTTGCTGACAGAAGAGTTAATTAACGGAAAAAGCCTTCAATCCATAGTGAGGATGGTTTATCAGAAAACAAAAATACCTTTGTTGATGGAGAATTTCAATGGAAATCAGGTTTATCATGCTGGATTTCATAAAGGGAAGGTGAGGGAAGTCAGGAATCAGCTAAAATTAATGAGGGAAAATGGCCCCGTCACTTTGGAAACCGGAAGAATCGTAAAAGATGGGATGGAGCTGCTTTATACTCCCATAACGTTACAAAATAAAACTTATGGCTATTGTGCCTTTGTGCAATCCGATCGAGTCGAAGGAAAAACGAACCTGGAAATCAATCGAATGATTCTTGAGAGGGTGTCCATGACCGGTTCCTTATTCCTCTTAAATGAGAAAAGCAGTTTTGAAGCCCTTGAAAGGGTAAAAGGGTTATTTCTTGAACAAATATTAAATGAAGAGTTTGCTTCTAGAGAAGAAATAATCAAAAAAAGCACGTATTTAGACGCTTCATTGGATCATCCTTTCACCATTGCGGTGCTGGGCTATCGCTTTTCCTCCGATCGGGGGACAGAGAATGACTATTTCATTCAGCAGAAAATCATCGAAGAGATATATAGTTTCTTTAAGAAGCGGAATCAAGTGGTCTTAACAGCATTAAGGGATGGTAATATCGTATTGCTTATACCACTGAGACCTGGAAATGAATTTCAATTCCTAACCAAGGAATGCATCAATTACTTAAATACTGTTTTCAGCGGATATCATTTTAAAATGGGACTTAGCACAATAAGTGATGAATTGGAACGGGCTCACGATGTTTTTCAAGAAGCTTTAACCGCCTTGAATATGAATGAAGGAGCTCGGGACATTACCAAATTTGAAGAAGTCGATCTGTTATCGATTTTAATGCATACTGGGAGTACTCCAGCGGTCCTGCAAAAAGCTGAGAAAATGCTGGGTCCTTTATTGATGAAAGAAGATCCAAAAATGAATGAATTATTGAAAACGCTTTATGTATTTCTGCAATGCGGTGGAAATCTTGAATGCAGCATGAAGGAATTGAGCATTTCAATGAGTGGTTTACGCTATCGGATCAAAAAACTTGAAGAGCTGCTTTCCTGCCAAATAAGAAATCCTAAAAGTGCTTTTCAATTATATGCATCATTTGAAACCTTGTTAAAGGCGAAAATGATTACTATTGGTTGATTGGATCAATCCTTTGTTTAAAAATAGAAATGTCGATCGATTCATATACCGAGATGATTTTACTGTAATTAGAGCATGGGCATTAGTGAAGTAATCTACCATGCAATCTTGCGAATACGCTGCAAAAACATAATGAGAGTAATATAAAGGGCTGGAACTTCCGCTTCAATTGATTTATTTGCTTGTAAGCAGGGCTATGGGTATAATAAGTAGAGTAAATTCATTAGTAAGTTAAGCTATTTTTGGAGGTAAATTCCGTGAAAATTACAATAAAAGATGCTAGCAAATTCGTCGATCAAGAAGTTACCATTGGAGGCTGGCTTGCCAGCAAACGTTCCAGTGGGAAAATTGCTTTCCTTCAAATCCGTGATGGCTCTGGTTTCATTCAAGGTGTGGTCGTGAAAGCTGATGTGGGTGAAGAGATTTTCGCTCGTGCGAAATCGATTTCGCAAGAATCATCCTTGTATGTAACAGGTGTCATTCAAAAGGATGAACGATCGCCGTTCGGTTTTGAGTTACAGGTGAAAGATATTGAAATCATTCATGAATCAGTAGATTATCCCATTACACCTAAAGCACATGGTCCCGAATTCTTAATGGATAACCGCCATTTGTGGCTGCGTTCAAAACGGCAGCATGCAGTCATGAAAATCCGGAATGAAATAATCCGTGCTACATATGAATTCTTTAATGAAGAAGGTTTCGTTAAAGTGGATCCTCCGATTTTAACCGGAAGCGCACCAGAAGGAACGAGTGAGTTGTTCGCGACTAAATACTTTGATGAGGATGCATACCTTTCACAGAGTGGTCAGCTATATATGGAAGCGGCTGCCATGGCACTTGGGAAGGTATTTTCCTTTGGTCCCACCTTCAGGGCAGAAAAATCCAAAACAAGACGACATTTAATCGAGTTCTGGATGATTGAACCGGAAATGGCTTTTATCGAATTTAAAGAAAATCTGGAGGTCCAGGAGCAATTCGTTTCTTCGATCATCCAATCCGTATTGAAAAACTGTCAGCTTGAGTTAAATACACTTAGCCGTGATACATCGAAGCTTGAACAAATTCAAGCTCCTTTCCCGCGAATTACATATGATGAAGCCATTAAGTTCCTTCATGAACAAGGATTTGATGATATTCAATGGGGTGATGATTTTGGAGCTCCGCATGAAACTGCGATAGCGGAAAGTTATGATAAGCCTGTTTTCATTACTCATTACCCAACCAAAATCAAGCCTTTTTATATGCAGCCAGATCCTGACAGGGAAGAAGTGGTACTTTGTGCCGATTTGATCGCTCCGGAAGGTTATGGAGAAATAATTGGCGGTTCAGAGCGGATTCATGATCAGGAATTGCTTGAACAGAGAATCAATGAGCATGGCCTGAGCGAAGATGCTTACAAATGGTATATGGAATTAAGAAAATACGGCTCTGTACCGCATTCAGGCTTCGGTTTGGGATTAGAACGCACCGTTGCATGGATCAGTGGAGTCGAGCATGTCCGTGAAACCATCCCATTCCCACGTCTATTAAATCGATTATATCCTTGATTCCATGATGAAGCGGTTATCTTGCTATATTTGGCAGATAACCGTTTTTTGTTAAAATTATAAACTTATTCGGAGAGCCTTATTCATGTTATACTTAATCAGAGGTGTCCAAAAACATGAATAAAGAACATTTATATGCGTGGTTTAAGGAAGGAACGATAACGGTTCCATCCTTTTTGTTGACTAACTATCGTACAATGGGACTGAATGAACAAGAAATGGTCCTATTATTACAATTGCAAAGCTTCATCGATAAAGGTAACCATTTCCCTGCACCATCCCAACTTTCTGACCGAATGACATTGCAGGAAACGGAATGTCTATTCTTGATCCAGCGTTTAGTCCAAAGGGGATTTGTTGAAATGGTGGTTGAGGAGAGTCAAGAAATCGGGCAGGAAAAATATTCGTTGTCCCCACTTTATGAAAAAATGATGGACTGTTTCTTGAAAACTTTGAAACAGTCAGAGTCTGCTGAAATCCAAAAAGCGGGGGAGAGCCTTTATACGATATTTGAACAGGAGTTCGGCCGCCCTTTATCTCCATTTGAATGTGAGACATTGGCAATGTGGATGGAAGACGACCATCAACCTGAGATCATTAAGTCAGCTCTGAGGGAGTCTGTCATTTCTGGAAAATTGAATTTCCGATACATCGATCGAATTTTATTCGAGTGGAAAAAGAATGGAATTAAAACCTTGGAACAGGCAAGGGAGCAAGGACAAAAGTTTAGAGCTCACCAAAAGAGGGACCGAAAGACGGAGACTGCACAACCGTTGAAGGATGTGCCTTTCTATAACTGGCTCGAGCAGTAATGTAAATTGAAGGAGAACCAATATGTTGAATAAAGCCCAAATTCGATATTGTCTGGATACGATGGGTGAAATGTTTCCGGATGCCCATTGTGAGCTGAATCACTCCAATCCATTTGAATTGGTGGTTGCTGTTGCCCTGTCAGCTCAGTGTACGGATGTATTAGTCAATAAAGTCACGAAGGATTTATTTCAGAAATATAAAACGCCTGAGGATTACATAAGCGTTCCGATAGAAGAGTTGGAAAATGACATTCGCTCAATCGGTTTGTTTCGTAACAAGGCGAAGAACATACAAAAGTTGTCGCACATGCTGATCGAAGAATACGGTAAGGAAGTTCCCAGAGATCGTGATGAGCTAGTTAAATTGCCTGGCGTTGGCAGAAAGACGGCGAATGTAGTCGTTTCTGTTGCTTTTGATGTGCCAGCGATTGCTGTGGATACCCATGTAGAGCGTGTTTCCAAGCGTTTGGGATTATGCCGTTGGAAGGATAGTGTCCTCGATGTTGAGAAAACGCTGATGGCTAAGATACCAAAGGATGAATGGTCCGTTACGCATCACCGCCTGATATTCTTTGGACGCTATCATTGCAAGGCCCAGTCACCAAGATGTGAAACCTGTCCGCTTCTCGAATTATGCCGTGAAGGAAAAAAAAGAATGAAAAGGAAAGAAGCCAATTGACGCAGTCCATATCATTAAAAGTTCCTAAAGAATTGGACCATTCTTTGTTTTTTCCTGAAAAGGAATCGATCTTGGAAAAAGAGCGGTATGCAGGTTGGAGTGAAACGATCCCATTCGAGGCTTTCCCTTATGAGTTACTTTATTATAATAATGTAGAGGCGTATGCTCCTTGGACTAAGGGGGCAATCCATGTAAAGGAACTTCTGGAAATATGGAAGGGAATTGATTCAGAATGCAGTTTGCTATTTTCTGAGCGAAAAGTGGGACAGACTTTGGGACTCATGAAGAAGGGGATCGGTTTATTTTTAACCGCAGTCTACTGGATGCATGGGAAGCCAGTGGTATTGAATGATTTCCGGGTCCAAATAGGATCCTTTAACGATATTCCGATGAATATGGATGAAAGGCTTTCATTCATCCTTGCAAGACCCGCTTTTTTTCATTCTTATAGACAGCTTAGTGAGTTGTTCCGAGAATTTGAAAAACGATATGTGAAGTTCATGATCAAAAATAAGAACAGCCAAAAAAACGTCTAAGCTAAAAGCTTAGACGTTTTTTTGTCAATCCTTATAATATTTATTCCGTATCTTTATTTGGATCTGGGTCCGGGTTAGGGTCAGGTTCAGGGGTTTCGACTGGTTTTTCCTCTTCTACCGTGCCGGGATCAGTGCCATCATCCCCGCCTTCGACGTCCTCATCACCCTTATTGCCATTTCCGTCATCCGTGTTGTTGCCATTACCATTATTATCAGTGTTGCCATTACCATTATTGCCGTTATTGCCGTTTTCGCCATTGTTATTTTTGTCTTTATCTTTATCTTTGTCTTTGTCTATATCTTCGCCTTGTTTATCCTCTTCGCCTTCAGCAGGAGTTTCTTGTTCCGGATTTTCACCTTCGGCCGGATCTTCAATCTTCTCGTCCTCGGTACCTTCAGGGTCTTCCACTTCAGCAGGTATTGTGACAGATGTACTCGCAGGATCACTTTGCTGGTTATCAACTAGAGCTACCACTGAGAAAGTATATTTACTTCCAGGGGTTGGATTAGGGATCGTTAAACTAGTATCCTTCGATTTTTTTAATACGCTCTGTGCTCCGCCGTCCACGGACATCTTAACCTCGAATTGGGTATTCCCATTACCTTTAGGATATGACCATGATAGATTGATTTCATTGCTTTCCTGGTTGTAAGAAGCGTTAATGCCAGGTGAGTCGACTTTTTCATATTCTGTCGTCACTTGTGTTGGCTCGTGACCTTTAACATAATATTCATAAGTGATTTTACTGCTTGGTGTATATTCATTGGCTTTAACTGCCGGATTCGAACCTTTGATGACTCCAACCTTCACAACACTGTCAGGTTGATCAAAGTCTTTCGTTTCTTTTGATTGAGCCATATGTTCCATTAAATTCTTAAAGATGAATTTAGGGATCCTTTGAGATGATTCGCCCAGATATTCCATTTGCTCACCAGATGCATTATCATAACCAGCCCAAACCGCAACTGTATAGTTGGTTGTATAACCCGCCATCCAGCTATCTTTTACACCGGAAGATGGGATGTTGCTCTTTGCACGCTGTTCAGGCGTGAAATTGGTTGACCCCGTTTTACCTGCTACAGGGAGACTAGGTATATTGGCTAACCTTCCTGTTCCATAAGGTTCTTTCATGACGCTTTTCAACATGTCCGTCACGATGAAAGCTGTTGAATCTTTCATGACCGGCTTTGATTCCGTCTTGTTTTTGATGGTTGTTTTATCACGTAAAACGATCTTTTTCACACTATGCGGTTCATTATAGATACCGTTGTTTCCGAATGAACTGTATGCACCGGCAAGTTCAAGTGTAGAAACATCCTTACCGCCGCCCAATGCTGCCGATTCGGTAATTTCTTTGTCGAAAGGAATGCCAAGATCAGTGGCAAAATCACGTGCCCGGTCCAATCCTACTGCTTGAAGCGTCTTTAAGGCAGGGATATTTAATGACCGTGCCAGTGCCTCACGAGTGGTTACAGTACCATAATGTCGTCCGGAAGCATTTTTAAGCGGTGTTCCATTACTGTACGTATATTCCTCATCCTTGATTTGATGGTAGGTGGACCAATTTAAATATTCTACGGCAGGGCCATAATCCAGAATCGGCTTAATGGTCGAACCTGGTGAACGCTTGGCATCCGTTGCATAATTCCAGCCGCGTTTAACCGTCGTGTTCCTGCCGCCGCCCACTGCTTTAATTTCACCAGTTTCAGTATCTAGTAATGTGACTCCAGCTTGGAGATCTTTACTTGGATAATTGATGATTTCATCACTGTTCAACATTTTATAGACATATTCTTGGGCATCTTTATCAATGGTCGTTTGGATTTCCAAACCATCGGTAAAGACGTTATAGTCACCCATATCCCCGACTTCCTCAATGACCAAATCGATGAATGCATCATAAGCAGTCGTGTCTTTTTGGCTCTTATCGATTTCTTGAAGCCCTTCTGTTATATCGATGCTTTGTGCATCTTTCATTTCCTTTTCAGTGATATATCCATGTTTATTCATTAAGTGAAGAACAATATCACGGCGTTCTTTCGCGCGTTCAGGGTGTTTATAAGGGTCATACCTGCTTGGGCTTTGCGGTAAACCTACAAGCATGGCCGCTTCGTTCAATTTCAATTCGCTTAGATCTTTTCCATAATAAGTTTGGGAAGCAGTTAAGATCCCATTGGCACGGTTTGCAAAGAAAATCTTATTCACATACATTTCGAAAATTTCTTGTTTTGTATATTTTCTTTCAAGCTGTATGGATAGCCACATTTCCTGGACTTTCCTTTTGATGGTCTTATCAGGTGTTAAATAAGAACGCTTGATAACCTGTTGGGTCAATGTACTTGCACCCTCTGAGCCGAATCCGTGTTTGACGTTGGCGATGACGGCACTGCCCAGACGTAAGAAATCCACCCCATGGTGTTCATAAAAGCGGGAATCTTCCGTAGCCAGGAAAGCATTTTCGACTAGATCAGGAATGTCTTCATAATTTACATAATCCCGGTTTTCTGTTCCGACTTCAGCTAGCAATTTACCATTTTCATCGAGAATCTTGGATGTGACCGGATCTTTCAAAAGCTTTTCGTCAAGTTTTGGAGCGTCGCTTATAAAGTAAGCCATTGCAGCTCCACCTGCAACCAGGCCTATTATTCCGATTGTAACAAGTATAAGGAAAATTCGCTTAAGCATATTGGTTGGCTTTTTAGGACCTTTATGCTGTCCCTTTTTTTGAGTCTGCCCCTGCTTTCGGCGTTCTTCTCTAGTATTATATTTTTCAGCCATTACAGCTAACCTGCCTTTCTAAAAAACTAAAAATTTTCTGCGATGAGCGAATCTACTACTTTAATATAGTCAATTCTCGGTTGAAAGCCAAGAGTAATCTTTCGTGAACTGCTTTCAACCTCTTGAAGAGTGATGGATTTACGTCCGCCTTCTTTCATTCTCTTCCAATAAAAACTCAGTTGTTCAGAACTCATTAGATATATATCTTCCATAGCGGAAAACCGGATGATGACAAACGCAATTCCGTCATGCTGAACGATATGTTTCATATGTTCAATTTGATGGTCATGAAAATTCTTCAAAGGGAACGAACTGCTGTTTTTTGTTTCCTTTGCTTCAAAATCAATGTACTTTCCTTTATAAACACCATTGTAATCGGTGGTCGATGCTTGTTTGAAATAAGCTTCTTTAATGACTGCAGCACTTCTTTTCGGATAGTGGACATCGACAATTTGAATGGGTGTCGGTTTTTTATGGATGACGGCAATGCCGTGTGCTAAATAATACTGATTGGTTTCGTTCAAATCGTCTTCCAATGTTTTTCCCCGGTTGCTGTAACTGATTTTTTTTTGTGGGCTTTTCTTTTCTTCCATAGCCTGCGGTACAAACTTTCGCCCGTTGGGATAATGAAATGCCACTTTTACCCCTCCTTTTTTTTCACTTTTCTATATTAGCAAAAAAAGAATCCAAAATGTGAATAAAAAGAATTGTTTCTTAGAACGATAGGATTTATGTACAACTAAATGTCACAATTCATCGCTATGGAAAGGCTGGACTCATAGATGCGAATATTAAAGACGGAAATGCAATTGCTTCAATCCATAAAAGTCCAAACCGCTAAAGGGAATAGGGATAATATATCAAGAACAAAAGCATATGAACAATTTTTTAGAATGCATCCGGAAATACAATGGTCTTTTTTAGCTGGTATGGTTTCTAGGAATGCAGGCTGGAATATGTGCGATCTTGAAGGGATTTGGTTTTCCCATTTGCTTGGGCTTAAATATAGGCATCACTTATTCCTAACGTATGAAGAAGCCAACTGGAGAATATTTCAAGATGCGTATCCGCAATTACTTCTCTATCATTATTCGACGAAGTATGGACGTCCTTTGTTTCACTTATGTCATTATTTTTTTATTACCAATTTCATGAAGAACGAATGGTATTCCTTTTGGAAACATGGAAATCGTAAAAAATTAGTCACTGCGCTTATCATAAATGAACAAAACATCATTGAAGAACCGGTTATTAAAAAGCAATCTTTCGTTTTTCATTCTCTATTATTTTTCCTGCAGGACTGGATGCATTTCAGCACCGTTTTATTTCCTACTTGCAATGGAGAACTGTATGGCTCGTCGGTTTCGCATTTTAGAAATTTAGATAAAAGGATTGAATTGGGGAAAAGGTTGGCTGGCCTTTTATTTTCTGAAGAATTGTTTCCGCGCTTTTTTGAATTTTCCTGCAGGACTGAACCAACGGGTGCCCGATATGATTATGAACAATATCGAAAAAAGCCTAGGTACCATGAAACCCCGATGCTGAGGGGAGTATATCCAATGATTCATCATCGGGCAGGGGAAACAGAGCAATGGGATATGAAAAAAAGGATTAAAAAAAAATGGCTCATTGAACCCAAATGGGAGGAAGACCCGCATTTGACCGATTGGTATGACGATAAACAAAAGCAGCTGCACATGGCTGCAATAATCAAAAATTTGATTTTATAATAGGAAAACAGGGAAAGCGTAGATTAAGCCTTCCCTGTTTATCGTTCAGTATTTATATCTTACGTAGAGGGGCGGTTTTCTCCACTAAGTTTCGGGTTTCCCGTTCCTGCCTTTTTAGTGGACGGCTTTTGTCGTTTTTCGTTTTTTTGCTGTCTGCTTTCATTCGACTGCATAAAATCACCTCCTGTCTGTATTCTTGTTTAAAACTGCATTCTTCATTCTGCCATTGTTGTCGAAGGGCATAATAAATTAAGTGAATTGCACTTTCTTTGCCGATTCCCTTCTAGTTTTGTCAGTCATGAAGGGCTTTCAGATAAAAAAAAGAATAGTACAGGTAAAGAATGGGAGGGATCAGCATGGTCAATAAAAGTGTCGCAACAGAAGAGATATTAAGGATGATAGCTGAGATCAGTACCAGCCTGGATCGTTTGGAAATTTCATATGGGGAAACTGTAAATACAGTGCGGTGCAAACTATGGGCGGAGCAATATACATTAGTTAATGAAGCCCAGGAAGCCATTGAGAAAGCCGAGGATTATTGGGTAAATGCTGAAAGTCCAAACCACTCCTTTTCCATTGTCCCGGAAAAAAGAATGATTAAGCACAAGGTTTTCACGGAATTGCCCGTATAAGCCGGAGGAATATCATTTTATAAAAAACTGGATTATACTAAGGGAAACAATTGTACGGAGGAATTTAATGTGCAAAAAGAAAAAATGCAGCTATTAACAGAACAATTAATACAATATACAGACAAAGCTGATGAGATTTATGAGGGTGTACGCAAGGAGGGGAAGGAAAAGGACTTCTTTTCGGAAGTCAAGCCGTTTGCAGACCTGGTCAGGACCGCATGCATCGAATGGGAAACCGGAATGAAGGAGTGGATGAAAGAAACCGACTTCAGGCATCTTTTCCCCGAGCAAATCGAACAAACCGCCCATAACCTTTCTGATGTGGCGGTTCAGGCATTTTTTCCTAAAACAAGTTATAAGCGATTTAAAAGCCACGTCCAATCGGTCGAATTCATCCTTAATAATGTGAAAACGGAAATCGATCGGATTTTATCATAAAAACACCTACACTTTATTCCCTCTTTTTTCATATATTATCAGAACCATGTAATGAAAAAAGAGGAGGGCTCATTGACATGATGAGATCCGGTTTTAACCAAATCTCCCCAAATCAAGGACAGTTTCCTCAACCAATGCCGGAATATTGGGGAGGGTACCAACAGCCTATGCCGTATCCTCCGCCCAATAATCATAATCATGAACAATCATTTATGTATCCATATCATCTACAGGATACAGGGGGCTATATGATACCATATCATGATCCTTATCAACAGGCGGCCTATCATCCATTCCAACAGGTCCAGCAGCAGGCGATGCCTGTGGGTGCTTATCCGGGCAACAGTGTAATGCAGCCGATGGCACAAATGCACCCGATCCACTCCAATCAGCAGCCGCAAGCTTTTAGTCCGTTCGCCAATCCGTTACAGCCAGCTAAAAGACCTCCGCAAAGTCAGCAGCAGGCCCATAATCCATATCCTAAGCAGCAGTTCATGCAAAAACCCCAGCCATCGGGTTTCAAATCGGTCATGAATCAATTCAAAACACAAGATGGCTCCATGGATATAACGAAGATGATGAACACAGCCGGACAAATGATGAATACTGTTTCTCAAGTATCTTCAATGGTCAAAGGAGTAGGGGGCTTCTTCAAAGCTTAAATAGTGAATAAAGGAAAAGCAGACTTATAAGTGACCAGCCACTTTTTTAAGTCTGCTTTTATTTATGCCTAATGAATTTCAATACGATTTCCCCTGACTTTGGGTAGGTTAAGCGTGAGGATGCCATCGCGATGTCGCGCGGTCACTTTGGCCTCATCAATCGGCTTTGGAAAGGAAATGGTTCTTGATAAAGTACCGGTTGTAACTTCCTTTTGGAACAATCCTTGATTTTTATGCTGTCTACCTACATGCTTTGCAGATATGGTTACGGCATGGGACAGTACATCAATTGATATTTGGCTGCGTGCAATTCCGGGCAAGGTGGCAGTAACGGTATATTCTGATTGCGTTTCGTGAACATCAACCGGAAAGCTGCGTTCTTTTGCCGAACCGAAGAATTCGTCAAGAGATTGCAGCATGCCTTTAGGGGGCCTCTCGGAAAACAGCCGATCCATTTTGTTAATGAAATGGGAAAAGGGTTCTATTCGATTCCGATTATTATTTTTTTCAGAAGAGGTCATCACGGTGCTCCTTTCTAAAAAATTCCTTTGCCTATAGGCTATGTGAGGAAATGAAGAAATGTGAATGCACTGTTGGGTTTCAGATACAGGTCTATAGGGAATAACGTTATTGAATGATTAGTAAAGGAAATGAGGGATTATTATGAAAGATAGCAAGCTTTCCTACATAGATACCGGGAAAGGTGAAGAAACTTTGTTGTTTATCCATGGATTTTGCGGAAGCCATGAATATTGGAGTGACATCATTGCTGAATTAAAGGGTGAATACAGGATTATTGCCGTTGATTTACGGGGGCATGGTGAAAGTGAGGAAATAGGGGGATCTTTCTCGATTGAAGATATGGCTGCTGATATTGCTTCAATTTTGGAAGAACTGGAAATCGGACAGGTCTATATGTTTGGTCATTCGCTTGGGGGATATATCACCTTGGCATTCGCAGAAAGGTTTCCTGGGAAATTGTCTGGTTTTTCATTGGTACATTCCACCGCTTTCCCGGACGATGAGACAGGAAAAGCGGGGCGCTTAAAATCTGTCGAGAAAATCGAAAGTGAAGGGATCCCCGCTTTCATTGACGGACTTATACCAAAGCTATTCGCTAATCCCGATGATCCTAACGTTTCCTATATAAAGGAAATCGGATATAAAACAAGTGAAATTGGTGCGATAGGGTCTTTACATGCCATGAGGAACAGAATAGACAGAAATCATGTTCTCAAAAATACAAAGCTGCCTGTCCTATTGGTTGCAGGTGAACAGGATAAGGTGATTCCCGCTGATAAAACCTTTTCTGTGAAAGGGAGCCATATCAATGAAGTTATACTTAAGGGCAGCGGCCATATGGGAATGTTGGAAGCTCCAAGCAAACTAATCGAAGAAATCATTCGCTTTGTCGAGAAGGATTAAATGAAAAAAGGCCGAGCTGGAAACGAGATGGTGACGTTTCCAGCTTTTTTTTTTTGAAAAGGAAATAGTTTCCCTTTTGCATAGAACGTTCATTCGGTAGAATAGACGTATGAGGTGGTCAAATGAAACTGCGAAAAAATTTACAAGAAGTCATCAATGATTTAAAAATAAATGAAGACTTTAAAGATAATATAGTGCATTGGCAAGTAATTGAAGCAAAAGAGGCAAAACATGTACCTTTTCCCGATGCAATGGATGATAAAATCAAGCATGCTCTTGAATTACGGGGGATTAATGGATTGTATAGCCATCAGGCAACAGCATTTGATACTGCTGTCAGTGGCAATAGCCTTGTAGCGGTCACACCTACAGCTTCTGGAAAAACATTATGCTATAATTTGCCGGTCCTTCAAAAAATACTGGAAGATGAAAAAACTAGGGCGCTTTATATTTTTCCGACAAAAGCGCTAAGTTATGACCAAAAAAGCGAATTGAATGAAATGATTCATGAAATGGATGCTGAAATAAATAGTTATACATACGATGGGGACACACCTTCAAATATCAGGCAAAAAATCCGCCAGGCAGGGCATATCGTGATCACCAATCCTGATATGCTCCATTCCGGAATCCTGCCCCATCATACGAAATGGGTCTCTTTGTTTGAAAACTTGAAGTATGTGGTAATCGATGAACTTCATATCTACCGGGGCGTTTTCGGAAGTCATACAGCCAACGTCATAAGAAGGTTAAAAAGGATTTGCAAGTTTTATGGAAGCGACCCTGTATTCATTTGTACTTCCGCTACGATCAATAACCCAAAAGAATTGGCAGAAGAGCTCACGGAAAAACAAATGGTCCTTATCGATAATAACGGAGCCCCAAGTGGGAAAAAGCATTTTGTGTTTTACAATCCCCCAATAGTAAATAAACCGCTGAACATACGAAGGAGTGCGGTTTTGGAAGTTCGGAAACTGGCAAATGAATTTTTGAAAAATAAAATTCAAACGATCGTATTTGCGCGAAGCAGGGTTCGTGTGGAAATTCTATTGACATATTTACAGGAACTTGTGTCAAAGCAATTGGGGCCAAAATCGATTAGAGGCTATCGCGGTGGATATCTGCCAACACAGCGCAGAGAAATTGAACAAGGCCTCAGGGATGGTTCCATTTATGGAGTGGTTTCCACAAATGCACTTGAGTTGGGCGTCGATATCGGCCAGCTTCAGGTTTGCATAATGACTGGTTACCCTGGATCCATATCGAGTGCATGGCAGCAGGCGGGACGAGCAGGAAGAAGGCATGGTGAAGCATTGATCATCATGGTCGGCAGTTCAAGTGCCCTTGATCAATATATCGTACAGCATCCCGAATATTTCTTTACCAGAAATCCAGAAACTGCAAGAATCAATCCGGATAACCTTTTAATCTTGGTTGATCATGTAAAATGTGCAGCATATGAGCTTCCATTTAAAAAAGGCGATACGTTTGGGGAAACAGAGATTATGGACGTTCTTGAATTCCTTACGGAAGAAAGGGTCTTACACTTAAATGGGGACAAATGGCATTGGATGAATGATGCTTTTCCAGCAAGCAATATCAGCCTGCGTTCAGCGGCACAGGAAAATGTCGTGATCATCGATCAAACGAATGCACCGGTTAATCGGGTCATAGGGGAAATGGATACGTTCAGTGCAATGACCCTCCTCCACGATGAAGCCATTTATTTGCACCAGGGAATTCAATTTCAGGTGGAAGAACTTGATTGGGATGAAAAGAAAGCTTATGTACGTGAAGTCAATGTGGACTATTATACGGATGCTAACCTTGCCGTTCAGTTGTCTGTATTGGAAGTCGATAAACAGCGAACTTTCGCTTCCACAGCAGCTGCTTTTGGTGATGTCGCAATCCGGGCGATGCCTACGATCTTCAAAAAAATCAAGTTCGAAACTCATGAGAATATTGGTTCAGGACCAATCAGTCTCCCGGAGATGGAACTGCACACGAGTTCAGCCATGCTTTCCATGGATCCCGATATATTTAAGTGGGACGAAAATCGGATAGAACAAGGAATGATAGGTGCCTCCCATGCTCTTAATTACATGATTCCACTGCATGTTATGTGCGATCCGCATGATATTCATGTTTATCCGCAGGTTAAGGCAGCACATAATGAAAAACCGACCATTTTTATCTATGATAGTTATCCGGGAGGCATAGGGTTAAGTGATAAAGTATATGAAAACTCTGAAGTCATTCTGCTTGAAACAATATCAATGATCGAAAATTGCGCTTGTGAAAGCGGCTGTCCTTCCTGTATCGGGACGGAATCCGCAACGAAAACAGCCAAGAGTGATGCCAAACAATTATTGGGTCAATTTTGTAAGCAAAAACAGTAGATCGCAGAGATAAGTGAAAAGAGGTGTAATTTCATGTCATTAAAAAATAAATTGAACCGTATGAAAACGCATATGAACCTAGGGAAACATCCTTCTCCCGTTGAAGAAGATGACCGGACAGTGAATGAAGAAATTCCTTACTATGAAAAGTGGCTGGAGAACGATACCGTTTCCTTTCACTTCGATGGTGACTATTGTTTCATTAGGGAAGTCCGCTACCCTATAAATCACAAACACGGGTTATATGCATTTTCCGAGCTGAAAAAGGTTGTAGAAGAATGGAATCAAACTTCATTGGAGCATCCTCTATCCGCTAGGGGCGTTAAAAGTGAAGATCTGTTTTTCTTCGATACGGAAACAACAGGGCTTGGAGGGGGAACCGGCAATACCATTTTTCTACTTGGCTATGCTTATTTAGAAGGTGAAGAAGTAGTCGTGAAGCAACATATCCTTCCGCAGCCTGGAAGTGAAATCCCGCTTTATCAAAGCTTTCTGGAAAACATCAATTACGAAACGCTTGTCACATATAATGGTAAATCGTTTGATTGGCCCCAGTTAAAAACCAGACATACCTTGATAAAAGAGCATGTACCGAAACTACCGGAATTCGGACATTTCGATTTATATCATGCTTCAAGACGCCTTTGGAAAAACAAATTGGAACGAGTGAAATTATCAGCGGTCGAAACAGATATTCTAGGTGTTTATAGGGAGGATGATATTCCTGGATATTTGGCGCCGATGATTTATTTTGATTTTGTTGAGCGGAAGAATCCGGAAATTCTGTTTGGAATCATGAGGCATAATGAATTGGATATCTTATCATTGATCACATTGTATATTCATTTGTCCCGAAAAATCCTCCAAATCGATGGATATACGGAAGAGTCCATGGAAATTGCACGATGGCTCGCTTATTTGGGAAAAAAAGAGGAGTCAGTTGAGACATATCAAAAAATATTGGAAGCAGGAAATGAGGAAGATCGGATAATCGCTGGCCATGCCTTAGCCTTCCAGAAAAAGAAGCAAAAACTATTCAATGAAGCTTTGGAAATTTGGAAGGAAGCCGCCTTAAAAGGAAATGTGCAAATAAGGATACAGGCACAGATTGAATGTGCAAAATTATACGAACATCAATTTAAGGACGTCGGACTTGCTCTAAAATGTTCAATAATCGCACTTCAAGAGATGGTGAGCGAAGGGACCCTACCAAGGAAAAAACAGTTGGAATTGGAAAAGAGGATTCATCGGCTCGAAAAGAAAGAGCAATCTAAGGGTATTTCTATATAATATATGGGAATTTAATTGCTCTGTTAGTGCAAAAGGCTGAAAATAAAAAATATGTATACAATTATTGTAGCCTTCAACTATTATGTGTAAAATGTAAAGAGTTGAGGGTGAAATTCTGAAGCGTTCATTTCATTCCTTTACATCATAAATTCAAGGTGAAAGCGGAGCGAAGAAATGTATAAAACGACTTTATTTCTATTTTTTGTTGTCCTTTGTTTAACGATTGTATTATTTACTTCTTTAAAAGACAGTCTCTATTCCTTTTTATAGAAAATTACCCTCCGTACATTTGAAGGGATAGCATAAATATAATAGTGTACTTATCGACAGCCATACATCGTTTTATACTTATTCTGTATAATTAGGTTATTTCATCAGTACACGTATCCCCTTTTTTTCATATTCTGTAATGGTAAGACTAAACTTATCATGATGAAAGGGGACGTATTATAAATGTATTTTCGTAATAGTGGAGGAAATAAACCCAATGTAATGGGAGCATACGGGAACGCACCTGGAGTAATGGGCACATCAACCGGTAAACACCCCCATAACGTAATGGGCGCAGCAACCGGCAAACACCCCCATCACGTAATGGGAGCATCAACCGGTAAAAAGTCCAACGTAATGGGAGCCTATAGTCCATCGGCTGTGTCTCCAGCACAATATGGTCCATCGGCTGTGTCTCCAGCGCAATATGGTCCAACACAAACATTTCCATCTCAAGTTGCCCCAGCGCAAGTCTCTCCGACACAGCAATTTGTCAATACGAATGTATCGAACACAGTGATTCCTGTCGTTCATCCATCACATACTACAAATGTCAATAAACATGTGAACACGTTTAAACATTATTTCCCGCATACTCAATCCGTGGTGAACGAGTGCTATAATCAACACTTGATTTGTGGAAGGCCGCCGCAAAACCCATGCTGCTGTCCGCCTGGACATTTCGGATATTAAAAAAATAAGGGGCTTATTAAGCCCTTATTTTTCTTACATAATCATGATAAAGGAGATTAGCCAAGCTATGAAGGTTTTGTATATGACGGGCTATAAGGCTTTTGAATTCGGGATATTCAAAAATGACCATGAAGCCGTAAAGTATATAAAGAAAGCGATGAAGCAGCGTCTCCTTCCATTGGCGGAAGATGGGCTGGAATGGGTGATCATCTCAGGTCAGTTGGGTACGGAGCTATGGGGTGCAGAAGTGGTGTTCGAATTACAGGAGCAATATCCTCAACTTAAATTAGGAGTGCTTACCCCTTTCCTGAAACAGGAAGAGTCATGGAACGAGACGAATCAAGACTATTACCGATCCATATTGGCCCGTGCCGATTTTGTTGAGTCCATTTTCAATAAACCATATGAAGGGCCACAACAACTGAAAATCAAAAACAGGTATATGGTCCATAAAAGCGATGCCATGCTCATCATTTTCGAGGCTGAAAAAGAAGGATCATCCCGATATCCGTATTTCGAGGCGATGAAAAAAGCCGAAACACAGCCATACCCCATCTTTCAGATAAACTTTGATGATCTACAACTGGCTGCGGAAGAAGCGAGCTGGTCCGAAGAATGATGGAGTGAAAATAATTATGGATTAAAAGTTGTTTCTAAAGCATAATCATATTATTATGAAATTTAGATACAGATTTAATGGGAATACATAACGTTCACTAAACAGTATGCATACAAAAAGGTGTTTCGTTGACAAATCCAAGCAGATTTGAAAAAATAATAAAAAGTCCATTGTATTGGCGAAAGTATTGAGGTGAAGTCTTATGCTATCCGATAAGATAAAATTAACGGCTAAAGATATTCTTGAAAAAGATTTTAAAACAGCCATGCGCGGTTATAAACCTGAAGATGTGGATCAATTCCTTGATTTGATCATTAAAGATTATGAAGTGTTCCATCAGGAAATCGAAGATCTTAAACAAGAAAATCTTAAATTGAAAAAACAAGCCGAAGAGAGTACAAAACGTCCAAATCAACCTGCTGCTCCTAGTGCCACTCCGGGAACCACTAACTTTGACATCCTTAAACGGTTATCAAACTTGGAAAAGCATGTTTTTGGTAACAAGCTTTTTGACTGAGATTTTACATTGTAAAAGTTAAAAATTATTTTGGTATTGTTTTTTCATGAGTAATGAAGTATAATCAATTATGTTATGTTAACGTTTGGGTAATTGCTGCTGCATTTATGCAGTAGAGGAAAGTCCATGCTCGCACGGACTGCGATGTCCGTAGTGTTCGTGCCTGGCGAAAAAATAAGCTTGGGCAGCAATCTTGGATTGCTGACGGCTGGGAAAATGCCTAAGTCCTTTTGGATATGGCATGAATACCTATAAAAGTGCCACAGTGACGTAGCCTTTACAGAAATGTAAAGGGTGGAACGAGGTAAACCCCACGAGCGAGAAACCCAAATTAATGGTAGGGGCGCTTTCTTCCTTGGAATTGAACGAGGAGAAGGACAGAAGCATATGCTTCTGTAGATAGATGATTACCGCCGAAGTACGAGACGCGAGTCGCTTGCAGTACTGAGGAACAAAACATGGCTTACAGAACGTTATCATATTACACCAAAAGCACAACTCTCCTTTAAAAAGGGGAGTTTTTGTTTATGGAGATTGCCTGATTATAAAAAAGATTGGGCATTTCCATTTATTTTTCGTTTTCTGAAACACCGCTGTGTTAAACTAAGAACTTGGCAAGTTATTCATTCCATTTCGAAAAGTGTCAAGCCGAAAGAAAATGGGTTCGATTGAAGTCAGTCGGTAACATTTTAAAAAATAGTGTCGGAATGTAAAGCATTCCTTGATTCTGGGCATCCTATTTTTAAAAGGTTCCTTAACACTTCTGTTAGCTTTAAAATGAAGGTATCAATACGGAAAACTTCAAATATTAGGATAATGATGGGAAGCATATATAATCGGTTTCGATGATTTCAATCATATGATTGCAGCGTGTATCTTAAGGTATATGGATAATTGAGTAGTGCTTTATTTCATGTCCTCGCTACATGATCATAAAATAAGCTAAGCAAATACTAACTGAAATATAAAAAAGCGGTGGACCTTTTAAAAAAAGGTTTATATGTAAAAAATCAATGCCTGATTCTTAAATACATAAATGAAGAAATTCGGGAAAAGGTGCCATTGATTTGGATTAATGGAAAGAAGGTGCAAGATTAATGAAACAATTCGATATTATCGCAACATCAGCAATGGGATTGGAATCAATTGTTGCCAAGGAGGTTAGGGATCTTGGTTACGATTGTCAAGTCGAAAATGGTAAAATCACATATAAAGGCGACCAATCCGCCATTGCCCGCTCTAATTTATGGCTGCGCAGTGCCGATAGGGTAAAAATTAAAGTTGCGGAATTTAAAGCATATTCATTTGATGAGTTGTTTGAAAAAACAAAGGCATTGAATTGGGAAGATTACTTATCAGCCGATGTAGAGTTCCCTGTGAGTGGAAAATCCGTTAAGTCAAAGCTTTACAGTGTCCCTGATTGTCAGGCTATTGTCAAAAAGGCGATTGTTGATAGATTGAAAAGTAAATATAAGCAAGTGTCCTGGTTTGCAGAGACTGGTCCTTTGTTTAAAATTGAAGTGTCTATTTTAAAAGATGTAGTGACACTTACCATAGATACTTCAGGTGCAGGTTTGCATAAACGGGGATATCGGACAGGGCAAGGGGAGGCACCCCTTAAAGAAACATTGGCGGCTGCCTTAATCATGCTGACCAATTGGAAACCGGATAAACCTTTCATAGATCCATTTTGTGGATCTGGAACGATTCCCGTCGAGGCAGCCTTAATTGGGCAGAACATAGCACCTGGGTTTAACCGGGAATTCGTATCTGAAACTTGGGCATGGATGGATAGCAAGGTTTGGGATGAAGCACGGATTGAAGCTGAAGATTTAGCCGATTATGATCAGTACTTGGACATAACCGGTTGCGATATTGACCATCGAATGGTCGATATAGCTAAAGCGAATAGTTTTGAAGCAGGTCTTGGTGATCTGGTTGAATTTAAACAAATGCAGGTGAGGGATATCTCGACAAGGAAAGAGTATGGTGTCATTGTCGGGAACCCGCCTTATGGAGAACGGCTTGGTGAGAAAAAAGCAGTTGAGCAGATGTATAGAGAAATGGGCCAAGCTTTCAAGAAGCTTGATACATGGTCAGTATACATGATAACCTCCAATCCTGACTTCGAACAGCATTACGGTAAGCCTGCAACGAAAAAAAGGAAATTGTTCAAT
Organism: Peribacillus sp. NPDC076916; assembly: GCF_050269675.1. Taxonomy (NCBI): domain Bacteria; kingdom Bacillati; phylum Bacillota; class Bacilli; order Caryophanales; family Bacillaceae; genus Peribacillus; species Peribacillus sp. NPDC076916. The sequence goes on from NZ_JBNNIU010000002.1 coordinate 381,804, forward strand.
GGTTTCATCCGTGCTGACCTTTATCAATATTGGGGGAAAAGGCCGCCAAGACAGCCTCAAGGTGAATAAGTAGGTAGAATATAACGGAGGATTTTGATACTCAGGACGATTTATTCATAATAGGTTCCAGTCTTGCTTATCATTTCCTTTTCTGTTATTCTAATAATGAATTATTTTTGTTCAGATTTAAGGAATACCTTAATACTTTTTTGAGCAAGAATAGTAATATAATGTGTGGAGAACACACTAGGAGGCAACAAAAATGGAACAAGGTAAAGTAAAATGGTTTAACGCAGAAAAAGGTTTTGGATTCATCGAACGTGAAGGTGGAGACGATGTATTCGTACATTTCTCAGCTATCCAAGGCGAAGGTTTCAAAACACTTGAAGAAGGCCAAGACGTTACATTTGATGTAGAACAAGGTCAACGTGGACCACAAGCATCAAACGTAAACAAAGCTTAATTCAACCCTATATTATTTACAGACAGGCTCTCTTTTGGAGCCTGTCTTTTATTTTACGAATCGGGCACCAGGCAGCATACATAGAAAAACATACATAATATGCTTCATTTCTGATGGTTCGTAAATATCTTGACTATTAATGTGAAATAAAGGATAATATACTTTTGCCTAAGATTGTAATGATTCGGATACTATATACTGATGATAGATAAAAGGGGAGACCATGATGCTTAAAACACTGCCTTTTTCGGTAACAAAGGAAGATTCTTTTTACGATAAGCTTTCAGAATGGATCGGTGATGTTTTTTACGATATTCTTCCCGAAAAAGGATTTGAGCTGCGTGACGAACAAATCTTCATGGCTTTTCAGTTAGAAAAAGCCTTTAAAGAAAAGAATGTAAGTTTTGCAGAAGCAGGGGTAGGGACCGGTAAGACTTTGGTCTATTTACTATATGCGATTTGTTATGCGAGATATACGAATAAACCTGCAATTATTTCGTGTGCGGATGAAACGTTGATAGAACAGCTTGTCAAAGAGGAAGGCGACATCCAAAAAATCAAGAATGCTTTAGGCATTGAAGTGGATGTTCGGCTTGCCAAGTATCACGATCAATATGTATGTCTTAAGAAATTGGATTACGCAGTGAATCACGAAGATTCCGAGGGAATAGATCAGCTATATGATGAACTTCCCAAGTTTGTCCATGATAACTCATCCATGAACGCCTATACAGCATATGGGGACCGTAAACAGTATCCATATTTAAATGATGAAGACTGGTCTAAAGTTGGCTGGGATCAGCTCCAAAACTGTTTTACTTGTGATAAACGCCATCGTTGTGGGCAAACCCTATCACGGGACCACTACCGAAAATCAAGTGATTTGATCATTTGTTCACATGACTTCTTCATGGAGCATGTATGGACTAAGGAAAAGCGTAAGCGTGAAGGTCAGTTACCATTGCTACCTGATCATAGCTGCGTTGTTTTTGATGAAGGTCACCTATTGGAATTTGCAGCTCAAAAGGCGTTAACGTATAAAGTTGGGGAACAGACCCTTGCTTCGGTTTTAGAATTGCTTACAGCCAATCAGGTTCGTGAAGAAACTTTATACATCATTGAGGATTTAATTGATATCAACGAAGAATTTTTTGATTTGTTGGATGAAAAAGCTATTCATGTCAGCGGATCTAATCGTTATGAAATTCCGATGTCCAAAGAAATAACAAGCTTCGCCCAAAAGCTTCACAAAAAGGTTGAAGAGCTAGAGGAGAATCTTGTTTTTGAAGCGGAAATGTACACGATCAATGATTATGATTTAAAAGTGACGGAAGAATATTTAGAGCAGCTGGGATACTCCCTTTCTCTATTTGTGAAGGATGAACAGGCCGTTTCCTGGTTTGAAGAAAATGAAATGACCAAAACATTGGTCATCATGCCAAGGCTTGTCCAGGATATACTGTCTGAACAGGTATTCTCTAAAAAAATCCCGTACATTTTTTCATCGGCAACATTATCGGATAATAAATCCTTCCAATATATTGCAGATAGTTTAGGGATAGAAAAGTATGACAGCTTCTCCGTTGAATCACCATTTGATTACGATGAAGTCATGAAAATGAACATGCCAGTCTTCGAAAATGGAGATCAATTGGCGAAACTTAAATATACGATGAAGTCAATCGAGGAAAATGAAGGTCGAACACTAGTATTATTTCATTCAAAAGAGGAATTGCATTGGTTCAAGGAAAACTGCCCAATATCTTCTTATCCATTTTATTTTGAAGGGGAAGCGGAAATCAGCGAGCTTGTTAAGAAGTTCCAAGAAGAGGAGCAATCTGTCCTTTTCTCCTATCATTTATGGGAAGGGCTTGATGTTCCAGGTCCTTCATTACAAAATGTAGTGATACACTCCCTTCCATTCCCGCCGCGTGATCCGGTTTTCGAGGCCAAACGAAACTCGGTTACAGACGCATTCGAAGAAGTGGATCTTCCATACATGCTCCTTCGTTTGCGCCAGGGAATAGGGCGATTGATCAGGACGAGCAATGATTCGGGAACAGTCCAGATTTTGACTGAAAAGGATCTTTCGGAACAAGTGAAAGAGAAGATTGTATCCATTCTTCCTGTAACGCTTTAACTAAAGTCCAGTCCGAAATAAGAGCCAAGGTGCCCCTTGGCTCTTATTTTATTTTAATTTATTTATCGAAGTGGTTCTGATATGAAAGACTTTTGTATAATATGGTAAAGTGTAGTTGGAAGGAGCAGTGATTATGAAAAAAAAGGGTATCGATCTGATAGAAAAAGAGTTTAGAGAATATGTAAAGAAAATCTCGGCCTATAATGAAGCTCTCGCGTTAATTTTTTGGGATTTACGTACAGGTGCACCGAAACAGGGAGGTGAGCAGCGTTCCGAAGTTATCGGCGTGCTTTCCTCCGAGGTGTTTAATATGAGCACAAGTAAAGAAATGGAATCCTTCATCGCAGAACTTTCGCTGGAGAAAGCTACTCTTAGTGAAACGACGAATAAAATGGTCCAAGAGTGTAAAAAAGAGTTTGAAAGGAATAAGAAAATTCCTGCCAACGAATATAAGGAATTCGTCATTTTACAATCGCGTTCTGAAAGTGCGTGGGAAGAGGCAAGGGAAAAAGCTGATTTTTCATTATTTCAACCTTATCTGGAGCAAATTGTAGCATATACCCGTAGGTTCGTAGAGTACTGGGGTTATGAAGGGACGAAATATAATACCCTTTTAGATATGTATGAACCAGGAATGACCGTAGATATACTTGACAGCGTATTCAGTGAGCTTCGGGCGAGGATCGTTCCATTGGTAAAACAGATTGCCGAAAGTGAACATAGACCTGAAACAGCGTTCCTTTATAAAGAATTTCCAAAAGAAAAGCAGCATCAACTGAACTTGGAATTTTTAAAACAGCTAGGATACGATTTCAAGGCTGGCAGGCTGGATGAAACAGTTCACCCTTTTGAAATTAAAATAAACAGGGGCGATGTACGGGTGACGACCCGATACGATGAAAGTGACTTTAGAGGGGCGATTTTTGGTACCATCCATGAATGCGGACATGCCATTTATGAGCAGAATATCGCCGAAGAATTAACTGGAACACTTCTCGACGGCGGAACATCAATGGGTATCCATGAATCACAATCATTGTTTTTCGAAAACTTCATTGGACGGAACTATAGCTTCTGGAAAAATAAATTCTCCTTATTAAAAGAATATGCTCCCGAACAATTCAATGATGTGACACTGGATGAATTTTACCGGGGCATTAACGAATCAAAACCATCGTTCATCCGTATTGAAGCAGATGAACTGACGTATCCCCTACATATTATGATTCGGTATGAACTGGAGAAGGCTCTTTTTAATGGAGAACTTGAAGTGAAGGATTTACCGGAAGTCTGGAATGAAAAATACAAGGATTATTTGGGAATTGTGCCTGAAAATGATGCCATGGGCGTGTTGCAAGATGTACACTGGGCAGATGGCAGTTTTGGTTACTTCCCTTCTTATGCATTGGGATATATGTATGCAGCCCAAATCAAGCAATCGATGCTTAAAGATTTGCCTGATTTTGATGGCCTGTTGGAAGCGGGTGACATTGCTCCAATAAGGAAATGGCTTAATGAAAAGATACATAAATACGGAAAAACAAAAAAGCCTCTTGAGATTTTGAAGGAAACGACAGGAGAGGGCTTGAATGTTCAGTATTTAATAGAGTATCTTGAAAATAAATATAAAGAAGTTTATAAAATCAAATGAATCAAAAGAGAAGGACTTGGATTGAATGCCAAGACCTTCTTTTTTTATGGTTAATTGCAATAGTGACGTGTATGATACCAGTAAATGGAACATGAAGAAGGGGTGATTCTTTCTTTTGATAGGAAAACCCTGTTGGTTGTGTGATTTCGCAATTTTCTAATAATACGAATGATGATTTAATTTTTTAAATGAAAGTTCGGTTTTTATCAAAAATACCTTTTCAAATAGAGCCAGCGTTGTTATAATTCATATATTAATGAAATATAAAGTTTCACTCGTATAATAGCAGGGATATGGCCTGCAAGTTTCTACCGGATTACCGTAAATAATTCGACTATGGGTGAGTAATAGATCTTGTTGCATAATGAAGGCTTTAGCTGATTCATTTTTCATTCATGCCCAAGAAGTATTGCTTCACTCCAAAAAAGTGCCGCAATGTTTCTTGGGCTTTTTATATGCCGGGAAATGATTGCGTGGTTTATGGGTCAATAATCATCCGAGATTGGGAGGAACCTTCATGCAACTTTTAAAGGAAAAAATCTTGTCCGAGGGTCAAGCTTTATCAGAAGATATCTTAAAAGTAGATTCATTCTTGAATCATCAAATGGATCCTATACTAATGAAAGAAATTGGTAAAGAATTCGTAAAACGTTTCGAACAAAAGGAAATAACGAAAGTGCTGACGATTGAATCCTCAGGCATTGGACCTGGTTTGATGGCTGCATTGGAATTGGAAGTTCCGTTAATTTTTGCCCGTAAACGTAAATCACTTACTTTAACAAATGATTTAGTGACCGCGTCCGTTCATTCCTTTACAAAAAAAGAAACCAATACGATTACGGTTTCCAATAAATATATTGAAGCTGGGGATAAGGTTTTAATCATCGATGACTTCCTTGCGGTCGGACAGGCAGCCAGGGGCTTGGTGGAAATCTGTAAGCAGGTTGGAGCAGAAGTGGCCGGAATCGGCATCGTGATTGAAAAGGCATTCCAAAGTGGTGGTAAGGATCTTAGGGAACAAGGTTTTCAAGTCGAATCACTTGCGAGGATTGCTGAGTTGAAATTCGGTGAGATTACTTTCGCCGACGAAATGGAAGGAGCAGCCCTCAATGTCTAATCAATCACCTTTAAAAGTTGCGTCTCTAGGAATACAACATGTCCTTGCCATGTATGCCGGTGCAGTCGTCATTCCATTGATTGTCGGTGGGGCACTGGGATTGACTGCAGCGCAGTTGACTTATTTAGTTTCGATAGACATTTTGATGTGCGGGATAGCAACATTATTGCAAGTGTGGAAAAATAAATTCTTTGGAATTGGGCTTCCGGTCGTCCTAGGCTGTACATTCACTGCAGTTAGCCCGATGATTGCAATCGGTACGCAATATGGAATCAACTCCATTTATGGATCCATATTGGTGTCGGGGCTGATCGTCGTTATCATTAGTAAATTCTTCGGAAAACTGGCAAGGTTTTTCCCACCCATTGTCACTGGATCTGTCGTTTTGATTATTGGCATAACGCTCATTCCTGTTGCCATCAACAATCTTGGTGGAGGTCAAGGTGCTGCTGATTTCGGAGACTTGAATAATGTAGCTCTTGGTTTTGGAACTTTGTTATTCATTATATTCATGTATAAATTCTCATCGGGATTCCTACGCTCCATCTCTATTTTATTGGGGCTGATCGTCGGAACATTTGCAGCTTTCTTCCTTGGAAAAGTGGATTTTAGCTCAGTGGTCAGTGCCACTTGGCTGCATATGCCTCATTTTTTCTACTTTGGTGCTCCGACATTTAACGTCACGGCAATCATTACGATGACATTGGTAGCGATCGTCAGCTTGGTGGAATCGACTGGTGTTTATTATGCCCTTGGTGAAATCACGGATAAAGAGATATCAGAAGACGATTTAGCTCGCGGATATCGTGCTGAAGGACTGGCCATCATGATTGGCGGTTTGTTCAATTCGTTTCCGTATACGGCTTTTTCACAAAATGTCGGACTGATTCAATTGTCAGGCATTAAAACAAGGAATGTCATATACACAACAGCGGGCATTCTCATTTTCATAGGATTTGTTCCGAAAATTGGTGCATTCACGACAATTATCCCTTCATCCGTGCTTGGCGGTGCAATGGTTGCAATGTTCGGGATGGTAATTGCCGCTGGAATTAAAATGTTGAGCAAAGTGGACTTTGCTTCTCAAGAAAATTTATTGATCATCGCTTGTTCAGTAGGTATGGGACTTGGTGTGACGGTCGTTCCTGAACTATTTGCGCAAATTCCGGAAAGCTTTCAAATCTTAACGGAAAACGGTATTGTAGCCGGAAGTTTGACAGCCATTTTCTTGAATATCGTCTTTAACATCGTCCCTACAAAAGGAAAAGTGAAAGAAGCTCGTATTGAAGGGCAAAAAGTAGCCTGATTAAAAATAGATTCGGTACTTGATAGATTCAACCATTTAATGCCTAAAATCCTCAGGTGATGAGGATTTTAGGCATTTTTTCTTTTATGCCGAAGCATTTCATGGATAATGAAATTGGAGTTTTGTCAGATAAAAGGAAACTCTCTTCACTTTTTGAATATATTGATAGTATATGTTCAGGAAAGTAGTGATAGGGATGGAGAAAAAATATTGTATTCATTGTCGAACCATTTTAAGCCAGGAGTATAGGTGTAGCGTTTGTGGAAAAGAGGAGTTTCAAAATATCATTATTCAAGTGCAAAATCAATCTTCAGTAAAGAAAGAAGAATGACAGTGCCCCCTTACCGATTTTAGGTAAGGGGGTTTAATATTTCATGATTACATTTTGATCGATGATAGGAAGAGTGCCTATGCCTTTAATGGCCCCTTCTAACGGCATGCAAAACATGTTTTCATCTAATTTGTTTATTATTCTCCCTCGGATATCCCCTTTCATGTCAATAAGGACGCTTATCGATTCCTGTTCGAAAGGCTGTTTTATGAGGTACGGCTTTTAAATGTCAAAAAGAAAGGAATAACGGACTTGATGGTCTCGAAGAATCCATTTAACGCTTTTGTGATTATAGAGTTGATTCCATTTTCGTTCCTCCGCTAGTACGATCATGTTCTCTATGTTATCAATTTCTTAGTCTTTTTCATCTAGTTTTTTTAAAAAAAGAGAAAATATTCCGAACCGTCGATAAATATGACCGTTTATCGATAAGGCATAATTGAAATCATGGTGGGTATATTAACCATATCATGAATAATAAGGGGTGCAATCATGCCGTATTTATTATCCGCATCACATATAAAGCTGCCACATTTACTTTCTCAGGAAAAAATCATGGAATTTTCGAGAGAAATATTTGGAGCCTCATTTAAGAATATAGAACGGTTACTTAAAGCCTTTAAGAATGGACAAGTGGAAAATCGATATTTTTCTAATGATCTTGATTGGTTTAAAGAGGATCATTCTTTTGCCGATCGGAATGATCTATATATTCAACAGGCAGTCAAGTTTGGGAAAGAAGCTATAGAAAAATGCTTAAGCAACACAGAATTTTTAAAAGAAGAACTGCAGGCAAACGAGCTAGATGCTTTCTTCTATATCTCAAGCACGGGTATTGCTACCCCGACCATTGATGCCAGGATAATGAATGAACTTCCATTTAGCCCGCATGCTAAAAGGATTCCGATTTGGGGACTTGGCTGTGCAGGGGGAGCAAGTGGCCTATCGCGTGCATTTGAATATTGCCAAGCATACCCGACGGCGAAGGTCATTGTTTTATGTGTGGAGTTATGCAGTCTGACATTTCAAAGGAATGATATCTCCAAAAGCAATTTAATTGGAACTTCTTTATTTTCTGATGGAGTAAGCTGTGTTTTGGTTTGCGGTGATAAGGTGCCTGATGTACACTTTTCCAAAAAAGCAAGACATCTGCAATTTTTGAATTCGCAATCCACGCTAATGCCGAATTCATTGGATGTTATGGGTTGGGATGTTAAAGATCAAGGGTTATATGTGATTTTTTCAAAAGATATCCCTACAATCATCAAAGATTGGCTTAAACCGAATGTTCAAGAGTTCCTAATGGAGAATGGATTGGATCTCAGGGATATAAAAGATTTCATTGCTCATCCTGGAGGCAAAAAAGTAATTGATGCTTATCACGAAGCCCTCGGGTTCGATGAAAGCATGACGGCTGAGTCAATGAGCGTATTGAGGGAATTTGGCAATATGTCCTCAGCAACTATTTTGTACGTCCTGGAGAGGTTCATGCAGCGCGGCGGGAATAAAAATGAGGTGGGCTTGGCTGCTGCATTGGGGCCTGGGTTTTCGTCTGAACTTGTGTTAATGAGGTGGAAGTGATGATCTTTGCCATTTTCATTATCTTGATCGCTATACAGCGCATGTTTGAATTATATATCGCCAAACAAAATGAAAAACAATTAAAGGCTGCCGGAGCAGTGGAATATGGTGAGTCCCATTACAGTTGGATGGTTCTAATGCACCTTAGTTTTTTTGTTTTTCTCATTTTTGAAGTGACCGTGCTTGATAGGGATGTGGCTGGACTATGGCCAATTTGGCTGACCCTTTTTCTAATTGCACAGTCAGGCAGGATTTGGGTAATCCGATCATTGGGAAAACATTGGAATACAAAAATCATAGTGGTTCCTGATGCCGAGGTAGTCATTAATGGCCCTTATAAATATTTCAAACATCCGAACTATATCATAGTGGCAACTGAGATAATGGTTATTTCTTTATTATTCAATGCATATTATACCGCTATCATCTTTAGTTTATTGAATGTTTGGATGATGATGGTAAGAATCCCATTGGAAGAGAAAGCATTAAAGGCACATACGGAATATTCTACGTTTTTTAAGGGAAAATAATAAAAAATATTAATTTCTTATTGAAAACGATTATCGTTCGTGATAAGATTCTAAATGAAGATGAAAATTATTCTCATTCGGATTTCGATAAATTTATTTTAATAACTAACAACTAAAAGCTAATCAATATATAAGAGGATGGTGTTGGTAATGGTTTGGGTATTCATTTTATTGACAATCGCTACATATGGTTTTGTGATGAAACATGTATTGAATAATATTCAAAAACCGGCAAAGGCAGTAAAGCCTTATACCGAGTCACCAATGGAAAACCGAACTGCTTTTAACCCCGCCCCTACGACCAGGTAAACATCCTGGTTTTTTTTTGCATTCAAAGTCAATATGAATCAAACTGCATGAATCCACCAATCGGTGGTTTTTTTTTTGAACATGGCCAGTAATGAATCATATAGTAAAAATAAAGCTGATGGTATGAATAATAAACGAAATCGTTTACAATAAGAATATCAAAATGACGATAGATTAAGGGGTATGGATTCATGATTCAAGAAACATTAAAGCAACAGTCCAAATTGGGGATTTTGACTGCCATGTATGAGAAATTTCAATTGGCAGGTGATACAGGAAATGCCGATAAACTAAAACAGTTAATCATGAAAGTGAATAACGAAGAGTTCATCATTGCTTTTTGCGGGCATTTTTCAGCGGGGAAATCTAGTATGATCAACTTTTTCCTCGGTGATCAAGTATTGCCTTCAAGCCCTATTCCAACAAGTGCAAATACGGTAAAAGTCCAAAAAGGTGAAGATTATGCCAAAGTCTTTTACCATCATCAGCCACCAGTCCTATTTCCTGCACCATATGATTTTAAAGAGGTCAAGAAATTTGCCAAGGATGGAGATTCAGTATCGGCAATAACGATAAGTTCCAATGATTTTTCACTGCCGGATTCATGCGCGATCATGGATACGCCAGGAATTGATTCGACAGACGATGCACATAGAGTTTCTACGGAATCTGCCTTGCATCTAGCTGATGTAGTCTTCTATGTCATGGACTACAATCACGTCCAGTCAGAAGTGAACTTCCTATTCACGAAAGAATTGTTAGAGGCTGAAAAACCGACATACTTAATTATCAATATGATCGATAAGCATGATGAGAACGAGCTTAGCTTTCAAGACTTCAAGCTTTCCGTTTCTGATGCATTTGCGAACTGGAATGTATACCCTGATGGTATTTTTTATACATCCGTAAGAGACTTGAACAATACCGAAAATGAAATAGAAGTGGTCAAGCAATTCATATCCGACATTGCGGGCAAAGGTCTAAATGATGGGAAAGATGCCATCATGCAATCAGCTAATGCCCTGGTCGAAAGGCATCTTAATTGGCTGAAAGAGCAGTATGAAGAGGAACATGCCGATGATTTTGAAGTATTATCAGAACTTCCATATGAAGAGCGAATACAACTGACGAATCAGGTGGACAGCCTATTGAAAGAAAAAAAATCATTAACTGGACGTATAGAGGAAATCAAGATCCAATATGCTGATGCATTAGAAACCATTTTGAAAGGTGCATACATCATGCCCGCTGCAACACGGGACCTAGGTAAATCTTTCTTGGAATCGGCTCAGCCTGACTTTAAAGTGGGTCTATTATTTGCCAAGAAAAAAACGGATGCCGAACGTGAGGCACGTATCCATGCTTTCTTGACCGATTTACAAGAAAAGGTGAAGACCCAGCTTGAATGGCATCTTAAAGAACTAGCCGTTAAAACGCTTAATCAAGCGGAAATCCATGATTCAACACTTGAAAGTAAGGCACAGGCACTTCAAATCGAGGTATCGGAATCTTACATAAAAAACTCTTTGAAGTCTCAAGTCGATATTACGGGTGAATACGTTTTAAACTATACGAATGATTTGGCATCAGCCATCAAAAAGAAAGCACGTGATGTATCAGAAGGATTTTTGAATAATATGGTTACCGTTATGGAAGCGATAGTGGAACAGCAGTCCATATCCATTGATAAGGAACTTGAAGGTTTTTCCGAATTTGCGGAAGCCCTTAAAGTTACTGCTGCGATGAATGCGGAGATCGAGTACCAAACGGAACGATTAGTGGCCATTGCCAATCAAACTGAATCATTAGTCGATGAGCGTGATATCGATATGCTTTTAACCCAATGGAATGAAGAGGAAAAAAATATTACAGTCAAAATCATGAAAACCGCTAAAGAAAGTAATTCAAGGTCCGTCAACGAACAAATTGAAACGGATCATGATAAAGAAAACAAGGAAGTTGAACATTCCGTGACTGTTTCTTCATCTGATGCTACTGATTTACGCGGAAAAGAAAAGCTGATGGAGACTGCAACGAGTTTACAACAGGCAGCCAAGCTAATTCAACCTTTGAGGGGATTTCAATCTCTTTATAAAGAATTGAAAGAGAAGGCAAATCGCTTGGAACAGCAGACGTTCACTGTTGCGCTTTTCGGTGCATTCAGTGCGGGCAAATCTTCCTTTGCCAATGCGTTGATGGGGGAGAGCGTCCTTCCTGTTTCACCAAATCCAACAACTGCCGCAATCAACAAAATCATGTCTTCAGACGCTGAGCATCCACATGGAACGGCAACCGTCAAGCTAAAGACACAAGCGATGCTGTTGGAAGATGTAAGCCTGGCCTTGGCAGCTTTTGATAAATCGGCAAAAACGCTAGATGAAGCACTTCAACTGGCAGGACAAATCATTGCGAAGGCGGGGGAAGTTGATAAGGGGAAAACTCATTTATCCTTTCTAAGGGCTTTTCATCAAGGGCTGCCCGAGTACCAAAATGAATTGGGTAATGTGGTTACGGTAGACCTTGAAGGATTTAAACGTTTTGCTGCAGAAGAGTCCAAGTCATGTCTTGTTGATCTGATTGAACTGCGTTATGACTGTGAAATGACAAAGCAGGGGATGGTCCTTGTTGACACACCTGGGGCTGATTCAATAAATGCACGACATACAGGCGCAGCTTTCGAATATATTAAGAATTCGGATGCCATTCTATTTGTGACCTATTATAATCACCCATTTTCACGGGCAGACAGGGAGTTCCTGATACAACTTGGCCGTGTGAAAGATTCTTTCGCTATGGATAAGATGTTTTTCATCGTCAATGCCGTCGATCTGGCACAAACCACTGACGAATTGGACGAAGTGATGGATTATGTCACAGATCAATTGAATGGATTCGGAATCCGTTTTCCAAAACTGTTCCCGCTTACGAGTAAGGGAGCGTTGATGGAAAAACAAACGCCTGGTTCGTTTAAGCATTCGTTCCTTCCAAATAGCGGAATCTCGGAATTCCAAGGTCAATTCGATTCTTTCATAGAAAACGATTTAACGGGACTTGCAATTGAATCGGCTCAAGCGGCTGTAAAAAGAACGGAAGAGCTGCTACGAGATGTAATTACAGCTTCCAGGCAGGATGAGAAAGCGAAACGAAATGCCCTGGAAACACTTTCTCATGAGGTACAGTCCATTTCGGAACTCCTCTCAGTCATTAAAGGGGATGCCGAAAAGCAACGTTTGAAAAAAGAGATAGACGAATTGACTTTTTATAGTAAGCAACGGGTCTTCTTCCGGTTTAATGATTTCTTCAAAGAATCTTTCAATCCGGCTGTTTTAAAAGATGATGGAGGCGATCTGAAAATTGTCCTCAAGCAATCTATGAAGAACTTATTGGATGCTTTAGGCTTTGACCTTGCCCAGGAAATGCGGGCAACGGCTTTAAGGACGGAAATGTTCGTAAATAAATTACTGAATGAGAAACAAAGCAGTTTGCTTTTGCAAATGCAAAAAATAAGAAGAAACCTTTCGTTGCAGCCATATGAACCTAATGAGAGGGAGTCCCTTGAATTTACAGGAGCTTTTGCGCAATTAGATACGGGGGAATTCAAAAAGGAATTGGCATTATTTAAAAATCCAAAATCTTTCTTTGAAAAAAATGAAAAAGCGAAAATGAGCGAAGGGCTTCAGAAGCGTTTGGATGATCCTGCCCTTGTATATGTAAAAGAGCAGGGCGAACGGATTTTCGAAATGTATAATGAAGTCCTCAATCAAGAGTTACTTGCGATTCAAAAAGAGTTTAAGACGGAAATATCGGATATCTTTGCAGGTTTACGGGCAGCATTGGAGGAAACGGTCGATTTACCGTATTATGAAAATGCCGTAGCGGAATTGGCAAAAATGCATTCGAAATAGAAACGAGGTCTCGTTCATGAAAGAAAACCTTATTTCACGATTGAGATACCTGGAAAAGAAAGAAGATATGACCATTTTAATGGCTGCTGTTACTGGCAGCCATTCTTTTGGTTTATCATCAGGCCAATCAGATTACGATGTTCGATTTATATATGTTCATAATGATAAGCGTTCATACCTTAGCTTAAGTCAGCCAGTTGAAGTCATTCAAATGAAAGAAGACCTATTTGACATGGAAGGCTGGGATTTATTTAAATCTTCACGTCTAACCTTAAAGAGTAATCCTGCTCTATTTGAATTATTTCAGTCGCCAATTAAGTTGATTACGCATCCGGATTATTATAGGAAGATGAAGGGTTTGATTGCTGATTGCTATTCCAAAAAGGCACTGGGCCACCATTACTATCGGATGATGATCGAAAATCTTCAACTATTGACAAAAACAAGGGGATCCGAAAGAAAAGAACTAAAAACATGGGTACAAGTATACCGTTCGTATTTAATCCTTGAATATATAATTCACCTGGGTTCGCTGCCACCTTTATCAGTATGGGAATTACTTGATTTGCTTTCAATTGATCAAGAATTGAAAACCAGGATTACCCGGATATTTAAAGCAAAACAAATGGAGGAATATATAAGCAACGATGAAAGTGAAAAGAATCTTTCGATAATAGAAGGGAAATCACTTTCCTTAAAGAATGAGATAACTAGGCTACATCAAGGAAAGAAGATGGAAACGGAGCTTAATGAATTAATTTGGACCATTTTGGAATAGGGGGTTTTTTTAGATGAGTTTAATAATTGAAAAAGAAGAGCTGTTGCCGAAGTTGAATTCTCAAGAGATCAGAATTTGTGACTGCCGCTTTCAGCTAGGCTCTCCTGATGCAGGGTATAATGAATACAAACAAGACCATATTTCCGGCGCGGTTTATTTCGATCTTGAAAAGGACTTATCGGGGCAGGTTCAAGAACATGGCGGAAGACATCCTCTTCCTAATCTGGAAACCTTTAAAAATAAACTGGAATCAAACGGAATCACCAATGATACTGTACTTATTGCTTATGATGGCGGGGAAGGTTCTTTTGCTTCCAGGTTTGCCTGGCTGCTCAGCTACCTTGGGCATCGGAAAGTTTATGTTCTTAACGGGGGCTTTCGCGCCTGGAGGGATGAGGGCTATCCAATTGACTCGAATCAAACGAAATATATGCCATCAGAATATCATATCGATTTAAATGATTCCGTTTTTGCATCTTTTCAAACAGTGAAGGATTACACTATGAATAGGCCTGACGATATCGTATTAATGGATTCAAGGGAATCTAAGCGCTACAAGGGAATCGAAGAGCCGATTGATAAAAAAGCCGGACATATACCTGGAGCAGTAAATAAGGTGTGGACGAACGTTCTGGAAAATGGCTATTTTAAAAAGAAGGAAGATCTTCAGTCGAATTTTTCAGGCATCGGTAAAGATAAGGAAATCATTGTGTACTGCGGTTCAGGTGTAACGGCATCACCCAATTATATCGCCCTGAAAGAAGCGGGCTTTAAAGATGTGAAGATATATATTGGCAGTTACAGTGACTGGATCTCGTATGATGATAATCCAATTGAATAATATTTTTTCCAATTAAACGATCCTTAAAAAAGGGGACAGTTATGTTAAAATGGAAGTACATCATGATAGAGGTGATAATGTGTTAATGAAAGAAAACGAGCAGCATCCTTCCTTTATGCTTGTCGATGGGATGGCGCTTTTATTTAGAGCTTTTTATGCAACGGCAGTTACTGGTCAATTCATGATTAACTCAAAAGGCATCCCGACTAATGCCGTTCAAGGTTTTTTGAAGCATATGCTGACGGCGGTGGATCACTTTTCCCCTAGTCATGTCGCAGTGTGTTGGGATATGGGCAGCAAGACTTTCAGAAATGAATTATTTGATGGATACAAGGCTAATCGATCAGAAGCTCCAGTCGAAATGATCCCTCAATTCGACCTAGCGAAAAAAGCGGTTGAAGCATTTGATATCCCTAACATAGGGCTCTCTGGATATGAGGCGGATGACTGTATCGGGACAATTGCCAAGGCATCCGCCCAACATAGCCGGGTGGGTATATTGACTGGTGATCAAGATATGCTTCAGTTAATAGATGAAAACATTTCCGTGCTATTGTTAAAAAAAGGATATGGTAATTATGAAGTTCATAATCCCGATAGCTTTTTTGAATGGAAAGGGATCACACCAAGACAAATGATCGATTTAAAAGCTTTAATGGGTGATACAGCTGATAACTATCCCGGAGTTAAAGGAATAGGTGAGAAGACAGCGTTGAAATTATTGATCCAGTATCAAAGTATCGAAGGGATTCTTGAAAATGTTGCTTCATTGACGAACGGGCAACGAGCTAAAATTGAATCCGCCGTCGATATGCTTCATTTATCCAGAAAGCTAGCAGAAATAAAATGTGATGTACCAATTTCATGTTCTTTGGACGATGCGGTCTATCAGTATGATCGCGAGAAGGTCAAAGATCTGGCTAGGGATCATGAATTCAGGGCTTTACTGCGAATGATTTAATACAATAAGCGGAGCTTCCAATGGGAGCTCTTTTATTTTGTACGGTGATTTTTTTGTCGAAAAATGGATAGTCAAAATCTTTGATATACGGTAAGATGAAAATAAGGCATGAAGTATGGAGTGGATGCAGAAGTGGCGAAATCAACTGAAGAGTATGTTAGTTTTTTAGAGGGTAAAGGATTCACTTTTGGTAATGACGCTATTGGTTTTATTTATTTTGGTAAGCGGTACACGGATGCGAGTGATATTTTAGTCAATGCAGCAATAGAATTGACATTGAAGGTACAAAAGAACTTTGATGGCAGCTTTTATATCTCCTTTTTGGAAAACTTAAAACAAAACGGCATTGAAACGCGTAGTGCAGCGGTATCTTTTGCAAAAGAACAGGGGCTGCTTAAATAAATCGGACTTCGTAACTGGAAGTCCGATTTATTTTATTGGCCTTTTCAAGTAAACTCCTGTGTCACGGGTTTCTTTTTCTTAACAGGCAGTTCAGCGAAAATCATCCCCAAGAATATGAATGCGCAGCCGATGATGGAGGCGGTAGTCAGTTTTTCCCCTATCAATATGTATGAGGATAACGCGGCAAAAACCGGTTCCATTGAAAAAATCAGCGCCACTCTTGTAGGTGTCGTATAGGCTTGGAAGAAGGTTTGTGCAAAAAAGGCGAACGCAGTGGCAAGGGCTGCCGTAACCAATAAAGCAGTCCATACATCCTTCTGTAACATGACCTCTGAGCTGAAGATGACGGAATGATTCTCTTTAAAAATGAAGGCTGAAACAAATGATAATAAAGATACTGTGGAAACCTGAATCAGCGTCAATGGTAAAGCGGGTAAGGTCTTGGCATATTTAGCCGTTGTAATGATCTGCATGGCAAAACTGATTGCACATAAAAATACCAGTAAATCACCGATATTCAAATTGGAGCGGTCAGCAAAAGTCATTAAATAAAGCCCGATGGTTGCGGCTGCGACACCAATTATTGTATTGCGGGGAAGCCTATGTTTTAAAAGCAGAAGGGAAAACACAGGTACCATGACGACACTTAAACCTGTTATAAAGCCTGTCTTCGCAGGAGTTGTATAATTCAATCCGATCGTTTGAAGCCCATACCCCAAAAAAAGCCAAACCCCAATATGAAACCCAGCTATAAAAAGACCCTTGTTCCAAGTTTTCCCCTTTTTGTGTAAAGTCGATATATAAGGGATGAGCAAGAAAACGAAAGCCATGAAGAAACGGACCGCATTAAACGTGAAGGGGTCAAGAAAAGATAGGGCATTTTGAACCATGACAAAAGTGACGCCCCAAATGAATACAACGAATAGTAATGAAAAATCAGCTGTCTTGTTCATGAATTTCCTCGGACTTATTCATTCGAATGGCCCGTCTCGCCAACTCATCCGCGGACTTGTTTTCGAGATTTGGAATCCATTTCATGAAAAATAATTCAAGCTCATCGGAAAGCTTTAGCGCCCGTTCCAACAAAATGGCATACTTATTCTTTGCAAATCTTTTTTCAATGGCCCGGTTAATGGCTTGTGAGTCAGTACGAAAAGAAGCGATTTGATACTTATTGGCTACACAAATTTCCAATCCTTTGATTAAAGCATGATACTCCGCTTCATGGTTTTCCATATTTCCAAGCGGAAAGGCATGCCGCTCGATCACACCATTATTATTTATGAAAACACCTGCGCCGCTCGGCCCTGGATTGCCTGCACTGGCACCATCAATATATACTTCGATCAAGATGTGCTCCTCCTCGAGTTTAACTGTCAATATGCTATTATAAAAAAACGTTTCATATAAAATAAGATTGAAACATGAGAATTTCAGGCTGATATGGGAACTATAATTAAAAAAGCGATACAAATGCTTACAATATATTATAAAGGGTAAGACGAAAAAAAGGTATGAAAATTGTAAGCTGTTCTGCATGAATGGTGAATGGATAAGGAGCTGGAAATCTTTGAAGGTAATTATGCAATGGACATATCAAGCATCAAAAAAACCATCTGCCGATTTCATTTCGGATTGGCTTGATGCCGGGACTGCTCTGGTCATTACGGAAGATCTTGAAAAGGCAGGAAGGCTGAAAGAAGTGGAGTTCAAGGATGAATTCGATACAACCTGGACCAAGAAGGAACTAAAGAAGCTCCTGACGGAAGTGGAGGAAGAACCGCAGGATGTGACTGTTTTTTTTGATGGCGGTTTTCAAAAAGGTGAAAAGGTGGCAGGAATTGGTGTTGCCATTTATTTTCGCCAAGGTAAGAAGTTCTGGCGGTTACGCACCAACTTGAAATTGGAGCAATTTGAATCCAATAATGAAGCGGAATATGCGGCCTTTCATGAAGCGGTCAGACAGATGGACGAACTTGGAATCCACCATCAAAGTTGTGTCTTTAAAGGGGATTCCCTAGTTGTTTTAAATCAACTTTCCGGTGAATGGCCTTGCATGGAAGAAAACTTAAATAAATGGCTTGACCGCATTGAAGCGAAACTGGATAAATTAAAGATCATTCCGGTCTGCAAGCCAATTTCTCGAAAGGAAAACCAGGAAGCTGATCGCCTGGCAACACTTGCACTGCAAGGAAAAGCCATTTTCAGCAAAATGGAAATTGCTGAGTCAAAGGAGCCATAATAACAATGAACAGGAAAAAAATATATGAAGAAGTGGAAGATGTTCTTGCTTCGTTTTGTCA
Source organism: Peribacillus sp. NPDC076916 (assembly GCF_050269675.1). NCBI lineage: Bacteria > Bacillati > Bacillota > Bacilli > Caryophanales > Bacillaceae > Peribacillus > Peribacillus sp. NPDC076916. The sequence goes on from NZ_JBNNIU010000002.1 coordinate 400,422, forward strand.
AGATTGTTTTTTAAGGAAGCATTTTCGAAAAGAGAAGGGGCGGACGTATGCCCATCAGTTCTGTATTTCAGAATGTACGGTTGGTGAAAAATTAAAACAGCTGGGCAATGAACTTAGTGACCGATCTTAAGTCCCCCAAAATTGCTTTCATTATGACACAAGCCCATGAAGGATATGGTATCATAGGTAAAAAATAGAGAAAAGTGTGAGAGCAATGAAAAATAGAAGAGGGAAGATGAATAATAAAGCGAATACGCCTCTTACCATCCCTAAAAAAGGTGGATATTCATTAACGGAAAATCATGTACAGCCTAACGTAATGATTCATGAAAGAATCAACGAAGCTTCTCTTCAAATGAAAAACTTCTTTCAAGATATACGTAAAGAAGGAAAAATACACCTTGATAATATTGAATTGATTAAAGCCGAAGTTGCACCTGTCATTACAGAAGCTGCAAAGAATCCTGATATTTATTACCTTTTCGATGAGATGCAAGCAAAAAACGAGTACATGTATAGTCATAATATCGGTGTCGGAATCATTGCCACTTATCTGGGGATGAAGCTTGGATTATCGAAAGAAAACCTCTCAGCCCTAACATTGGCAGCCACGCTGCATGACGTGGGTAAAATAAGGATTTCGGATAGTATATTGGAAAGACCGGGTAAACTGACTGAGGCAGAATATGAAGAAATGAAGCTCCATACCATTTATGGGTATGAATTACTTAAAAATATCCCTGGAATCCTTCCATCGATTGCATTAACAGCCCTACAGCACCATGAACGGGAAGATGGGCAAGGCTATCCACTTGGGCTGAAGGGGAATGATATCGATCATCATGCGAAAATCGTAGCAATAGCTGATGTTTTCCATGCGATGTCCTCAAATCGTCTATATCATCAGGCCATGCCGTTTTATAAGGTGATTGAACAAATGAACAGCGATATGTTCGGTAAATTCAATCCGGAAATCCTGCTGGAATTTGTAAAGCGTTTAATGTCCACATTGGTCGGAAAAGAAGTCATGCTTACTAATGAAAGAATCGGGACGATCGTTATGATCAATCCATACGATCCCCTTAAAGCTTTATTGAAAACCAGTACGGGGATCATGGATTTGCGAATGGAAAAGGAATGGCAGATCGAACGAATCATCGGTTAATGAAAAAGAGCCCGATCATAAAAAATCGGGCTCTTCGTCAGTCTTTTTTACCGAATCGAAATAGGTTTTGAGCATCACTTTATTTTCGCTGAAGTCTGCAATCGTATATTGATCAAGGACCTTTAGAAAAGCATCCAAGGCATTATTAAGAACAAATTTCAATGAACAAACGGGGGAAATCACACAGTTATCGTGATCTTTAAAACATTCCACCAGATAAAAATCCTCCTCGGTTCGTCGTACAAGTTCCCCTACATTTATTTCAGCGGGTGATTTTGCAAGCCGAAATCCGCCATTTCTTCCGCGAATCGTCTCGATATAGCCTAATTTTCCAAGATTATGAACAATCTTCATCAAATGATTTTTAGACAGTTGATAAACTTCAGAAATCTCTTTAATATTTGATAATTTGCTTTGGTCGTGGGAAGCCAGGTAAATCAACACTCTAAGTGAGTAATCGGAATAACTCGTCAACCTCATGTTTATCGCCTCACATTCTATCCCCATTTGACTATATCATAAATGTGAACATTTTATAAACATGAAAGCTTATTTTTTGGAAAAGATGTATAAAATATATTGCTTTTAATGCATTTACGTTCTATCATAAACATGTATTTAAAATACTTGTTTATGAAGAGGGGTTTACCTATGCTATCCCAAAAAACTATTGATGTTATCAAATCAACTGTACCTGTATTAGAAGTGCATGGTACAACAATCACAACTGTATTCTATAAAAATCTTTTTGAAGCACATCCTGAATTATTAAATGTTTTTAATCACGCCAATCAAAAAAAGGGACGCCAGCAAAATGCACTGGCCAACACAGTTTTGGCAGCAGCTAAATATATAGATCAACTCGAAACGATATTACCTGCCGTGAAGCAAATAGCACAAAAACACAGAAGTCTCGCCGTTAAAGCCGAACATTATCCCATTGTAGGAGAATTTCTATTAGGTGCAATCAAGGAAGTGTTACAAGATTTAGCTACAGAAGAGATCCTCCAAGCTTGGGGAGAGGCCTATGGAGTCATTGCAGATGCTTTCATTAGCATCGAAAAGGAAATGTACGACGAAGCTTCCAATCAGGTCGGCGGATGGTCTGATTTCAAACGATTCACAGTGGCGGAAAAAGTACGGGAAAGTGACGTAATCACATCCTTTTATTTAAAACCGTCAGATGGAGAGAAGGTTCCATCATTTCTTCCTGGACAATATATTACCATTCGGATCGAGATACCGGGTGAACGCTATCTATTCAACCGTCAATATAGTTTGTCTGATGTTCCGGGAAAAGATTATTTCCGGATTTCCGTTAAAAAAGAAAAGCCGGGAATCTCTCCTGATGGAAGGGTCTCCAACTACTTGCATGAATCCATTCAGGTGGGTGACAGTATTGACGTAACGGCTCCTGCAGGTGATTTCACCATCGATTTGGAAAAACGAACACCGGCAGTATTCTTGAGCGGAGGCGTTGGCATAACACCTTTCATGAGTATGGTCCATGCGATAGCTGAACAAACACCCGATCGTCATGTACAATTCATTCATGCTTCCGATAATGGCCGGTTACAGCCGTTCAGAATGGAACTGACAGAACTAGCACACAAGCTTACCAGCTATCAATTATCCTTTGTCTTTAAAAATCCGGGCCAGGATGATAAGAACCTGCCGAATTTTGAAAAGGAAGGGTATATCGATAAGGAATTATTGAGCGGTTTTGTTAAATCTGAAGCTGATTATTATGTGTGTGGCCCTGTACCTTTCATGAAGGCGATCATTACTTATCTAAAAGAGCTGGGGATAGATGCGGATAAAATCCACTATGAGTTCTTCGGCCCGGCAATCGCGTTATAAGGTTCATACATCGTAGGAATGTTATTGACATCAAGCATATAATTTTGCATACTATATTAAAACAATGAACGTTGAGAGAAGATTAGTATGCGAGAATCACTGTGACAGAGAGCGGCGTCAATTGCTGGAAGACACGCGACAGGAAAACGCAGAACCTGCTTCTTGAGTCCTATGCAAAACATAGGCGCAAATCCTGGCGTTATCAGGCAAAGTGGAATGCATGAACTTGCATTCAATGAAGGTGGTACCACGGAGAGCAGCCCTTTTCGTCCTTATTTCGAGGATGAAGAGGGCTTTTTTTCATGTCTTAGATATTTATTGGAGGAAGTAATCGATGGAAAAGAAACGCATCGTTGTAAAAATAGGAAGTAGTTCTTTGACCAACACAAAAGGTGAAATCGACCAAAATAAATTTTCCGATCATATCCAGGCAGTTGCAGCTTTAAGGAAAGCGGGACATGAAGTTGTCCTTGTTTCATCAGGTGCTGTAGCAACAGGTTTTCGTAAGCTCGGCTATCCTACGAGACCTGTCACTCTTAAGGGAAAACAAGCTGCTGCAGCGGTTGGGCAAAGCCTATTGATTCAATCATATATGGAACAGTTGGGTCATTTTGGAATCGTTCCTGCGCAGATTTTGTTAACAAGGAAAGATTTCTCGAAAAAGGATAGATATAAAAATGCATATGCGACATTGATGGAATTGCTTGAACGCGGCATCCTTCCGATTATTAATGAAAATGATACAGTATCGGTCGAGGAGTTGACTTTTGGTGATAATGATATGCTATCCGCCTTAGTAAGCGGACTGGTCCACGCCGCCAACTTAATCATATTAACGGACATTAATGGGCTCTATGATTCCAATCCACAGACAAATCCAGGGGCGAAACGATTTGATAAGCTAACCGAAGTAACAGCGGATTTATTGCAAATGGCAGAAGGTTCAGGATCCAATGTTGGAACCGGGGGGATGAAATCTAAGTTGATTGCAGCCCAAACTGCATTGTCTCTAGGGGTGAAAGTATTCATTGGTTCTGGTTATGGGAGTGATAAACTTCTAACAATCCTCGAAGGCAAAGGTGATGGCACGTATATTGGGAATGATGTCTTGACGACGGTAACGAAAAACAAACAATGGATATCCCTTCATTCACAAGTATCCGGGAAAATTTTCGTTGATGAAGGCGCCGAGAGAGCTTTAGTTTCAAATGGCAGCAGTCTGCTGCCAGCTGGAATTTACGAAATTAAAGGAGTCTTCAATAAGGGTGATGTTGTCGAAGTCTATGGTGCAAATGGATTATTGGGGCGGGGTGAGGTCCTATACTCCGACGAAGAATTAAAACAGGCGATGGGAAAGAGGACATCCGAGCTTGTGATCACTTCCATAGAAGTGATTCATCGCGATAAATGGGTGAAAGCATAAAAATCAATTTTTGTGAAGGAAAAGGGGGCATTTGAAAATGAGTGAAGTGAAGGCGAAAGGAAAAGCAGCCAAAGAAGCCAGTTATCAGTTAATAGGATTGAGTACGGAACAAAAGAACGAGGCACTTGGAAACATTGCTAAGCAACTTATTATCGATAAAGATTTCTTGATGAAAGAAAACCAAAAGGATCTGGAAGAAGGCAGGAAAAAAGGCTTCAGTGAGTCTACATTGGATCGAATTATGTTAAATGCTAACCGTATTGATGACATGGCTGAGGCCATTATGCTTTTAATCGAATTAAATGATCCAGTTGGGGAACAATTGGAGACGATCGAAAAAGAGAATGGTTTATTGATTAAAAAGTTACGGGTGCCGATCGGTGTAATCGGGATGATTTATGAAGCCAGGCCTAACGTGACCATCGATGCAGCTACATTGTCCTTGAAAACGGGGAATGCCGTCATATTAAGAGGCAGCTCGTCAGCCAAAAACTCCAATATGGCACTAGTCTCATCCATTCATAAGGCATTGGAGAATACGGAAATTCCTGTAGAAGCTGTTCAGTTGATCGAGGATACAAGTCGAGAAACCGCTAAGGAACTTTTTCATCTTAATGAGTATTTAGATGTTTTGATTCCACGAGGCGGAAAGAATTTAATTGAAACGGTCATTAAGGAGTCCACTGTTCCGGTTCTTGAAACAGGAGCAGGCAATTGCCATATCTTCATCGATGAGACCGCAGATATCACGATTGTCGAGAAAATTGTCTTAAACGGTAAAACTCAGCGTCCATCCGTATGCAATGCTATCGAGGGGCTTCTGATTCATGAAAAATGGTTTGAAGAAAACGGAGTGCGTATTTTGGAACTCCTGGACGAAAAGGGTATTGAAATATATGGGGATGAAGCGGTTTGCAGCTCCTTTCCAAGAGCCAAAACTGCTACGGAGGAAGATTGGTCAACGGAGTACCTGGCTTTAAAAATCAGCGTGAAAACTGTCAAAGGTGTATTCGATGCGATTGAACATATTAACCGATACGGTACCAAGCATTCTGAAGCAATCCTGACGAGGGATGAACAAAACGCTTCCGCATTTTTGAATAAAGTAGATGCCGCAGCAGTTTATCATAATGCTTCCACCCGTTTTACCGATGGCTTTGAATTTGGTTATGGCGCAGAAATCGGCATTTCGACACAAAAGCTGCATGCACGTGGACCAATGGGTTTACCTGCCTTAACATCAAGCAAGTACTTCATTTACGGCCAGGGGCAAATCCGGGAATGAAATTCATTTCCTTCATGGAAGGTTATTAAAACTCAATTAAGGGTATTGTATAATACATTACTTTTAAAGGAGCAGATACCATGGACAAGAGGTTTATAGCAATATATGAAAATGCAAATGAAGCGATTTCAGCAGTAGAAAACTTAAAGACACAAGGATATACATCCAATCAAATATCAGTAGTGGCAAAAAACATTGATCAATTACCCAGTGAAGCCGAGGAAGTCGCCCCGGCAAAGACTGATGGATTAGTAGCTGGCGCAGCAGCCGGCGGAGCTGTCGGATTAACAGGCCTGCTTATTGGAATGAGTGCATTGGCCGTACCAGGAATTGGTCCGATATTGGCAGCAGGACCAATTTTCGCCACTTTTGGCGGAGCCGCTGCCGGGGCAGCATCGGGAGCAGGCGGATTGAGAAAGCCATTATTGGATATTGGACTGGAGGAATCCGAAGTCGATCAATATGTGGAGGATATCAAAGCAGGGAAAATCCTTGTCATCGCCGATCCTTTTTAAGTCCGTAAGTAAAACCACCTTGAATGTTATAAAGTTTGATAACCGCTAGAATGCCCGCAAAAACGCAAAATAAAAATTTATTAAAAAACCCCGTTCAGGATTTCTTGAACGGGGTTAATATGTTTGTAGACTAATTTTATTGTCTGTACCGATAAAATCAAAAGGAATTTCACATTTGTTTGAAGAATAAAAGCAATATAGTCCTATTACCGAAGGAAGGGGAATTATGGAAAATAAAGTAGATGATCATGCCACTTTAAGAAATTAAAAAGGATTTTTCATGATGATTTTCACCTTAAGAATCATTATACTGATGTTAATGTTAAAAAGTGTATTCCAGTGATGAAGAGAAAGTTTTAATGTGATGACCTGAATGACCATATTAAATACCAATCGAAATCCTTATGATGAAAAAACCCACGATAACAGGGTTTTTTATTTTTCAAAGTCATTAATAAAGTGAAATATCTACTATCTAAATAAAATGCAGAATTACTATTTTAGAAGTCTCACATTGCTTTACTTATTGTGGCTTTAAATGAAAACCTTTGCGGCATTCTTAGCTTACCAAGTTATATCAAGTCCTTGTATAACAAGGTCAGGAATAAATTACAGATTGCTTTTAGCTAATATCCAAAAAACCAAAATGATTTACGTTGGAGGTGGGTGTTTTGATAAAAATAAAACTCGTTGTTCCTCGAAAAGGGTATATTACGGATGCTTTTGAAAGATTTGAGGAATTCAACAAGTTGGAAGAATCGGACAACAATGATAACGGTTCAGTGAAGTTTGTTTTAGAGGAGGTGGTTGAGGATGCCGATAAGATTGGGAAGTTGAAGCTGGATGCTGATGTGATCATTTCAAGGGGATTGATCACGAAACTATTAAAAGAAAGTAATGAATTCATTCCAATCGTCGATATACCTGTCCAAGGAATCGACCTCATTCGTTCCCTATATGATTGCAAGGCACGTTTTGGCAGTAAAAAAGTGGCCGTTATAGGAGCGTTAAACATGATTTATGGGGTGGAAAACCTTTCGGATATTGTTGATTTGCCAATTCAGTCCTATATATTAAATGATATCGAGTCCTCAGTCAGTTTAGTGGATTTGGCAGCCAGAGAAGGTTGTGAGGTGGTGTTAAGTGGTTTAAGTACCTGTAAATATGCTGAAGAGATAGGGTTGGGAGCCATACTGGTTGACACTGGAAAGGAATCATTTCGGCAGGCGTTGATTGAGGCGAAAAGAGTAGCTCTTGTCAGCAGAAGGGAACAGGAGAAGACCAAGCGTTACCAAACGATTCTTAATTATGCCTATGAAGGGGTTATTGCTATAGATTTAAAAGGACAAATATCTGTATTCAATACGGCGGCTCAGGAGATATTATCGATTTCCAAGGGGAGCTTAATTGGAAATTCCATATACGATATAATAAAGCCCGGAAGATTTCGAAATATGCTTTTAAGCGACGGTGAATACGAAAAAGATACCGTTGCTTACCAAACGATTCAATTATCGGTAAAAAAAGTTGCGATATTTTTAAAGGGTAAAAAAGTGGGGGATATGGTAGCCTTTCAAGATGTTACCCGCATTCAAGAGATGGAAGGGAAGTTCTTCAGAAAACTTCATTCACGCGGACATGTGGCTAAGTACACATTTGATGATATATTGTATCGAAGTCCCGAAATTAAGAGGACGATTGAAACAGCTCAACGTTATAGTGAAGTAGATTCAAATATTCTTATAATTGGAGAAACTGGAACGGGCAAGGAAATATTCGCCCAAAGCATACATAATCATAGCAACCGGAAAAATAACCCGTTTGTAGCCATTAATTGCGCGGCACTTCCCGAAAATCTATTGGAAAGTGAGCTTTTCGGATATGCAGAAGGAGCTTTCACGGGAGCCATGAAAGGCGGAAAGCTAGGATTTTTTGAACTGGCTCATAGAGGTACGATTTTTTTAGATGAAATAGGGGAAATCTCCCCAAAAATGCAAAGCCGGCTGCTACGTGTCCTCCAAGAGCGGGAAATCATGCGTATCGGTGATGATAAAGTAATTCCCGTTGATGTGAGAATTGTGTCTGCAACGAACAAAGACCTCATGCAAATGGTGAAAAGTAATGACTTTCGGGAGGATCTGTATTATCGCTTGAGTGTACTGGACCTTGTATTGCCTCCACTTAGGGAACGCAGAGAAGATATTCCGTTATTGGTGAATGCTTTTATTCAGAAAGGTCATTCGGATCAAAAACAAATTAAGATTACGGATACTGCCATGAAAAAGCTGAGCGAAGAGAATTGGGAAGGGAATATTCGCCAATTGCAAAATTTTTGTGAGCGATTATGCGCTCTTTATAAAGACAAGTTAGTTGATGTGTACGATATTGAAATGTATTTTCCCAATAGAAGTAAAAAGAAAATACAGCTATCGAAACAAGACGAAGAGATGGACATGTCCCCTGGGATGCATTTATCCGAACGTGAAAGAATTGTTCAAATGTTAATTAAGGTTAATTTTAATAAAGGAAAAGCTGCCTTTGAGTTAGGGATGAGTCGCACGACTTTATGGAGAAAGATGAAAAACTTGAATATTGAAACAGATTGAAACGTAATGAAACTAAATAATTCATTTTGAAACAATTTGTTACATTAATTTATGTCTTGATATAAGGACTGATTGGCTTCTTTCTTGAATAAACTGATGTTTTTTATGTTGGCACAATAATTGTATATATAACCATGCAGTAGGAAAGATATTTCCTTCAAGGTTAACATGAAAGGGTTGGTGTGAAGGTGAGTCATGTAGTGTATATTCCTCAAGATATTGAGAAAGAGGGGAAAAGTTATTTAGTAGAAAAAGGCTATAAGATTAAAGTAGGGTCTGATCTGTCGCAAGAAATTCTTATGGAAGAAATCAAGGGTTGTGATGCAGTACTAACGAGATCAACGGCTGTAATAAATAAAGAAGTCATTCAAGCAGCTGAAAACCTCAAAGTGATTGCCAAGTATGGTGTGGGCTTGGACAATATTGATATCGAAACTGCTACGGAGCGTGGCATTTATGTAACAAATACCCCAGAGGCAAATGCGAATTCTGTAGCTGAACATGTAATGGCATTAATTTTATCATTGTCCAAAAACTTAAGCTTGGCTGATAAAGAACTGCGCAGCGGGAATTTTGCTATTCGTAATCAACTTTTTGGCATGGACTTGGAAGGCAAGACTTTGGGGATTATCGGACTGGGGAGAATCGGTAGAATACTGGCAAAAAAGGCTTACCAAGGCTTTGATATGAAAGTGATTGGCTACGACCCGTATGTTGCAGCCAAAACGAATTCGGAGTTGGAGATAGTAACAGATTTAGAATGGTTATTCAGAAACTCTGATGTTATTAGCCTGCATCTGCCGTTAACGAAAACAACAAAAGGGATAATAGGTAGCCGTGAGTTTTCCTGGATGAAACCTTCTTCTTATTTTGTAAACGCTTCCAGGGGCGGTGTGGTGAGGGAAAGTGATTTAGTAAATGCTTTGCAAGCGGGCCAGATTGCCGGTGCTGGAATAGACGTATTTGAAGTTGAGCCTCCTGATAAAGGGAATCCCCTTTTTAAATTGGATAATGTGATTGTCAGTCCTCATAATGCGGCATTGACGAAGGAAGGCTCGATACGCATGGCTATACATGCAGCAATGCAAGTGGAACAAGTCCTTACAGGCATGCAACCGAATTGGGCTGTAAATGAGCCCTTAACTAAAGGGCTGTCAATGTAATAATACAGAAAAAAATATCTGTTTTTTCAGAAAGGTGAAGGATTGGATGATTCAAGTTGGGCATTTGTTGGTAAGGATGGTGAACAAATGAAGAAAATGATTTATGTGATAAGTGCAATACCGGCACTTGGCTCGCTTGTGGTTATCAATCGGATTGAACCTTATGTTTTAGGGATGCCATTTGTTCTTTTTTGGGCCATATTATGGGTTTGTCTTACATCAGTGTTTTTAATAATTGCCAATAAACTTGATCCGGCAACCGAGGAGGAAGAAGACTGATGAATGAAGCCCTGCTTGTTATCCTTTTCTTTTTGGTTCTGTGCATTTGGTTAGGGCTTCAAGCTCGAAAAGGTAAGAATATGAGTTTGGAACAATGGGCTATTGGCGGAAGGGGCTTCGGCAGCTTTTTGCTCTTCTTCTTGATAGCAGGTGAAATGTTTACGACATATACGTTTTTGGGGGCAAGCGGCGGAGCGTATAGATCAGGTATGCCTCCTGCCTTATACGCTTTCAATTGCTTCTATTTTGTAATCGCCTATTGGCTGTTGCCGCCTATTTGGAGATATGCCAAGAAAAATAATGTCATATCTCAATCTGATTTTTATGATAAAAAGTACAATAGTCCGGCTTTAGGAGTTCTTGTAGCGGTAATTAGCGTCATTTCAATTATTCCATATCTGATCATGCAGTTGAAAGGGTTAGGAATTATCGTATCGGAAGCCTCCTATGGGTCCATTTCGCCAAATGTGGCCATAGTTGTAAGTGTCATTGCGATCACAATTTATGTAACTGCTTCAGGGATGCATGGGGTAGCGTGGACCGCAGTCATTAAAGATATCATGATTCTGACTGTAGTCGTCTTCATGGGGATTTATTTTCCTCTTCATTATTACGGTGGTTTACAGCCGATGTTTGAAGCAATCGATACGGCAAAACAAGGTTTTTTGATTTTCCCGGAACAAGGTTTGAGTATCTCTTGGTTTATTTCAGCTACAATCATGACAGCACTGGCATTTTATATGTTTCCTCATATGTTGGCGGGAGTATTCTCTGCAAAAAGTCCAAAATCACTTCGTTGGAATGCCGGGGTTATGCCAATTTATCAAGTAATCATCATTTTTTCGTTATTTATTGGTTTTTCTGCGATTCTCCAAGTTCCGAATCTACAGGGGGCAGAAGCAGACTTAGCTTTATTTAAAATGGCGAAAATGTCATTTGATCCCTGGTTTGTTGGGGTTATTGGAGCATCAGGGGCGATGGCCGCCCTTATTCCTAGTTCACTCGTGTTGACGGCAACTGCCACGATACTTTCTAAAAATGTATATAAGGTGTGGAAGCCGAATACATCAGATGAACAGCTTCAAAGACTGAGCAGGATGTTAGTACCTGCCATTTCCATAGTGACTCTATATTTTACGTTTAATGGTGGGGAGTCGATTTTTACGTTGTATCTAATGGCATATAGCTTCATGGCACAGTTATTTCCCGCATTATTTTTTAGTTTGTGGAAAAAGAATCCTGTTACCGTCCAAGGAGCTTTTGCCGGAATGATTGTTGGAATTCTAATTGTCATATACACGACTACTTCAGGTACGACACTTGCTACTTTATTTCCATCCCTGCCGCAAGTCATACAAGATCTTGATGTAGGGTTAGCCGTATTACTCATCAACATTACAGTAACTTTGGGAGTGAGTGCCGTTACAAGAAAACCTCCTATTGAGATGGAAGAAGATAATAAACATGTTTCTGGAATGGGGAAACTTGTTAAATGATATTGAAGATGAGTCAATATTCATATAATCATAAATTACTAGAACAAAAATACGTGCTTGAAAGCGGGAGGCTTGATTATGAAAGTCAGTGGAGGAAGGGCAATCGTAGAAGTAATGGCTAAAGAAGGGGTGAAAAAAGCTTTTTGTGTACCAGGTGAAAGTTATCTAAGTGTAATGGATGCACTATATCAACATCCTGAAATAGAACTTATTTCCGCCAGACATGAAGGAGGTGCCTCTTTTATGGCGGAGGGGTATGCCAAGGCTTCGGGAAAGGTAGGAGTTTGTATGGCAACGCGTGGAGTGGGTGCTACAAACTTAGCTATCGGCATTCATACTGCCGCTCAAGACTCAACCCCTTTGGTTGGACTTATTGGCCAAGTCGAACGCCCTTTTAAAGAAAAGGAAGCATTCCAGGAAGTGAATTTGACGGGTTTTTTCAGTCATTTATGTAAATGGACGGTAGAGATCGATCGTGTGGAAAGGATCCCGGAATTATTGCAACGGGCGTTCCATATTGCGCGATCGGGGCGTCCGGGCCCTGTATTGGTGGCTTTGCCGCATGACATGTTGGAAGATGAGGCAGAGTTGAACATCAATCATTCTTATCGCTCGCTTCCTCCCCAACCACATATGGAAGATGTGAAGCAGGCGATGGATTTGATACGAAATGCGGAGCGTCCCGTATTGATTGCTGGTGGAGGTGTGATTCATGCTAAGGCCAGCAGGCTGCTTGTACAGTTTGCTGAGGCGATGAAACTCCCTGTTGTTACCGCTTTCCGTCGATTTGACGCGTTTCCGAACTCACATCCTTGCTATGCAGGATGGCTTGGGTTTGGGACACCACAATATTTACTTGATGCAATCCGTGATGCAGATGTAGTTTTGGCATTAGGGACACGATTCTCTCAAGTAGGAACACAAGACTACACGTTGATTTCTGAAAATTCAAAACTGATCCATGTGGATATTTGTCCCGATATTTTTGGTAAAGTGTATCCACCTTCACTTGCCATTGAAGCAGATGCAAAGAGCTTCTTGGAACAAGCACTGCAAGCGCCAGAACCAGGATCTATTATTTCAAGCGAAGACCATTTGAAAGAATTGCATGATAAATATTTGGAATTTTCTGAACTGAAGGCCGACTACACAGAAGATTTCGTAGATATGGACGGATTAATGCATGACATTGCCGTCTGTCTTCCGAAGGACACTATCATTACAAATGATGCCGGCAACTTTTTTGGATGGCTATCCAGATATTATCGTTTCGAGCAAGAAAACACATACGTAGGGCCAACGTCGGGTGCGATGGGATATGGACTGCCTGCTGCTATTGGGGCAAAGCTGGCGCAGCCTCACAAACATGTTGTATCCATTTCAGGAGATGGCGGCTTTATGATGACTCTCCAAGAGATTGAAACCGCTGTACGGTATAAAATCCCGACCATATCTATTGTTGTCAACAACAATATTTACGGAACAATCCGAGTACATCAAGAAAGGCATTTTCCAAATCGGGTAGTTGGAACTGACTTGTCCAATCCTGATTTTGCCGAATTGGCCCGCTTATTTGGAGCGCATGGTGAAAAGGTTGAAAGAAATAGTGATTTTGCGCCAGCACTGCAAAGGGCGATTGCTTCAGGGCTTCCGGCTGTAATCGAAGTTGCAGTCAATCCAAAGATTCTATCTGTTGGCCAAGACAAGAAGGAAGTGCACCAAAAGCTATTGTCCAACAAATAGTTGCGGGGCAAATATGCTGTGGCATTGTTTTTGCATTAGAAGGTAGTAGGAATAATAAAATTTTGGGGAGGTTTCACAGATGTTCAAACCATATTTAGTTGTGGAATGGAATGATACGGAAACAGATGCAAAAGGTTGGTTGGTCGTGCATAACTTTGTCAAAGGCTACACAGGTGGCGGTACAAGAATGCACCCAACGGTCACAAAAGAAGAGGTCGAAAGGTTAGCTGAGGCGATGGCTTATAAGTATGTAGCCGGTGAATCTGAGACGACTGGCGCATGTAAAGCGGGCATTGCCTATGACTATAAAGCGCCAGACGCGTATGCAGTATTAAGAAGATTTCTAATTGCGATGATGCCTTATATAGACATCGGAGTATCTTTAGGCAGTGATTTAGGTACCAAATATGAAGATGTGCTCAAAATATTTAATGAATTTGGTATTGATATCCCTCTTACGAAATCAATGAAGCAGAATCCAAATGTTCTACAAGGGATAAAGGATTTTGATGCACTGTTGAAAACAAAAATTGACGGGTTGTTTTTAAACGATGTCGTAACAGGCTATGGTGTGGCATTTTCCGCAGATGAAGCATGGAAATTTAAAAGCGGAAAGGGTGGAGCGAGAGTTGTCATTCAAGGATTCGGCTGTGTAGGGGCAAGCTGTGCATTGAAAATGTCCCAGTTAGGTTATAAAGTCGTGGGAATTTCTGATGCATCCCTTTTGGTAACGTGTGAAGAAGGATTAGATGTCCAAAAGCTTATTGATCATAAGAATGTGTACGGAGAAATGGATAAAGCCTTTTTTGAACCACATTATAATGTAAGGTCAAACACGGAATGGCTCGATATAGATTGCGACATTTTAATTCCGTGCGCACTAGAGGATGTCATCCACATATCCAATGCTAAAAGCGTAAAAGCAAGCTTAATTGTGGAAGCGGCAAACATTCCCATTTCTTCTGAGGGAGACGAAATCATAAAACAAAGAGGAATTGATGTTGTCAATGATTTCGTTGCCAACCTGGGGGCGATAAGGTTTTATGATGTAATTATTTTCGGACTAGTTAAACCAGATCCGCAAGCTGTCGTTGATGATATCGAAAAACTATGCAGGAAAAATACGTTTAAGTTGTTTACAGAAGCAAAAAACCAAAATAAATATCAAAGAGAAGTAGCTTATGAAATATTTAAACCGACAATCAGTGACTTGCTAGAGTATGCTGAACCTTCCGAAGCGTTATCGGGGAACTCTCGTTAACTTGTGTTAATCATAAAAATGTATAGAGCAGTTTATCGATTAGAAACGGGGGGGAATTCATGCAAACAGTACATGAAAATCAGCCAAAAGAATTACAGCGTTCGATGAAGAGCAGACATTTATTCATGCTCTCCTTAGGTGGGATCATTGGAACAGGTCTTTTCCTGGGATCAGGTTATGCGATCGGTGAAGCTGGACCCGCAGGAGCGATTATTGCCTATTTGTTCGGTGGTTTATTAATGTACTTGGCGATGATTTGTCTCGGTGAATTATCGGTAGTTATGCCGGTGTCCGGTTCCTTTCAGGTCCATGCAACGAAATTTATTGGACCCGCCACTGGGTTTGTCATTGGATGGATTTACTGGCTAAGTTGGGCTCTTTACGTAGGCTTAGAATTTGTAGCGGCTGGTTTGCTTATGGCTAGATGGTTCCCTAATATACCAGTATGGGTATGGTGTATGATATTTACTGTACTATTGTTCACGATAAATGCCTTAACAACGAGAAGTTTCGCGGAGACTGAGTACTGGTTCGCAGGGATTAAAGTACTTACTGTTATTCTGTTCATCATTATCGGTGCGGCAGCGATGTTTGGATTGATTCATATGGATGCACAACCTGCTCCGTTTTTATCTAATTTTATCGGTGATGGACTATTTCCTACAGGATTCACGGGTGTGTTTATATCGATGATGACGGTCGTATATGCATTTCAGGGATCAGAAATCATGGGGGTTGCAGCAGGCGAGACGGAAAACCCGCAACAAAGTATTCCGAGAGCGATTCGAAGCATCGTAATACGTGTCCTGCTTTTCTATGTTCTAGCAATCTTTGTCTTATCGGCTATCGTTCCGTGGCAAAAAGCTGGGGTGCTGGAAAGCCCATTTGTTACCGTGTTTGAAATGGTAGGTATTCCTTATGCAGCTGACATTATGAATTTCGTAATTTTGACGGCGGTCCTCTCTGTAGGGAACACGGGTCTGTTTGCTTGTACCAGGATCCTTTTCTCCCTTTCTCAAACCGGAATGGCGCCCCCTTTATTTGGAAAGCTAAACCGGCGCGGTGTACCTATTAATGCCTTACTCATCACCTTGGTCTTTGCGTTACTGTCTTTACTTACAAGTGTAGTAGCAGAAGAAACGCTATTTGTTGTGTTACTTTCTATAAGCGGGGTTGGAGGGGTACTTACCTGGATGGCGATTGCGTTCGCACAGTACAGATTCCGTAAGCAGTATATCAGAGAAGGAGGAAAGGTTGAAAATCTGAAGTTTAGAGTACCTTTCTTCCCGTTTGTTCCGATTCTCTGCATCCTTATGTGCCTAGGTATTTTCGTGTTCACCGCTTATGATTCGACACAGCGCAATTCATTGTATTGGGGGGGAGGTTTCGTCGTTGCTTGTTATATATTTTACTATTTTAGATATGCGAGAAGAAAAGTAAAAGTGGAGGTGCCAGCCTTAACAAATGAACAGCCTAATGATTTGGTTCAATAGAAATTATTCTTAATATGCTGACAAAGGAAAATGTGCAACCATTCGAGTATTTCGAATGGTGGAAGAATCCATTTTAGAAGTTTCTAGTTATAAGCAAATCTATCATCTAGAAGTAGAAAAATAGAATACGGGAGGAAATCGTATGCGTTACTTAAATTATATTAATGGGAAATGGAAAGAACCAACTACAGGGGAGTATAGGGAAAACCTGAGTCCCCATAATGGAGAAAATTTAGGGGAATTTCCATCAAGTGCTGCCGCAGATTTGCATGATGCAGTGGCTGCCGCAAAAAATTCATTTCCTGCTTGGAAAAAACTATCGTTTCAGCAAAGGGCTTCATATTTACAGAAAGCAGCGGATATTTTGAAAAAGAATATGCAGGAAGTGGGGCGGGATTTGATAAAGGAAGAAGGAAAAACATTTCTGGAAGGGATGGGGGAAGCCAATCGAGCTGCCAGCATTCTTGAATATTATGCTGCTGAAGCCCGGCAGCCACTTGGAGAAGTAATTCCTTCAGCGAATGCCAATACATTTTTGTACACAACCCGTACTCCGCTCGGTCCGGTGGGGTTAATTACACCATGGAACTTTCCAATAGCCATCCCTGTGTGGAAATTGGCGCCTGCCCTGATTTACGGGAATACAGTCGTGATTAAACCGGCTGATCTTACACCTAAGTCGGTCTATCATGTGATAAAAGCATTTGATGAAGCTGGTCTTCCGGCTGGAGTCATTAATTGTGTATTCGGAAGGGGTTCGGTCATTGGTTCTGCATTAGTGGAACATCCGGATGTGAAGGCTATATCTTTTACCGGTTCGAATCAAGTAGGTCAGCAAATTCAAAAACAAGCGATTGAACATGGGAAGAAAGTGCAAACGGAAATGGGAGGGAAAAACCCGCTCATAGTTCTCGCTGATGCTGATCTTGAAAAAGCAGTGGAAATCGCTGTAGGCGGAGCTTTTAAATCCACAGGGCAAAAATGCACAGCCACTAGCAGGGTGATTGTCGAAGAAGGAATATATAAAGCATTCCGTGACCGTCTTGTCGCCCGGACGAAAGAATTAAAAGTGGGCGACCCGCTCAACGAAGAAACATATATTGGTCCGGCTGTATCTAAATCACAACGCGATGGCGTGCTTGAGATGATTGATACTGGGAAATCAGAAGCAACGCTTTTGTGTGGAGGAGAGATTCCGACTGAAGAGGAATTGGCGAACGGATATTATGTCCGACCGGCTATCTTTGAAAATGTTGCTCAGGATGCCCGCATTGCACGTGAAGAAATCTTTGGCCCGGTCATTGCACTTTTCAAGGCAGGAAATTATGAGGAAGCAGTTAAGATGGCAAATGATACAGAGTATGGATTGAGCGCAGCGATTTGTACGAATAATTTAACGGCGGCTCAAAGGTTTATTGAAGATGTCGAAGTGGGTCTTGTCCATGTCAATTCGGAAACAGCAGGAACCGAACCGCAAATGCCATTTGGCGGATGTAAAAATTCAAGTGCAGGCAGCCGTGAACAAGGGAAGAGTGCCGTTGAATTCTATACAGAAGTTAAGACAGTTTATATGGATCGGATATAACAACATTTTGTACCATGCGTTTTTTAAACTTTTAAATTAGAACATAATTCAGGAGGGATTTTCAATATGTCCACTAAAGGAAATGTACAATTCAGCCCGACACTCCCTTATTCACGGTATGTCGATCCAGAGGTATTCAATGAAGAACGGAAAAAAATTTTTAGAAAGAGCTGGATTTTAGCAGGACATGCAAGCCAAGTTGAAAAAGTGGGCGATTTCATGACATTGGATATCGCCGGAGAGCCGATTATCGTTTCTCACGGTACCGATGGTGAACTGCGTGCTTTCTATAATATTTGCCCTCATCGCGGAATGAAAGTAGAAAACTCCGATAAAGGAAATAAAAAAGTTTTACAATGCGGATATCATGGATGGACGTTCAAATTAGATGGAAGTGTATATAGAGCCCCTAATTTTAAAACGAATGAATTGGGCATACACAGCTGTATGAAATCCATACGCTTAGAAGTTCAGAATGCTATGATTTTTGTCAATCTAGACAAAAATGCACCTTCCATGGCAGAAGCATATCAGGAATTTTTAGAGGAAATGAAAGAGTATCCCTTCTTTGATTCACTGAAACTAGTTAGGGAAACCCGCCGTGTAGTTAAAGCTAATTGGAAAGCTGTTGTTGACAATTACCTTGAATGTGATCATTGTTCCATTGCCCATCCTGGCTTTGCGAAATCTTTTGATTTATCAAACTTTTGCACAACGACACACGACAAATTCACCCATCAATATATGTCGGTAAGCAAGAATGGTGAGGGTGACCAAGCACGTTTTTATTGGGTTTGGCCAAATATGATGATTAACGTTTATCCAGGAGATGGGAATGTGAATACCATTCAAGTAATTCCTGTTGATGCTGAGACGTCGTTAGGTATTTATCGTGATTACTCCCTCGATGAAAAAACAACCATAGAAAAAGAAGAATATTTTAAATTTGTTGATCAAGTACGGCAGGAAGATTTTGAACTGGTGGAAAAATTGCAAAAAGGATTAAGTTCCGAGGCATTTACAAATGGTATCTTTTCTCCAACTGAACATGCTGCAGTTTATTTTCATGAACTTATTAATAAGAACCTCCAGAACTAACTACTGAGCTAGCAATTGGGATCCACTTAAAGAAGAATCGTTCATAGTGAAATTGTTAATGTATTAGCTCTTAAACAACCAACCAGTATACCGAAGCATACTGGTTGGTTGTTTTATTTGTGATGACTTTTTTGGACAACCGATAAAGTTATGAAATTTGCGAAATGCCCTTAATTCATTCCGGGTGTGAGGATTGGTTCTTCCATTGTTGTTCTTCAGCAAGAAATTCAAAAAAAACATTCATGGCAGTAAGCGGATGCTCATTTACTCTCTTAAAGTAGTTACTTTTTCTGGCATCTGTTAAATAACCGCTTTTTTTGATTCTTTCCAACATATATTTTTGACTCATTTTCACTATTTCTCTTTGGTTGTGTTTGTTTTCTTTTATTAAGGCAAATCCTACAGCTCCCACCAATGCATAGATTCCAAGTGCGATTTTCGAGATGGGTAACGATTCGTTCTTAAATAAAAGAAAAAAAAGATTAATGATGGAAAAGCCTATCATTACCGTCGAAAAAAAACCGTATTTCATATTTTTCTTCAACAAGGGGGACAATGTTGATTGAAGTTGTTCGAGTTCGGCTTGCATGAAGCCCGGTATATTATTTATTTTGATATTCATTGTTTCCTCCTTATTATCTTGGATGAACCCAATAAGTATATTCACTAAAAAAAATGTACCTATTTAATGAAACAGGAAAAGGAACCTGATAATATATATCTTATCGTTTGGAAACGTGTTTGTCATTTAATATACCCCATGAACTTTCTTGGGGAAAGTAAACGAAATTGATGTATGTGGGTGATGAATGAAATGCCTAATTATATGTGTTGAACTAACTCAGATAGACAGCGTTCTCGCAGTATGAGGGTGCCAAATAAAGATCATTTGCCTAAATATATTAGCAAAGGTATCAATGATGAATGGAATATGGTAAAATGGTCCTCAAATGGAAGTCGTATTTTTCGTTTTTTCATCATTAATCGTTATAGATGGCCACCCTGCGCCTTTTTTTGTCATAAATACGTGACTATTGTGGTATTTTGTTCATTTAAATCGAGTTTTGGAACGAATCAATATATAATTAGAAAGCGAGATATTAGATTCAAAGATTAAGGAGGGACATAGAATGATGGAATGGGCTCTGATCATTTTGTTTGCTGCAGCAGTATTACTGTTCATTTTATCGTTTATTAAAAAGGATTCTGTAAAAGTGGACAGTCAATTGGAACAGGTTGCTATCACTTTTGGAGATGAAATGAATGTATTACAGGAAAAAATCAGGAACATCGAGATAGATGCTGAAATTACGGTGCAAGAGGCAGGCGTTCTAGCAATGTCTTCCGAAACGCGGATCTTGTTGCGTGAAGTGCTCGACCTACATAAGCGAGGCTATTCATTTGAAAGCATCGCACTGAAGACAAAACAGCCGGAAGATGAAATAGAACGCATGCTTACTCCTTACATAAAAATGAAGAATGAAAGGAGAACTGTGGCCAATGACATCTAAATCAATGCGCAGCTTTGCCGGAGGCATTGTTGTTGCGGCAGGATTGTGCGGTGCAGTGTACTTCTTTGGTCCAAGTGAAGCGACCGGCACATCGGAGAAACTATCAGAAGATGAGATGAAAGAATCTCTGGTTTCTGAAGGGTACGTCATACATTCAGAACAAGAATGGGAAGATCAGATTGCTGAAGCAAAGTCGATTAAAGATAAAGCGGAAGCTGAAAAAGAAAATGTAAAAGAACCAACAGAGAAAGTCATATACCGTACAGTTCTGAAAGTGTCTAAAGGCTCGACAAGCATCGATGTTGGTAAAACCCTTCAAAAAGCAAAAGTCATTAAGAATGCCAATGATTTTTCTAACGCGGTTGAAAAGAAAGGCAAGGCCAACGGATTACGACCTGGAACGTATGTGGTAGATAGTGCGATGACTACGGAAAAAATAATTTCCATTATATTTAAATGAACATAAAAACGACCATCGATAAGATGGTCGTTTTTGTTTGTCTACAAAAGGGTGTCAGGAATGGTTGCATCCCGAACCCTTTTCGTTTTATATGGAATGAAATCTCATTAGATTGAAGAAATTTGCGGCACTCCTGCCGAATAACTGGCTAGCCGTGACCCCGCTAGATGCTTGCGGCGAGTTGTCTTGGCAGGCAGTCGGCGGTAAGGGAGCGGATTTCTGAACTCAACTGGAACGTTTTTTCATGTTTTCTTTAACTTAACCTTTGTCCGCACTCCGGCCCACACTGCAATGATAAGTCCTCCAATAGTATCCGCGATTAAATCTATCATTGTATCTTTATTCCCTCCGCCTTGTAGTGTCATTCCGAATAATTGATCAGAACTGAATTCGTAGATCTCCCATATGACACCACCAAGTGCTGAGAAAGAGAGGGTAAACAAAAAGACAAACCAAGGGGATATCTCTTTGCCTGCATTTCTGAATACCAGTCGTTCATATAAAGCAATACCCGTAAAAGCTAGAAGGGAACCGCTTAGTAAATGTAGTAATGTGTCCCACCACCCCAGTCCATACCAACCTAAAATAGAACCTAAAAATTGTGAACCGAATAAGAAGATTAAATAGGAAATGATAATGGGCAGATTGAATTGAAGCTTGGTAAATAAGGCCAGTAAAAGGGGAATTGCCCCACATACCACACCGCCTATCGAAACCAGTGATTTGAAAGTTTCATCGGCTGAATAGAAAAAAATAGATAAAGCAGCCATGAAAAGGACATACACTAAACTTAATGAAATAACTAGCTTACGATTCATATGATTACCTCAACAAATTATCATAATTTTATTTTTTGTACACTAGAATAAATGGAAATAAGAAGACCACCAATAAGACCGAAAATTAGATCGTACATAGTATCTTTATTACCGCCTCGCTGCATGGTTTGAGTAAAAGTCTGGTCTCCTGCGAACTCATAGATTTCCCAAAGAACAGAGGCAGTGACTGAAAGCGAAAGAACAAATAGAAAGATGACCCACCTTGAAATATCTTTTCTCGCCGATTGAGGGATGTATAGTTTATAAAGAGCAATCCCAACAAAACCTACGAAGATACCTTTATAAAAGTGAAGGGTAGAGTCCCACCACTTAAAATCCACATAAAAATTTGCGATTGACCCTAAAAATGTCGTACAGAAAACAAAAACATAATAACCGATAATGATCGGAATGTTAAAAGGATTATGTTTAACAAATAATAATGAAATGGGCAAGGCACTTACCAATATTCCCCCAAGAGCTACCATCCATCGGGAAGAATCATCTTTAATGAGGTAAAAGATGAGTAAAACAGTCATGAATACTACAAAGACTAAACTAAGAATAATGATTATTTTATGTTTCACCATACCACCCCATTCATAACATTCATTGGATCATATCCTATTGTATTCAACTCAAATTCAACCGTGAATATGGATTTTATATCGAAGTTCTAGCATATTTTTATGATGATCTTTATATGCCGCCAACTCGCATTATTTTAATCATTTTGGCTACCTAAGCGTTTATGGGCTTAATAGTGGCCCAAAAACCAAGATATCCAGAATTAAAATGATTCCTCTGATCAATGTCCAGTATAAAAAGCTTTTTCTACTTCTATTCTTTTAGTGAACTTTGAAGGAAAATCATTAAAAAATTTAATGATTTTGGTGAAACCTTCCAATGTTAGCTAGGTGTTTTGTATATTACTTGAGGAATGAAAGAATTTTTTAAATTAGTAAGTAATATTAAACCGGATATGTAGAAAATTTCCAATGTTCGTGTAACAGTTTCAATACCAAAGCGAACGTTCAAGACAACACTACAGCTAACAAAATCAGCTAAAGAAGAAGGGGAATGTAAAATAACCGTTCCAACTAAATACAAATGATTAAATGTTGAAGCGTTCAGGCATTCACCTTTTTGCTTTCTTAATACTTCCTATTTTTGGCCATTCATGTTCAAGTTATTCATATAGATCAATTAATTTGAATGGTCACTGTCATCATTGGAGTTAAATTACCCATTATCAACGGTTTAAAGTGCCCCAAAAATAATAGATATCATCTCTTCACTTAATAGAGTTGGAGCGTTTGAGACGATGCTGAAGACTAGGGAATTTTTTATGATTAGAGAATTACATCAAAAAGGATGAACAAAAACAGCTATTGCCGAGGAAACGGGGTATGGTCGCAAAACAGTCAGTAAATACATAAAGGAAATTCAAGTACTTCATTCAACTATGCGAAAGGGTAGGGAGAGTAAATTTCGGAACATTTAAGAGCCTTATGCTTTGCAAAGAATTTAAGAAGGAACGCCAAATAGTATGGTCCTTTTTGAAGAAATTCAGACTTTGGGTTATGAAGGGAAAACAACGATTCTTAGAGAATTTGTTAAACCCCCATCGGGCTCAGCCGAATAAACAAGCTCAGATGGATTGGGAGGAAGTAGGAATGTATGAGGTGAATGGAAAGCTCCAAAAATTGTATTCATTCATCGTGATTTTAAGTTATTCCAAATGAAATATGGAGTTTCCAACGGATATGAAATTAGAAACTCTGATGAATTGCCATATGAATGCCTTTCCCCCTACTTTAATTGGGCTGCCGGAACAGATTCTCTACTACAATATGAAAACAGTCGTATCGTCCTCTAATAAATCATTTATTGAATGGGGAAAAGTAAACCGGTATTGATAAGGCACAGTAGTAAAGGATTAAAGGCTATTGTCAATGCCAATTCTATGACTACTTTTTATATTTAACTTTTGCCTTTGTAAATAATATGCCTGCGTTACAAATTGGTTTCATTTCTATTAATATGCTTTCTGGTCGATTGCCCTATTGGATTGTTAGATTACCTCCATGTTTTAATGATTCCTCCTTCCTTGAAAAATAACATCTTCACGATGCAGCCCCAGCGACTTCTCGTTATTTATCAAATATGCGTTCCCTATATTGGTAGTCTAAAGGACAATTTTTATGTTAATTATATCAGTTGATCAAAAATTTAAAATATTTTGACTAATGTAATTTTCTGTTATATAATTACGGTATTCCATGGTCAGACCAAAAAAAACGGTGTAAATTGCGGCTTAATGTAAACGTTATCATTTTAAATTTCCACCTTGAGAGGGGTTGATATATTAAAGAAAATGGGAAAGTCCATTTTTTCACCTATTCAGGTTTCCCTTCTAACCTACGATGTAAAAAAGAAGAAAAGGATATTGTACTATATCTAAAAAGAAATCCTGAAAACATAGTACTTAAAGACTGCCATTTCAGTCATATCTGCTAATTAAAGTTTCCTAAATTAATAGAGAAGTTGGTAAGGGGGTGATAAAGGTGTTAATAGTATATCCAGATGCGGATCCTCAATTTAAAAAATTACTAACGGATGAACTTCTCAATCCATTACAACAATTTGCCGAAATTCGTGTTTATGAAGGAAGACCTGAAACTCAAGAAGAGTTTGTAAACAGGGTAAAGGATGCCGATGGGATACTTCTGGGATGGTCAATACCGAATGAAGTTATTGCTAAATGCCCTAAATTGAAAATCATTTCATTTACCGGGATTGGTGCTTCTAATTTCATTGATTTGAAATTTGCAGCGTCTCGGGGTATTACAGTTACAAATACCCCTGGATATGCAGATAATTCAGTTGCAGAACATGCATTAGCATTAATGTTTTCGCTAGCAAAAAATATTAACCGGAATCACCAAAATGTAACAAGAGGGATTTGGGATCAGTCCAATATGATCATGGAGATAAAGGGAAAAACAATCGGTTTGATTGGATTGGGTGGAATAGGGCAGAGAATGGCTGAATTATGTAAGGTACTTGGCATGAATGTCATTTGTTGGACTTTTAACCCAAATAAAGAAAGAGCCCTAAAATTAGGTGTAACATTTACTAGCTTAGAAATGCTTCTAGAACAATCAGATTTTGTTTCACTTCATCTGCCGTTAACGGAAGAAACGAGGAAACTATTAGGCGAAAGGGAACTTTCACTGATGAAACGAGAGTCATATCTAATTAACACATCAAGAGCAGAATTAATCGATACAATTTCATTAGTTGAATTTCTTTCTTCATCACGAATTGCAGGCGCTGGTATTGATGTTTTTGATGAAGAACCTATTTTGGAAAATAACCCTCTGCTATCAATATCAAATGTAGTTCTTAGTCCGCATATTGCATTTAATACACCCGAGGCTTCAAAAGAAATTTTTATTATAGCAATAAATAATCTAGTTCAATTTTTTAATGGAATCAATCAAAATGTTGTTATTTAATTTATTAAGAGAGGGGAATTAAGATGAAAATTATAGTTATTGGTGGAGCAGGAATCCAAGCATTAGGGACAATTTATGATTTGTTAGAAAATGATGAAGTTACAGAGGTTATGGTTGCTGACATTTTAATAGAAAAAGCAGAAGAAAGAGCTAAGCAAATCGGAGATCCACGTTTAACAGCCAAGCAGATTAATGTTCTTAACGAAGAAGAAACTGCCAATGTCATTAAAGGCTTTGATGTTATTATCAATAGCGGTCCAGCTTTTCTATGTCCAAATGTAACCAGGGCGGCATTAAAGGCGGGAGTCAATTATGTAGACCTTGGCGCTTGGCCAAAAGAAACTGCAGAACAGCTAGAATTGACAGAAGAATTTGAGGCAAACGGAATCACAGCCGTCCTTGGAATGGGAAGTGGTCCTGGAATTTCAAATATGATGGCATTAGCTGGGGTAGAACAGTTAGATACAGTATCTGATATTGATATTACAATTGCCATGAAGGATTTTACAGAATACTCTTCTCCGTTAGTTACACCATATATGCTAGATACTATTATCGACGAGTATACTATAAATCCGGTAGTTGTAAAAGATGGTGAAATAACGAAAATTGCCCCACTTATTTCTAGGCCTGTTGAATTTAAGGAACCGATTGGCCTTGCAAATCCTATATATACAATTCATCCTGAACCCGTTACACTCTATGATTCATTTAAAGACCAGGGTTGTAAAAATACTACCTTCAGCATTGCTCTTCCAAAGGAGTTCCATGAGAAAGTGGAGTTTTTAGTTCAGCTTGGGTTTGGTAGTAAGGAACCTATTAATATGGGTGGGGCTGAGATATCTCCAAGGCAAGCATTACTAACTGTTGCTAATCAACTTATACAACCAAAAGTGGATAAAGATCAGTATAGTGTAACTCGTGTTGACGTAACAGGTGAAAAAAATGGTCGGAAAGAGAAGGTTGTAGTTGAGGTATATGTTGGGAGTGAAAAGAAATGGAATATTCCTGCTGGAGCATTGAAAACATCTATACCTCCTTCCATTGTGGCTCAAATGCTTGCAAAGGGCCAAGTTAAACGAAAAGGTGTATATCCTCCGGAAAAATGTATTGAAACCGCTGCATTCTTTAAAGAATTAGCGTTAAGAGGTATGGAAGTATACTCGAATAAGGTTGAACATACTTTGTAAATATAAAATGTAATACAACGTGGTTGTATTACATTTTATGACATTAGTAAAAATGATTTACCGGCAGACAACG
The DNA here is from genome assembly GCF_050269675.1 of Peribacillus sp. NPDC076916. Lineage (NCBI taxonomy): Bacteria > Bacillati > Bacillota > Bacilli > Caryophanales > Bacillaceae > Peribacillus > Peribacillus sp. NPDC076916. The sequence goes on from NZ_JBNNIU010000002.1 coordinate 426,967, forward strand.
TATTTAATTTGATGTCCTGAAAAGCTTGCTTTGGTTAATATCATGTAATAATTATTTGTGGGGGCCCAATTTAGTATTTTTCCAATAATTCGTTGATATTTTATGGGTTTTCGTTAAAAATGCGATTTTGTTTGTCAATTTAATAACGAAAATCCTTAATCCAGTAAAGCATTACTTTTCCTTCTAAGTTCTTCATAATGTATTTCTTAATCATACAAGCTATTGAGAACGTTATAATTTTTTGATTATTTGCGAAATTCGTTTTACCCACCTTTCATCCAGACAGACTTTTGAAAAATGGGAACAAAGAAGAAATGAAGCGCAAATTATTATGAAGAAAAAAAAGAAACCTTTTATTCAAAGGGGGAAATAGTAATGTCAACCAAAGCACGTAATATTGTTGATGATTCACCATTAACGAAATTCCACATGAAATTAACAATATTTACAGCAGGTGGTCCTTTTCTTGATGGTTATATACTTAGCATCGTTGCAATGGCTTTAATCCCATTAAATCAATCATTTGAAATCAACGGTTTATGGAACGGGCTACTGGGTTCTTCTGCTTTAATTGGAATATTCATTGGTGGAATAATATTCGGCTATCTAACGGATAGGATTGGCCGCGAAAGCATGTATCGTTTGGATCTAATAGCATTTCTTGTTTTATCTATACTTCAAATATTTGCAACAAATGTCGAACAGCTATTTATTATCCGAGTGTTGTTAGGTATAGCCATTGGGGCTGATTATCCAATTGCCACCTCGTTGTTAACGGAATTTGCACCTAAGAAATATCGAGGGAAAATGATCGGATTCCTTACTATATCTTGGTATTTGGGTGCAACTGTCGCTTACTTTGCAGGCTACTTTTTATTAAACTTAGGACCAGATGCTTGGAAATGGATGTTAGGATCAAGTGCTATACCTACATTAATTGTTATATTTATGCGTTTAAATACTCCTGAATCACCAAGATGGCTTTTAAGCAAAGGACAGAAAGAAAAGGCATTACGAATCATGAAAAATATCTATGGGGAATCCACGACACTAGAAGATATTCCTTCAGGACCAGTTCAAAAACCAAGTCTTATGAAACTCTTTTCGCCCGCCTATCGAAAACGTACGATTTTTGTCATGCTATTCTGGAATTTTCAATTAATCCCGATGTTTGCGATTTATACATTTGCACCAACTTTGTTAGAAACCTTTAATTTAAATAAGGGGGATTTATCCCATATTGGATCGGCATTAATTTCATTCATGTTTTTAATTGGGTGTACGGTCTCTATGTTCTTTATTGATCGCATTGGACGGAGATCACTCTGTATCGGGGGCTTCTTTTTTACCACAATCGCCCTGCTAGGTCTGGGGCTAGCACCTGAAGCAAGCGGTTGGATCATCGTTAGTTTATTCTTTATGTATGCATTTTTCGCAGGAGCTCCTGCTATCCTTGAATGGGCTTATCCAAATGAACTATTCCCGACAGAAATTAGAGGAACTGCAGTTGGCTTTGCTACAACAGTAACTAGAATCGGTGCCTCAGTCGGAACATTCGGTTTACCAATTGCTTTAGCAACATATGGAGTCGGACCCACGATGCTATTGGCAGCAGGATTGAACGTTATCGGATTACTAGTATCCGTCTTTATGGCACCTGAAACAAAGAACCTTAGCTTAGAAGAAGCGAGCCAAGATGAAGCGAGTAAAATGGATGAAAAAGAGGATGTATCAAACTATTAAAAGAAAACGTAACTTAAAAAATTTTCTGAAAGTAAAAAATGAAAAATGAAGTTACATTGGCAGACTATAAAAGAAGTCTGCTTTCTCTCTTTTTATAAAGATAGACACTTTATCATTATTCAAAAAAATTAGGAGTCTTCTTAACATAGTAGCCATACAAAGCTATTTTATAAGTTTAGGATGACTCCTTTTTATATGAAAATTTTGATTCGGAAAGATACTTAGTATAAAAAACTCAGACAAGTTTCCCTGTATCAATATTCTAATACTCCTATTATTGAGATGACCAACCCCAAAACTATTGAGATACTCCTCTTTATGTTAGGATGTGATACTTGTGTGGAATGTTAGAGTTTGAATCTGCCTAATCAGTGGCAAAATAATTGGAATAGCTATATGATTATTTTCCCGTGTGCATCTTCTTATTTATTACGGAATGTATCAGTTTGAGAAATCGGAATCGGAATCGGACTAAATGAGTCAGGAGTTTCTTTTGATTTTAATTTTCTACCTTTACTGCAATTTCTTGCTTTTTTTATTGGTGGGTGAAATAACGAATGAGCAAATCTTTGGCGGCAATACTTGATCAGAGGATTAAAATGATCAAGGAAAACAGGCAAATATAATATAAAAGTTATTTCATTAAAAAATCTAGAAATAGTTTGAATAATATGAAATACTTTGAAATATCACTAGATGTCTCGTATAATAATTGGGACTAACTCCCTGGTCTGACCGAAAGTTCAATTTGTTCATAGCTAAAAACTATAGAAAGATATTTTATTAAGAGAGTAAAAGGGGGTACTGAAAATTAAACTAAGTAAAGAGTCTCCAGTAAAGTCGTACGTAAAAATAATGGAGGAAATTAGACACTTAATTCTTGAAGGTGGGTTATCACCAGGAGATAGATTGCTATCTGAACGCGAATTGTCTACACAGTTAAAGGTTAGCCGGACAGTGATAAGAGAAGCTTTAAAGTCATTAGAAATGCTTGGTATGGTTGAAGTGAAGGCTGGTGGTACCTTTATTAAGGAACCTGAGTTGAAAGGGATATATCATACCCTATCCTATACAATGGCTTTGGATAGTGTCACTATATTTGATTTGTTAGAAACTAGGAAAATCATTGAGGTTCAAGCAATAAAATTAGCATCAATCCGGAGAACAAGTAATGATCTGGCGATCATATCTGAAATATTAGAAGAAATGAAAAAGGCATTCATTGAAAATGATTTTCAGAAGAGTGTAGCTGCAGATCATAAATTTCATTCTTATATAGTAAAATCCAGTCAAAATAAGGTTCTCTCAATAATGATGGAAGCGGCATCCGATTTATTTAGAGAGGTCTTATTTATCACAAGAGAAAAATTAGGTCAATACAGTGGAATGGATAAGGCAATTTATGCCCAACATTTTTCAATCTTTAAAGCAATTAAAGATCAAGATGTTGAATATGCAGAGAAAATCATGACAGAACACTTAGATTCATTAGAAAGTGAATTGAAAATGATTTTCCAAGGTATCGAACCAGAACTTCCAAGAATAGATGAAGATGATTTAGATGATCTTTAAATCTTTATAAATAATTCTTTGTACTTTTCATAATATGCATTTTTAAAAGGGAAGGAATTTAGTGGTGATATAATAGGCCCGGTTGAGAATCATTGGGTAAGCAAGGAACGGGAAATTTTTATTTTTAGATATTCCTAGCGGAAAGAAGAAATAAAGGGTGATAATTCTTGGCCAATCTTATTTAAGCATGTCAGAATTTGAACTCTTTTATGTAGCAATTGGAACTATGTTTACTATCTTGACATTTTAGTCTAGAGCCGGAAACACAGCCATAAAAAGGGTCTTTCTTGAATGATCCGATAAAAATAATAGCAATTAACCTTAGAAAGAGTAACCTAAATGGTTACTCTTTTTTTGGGAACATTAGGGAGTTAGGCGTTGAAAAGACGAACTCTAATGAAGCAATAAGAAAGTAGTTTAAAATTAGTACTACTTACTAAAAGAAGAAACTCGTCAAAAAAGTAGTTGGGAGAAAAATTATATTGTATAAATGGAATTTTTATTAATGCCTTCAACCACTAAGACTCTTTTCCATTACATCTGCGTATAATTTTTGTTATAAACTAAAACTATGTTTGATCAAACATATCGTGTAAATCAGCGTTTTACGGCTTACAAAAAAACCAAAGCATTCATTTTGAGCAAACTTTATTAATAACGGTTCAACTTTTTTATAAAGTTGCAAACATTATTGAAAAGCTACATTCATAACCCTTATTCAAAACTTCATACTTTCATGGGCAGGATATTTTAGGTGCAAAAAAGGCTATATGTCATAAGGGGAGTATAAGCCCCCTCTTGAAAATTGTACTGGAAGAGAAAATAAAATATAGTATAGCCGAATTTTTTTGAATTTATTGATGAGTATCAGAGCGTTGAAATCAAGATTCCAATGTAATATATTCAGCACCCTGTTTCTTTTGCCCAATTATGTATATAACTGAGCAGGCTATATCCAAGGCCACTAGGCCGATCATTAAAATCCATAATACGACATCAAATTCCAACATATTTCTACTTTGCCCTTTTGTATAATGAGATAGAATAATATTTTTAGGGAGTGATTGTTGTAATATGAAAAACAGGAAAATTGTTTCAACTCTAGGAGTTGCCGTTTTATCGGCGAGTATTGCGGCACCAACATTTGCAGCTAATGAAACGTCCCCAGGAACACCCATTCAACAAACTTATTCGGTTTCAGGTTTTACAGATCATGCTGAATTAGGGAAAAAGCTAAAACAAATTGCGAGTGCTAGCCAAGGTAAGGTGAAAGTGGATGTAGCTGGATATTCCAATAGAAATAGAGAAATCTATAAAGCAACTGTGGGAACAGGTGACAAAGTCGTTTTAATTCAAAGTGAGATTCATGGAAATGAGAAAACTGGTACGGATGCCATCTTGAATGTCTTGAAGTTTTTGGGGACCAATTCTCCTGAAGCGGAGAAAATTCGTAAAGAAATTACCTTGGTGGCTTTGCCTAAAATGAATCCGGATGGTGCTGAATTGAACCGCCGGGGAAATGATATGACCTGGTCAGAGGTCGTGGAACAGTTTCCACAGTTAGCAGGAGCGAATCCATCTTGGAACTATTATACATACAAAAATGAATCATTCGATTATGAGTCCAATCCTGGTTTCGATGTCAATCGTGACTTTAATCCTGATTTAAATTATACTCCTCAAGCTAAAGACTTCCCTGGAAAATCATCCACCCCTGGTTGGTTCATAACACCTGAATCACAAACTACGCGTGATGTTTACAAGTCTCTCCTGAAGCAATATGGAAAGGTGGAGGTTTTTGTGGACTTGCACCACCAAGCTCCCTATTATGAAATTGATGGAACGGATGATTTAGTCACATACTCGCTTTCCGCTCAATTTGTTCCTGATCCAAGCTCGCCTTCAGGACAAGAGTATGCCAAATATGCCAAAAACTATAATTACGATTTTTCCAGACAATTGAATGTAGCGGTATATAATGCTATGAAAGAACAAGGTAATTCTCCATATGGAAATATATCTTTATATCCGCAAAACCAAAATCTTCCTGGAACGGCTTTAGGAGCCTTTGCTTTAAACGGAAGTGGGACAGTGCTCTTTGAAGTTAGAGGCCAGACACAGTCTTTTGGCCAAAAGAAAAAAGGCATGCTTATTCAAGCAGTGGAAAGAGGGTTATATGGAATAATTGATGGAGTTACTGATGGCTCAGTATATAAAATCAATCCGGAACAATACGAGTCAATTCCACTGACGGAGGGCAGGCAATAATAAAAATTGATAGTTTCATCAAATTAATTAGTAACCAGACGGGTACCCGTCTGGTTTTTCTTCCTGATCGGTTTCGGCAACCAGAAAATGCTTTTTGAATATCGCCATTGTAGAAGTAATTCCTTTCAAGTTATATGGTGCAGAAGAAAATGATTTGAAACATAGGTATTTTCCACTATTAACACAAAGTGTTAAAAATGTCAGAATATTAGTAATGGTTATTTTTTTTAATTAAATTTTAAGGAGGGTTTTTATTGAATTTTAAAAAGAAAGTCCTATCAGTTTCATTATCTAGTTTAATGACATTAAGCGCAGTTACAGCTGTTGCGCTGCCAGTCGGAGCGGTTGGAAATGGTCCCAGTGCTGGAAATGGTCAAGTGACAACTTCAAAACTTCATACATATGAAAGCCTGGTAAGCTATCTTAAAACGCAGGATGCTAAACAAGAAAGGCTGGCACTGGAAGTAATCGGCGAAACGGTAAAAGGGAGGGATATTTACTTAGCGAAATATATTTCAAATCCTAAGAATCCTACTATACTATTTTTAACTCAACAGCACGGAAATGAACAACTGACTACTGAAGGTGCACTAGAATTCATTAAACATCTAGGCACGAGTAAGACTAAAGGTTTATTGGAAAATGTTAATATACTGATCATTCCCATGTTAAATGCAGATGGGGCAATGGGAGATGTTAATTTCCCTCTTGATGACTATTTAGCAAAAGGAGATCGACATTTAACACGGGCAAATGCAAATGGGGTAGACTTAAACCGTGAGCATGATAAAAAAACTGATTCCATGCAAGTGGAAGTAAAGGCTTTACACGAAAATGTATTTGCGAAATACGATATAGATTACATGATAGATCTACATCATCAAGGGACGCTAAGCGAAACAGATGGTGAACTTGTTTCAGGTTCAATTCTTTATCCTACAAACGCAAACGTAAAGCCTGAAGTATTAGAAGCGTCAAAAAAACTGGGTGCTGTTGTATATAACTCCATTGAACCAACTGGTTGGGGGCATATTGGTAAGTATGATGGCGGTTCTGGAGAAAATATAGGCCGTAATGGTGCAGCCGTTCGTTATGATATTGCCACACTGCTCTTTGAGATGCGAGGTATGTCGGACCACAATATCGAGTCAGTGGCGCTTGGACAAAAAAGTAATGGCTATCTAATAAAGCAAACAATAACCACTTTGGATGCAGCTGTCAGAGCTATCGCCGATGATTCAATAGAAACTGTTGATGCAAGCTTTTGGAATACCCTGCCAACACAATCCAATCGTCCTGGGGCAGAATCAGACGAATAAAATGATGACACATCCCATTCTTTCATAGGGGATGTGTTTTTTTATTTTTCCCACACCGATAGCCCGAACTTGTTCATCAGTTTATATGAAATGATTTATAGAGGAAATCCAGGACTAGATAAAAGATGATAGAGAAAAAAGGCATCTGCTCTCAATGCATGCAGATGCCTTTTCAACGATACTGTTTGCTTCTATAAACTTTTTTCGGCTGAATTCTCCTCTTTTTGTTCTTCTTTTAGCTGTAAGGCTACTAAACTGGCAAAGTCATGAATGATGGTGGCTGCCAATAGTGATGTAATTTGTGTTGGATCGTATGGCGGGAGGACTTCCACCAGGTCGAATCCAATAAAGTTGAATCCTTGCAGAGAGCGTATCATCTCTAGGGTTTCAAAGCTATTTAGACCGCCGACCTCCAAGGTGCCAGTTCCAGGAGCACATGATGGATCTACAAAATCAATATCAAAGGTCAAGAAACATGGTGTATCCCCTATGGTTTTCTTGACTTCCTTCACGACATCTTCGATTCCTCTTTTCTTCAGTTCAGGCGTAGTTATCACATTGTAACCTAGATCTGTACTTGAATCTATATCTCCTGGATGATTGAGCGTACCCCTGATGCCAATCTGGAAAACTTTATCCGTTTGGAGCAAGCCTTCCTCATATGCACGGATAAACGGGGAACCATGCCAGTATTTTTCATCATAATAAGTATCCCAGGTATCTGTATGTGAATCAAAATGAAGAAGAGCAACAGGACCGTGTATTTTGGCGGCAGCTCTTAGATTAGCCAATGTTACTGAATGATCTCCTCCGATGCCTATTGGAATGATACCGTTTTTCATCAAGTCTGCCATAGCCTTTTCAATTAGCTCATAGCTTCGATGTATATTATGGGGAATCACCGAAACGTCCCCAATATCAATTGCATTACATTCGTCAAACGGAAATACCTTGTGAATCGGATGGTAAGGAAACAACGTCATGGATGCCTGGCGGACTGCCTGCGGAGCAAACCGGGCTCCTACCCTGAATGAAGCAGCTGTATCAAAGGGCATACCTACCACTGCCAATTTGGCATTTTCTCTTGTAGAAGGTAAGCGCATAAATGATCCGGTGGTACAAAACTCTGGTTTAACATCAGGGGATAAAGGATATTTCATTTTTCTATTCCTCCATTTTCTTATAATGATAATAGTTTTGAAACTCATATAATTGAATTCCTATGGATGATTAATTATGCAATTATCATGCCAGGTCACAGTAAGTGATTTAATGAGGATTTATACGCATATCATTGGCTTGCGTTATGCAGAGGCGAATAATTTATGGGGAATTGAATCGCCGATGAAGAGATGCTCCAAGACTTCATTTCTTTAAATCAATCATGTGCCGGTAAGAATACAGGAATTAAGTAGCATTTTTGGCGTTTTTCGCTGGTCGAGTAATCCGAAATCATGTGGCACAGAATTTGCATTAAGGTATACAGGTAAAACTTTTAAAAGAGGGAGGCATGAAGATTTATCTATTTTAAAAAATTGACCCACTGATTTGAAAGCGGTTTCAAGGAGGAATGATAGATGGAAAATGAGGTTACATTGAAAAGATCACTGAAATTATGGCAAATCGTTATGATGGGGTTAGCATATATGACCCCCATGGTTGTATTTGATACATTTGGAATTGTATCTGGGATTACGGGCGGCCATGTGCCGACTGCCTATATCTTTGCATTGGTGGGGATGCTTTTTACAGCTGCAAGCTATGGAAAACTTGTAAAGGTTTTTCCTGCTGCAGGTTCTGCCTATACTTATACGCAAAAGGCCATAAATCCGCATTTAGGATTCCTGGTGGGATGGTCTTCGTTGTTAGACTATTTGTTTTTACCTATGGTCAATGCATTATTGACCAAAATTTATCTCACAGCATTATTTCCAGGGGTTCCTACATGGATTTGGGTAGTATTATTCGTAGCAATCGTCACCATTTTCAATCTCCGGAGTGTCAATGTACTTGCTAACTTTAATGCGCTTTTTGTTTTAATTCAGATTGCCATCATGGTAGTGTTCATCATTCTTGTTGTCAAAGGTTTAAATGCTGGAGAAGGTACAGGAGAAGTGTTTACGATAAAGCCTTTCGTAAATGAAGGAATGGAAGTTTCGGCAATAATAACCGGGGCCACGATCCTTTGTTTTTCCTTTTTGGGATTCGATGCGGTAACGACACTATCTGAGGAAACGCCAGATCCGAAAAAAACGATTCCAAAAGCGATATTTTTAACTGCACTTTGGGGCGGAATCATCTTCATTACCGCATCTTTCTTTATTCAGCTCTTTTTTCCGGATATATCCCGTTTTAAGGAACCGGATGCTGCATTGCCGGAAATCGCCCTTTATGTAGGTGGGAAGCTATTTCAATCCATTTTTCTTTGTACGACTTTCGTCAATACGCTAGCCTCGGGACTAGCATCGCATGCCAGCGTTTCCCGTCTTTTGTATGTTATGGGACGTGATAAAGTGTTTCCGGAAAAATGGATTGGGTTTATTCACCCTAAGTGGAAGACTCCAGCCATTAATGTACTCATAGTTGGAGTCATTTCATTGTCTGCTTTATTCTTCGATTTAGTGACAGCGACTTCACTGATCAATTTTGGTGCATTAATGGCATTTACCTTTGTAAACCTTTCAGTGATCAGCCATTTTATCATTCGGGAAAAGAAACATCGAACGATAAAGGGGTGTATTCAATACTTAATAATGCCTTTAATTGGAGCTATAGCAATTGGCATTCTTTGGATCAATCTTGAGACAAGTTCCCTAATAATGGGTATAAGTTGGTTCATTATTGGTTTTTGTTATCTATTATATATCACAAAGGCATTTCGGAAGGCTCCGCCCCAATATCATGTTGAAGAAATTCAGCTATGAGACTTTGCCAGTAAAAACTGATCCGATAAGGATGAGTCAGTTTGTAGCCAAAAAGGGTTTGGAATAGTTTCATTCCAAACCCTTTTTGGTTTTTTATTTGAATGAAGCATGTATTGAGAATAGTTGGCCACGGCCCCCTTACCAAGTCCATGTGGCCTCCTTCTTTGCATTCATCGCAGAGAAAGCAGGCATCGCAGCAATCAACAATATTTTACGTCTACTTGTTGTCCTGGTTGAAAGCATTCCGAACCTCCAGGGGAGACCCTGCAGGCGCAAAACGCAGAGGGCGGACCGCCCGCGGGTGACTGGAGGCAACGTTCAAATTGTACAATCCCTTAATTGACTGTAGACAAACTTGATTGTCACCGACTGACACATCTTAATAAGGGATGCTTTTTTTTATGTATTTAATCATCGCTGTTTACATATGCAAACCTGAATTGATTATGAATTCATACATATTTCCTGAGGATGGTATGTGTGATAGTGATGATTGCAAATGGCGGTATATGGCTATCCACACGAAATCTTCAAAGCTGGCATGAAAGTTGCTTAAGTAAGATATAAGAATAAAAGTGAGGTGCTAAAATGACAGGGGAAATTAAGGTGATTGAAAAACGGCAATTGGATAATCCATTGCAAGAATTCCAGGATATCTTAGAAGAAGCGATTCATGTTTTGGGCTATCCAAATCAGGTTTTTGATTTTTTGAAAGCGCCAATGCGTTTTCTGGAAGTCAGTATTCCTATTCAAATGGATAATGGGGAGACAAGGATGTTTCAAGGGTATCGGGCTCAACATAATGATGCAGCCGGTCCAACGAAAGGGGGGATTCGGTTTCACCCGGATGTCACTCCTGAAGAAGTTAAGGCATTGGCCGGATGGATGAGCTTGAAATGCGGAATAACCGATCTTCCATATGGAGGGGCAAAAGGTGGCATTGTGTGTGATCCCAGACAGATGAGTTCATCTGAGTTAGAACGATTAAGTAGAGGGTATGTCAGGGCAGTAAGCCAAATAGTGGGCCCTACAAAAGATATCCCGGCACCTGATATGTATACGAATTCACAAATCATGGCCTGGATGCTGGATGAATACGATCACATCAGGGAATTCGATTCACCCGGATTCATTACGGGAAAGCCTCTGAGATTAGGAGGGTCGAAGGGCAGGGAGAAGGCCACGTCCAAGGGAGTATTATATACACTTCAAATGATATGTGATTTAAAGGGGATTCCTATTGAAGGCATGCGGGTAATCATTCAGGGATTCGGGAATGTTGGCAGTCATTTAGCGTTGTATTTACATGAAATGGGGGCTAAGGTTGTCGGAATTGCGGATGAGCTTGGAGGCTTATATAATCCGGATGGCTTGGATATTCCTTACCTTTTGGAGAACAGGGACTCTTTTGGGGTCGTTTCGAACTTATACAAAGATTCATTATCCAATCAAGAATTGTTGGAAAAAGAGTGTGATGTGCTGATTCCCGCAGCTATTAGCGGAGTGGTGAATAATGAAAATGCAAAACGATTAAAATGTGAAATCCTGATCGAAGCGGCAAATGGGCCGACAACAAAGGAAGCGATCAAGATCCTCGATGATAAAGGTATAGTGCTAGTCCCGGATATTTTGGCGAATTCAGGAGGGGTGATAGTCTCTTATTTTGAATGGTGCCAGAACAACCAAGGTTATTATTGGACGGAAGAGCTTGTGGATGAACGATTGAAGGAAAAGATAACGGCCAGCTTTTTGAATGTCTACCATACTTCAAAAAAATATTCCGTGAACATGAAAGTGGCTGCATATATTGAAGGGATTCGCAAAATAGCAGAAGCATCTCAGCTTCGAGGTTGGGTCAGGTTCTGAGCGAATTAGGGCTTACAAGAAAGGAGGCAATCCGTTGAATTTTGATATTCTTTCCGAAAATAAAGAAAACCAGGCTATTCATCATTATTGCTTATTGTCACAAGATTATAGATATGATGTGACCATTGTATATTCGGCCCAGTTTTTCGGTAAAGCAATGGTTACTTCCATGCAAAGCGGAAGAATGATCCTGCTTTGTGCAAATGATATTAATTTAGATCAATACTGGGCTCCGACCCTTGGGATTGAACAAGAAGATATACATGAGTTCCAAAACTTTCTCAAGTTGGTATTACAAACCCCATTTCATTTTGAAGAATACTGAGGGAAGGAATGATGTAAATGTACGTTGATGTGATTCTTAGCCCATGTGAAGGCAGGATTGAAAAAATTTCAATATCCAAAAATTCGAGATTTTACGAATGGGAACAATTATTTCAGATTAAGAAGGCAGATGGACGTGTGGAAATCATAGATATGGGTGTCAGCGGGAAAATAGAATCATTGGAGGTATTGGAGGGTGAACCAGTGGTGGCCGGAGAGGTGCTCGCCTATTTTAAAGAAGATTTATTTGTGACCGGCAGCGATTAATATAAAAACGAAAAAGAAGATGAAATGACTCATCTTCTTTTTCGGCTTAACCGATAATCCTCCACTGCTCTCTTATTCATATTCCCCTATACCCCAATTTTGCAGAAACCCGATTGCCAGTTTCCATAACATTCTTAATGAGGAAATCAAGTCTTTCATCTGTCAGGTTAAAGCTGACAAAACCTATGCTCACTGCACCGTGAACTTCCCCAAAATGGTTCAGTATCGGCACGGCAACAGAACATGTTCCCTCTGTCCTTTCACTGTGGCTGATTCCATGTCCCTTCATTTTAGTCTCTTGCAATATATCCCAAAAAGCTGCTCTTTCTTGAATTGGCACAAGAGCATCCACGATTATTTTGGCTTGACTATATGGCATATAGGCAAGCATCACTTTATTGGCAGCCCCAATATGCATAGGTACTCGTGAGCCAAGCTGGTCATAAACCCGGATTTGGCTTTTTTCACTGTCGATTCGTTCGATAACGAGTGATTCCATTCCTATTGGCTGGCTAAGATAGACGCTTTCATCGACTTTGTTCATCAGCCTTTCCAGTTCAGGCCTTATTTGGCTGATGTAATCCATTTTGTCATACATACGTAAACCATATTCGAGCCAAATATTCCCCAAACCATATTGTTTGGATTGCCCGTCCTGTTGGATCAATCCATGCAAGGACATCGATTTTAACAAACGATGCATGGAGCTGACAGGAAGATCACATTCTTGGGAAAGTTCCGTAATTGACAGCCAGTTTTCCGATGAATTGGAAACCAGCACCTTTATAACGTTCATGGCACGGTCGATCGATTGCATAAACAAACCACCTATCTTTCATTACAAGTTGAATAAAACCTTAAGTTATTTGAAAATTTAAAACATATTGACATTATACCAAAGTTGATTTTATAATAAAAGAAAAATTCCTATTAGCGGAAACGTTTTCCGCTATGCGGAAAAGGAGGGGGAGGCAGTGACATATTGTTCGTCCATGTACAATCCATTGGAACGTGTCATTGTAAAACATCCGAGAGAAGCTTTTATTAGTCAAGAGCATTTAAGCCAAGCATGGCGGAACTTCAATTATGCGGAAGAGCCAGATTTCAACGAAGCTTTAAAAGAGTATGGTGATTTTATTTCCATTTTGGAGAAATATGTTTCAAACATCGATTATTTGCCAGCATCTTCGGTAGTCGGCATTGACTCCTTATATGCTCATGATCCGGTCAAATTCACTAGCCAAGGAGCCATTATTTTAAAGTCCGGGAAAGAATTGAGACAGCCTGAAGCTAATGTATACAAAGAATTTTGTAGGGAAAAGAACATCCCGATTATTGGGTATTTAACGGGTGATGCGGTTGCGGATGGCGGTGATATCGTTTGGCTTGATGATAAGACCCTAGTTGTCGGACATGGTTATCGTACAAACGCTGAAGCCATTCGGCAATTAAAAGAAATGACCGCTCATCTTGTGGATGAATTCATCGTAGTTCAGCTTCCGCATGATCAAGGTGAGGGAGAGTGTCTCCATCTTATGTCTTTAATCAGTATGGTCGACCAGGATTTAGCAGTGGTTCACTCCCGCCTTATGCCTGTCTTTTTCAGAAAAATGCTGATTGAACGAGGCATACAGCTTATCGAAGTGCCTGTTGATGAGTACTTGACCTTGGGCTGTAATGTTCTTGCCATTGCTCCGCGGGTTTGCGTGATATCTTCTGGTAACGCTTACACAAAACAAAAGCTTATTGATGCGGGAGCAACGGTTTATGAATACAAAGGAACTGAGATCAGTTTCAAAGGCACTGGCGGTCCAACTTGTTTAACCTGCCCGGTGGTGCGTACAAATATCAATGAAGGGGGATTGGAATGAGTCAATTACTATGGGGGACTCCAGAAACGCTCCGTGCTTTGTTATGTGAACTTGTTAGCTGGGATAGTCGTACTCTTACACAAGGAGAACAATTGTTTCCGTATAAAGTGCAAGAGAAATTGAGGGAGCTTGATTATTTTAAAAGGAATCCGGCGCACTTATCGCTTCACGAAGCTGATTTAGGGAGGAACTTTGTCAATGCCTTTTATAAACATCCCGATAGCAAGGAGACTGTTGTATTAATTAGCCATTTTGATACGGTTCATACTGAAGAATACGGTGATCTTGAGACTCTTGCATTTCAACCAGAGGAGCTCACGAAAAAACTTCATGAGAGGAAAGATGAACTACCGGAAGAAGCGCGTATTGATCTTGAATCAGGAAAGTACTTGTTTGGCAGAGGAACGATGGATATGAAAATGGGTCTTGCCCTTCATATGGCTATCATCGAAAAGGCAAGCATCGAACAATGGCCGATCAATCTCCTGCTATTAACAGTTCCTGATGAAGAAGTGAATTCCGCGGGAATGAGGGCTGCAGTTAAAGAACTTGTGACTTTACGTGATAAATATGGCCTTTCCTATAAAATGTTTTTTAATAGTGAACCGTCCTTTTCACAGAAACCGGGCGATAATAGCCATTATATTTATTCCGGAACTTTGGGGAAAATCATGCCCGCTGCACTTTTTTATGGGAAAGAAACTCATGTAGGTGAGCCATTAAAGGGCATGACGGCTAACTATATAGCCTCGTTCCTCACGCAGCTCATGGAGTGGAACACTCTTTTTCAAGAAAGTGATCGTGGTGAGGAAACACCTTTACCGGTATCGCTTCTGCAAAAAGATCTAAAACTACAATATTCAACACAGACACCTTATCGGGCAGCCGCGCTTTATAATGTGTTCATTATGAAAAGGACAGCTGCAGAAATAATGGACCTATTCGAACAGGTTGCTAACGAAGCAGCGATGAAATGCAATGAATCTTATAAAGGGCTTTGCCTTCGTGAACAAATTGAAGGTGTAGGTGAAGTACAAGTATTGCGTTACGAAAAGTTACTTTCATATGCCGAGGGCAAATTTGGCGGGAGTTTTGTTGAGCAAATAAAGAGTGAAGTTAAAGGAAACATGGAATTGGATGAGCGGGAAAAATCAGTGCGGATCGTTGAAAAATTGATGATACAATGTCAGGAGCTTTCACCCGCCATTGTATTGCTATTCGCACCGCCATATTATCCAGCCGTCAATACGTCCGATGATCCGCTTATCATGGAATCTGTGAAAGTAATGAAGGAAACTGCCAGCATGCTTGGTGAGGAAGTCAGCCAAATTCATTATTTTAATGGCCTTTGCGATTTAAGCTATGTTCATTATAATGATGAGTCTGATGGCTGGACAGCTTTTGAAAAAAATACACCAGTCTGGGGCGATACTTACAGCATTCCTTTCGCGGATATGCAAAAACTTCAGGCACCCGTACTTAATGTGGGTCCTTTCGGCAAGGATGCCCACCAGCGTACAGAGCGCCTTCACATCGATAGCGCCTTCGTCCATACGCCCGTCATGCTGGAGAAGTTAATTAAGAGTATGTTTAAGTGTTTGGTTAAGAAGTGATGGTCCGTCAGGAGAACTGGATTAAAAGTATAAAACTTTAACTGGGGGAATTTAAATGAATGACCTGCCTAATGGTCAAATCACTTCCGAGCCGCTTAATCAGAAAAATAAGCCGCTTAACCAACTGACGGAGCTACCGGAAAAAGGGATTAATCCTTTTGTATTAATGTTTATCGTAATTGTAATCGTGACGATTTTAACCTATATCTTACCCGCGGGCCAATATGAAAGAATTGAAAAGGATGGCCGAAGTGTAGTCGATCCCACTTCTTTTGAATTCGTTGAATCAACACCAGTGGGATTATTGGAAATGTTCAGCAGCATTCACGCAGGGATGATTGAAGGAGCGTCAATTATCTTGTTCGTCTTTTTGTTTGGCGGAGCACTGGGAATCATGCAGGCAACAGGAGCACTGGATTCTTTCATTAAGTTTGTGGCTGTCCGATTCGGAAAAAAAGAGAGATTGCTTATTCCGTTGATGGTATTAATCTTCGCATCATTAGGGACACTGATCGGCTCTGCTGAAGATTCATTGGTTTATATCGCAATCATTGTTCCGATGACGATTGCATTGGGCTTTGATGCCCTTACAGGTTTTGCGATCGTCATCCTTGGAACATTGGCGACTGGATTCATCTCGGGCATTACAAACCCTTTCAATGTAGGGGTTGCCCAAAGCATTGCAGAACTGCCCATGTATTCGGGAATGGGATTGCGGATCGCTCTTCTTGCAGTGTTTTATGTCGTTACAGTATTGTACATCTATTTCCATGCAATGAAGGTTAAAAAAGATCCTGAACAGGGGGAGTATGGGAAATTCAGGCGTGAAGAACATGCACATATTGATAAAAACTTTAGGATGAGTAAAAGACATAGCGCTGCTTTAATTATTTTATTGGTGAATTTCATCCTATTAGTATATGGAGTTATTAAATTAGGATGGTATATAAGTGAAATTGGCGGCTTGTTTTTATTAAGCGGGATCATAATGGGCCTGATTGGTGGCTTGACTCCATCCAAGATGGCTAATGGTTTTATTTCAGGAGCGGGCGACATGGTTTCCGGGGCATTGATAATAGGCATTGCGCAGACAATCTTGGTCATCATTACAAGTGGTGGAATGCTGGATACGATTTTATATTATGCTGCAGGATTGGTTGAGCAGCTTCCTCCCGCCATAAATGCAATCGGAATGTTCATTGTCCAATTGTTTCTTAACTTCATTGTTCCATCCGGAAGTGGACAAGCCGCATTGACAATGCCGATAATGGCTCCATTGGCGGATTTGATGGGTGTGACAAGACAAACCGCAGTGTTAGCTTTTCAATTAGGGGATGGGATTTCGAATATGATATTTCCGACTTCTGGAGTGCTATTGGCTGGACTGGCAGTGGCAGGCATATCATTTACGAAATGGGTAAAATGGGTGTTTCCGTATCTTTTGATTCAGGTTGCGGTAGCAATTATCTTTTTGATCATTGCTCAAAGCATACAGTATGGCCCTTTTTAGAGACTTTAAAAGTCTGAATATTGGCACTAAATGATCGAGGAGGCATTTATGATGAAGACAATACAGGAGACAGTTGTCGATGAAGTGATTTCATGGCGACGTCATTTTCACGAAAATCCGGAGCTCTCATATCAGGAGTACCAGACTTCTGAATTAATCTATAGGAAATTAAAAACCTTTACAGGATTAGAAGTGACGAGACCTACAGAAACGAGCGTTTTAGCGGTTCTCAAAGGAGCTAAAAAATCTGCCCGAAAACCGAATACCATCACCTTTCGTGCCGATATTGATGCACTCCCGATTCAAGAAGAAGCAGAAATTGATTATCAATCAAGAAATCCTGGGATTATGCATGCATGCGGACATGATGCACATGCTGCGATGTTATTAGGTGCTGCTAAAGTCCTCTCTGGGAAAAAAGATGCGATCGATGGAGAAATCAGGTTTATTTTCCAACACGCCGAAGAGGTTCTGCCAGGGGGAGCTCAGGAATTGGTGAAAAAAGGGGTCATGGAAGGAGTGGATTATGCATTTGCACTGCATGTTACTCCTTATGAACGAACAGGGACGATATGTTTAAGGGAAGGGGTATTCTGTGCAGCAGCCGATGATTTTGAAATTAAAATCATTGGGCAGGGCGGTCATGCGTCGACTCCGGAATTAACGGTAGATCCGCTGCTCATTGGTGCAGAAATTACGACGAATCTTCAACATATCGTTTCGAGAAAAATTTCGGCTCTTAGGACACCCGTCATTTCAGTCACTCAGTTCCATTCAGGAAGTGCGCTCAATGTCATACCCGAATATGCGGAAATCGGTGGTACCATTCGTTCCTTAGACCCTGATAGCCGATTGAAAGCAAGGGAGTATCTAGAGCAAATCGTTAAGGGGATTTCAGAAACGCATGGGGCAAAATGTGAAATTACTTGGTACTTAGGGTATCCAGCCGTGGTAAATGATAAAGCAGCTGTCGATATTTCAAGAACGGTCATGGAAGGTATTTTTGAAGGAGATAATATCATCCAGGTTGATGATCCTATGTTCGGGACAGAAGATTTTTCGGCTTTTTCCGAAATGGTACCCTCTTCCATGCAATTTCTAGGCGTTCATAATGATGAGTTTGGAAAAGCTTACCCTTTACACCATCCTAAATTTAAAATCGATGAGAAGGCTTTAGGGTACGGAGTAAGATATTTTGTAGGTATAGCGGATAAATTATGCGGTCATTAAAATAATTGAGCAAGCATTGGGCTGGAATAGAAACCCGTTATAGTTTAAAAGAAAACTTACGGTGTCTTTTCTCCCTATCATGACTGGTTTTTTCCATGGTTTCCGCTTCTGGAATAGTTAAGTGCAGCAAAGTGATGAAAAGAAATTTCATTTAAAGAACTTCTGGTTCAAAAAGGTTAATATCCTACATTTAAAAAAATGGCTCTTTTCGTAAAGATTGTTGTTTTTAAAACAAAACGATTTAAGGTTGATTGGAGCGCAAGTGCGAGACTCCAGCGGGAGCAGCGGGACAGGTGAGACCCCACAGGAGTTTACGCCGAGGAGGCTCACCGCCCGCCCCGCGGAAAGCGAGCATCTGGAGGGGAAATCAACCACACCGCTTTACTTGGTAAATAGCAACAAAGTATGCGAAAACAGCCAAAAAAATAAACTACCTATTTAGGAGGAATATATATGTTTAAACACGCGATTGTAAGAAAGATTGGAAAAAGTTATGTAAATGGCTTAACAACATCGGATTTAGGAAACCCGGATTATGAGAAAGCTCTTATACAACACGATGCTTATGTAGAAGCATTAAAACGCTGCGGTGTGAAAGTGACCGTTCTCGAACCGGATGAGAGATACCCTGATTCCACGTTTGTGGAAGATACAGCCGTGTTGACGCCAAAATGTGCCCTTGTAACGAATCCTGGTGCAGAAAGCCGGAATGGTGAAATTAATGAAATGAGAGAAGTTTTAAAGAACTTTTATGACACAATCGAATATATTCAATCTCCAGGTATGTTGGATGGCGGAGATGTAATGCAAGTTGAAGATCACTTCTATATTGGTCTTTCAACTAGAACAAATGAAACAGGTGCTCTTCAGTTCAAAGATATTATGGCTAAATATGGTTATGATACGACGATCATTCCCCTTAAGAAGTTCTTTCATTTAAAAACGGGTGTCAATTACCTGGGAGACAATAATTTATTAGTAGCCGGGGAATTCATTAATCACGAGGCTTTTTCTGGCTTCAATCAAATAATCGTAAAACAGGAAGAGGAATATTCGGGTAACTGTGTAAGAATGAACGACTGCGTTATTGTCCCTAAAGGGTTTGAGGGTACAAAGAAAAAAATTGAAGATTTGGGATACACAGTGATTGATGTGGAGGTGACTGAATTTCAAAAACAAGATGGCGGACTTAGTTGTCTCTCTTTGAGGTTCTAAGATAGTTTAGGAGAAGGATAGGCTAATAGATAAGATAAGGAAGTGATTATATGGGGTATGGACTGGAGAATAATGATCAGCTGCAACGCTCGATGAAAAGACGCCATTTATTTATGCTTTCACTTGGCGGCGTAATCGGTACAGGCCTTTTTTTAAATGCAGGCTATACCATTAACCAAGCAGGGGCAGGAGGGGCCCTTGTCGGTTATCTAGCCGGCGGTCTTATTTTGTATATGGTAATGGTCTGCCTAGGCGAGCTGGCCGTTCATATGCCGGTTACAGGTTCATTCCAGAAATATGCTGCCGAATATATAGGGCCTTCCGCTGGTTTCTCTCTAGGATGGATGTATTTCGTAGGTTCAGCCGCCACTGCAGGAGTTGAGTTCACGGCTGCAGGGATATTGATGAAACAGTGGTTCCCCCATAGTCCTACCTGGATTTGGTGTGCTGTGTTCATAGTGCTTTTATTTACTTTGAATGCATTAACGACAAGAGGTTTTGCAGAGGCGGAATATTGGTTCGCTGGAATAAAAATCGTTGCAGTGATTTTGTTTATCTTGATTGGAATCGCTGGCATCTTTGGTTTTGTCTCTTTATCTGATCGTCCAACCCCATTCTTTGAGAATTTGGCTCCTTCTGGTCTATTTCCAGCAGGGGGGATTACCATTATCTTTGTGACAATGATGAATGTAATATTTTCTTATCAAGGCTCAGAACTAATAGGAATAGCGGCAGGGGAAAGTGAAGAACCCGAAGAGAATATCCCTAAAGCCATTCGAAACGTACTATTTAGAATCATTGTTTTCTACATTTCGTCCATCATCATCCTTTCCGCCATATTCCCTTCTTCGGAATTAGGCTTATTGGAAAGCCCTTTTGTAACTTTGATGAAGATAGCCGGGATTCCTTATGCAGCAGGTATCATGAATTTCATTATTTTGACAGCCATTCTTTCTGTGGGGAATTCATGTCTTTATGCATCCACAAGGTTGCTTTGGTCGATGGCTCATGACGGAATGGCACCCAAGGTGTTTGGTCTATTATCCAAGCGGAAAGTGCCATTGAATGCCCTTCTTTTTACAATCTGTTTTTCGCTTCTATCGTTATTGACTAGCTTCATTGCGGCCGATACAGTGTTCGTGATACTTATGTCCATAGCCGGTATTTCCGTCACGATATCATGGATGGGAATTGCTTTATCGCAATATATGTTTAGAAGGAAATTTATAAAAGCGGGTGGTAAAACGGAAGATTTACAATACATAGTACCCTTTTACCCATTTGTCCCGTTGTTTTGTTTAGGCTTTTGTTTGCTGATTCTAGTATTCCTTGCCTTTGATCCTACTCAACGAGTCGGACTGTTTTATGGGATAGGATTTTTGATAGCCTGTATATTATTCTATAAATTTAAATTGGCTAAGAAAGTGGAGTCAAACACCAGCCTTGAAAATGAAAAAATATTGTAATTGAGTTGCACCAAAGGCTAGCCAGTTTTTACTGGTTGGCCTTTTTAAATCTTGTAAATGCGGTAGCTTGGATGATTATACACTGAATCGGAAGGAAAATACTAACATTTTAACGAAAAAGAAGGCATACCTTACAAAATAGGAAGGGAAAATTAACTTTTTTACCGAGAGACGGAAAGAAAACAATAATATTAAAATGGGGGGAAGTAATGAAAATCAATCATATAAATTTAACAGTTAATGATGTTACAGCATCAAGGGAGTTTTTAGAAAGATACTTTGGATTGTCATGTGCAGGAAGCCGGGGAGATGGGTTCGCTGCAATGAAAGATGATGATGGTTCCATATTGACTCTAATGAAAGGAAGCGATGTACGGTACCCGAAGACTTTTCATGTTGGATTCATACAAGAAAATGAAGAGCAAGTTAACAGGATCAATCAACGGTTGAAGGATGATGGATTCATGGTGAAACCTCCACAACGCTTACACAGATATACGTTCTATGTAGAAGCGCCTGGGGGATTTAACGTAGAAGTACTATGTTAAAGAATTACTTGGAGATAAATCGTAAAACTACTATAAAAGAGAATAGTGGAAGAACAAGATATACTATTGCCTATAAGTGTGGTCAATATGGGAAAAACCAGTTAGATCCGAAAAATGGGTGGCGTTTATGCCATTTTAACTCCTGCATTATGTTCATGATGTATATATGGTTTGATAATACCGAAAAAGCTGAATGCAAAAGCCTGTTCAAGAAGGCTCCTGTCATCAGCTTTTATTTTTTTGCTTTATTCCCCAAACGTTTTGATCCTGCATGACTGCATCCTGAAATCAAACATGTATATTGAGTTGTTTACGGAGACGTTGCATTTCCGAATTGAAATAGGCTTTGCTGTAATCACAACCTACAATAGCAACGATATTGCCGTCATCATCAATAATAGGCGCAAAGCTTGTTTTCCACTCACCGTACCTGTCTTCATATATCGGAGTCACACCAGCCTTACCATTAAACGCCTGGTATGCGACATTAACCATTTCAGGGGGACCAATATATTCTTCCCCCGGTTCAATTACAAAGCCTTTGTCTGCAACGAGGTGAATCAGACGTCCATCCTCCGTCATGATAAATATAAAGACCCATTCAATTACGCCTTCCTTTTCTTGAATCATGGTAAGTTTTTGTTTTAATTTCTGGGAATAGGAAGTTTGCCGGTTCATATTTTTTTGCAGACTGATAACCTCTTCAGCTGGAATGATAGCTGCAGTTACAACGGCAATGGAACGAAGCCGTTGATTTATTTGTTCTTCTAAAATGGCCCGTTTATCCACTGGTGAAAAGCGTGCCTCCTCAATTTTATTACGTAATTTTTTATATTTCCTGCTCATCGTAGGCTGGCTGACTTCCAATACCTTCGCTGCTAGTTTTAATGATTTGTATTGTTCCATCGCCATATTGATGAGCTGTTCCTCCACAAGCTCGACTGCTTCCTGCATAGGCATCAGAAAATCGATAACAGGTATTGAAGCGGGTTTGGGCCCTTTAAAAGGAAGGACCTCTTTAACCAACGCAACATCTACTTCCGGCATTCCGCTAGTAATCACAAGCCTTTCAACTGTATTTTCAAGTTCGCGCACATTACCGGGCCATTGATAGATACATAGCAAGTCGATTGCATCCGGGGTGAAAGCCACATTTCGATTGTATAGTGCATTGTACTTTTGTAGAAAAAACTGAACCAGGTGGGGGATTTCATCTACACGATTCCTAAGCGGCGGAAGATGGATAGGTACGACATGAAGGCGATAATATAAGTCTTCTCGAAATTCACCTTTTTTCACCATTTTTTCGAGCGATTTATTTGTTGCGGCAATCACTTGAATATCAACAGGGTGTGATGTCGTACTCCCAATTGGTGTGACATCGCGTTCCTGAAGGACGCGAAGCAGTTTTACCTGTACGTTAGGCGGTAACTCGCCAACCTCATCCAAGAATAAGATACCTTTATGGGCGAGTGTGAATTTCCCTTTGGCGCCGTCTTTCCGTGCGCTGGTAAAAGCCCCTTCTACGTAGCCAAAAAGTTCGCTTTCAATCAGGTTTTCCGGGATTGCACCGCAATTGACAGGTATGAACGGACCGTCGCTTCTGTTACCCATATTATGTATGGCCCTGGCGGCCATTTCCTTTCCTACACCGGATTCCCCCAATAAAAGGACTGTTGCGCTAACATCGGAAACCATTTGCATTTTATGCAGAACATCAAGCATCGGTTTACTGCGGATCACAAATGGAAAAGATGGCTTCTTCGATTCCAACAAAGGCCCCGATTGCCCCCTTGATGTATCTGGATACGAGTCTTTAATTTCTTTGTAGGCCCACACCCATGCCCCAGATTCAATCGGGTATGCCGTCATCAGCATTTCCGGCCCCTGCCATGAGGACTGCATGAAAGATCTTTTTTCATTTTTGCCCATTATCTCTTCTGCCACGCTTATGGAAAACAAATCTTGTTCAACATCCTTGATGGAACCGCCGACATTAGCGGATTTGACTGTTTGGAATAAGGGGTTTCCTGTTCCGGTCGATTTCAGTATGGTGCCATTTTTATCTGTCACAATAAGCTGATCGTAAATAGACAAGAGTGCAGAGGTGAAGTGATCCATTTATGTCTACCTGCCTTTCATTTAACTTCCTAGTTTTTATATTACAGAAATTTCACAATTGTTCAATAGTTTCAAAAATGAATATTCTTCCTATTGGAAACCCAGTAAGCATGGTGTTTTCTGATTGGCATGTTTATTGCATTAAAGTAAAGAGAAGGGACTGGAAAGCGCGATTGCAAAGGAGGGAGAAGCGATTTTGAGTAAAGAGAATCAGTTCCAACAGAATATCAATTCTGAAGATCCCTTTATTAAAAATCTATATTCAGATTTGAATGAGCGGATCAATGCGTATGAGCAGGAAGATGCCGTGAAAATCGACAAAATGAAATGGAAGGATGCGACAGGTTCTATTTTTCTCATGATATTAATCATCTTTTACCTGGTCTATACACTTGTCTAAAGTAGTTTGTTTAGCTCACCCAAAACAATGACAGTCTTATTTCCAAGCGATACAATCATTATTTTATAGTTGGGAGAGAAGCGTGTGAGTAAAGATAATGCCTCCATTTCAAAGGATGTGGCCTTTGGTTTTTTACCGGCAAGTAAAAATGACCGGATTTTTAATCTTCGGGATTTAATTTTAGTTCAGGTTGTTATTGGCCTCTCATCTTTTGGGCTGTTAACTGGTGGATACACAGGTACAATGCTTGATGTGAAGCAGTCACTTGCAGCGATATTATTCGGTAACGCCTTCCCTTTGCTGTTGATTGTTCCCATTACCCTTTATTTTGCGCGTTATGGCATAGATACTTTTGTAGGGTTTCGAAGTTCACTAGGGTATCTAGGATCCAATATCTTTTTCTTTGTTTTTCTTATTTTAACTCTCGGCTACATTTCCATTGCGCTTTTCATGTCCGGCCAGGCGTTAGCAGAGGCTGCTAATTGGATGGGGATGCCCGCCATTTTCTCAAGCCAAGCAACTGGAGCGCCGTTTTTCTCGATTTTACTCTTCATTTGTGCATTTCTAGTAACGGTGAGGGGACCGATAGCGATTCAAAAATATACCGCAGTAGCCGTTCCGGTTTTTATGGTTCTCATGTTTGGTCTTCTCGCAATAGTCTTGTTTGGCCAGGGATTCACTAAAATCGCTCAAATACTTCCTTCCGAGCCATTTGAAACGACTTCTCGTTCATTCGCGACGGCCCTGGAATTAAATATCGGTCTCGGCTTCTCATGGCTGCCATACCTTGGTCAATACAGCCGTTTATCTAAAACAGAAGGAGGAGCATTTAAAGCAGGATTCTACAGCTATGGAATCATCGTTTGTATCGCAGCTTTAGTTGGGGCCATTGCTGCATTAGTCGCTGGTTCACTTAATCCTTCTGACTGGATGTTTTCCATCGCAGGAAGTTGGGGCGGCTTCATTGGCTTGATTTTACTTTCGGTTGGGAATGTCGGTGCAGCCATTTTCCTTATGTACTCACAAGCTGTCAGCTTTAAAACCGTATTCCCGAAAAAGTCATGGATGATTGCGATGGGGACAACCGTACCGACCATATTCTTACTTCTAAGCTCGACGTTCTACGATGCATTTGGTTCATTCATTGCTGTCATTTCCTTTATTATGGCTGTTCTTGGCGGAATTGTCGTTGCAGATTACTTTTTGGTAAAGCGACAACGCATTTCAATAAGGGATTTGTATGACACACAGGGCTCTTATACTTATTGGAAAGGCCTTAACCCGTCGGCAGTTCTAACGGTGGTCATTGGAACGATCGTTTACTGGGCACTTTATAATCCATTGACTTTTGAAGCAAGTGACTTTTTCCTTCATACAGCTGCCGGAATTCCAACATACTTTGTCGCTTTAGTCACCTACTATGTTTCATCGAAATACATTTTCCGTTTTGAAGTTGACATGGAGCGTCCATCCGTTGAATTAAAGGAAGCTAAATAGAAAAAACGCAATTTAAAGAATCTAGGGAACGAGAGGAGATTGTTCAATGTTTACACAAAGTTTAGATTTCAAAACAACTGATTTAGAGACATTTCCATTTCCATTCACTTCAGGTAACTATCGTTATTCAAACGATTTGAAAAGACTCTCAAACATTAACTGTATTGAAGTTACACCAGAATACAGACTCCAAGTGGAAACGAAGCGTCGTCTCCTTCAAGAACAGCCGCATATAAGGTTTCAATCCTTTTCGCACACAATGGAAATGCAATGGGAAGTGTTGGAAATGCTCATCGACATGGCAACTGATCGCTATCCGGAGCATTTCGAGGTCATTAAAGATGGAGACAACTGGACTTTCAAGAACCATATTTTCGGGGAATCCGATTCATTCGTGTATGGCGATGCAAGCACGCTTCCAAATGAGCCTCTTGATTATGTAGGGCGCCATTTCCACAATGATTTTGTTTTAATGGTTCATCGCGATAGTAATTTCTATTTGGAAGTGGGACAAGTTTCATACGCCGCACTCTTCTCAGCTAACTGGAATAAAGGCATGTCCTTTGATGAAATCCATGCACCCGTTCCATTTGTATCGCGGAAAGGCGATGAACTGGCAGATCGCGTTCGTAAGTTTTTATTATCCATTGAGCCAGGAAAGCCATGGACACGCATCAACTGGAACCTGATGGCTGACCGTTGGGATGTCAACTATGAAACGATGGATGTCTGGGGACCGCAGCGTTCAGGGATAACACCGGAAAATGCAGGTAAACTTGTTCGTTTGCGTGTTGAAGAACAAAAATTTTATCGTATGCCACGAAGCAACGCCATTCTATTCGTATTGAATACGCAGTTCCTGCCACTGGAGGATTTGACATTGCGCCAGGAGTGGTTTGATCTGACATATAGCGTACTGCAGGATATTCCGGAACCTATGGCTGCATACAAAGGAATAGCCCCATTTCTTCCGCAATCGGTCGAATATTTGAGGCGTATTGATGAAAAACAAAAAATCGAAGATAAACAATAAGTAGGAGGATAGGGCCTTGTACAATAGTCCAGTATTGTTTGATAAATCAATTACAATCGTAAATCAATTTACTCCTCGGAATGAACGAAGAAAGTTTGTCGTCATTTCTGATCAAGCAGGATATGAAAAGGCGAAAAGTTTCACATCTGAGCTTGCAGGTACAGTGCATTTTGAATGTATTTCCATTAACGGAATGGAGGATAAAGAGGAGATTAAGAGATTCATCTTGTCACAAAAGATGGGCACCCAATTTTATATTGCGGCTGCATGGAACAATGCTGTTATGATCTTCTCGCTCGGGGTGGAAGCTGGTCTATCTGAAGCTGAGATCCAAACGGTGATTATCGGGCCTAAGCGGCGGTACGTATATTGCATGAAATGTTTTGAAGTGTCGGAAGTCGAAGAAGAAGCAGAGATTGCCGAATGTGACCATTGCAGAGCAAGTCTTGAAATAGGACCTTTTTATTCCGTAGTACGGGAAGGTTATATTGGTTACCCATTCATTCCAATCGGAAAAGAAGAAGTAGGGAGCTGATCATCATGCGGGTAGTAGGAAATATTCAAATGAAAGTAAACAAGATCATTCAAGAAACTCCATTCGTAAAACAGTTCGAATTGATTCCAGTTGACGGAAACCCATTGCCTGCTTTTACAGGCGGTTCGCATTTGACCACATTCATGCCGGCCGGGGATACGATATTCGAAAGGGAATACTCCCTTATCAGCAACCCAAGGGACCGTAAAAAATATGCAATTTCCATTCGGCGTGATGAGGCGTCACGCGGAGGTTCCGCTTTCTGGCATGATCATGTACAGATAGATTCCAGGTTGGAAGTCAGTTTCCCTAAAAACAACTTCCCTCTCAGCTTTCGAGCAAAGCATCATGCTTTTTATGCAGCTGGAATCGGCATCACCCCATTTCTGGCAATGATGGAAGACATGGCTGCCGAAGGCCAAACCTTCGAACTCCATTATGCAGCGCGCACACCGGAATTATGTGCTTTTTATGATCTATTGAAAGCCCAATACCCTGATCAATGCACCTTTTATTTTTCGCAGGCAGAAGATAAACGCAGAATGATGCCTGAGACGATGAAGGATCATCGCATTGGCACGCATGTATATTTTTGCGGACCAATCGAGATGGTTCAAGAATATCGAAAAGCCGCCAGTTCCTATGGTTATCCGGAACATGCGATCCACTTCGAATTTTTTGCGACAAAAAATGATGGGCCGCAAGATCCTTTCATTGTCGACCTTACAGACAGCGATCGTTCCATCCACGTTCAGGAAGGTGAAACACTGCTTGATGCGCTATTAAGGGAAGGGATTGATGCACCTTATTCTTGTAAAGTGGGAGGGTGCGGAAGTTGTGAGGTAGATGTTGCAGAAGGTGAAGTGGATCACCGGGATTTCTTCCTTAGCGAACAAAACCGCCAATCACGTAAGTCAATCTTGACATGCTGCTCACGTGCGAAGGACGACAGACTTGTATTAAAACTTTAACGATTCCGTACAGGCTTACAAAAAAATAATAAAAACCGGAGGCAAAAAACATGACAATTTTAGAAACGGCAGTTATAGAACTTAAAAATTACATCGACGGTAAGTGGCAGTCCTCTTCTTCAAATGAAGTAATCCAGGTAATCAATCCTGCAACACAGGAAGTCATTGCAAGAGCTCCTCGTGCCACCAAGGAAGATACTGAAAAGGCAATCTCAGTTGCGAAAGCAGCTTTTGAAAGTGGAATCTGGTCAGGACTGACGGCACAGGAGCGAGCTTCCTACCTATATAAAATCGCTGATAAAATTGATGAACGTGCGGAAGAGTTAACGATTCTCGAAACAATGGACAACGGGAAACTTAAAGCAGAGGCAGGTTTCGATATTGCCGATGCCGCCGCATGTTTCCGTTACTACGCTGGTTTGGTCCTTCATCCGGAAGGGGAAACTTATCAAGTTCCCGCTCCCGTGCAAGCGATGGTCGTTCGTGAGCCAGTAGGTGTTGCCGGTTTGATAGTACCTTGGAATTTCCCTCTTCTAATGAGTGTCTGGAAAATCGCACCGGCCCTTGCGGCGGGTAACACCATTGTATATAAACCGGCTGAAGTGACACCTGTAACAGCAATGAAATTATTTGAAATCCTAGAGGAAGTCGGCATTCCTAAAGGTGTGGCTAATATGGTGATGGGACGCGGCACTGTTGTCGGTCAAACCATTGCAGAAAGCAAGGACGTTGACATTGTATCATTCACGGGAAGTACGGATGTTGGCCGCACTATCATGAAAGCGGCCGCGGGCAACTTAAAGAAAATTTCCCTTGAGCTTGGCGGTAAATCACCTAACATCGTTTTTGCCGATGCCGATTTAGAGACAGCCATCGATTACGGATTATTTGGCATCTTCTTCGGTGCCGGCCAAGTATGTTCATCAGGTAGCCGCATCCTGGTTGAAGAAAGCATTTATGATGAATATGTAAAACGCTATGTGGAACGCGCAAATAAAATCAAAGTTGGACCTGGCCTTGCAGAAGACAGCAACATGGGGGCAATTGTCAGCGAAGCGCAAATGAATAGCATTTTAAATTATATTGAAATCGGCAAACAGGAAGGGGCGACACTTGCAGCAGGCGGTTACCGTCTTGTTGATGACGGCCTTGACAAAGGATACTTCATTGCACCGACTGTCTTCACCGATGTAACACCTGACATGCGCATCGTACAAGAGGAAATCTTTGGTCCGGTCGTTGTCATTCAAAAGTTTAAAGATGAAGAAGAAGCTATTAAACTTGCAAATGATACAGACTACGGCCTTGCAGGCGGCGTCTTCACTAACGATGGCGCAAAAGGATTGCGTGTGATCAAGAAAGTGCGGGCGGGGATTACATGGGTGAATGATTATCATCCAACATATGTCGAGGCGCCATGGGGCGGTTACAAACAGAGCGGGATTGGACGCAGTTTAGGAAAGTACGGCTTGGATGAATACCAGGAAATTAAGCAAATCAACATTAATCTCGATGTAAAACCTGTAGGCTGGTTCCCAAATTAAGCATATGATTGGAGATGAAGCAACTTACTTTCTTTAATCAAACCAAAAACCTAATCCAAATACGGATTAGGTTTTTGGTTTGTAACAAAAGGGTGCGGAAATAAAAAATCCGACCCCCTTTATGTTAATCAATGGCCGCCTAAATATTACGAACCAAATGGTTCGCTTGCATTAGCTGGTCTCGCTGAATAGAAATATGTTAAAAAAGCATCCTCATCATCTCAGGTCTTAATCCTTCTATTTTAAAAAGATTATAGTCTAAATGTTAAAACAAAGTTGATTGGAGAGGTAGGTACGAGACTCCTGCAAAGAAAAGCGCGTCCAAGGGAGACCCACAGGCGCAAAAGCGCCGAGGTGGCTCCCGGACCGCCCGCGGAAAACGAATGCCTGGAGCGGAAATCAACGGACTAATTGTAAAAGCCATATGTGGAAAGAGGGTCGGAATACATATTAACACCTTCAACTCCTTAGATATGGTTTCTATCGGAGAGTTGAGCATCCAAAGGAACTGGCTTTTTCGTACAACAAAAGGAGGAGTTTTCCTTTGGTGAGTGAAAATGGATTTGAGCATAAAAAACACCATTGGTATGATTAAAGTGTCATTCCGGTGCATGTTTATCGCTTTAATCAGAAATAGCATATATGGATTGATTTGTTTTATCGGTGTAGCACTTATAAGTAGTATCATAAAGGGATCAGGTTAGGAGTGGATATTGATGACTAAGTTTTATTCGGATATGACAGTGGAGGAAGCAATATCATGTTTTCCCATAGGAAGCACAGAAGTGGAAGTTTTGGATGATTCAGAAGTTTTCATCGGATTTTTGACAATAGAGGCGTTATCTGCCGCAGTGCAGCAGAGTGATTTGACGAAGCCTATTTCCCATTTCATTACTGTGAATGCACCACTGCAAAATTTACGCAATTACTCCATCCCATATGAACAATTTCAAGCATTCTTTGAGAGTGATTTATGCAGGGTTGTATTTAATGCCCTGTATGATGGCGTATATATCACGGATGGTGCTGGAACGACATTATTTATCAATCAAGCTTATCAGCGTATTACCGGAATAAGAGAAGAGGAAATCATCGGAAAACCGATGAGTTATTTAATTGAGCAGGGTATGATATCCGTTTCCGCTTCATTGGAATCTATACTGACGAAGAATCAAGTTACTTTGACGCAAAGAATCCGAAATGGAAGAAAGATTATCGTATCGGCCACACCTATTCTATCGCCACAGAACGAAGTCATATTTGTCATAAATAGTGTAAGGGATATAACTGAATTAATCCGGATGAAGTACACGATCGACAGTCAAAAGCTATCTTTCCAGCCTATTTCTCAATTATTGCCTGGCTCGGAACAGGTCAATTTACAAGAAATAATCATTGGGCCTTCTACAACTCCCTTATTTAAACTGGCAGATAAAGTAGCTAAAACGGATGCGAAGATCTTGTTACAGGGGGAAACGGGAGTAGGGAAGAGTTTAATCGCCAAGTACATACATGCCAAAAGCTCCAGGAAGGAAAAAATTTTCCTTGAATTAAATTGCGGGGCGATCCCTGCGAGTTTGGTGGAATCTGAACTTTTTGGATATGAACCAGGGGCATTTACCGGATCCCTTAAGAATGGGAAAATGGGGATTTTCGAGAAAGTGAATGGTGGCACTTTATTTTTGGACGAAATTGGGGATTTACCTTTAGAGTTACAGGTGAAACTTTTGAAAGTGGTAGAAGAAAACAAGTTCATGAGAGTAGGTTCTACCGAAATGAAAGAGGTGGATGTCAGGTTAATTACAGCCACCCATCGGGATCTTGCCTCGCTTGTTCAAGAAGGGTCTTTCCGCGAAGATCTATATTACCGGCTTAATATCGTATCATTTGAAGTCCCGCCCTTACGCCAGCGAAAGGAAGAAACGATCCCGCTTTTAGAAATGTATTTGAAAAAATTCAATGAAAAATATAATGAAAAGAAAAAGATGACACCGGAATGCTATGAATGGCTGACGAACTATTCGTGGCCTGGTAATATACGTGAGCTCGCGAGTCTTGCAGAGCGACTGGTCGTCACAACTTATGATGATACGATTGATTTGCCTAATTTACCATCGTTCATCCAGCCGGTCATATCAAAAAAACCTACAAAACATTCATTGAAGGATGCCGTTTCCGAGCTGGAGCGATCCCTGATCCTGAATGCGATGAAAAAATATGGGACTACAAGGGCTGCGGCCATCTCATTGGATATCAGTCAAAGCGCTTTAGTGCAAAAAATGAAAAAATTTCACATTCGATTAGAAAACGAATCGAATTAGTTTTTTTGATTTGATTTCTACTCGTAATTTCTATTGTTATCCATGAAAAAAAGGCTATCCCCCTTATAAATTAAGCGTTTTCACTTTGGCATGATTCCTGCATTAGTAAATACATGAAAGGGGAGATGACCATGAATATTTCTATTTTTTCAATGGCTAACAAATTGGTGACAGGATCAGATTCTTTACAGCAGCTGACTGATGAGGTCACGCGATTAGGGATGAAGAATCCTTTGATAGTTACAGATAAAATTTTACTGGATGCCGGGGTAGTGCAAAAGGTTGTGGATCTACTTTCATCGGCATACGGTATTTTCTCGGATGTGAATCCTGAACCGGAAATTGAAATCGTTGAGCTATGTGTACAGTCTATCAGGGAGGGAAATCATGATGGACTGATTGCGGTAGGCGGGGGTAGTGCGATGGATATTGCGAAAGCCTCTTCCGTCATGGCTACAAATTCAGGTAGCATCGAGACATATTTCGGTACGAATTTGATTGAAGTTCAGGGTCTGCCTTTAATAGCCATACCGACGACGGCCGGAACCGGGTCTGAAGTGACGAATATTTCGATTTTATCGGACAAAAAGGAACAGGTGAAGAAGGGAATTGTTAGTTCATATCTTTTACCGGATGTAGCGATCGTATCGCCTGTCATGACGCTGACTTGCCCGCCAAGTGTGACGGCTGCGAGCGGAGTGGATGCACTTGTCCATGCGGTAGAGGCTTATATTTCCAAATTTGCTTCGCCCGTTACAGATGCTTTGGCAATTGGTGCCATGAAGTTGATCGCAAAAAATTTACCAAAGGCTTATGCTGCACCAGATAATCTGGAAGCACGTGAAGCAATGATCACGGGAAGCCTAATGGCAGGGTTAGCTTTTGGAAATGCAGGTGTTGGAGCTGTCCATGCCTTAGCTTATCCTCTTGGAGGCCGCTTCCATCTATCACATGGAGTCAGCAATTCATTATTACTGCCATTTGTCATGAAGTGGAATAAAATTGCATGTTTGGAAAGGTTCCGAGACATTGCTGAAGCACTTGGAGAGAAAGTCAATCATTTAAATGACGATGAGGCAGCGGATAAAGCTATAGAAGCGATGACCAGAATATGCCGTTACGTAGATATACCTGAGTCACTAAGAGAATTTGACATTCCTGAATCGGCTTTAAGTGAAATGGCTGCTGAGGCCATCAAACAAGTCCGTTTACTTCGCAATAATCCCCGTGCATTAAACGTTCGGGATATCGAAAAAATTTACCGTTCAGCCTATGGCTTTTAAGTGGAGGAAACAATATGAAATGGAAAAACCGTCGCTACGGAGATGAGACATCGTATATACCTGCGGGACCTTTTAAGATTAGACTTCCATTTGTCCATTATCGTTTCGAGTGGCCTGACTATGTTCAAGGGTTATTGATGTGTGCAGTTGACCTTGGAGCGATTACACTGCTTGCAGACCATCTGGGGATGCCTTTTGATGTTGCTCTAGCCGTCGTTGTCTTGAATGGAATATTGTATTTAGCGCATCATTTACTCGGTGATCCAGTAATACCAGGTTGGATTACACCTGCAGTTCCACTGCTTGTATTGTTCGTCGGGCAATTTCCGGAAGGACCTGATCGAGTCTATGCACTCGTTGCATTTCAATTAACATTAGGTATTTTATCAATAGTGCTTGGAATGACCGGACTTGCGAGTAAGGTCGTAAGATTAGTGCCGAATGCAATTAAATCAGGCATCATTTTAGGGGCAGGAATTGGTGCTGTCGTATCCATTTTCGAAGTGGGTGGAAAGTTTGATTTATTTCCTTATACAATAAGCATTTGTATCGGATTTGCCTTTTACTTGCTTTTTTCGAAAAATTTCGGAAAGTTAAAAATGCGAAATAAAGTTTGGGTATTCATAGGCAATTTAGGGATATTGCCAGCAATCTTGCTTGCTGTTTTTGTAGCCCCTATTTTTGGTGAAGCAAAATGGCCTGATATTCAATGGGGATTCAGCAGTCCGGACTTTGCTACGCTTTGGTCGGACTATACTGTGTTTGGTTTAGGTTTCCCTGCCTTGACCTTCTTTTTAAGTGCGATTCCAGCTGTTTTTGCCACTTATTTAGTTGTATTCGGGGATGTGCTGAAAACAAAAGCGTTGCTTTCTGAATCCGATGAGGTCAGGGAGGATGAAAAAGTGGACTATAATCCAAACAGAGCTCATTTAATTTTTGGTGGCCGAAATGTGATCATGAGTTTTATCGGACCTGATATAACGATGTGCGGTCCGTTGTGGGCAGCCATGCAGGTCGTGGTTGTGGAACGGTTCAAAAATGGCAAGAAAGCGATGAATTCTTTCTTCGGCGGTGCTGGCTCGTTCCGTTGGGGTACAAATACAGGGTTATTCTTATTGCCGGTAGTCAGCTTGGTTGAACCGATTCTCGGTGTGGCCTTGGCCCTAACGCTTTTGGTTCAAGGGTATGTTAGCGTACGCGTCGGTGTGATGCAGGCGAAGAGCCAACGCGACCTGGGAATTGCAGGGGTCGTCGCTGCCATCCTTGTAATAAAAGGTGCTGGAATGGCGTTTGCAGCGGGAATTTTATTATGTGTCCTTCTATATGGCAAGGACTTTTTCAAAGGCGAGAATGATAAGACTTTTACAGATCATGCAGAAGAAGAGGAGATTAAAGCAGGATGAAAAAAGTGGTGGAAAAATGGCCAATTTATATAAACGGAGAACCTGTTCATACAGAGCATCATTTTGTAGTGGAAAATCCAGCAACATTGGAGCCTGTGGGTTATGTTCCGGACGCTAACGAAAAAGAGGCAAAGGCTGCTGTGGATGCAGCTCAAGCTGCTTTTCTGACTTGGTCGAAAACCAGTGCTTACCATAGGGCGGAATTACTTGAGAAGTGGTACACGATCATTGAGAACAGGCTGGATGAAATCGCAACGATCATGACACTGGAACAAGGAAAGCCATTGGCTGAAGCAAAAGGTGAAATGAAATATGCTTCAAGTTTCGTGAAATGGTATGCTGAAGAGGCAAAGCGTAACTATGGGGAGATCATTCCAGCGTCTGTTGCTTCAAAACGTATTTTTGTGCAAAAGCAGGCAGTCGGTGTCGTCGCTGCCATTACCCCGTGGAACTTTCCTGCTGCCATGATCACGAGGAAAGTGGCGCCAGCCCTTGCTGCAGGATGTACCGTGGTCATCAAACCTGCGGAACAAACGCCTTTGACCGCTTTGCTATTAGTTGAAAGTGCCCAGGAAGCAGGCATTCCGGCCGGTGTGATAAATATTGTGACAACACAAAAACCGGGAGATGTGTCAGACGTCTGGATGAATGATTCACGTGTTAAAAAGATCACATTTACTGGCTCCACTCCTGTAGGGAAACATTTAATGAAAAAGGCGGCAGAAACAGTAAAGAAAGTCTCGCTTGAACTCGGTGGATTGGCTCCGTTCATCATTGCTGAAGATGCGAATATTGAAGAAGCAGTAAACGGTTTGATTCAATCGAAATTCAGGAATGCGGGACAAACATGTATTTGTGCGAACCGAATATTCGTCCATGAGACAATTGAACAGCCGTTTTTACAAGCTTTTAAAGAAGCCGTTTTAACTTTGAAGGTTGGAAATGGAATGGAAGGGACCGACCTTGGTCCATTGATAGATGGAGCCGCAGTTGAAAAAGTCCAGCATCAATTAGAGGATGCTGCAAGTAAAGGGGCCATCATCCATAAAACCGCAAAAGTCGATGAAAAACAAGGCTATTTTATCGCACCAGCCATACTTTCCAATGTAACGGATGATATGCTGTGCATGCAGGAAGAAACGTTTGGGCCAATTGCACCGGTCAGTACATTCAAAACCGATCAAGAGGCGATCGATCGGGCCAATAACACGAATTTTGGCCTGGCAGCTTATGTGTATACAGAGTCATTGAATAAGGCAGTTGCCTATTCGGATAGTCTTGAATATGGAATCGTCGGTATTAATGACAGTGCCCCATCCACTGCCCAAGCACCCTTTGGAGGGATGAAGGAAAGTGGATTAGGCAGGGAAGGGGGACACTACGGCATGGATGAATATTTAGAAGTGAAGTATGTCTCCATGCTGCTAGGCCAGTAAATAAATAGAATGGAATAGTCCACCATGATTTTCAGGTATTCAAAAAAGAGCAGAAGGCACATCAAATATCGATGTGCCTTCTGCTTTTTTCCAATGGTTAAAAAGCATACATACCTTCCATGGCAAATCCAAATCGTGACGTTATTTTCTTCAAATAGCTGCTTTTAGGATAAATAAACCAAGTGGGTGGTCCATTTACAGTTATGTACGGGGGGCATCGCTATCATACTAGGTGATTGCCATTATAGTGAATTTATGACGATCAAATGAAAAAACCCCCTAAGAAATCTAAGGGGGAAGGGAGGCTTTTATCTTATGTTTACTTACTAATTCGATGTAAAGGAGGGAAGGTCATGTTTCCAAGGATGACATCGAAGTCAGCACCGGTAGCCTTGGGAACGTTACTTGTATTACCATGGAAAGTCTCATTTGCAAGTAATGCAAAGGCCACCGCTTCTTTCGCTTCGGAAGAGTATCCCAAATCTTCTTGAGTCAAGACTTGTATGGAATTTCCAAGCAGTGATTGAATCATATTTAATAACGTTTTGTTATAGCTTCCACCGCCGCCAATAATCACTTCTTCTATATTGGCTTTCGGAAAGATGAAATTTCGATAGTTCTCCACAATGGACTTTGCTGTAAACATCGTTACTGTTGCTAAAATATCTTGACTTGGAAGTGATTCAAACATCTTTAATAGTTTTACTACATACTCCTTGCCAAACAATTCCCTGCCAGTGGATTTTGGCGGAGGGCTCATAATATAAGGATGACTGATGCAATAAGATAAAAGTTCGTCATTGATTTTTCCTTGTTTAGCTATGTTACCACCTTCGTCATAGCTTATATTGAACAATTGGCGGCATACTTCATCAATGATCATATTCCCAGGCCCTGTATCAAAAGCATACATGTCATCAAGAGATGCTTGCTTGGGTAACACGGTAACATTTCCAATGCCCCCTATGTTTTGAAGTAATCTTCCTTTCCCTTCACTTCTATAAAGAATGTATTCGGTAAAAGGAACAAGAGGAGCTCCTTGTCCACCAGCTGCCATGTCCATCGTACGAAAATTTGAGATAACAAGTGTGTTTGTATCATGAGCAATTACTGCGGCTTCCCCAATTTGCAAAGTGGAGGGTATATAATTTTGGTCCTTTAAAGGCTGATGGTAAATGGTTTGTCCATGGGATCCAATAAGATCCAGTTTATTAAGGGGAAGTCCAGCTTTATGACAAACTTCCTTTACCGCATTGGCAAATAATTTTCCTAATTTAAAATTCAAACTGCATATTAATTGAACATTGGATGTGTCTGCAGATAAAGACTGCATTATTTCTTTTTCAATATCTTTTGGAAAAGGGCATGTCATGAACTCAATCATTTCCATTTCAGTCTCGAGTCCACTATTATTCACCCGAACAAGTGCGGCATCAATTCCATCCAGTGATGTTCCGGACATTAATCCAACTATGTACATCGTCATTCCACCTACTTCGATTCTTTTAAAATCCCAATTTAGCATCATATGAAACAGTATATGATACTAAGGTAAGACCATTTCTATCTAACATATTGTTTAATATATACCTTACGTCCATTGTTCACTGACATGCCTCTTGAACCGTAAAGCTATTTCTTGAAGTTTATTTTACTTTTATATTAATCTGTTTAGTTTGTTTACTTTCATTGTGGGTTCGGTCTAAGGCAGTCACAACATATGTGTATGTCTTTCCTTTTTCTACACTGCCGTCAATATATAATTGACGTTTATTTTCTTTATGCACTG
Source organism: Peribacillus sp. NPDC076916 (assembly GCF_050269675.1). NCBI lineage: Bacteria > Bacillati > Bacillota > Bacilli > Caryophanales > Bacillaceae > Peribacillus > Peribacillus sp. NPDC076916. The sequence continues at coordinate 465,036 of NZ_JBNNIU010000002.1, forward strand.
TGGCAAGTAAGTTCGTTGAGTCTTCTATATTTCCTTTTTCCTTCCCATCAAAACGATAAATGGCATAATAGGATGCATCTGATTGCTTGTGATCGTGAATTTCAAATTGTATTCCATCACCTGCTTGTGTTGCCTTGCTCACCTTTGGAGCCTTTGGGGCATGATCATCAATCCAAGGCATGGCAGGAACCAATGCGGGATGCTTATAAATATCCTCACTTAAACGATCCGCTATCCCAAGGGGGTTTTTCCGTAAATCTTTGGCACTGAAATGCATGCTTCCATCAAATTCCTTATATGTTCGATTCAGTTTTAACTGGTTTGGCATTTCTTCAGGATTGAACCAGTTTTGGACACCATTGGACTCTGTATTAATTTTATAGTCTCCTTGTCCAATATAGAGTTGAACATTTTTACCTTCGACTTCTTTTGTCCACCAATCAAGAAGTTTGGCATAGTCAGCTACTGGCAATCCTATATTCCAATATAATTGAGGTGCAATATAATCAATGTATCCATTATTGATCCACGTCCTGGTATCCGCATATAAATCATCGTAATTCGTTTGTCCAGCGGCAGTGTCAGACCCTGTGGGATCAACTGCTTTGTTGCGCCAAACTCCAAATGGACTAATACCAAACTTCACATATGATTTTTCAGCCTTGATTTCTTCATTTATATTCTTAACAAGGTTATTTACATTATCCCTTCGCCAATCTTCCACATTTGTAAATCTATCTGCTCCATATTTTTGATAGGAAATTTCATCCGGGAAAGGTACTCCTGCAATCTTGTAAGGATAGAAATAATCGTCCATATGGACTGCATCAATATCATAATTCTTAACAACTTCCATTATTCCATCGATCACAAACTGTTGTACGCCAGGAATGCCTGGGTCAAAGTACAACTGTTGCCCATAAGGTATGACCCATTCAGGGTGTTTTCTAGCAGGATGAGATTCTGGAAGGTTATCAATATCCGATAATTCAGCTGTCTTACCTAAAGGCATAGTAATACGATATGGATTAAACCATGCATGAAATTCCATATTACGATCATGTGCTGCTTCTACCATGAATGCAAGAGGGTCATACCCAGGATCTTTTCCTTGGATTCCTGTTAAATACTTTGACCAAAGACCGTATTCAGAAGGGTAAAAAGCATCTGCAGTTGGTTTAATTTGCATAACGACAGCATTCATCCCCATTGCTTTTTGTTCATCCAAATATTTTATGAATTCTTCTTTCTGTGCTGATATGGATAAACCTGGTTTGGACGGCCAGTCAATATTTAACACAGTTGCAATCCAAGTTGCGCGCAGTTCCTGTTTTACATAAGTAGTTTGCTGAGGGATCGTCTCCGTTTCTGCATGTGCAATCAAATCGGATGGAAGGAGAAGTGATCCTCCCACTAAAGCGGCTAGCGCCAGTGAACCAAATCTTGTCTTTGTAATTCTTTCATTCATCAATAGTAAAACCTCATTTCATTTAATAGTTATATTTAATTATTTGTAAGCGTTAACAAATAATGAATATATGAATTTGTTACATATGAATAGTGAGATAAGATCTAAACAATAAAAAGAATCGGAGGTTCGGTTCATAAGATGGCTAGTCAGTTTACATTCCAATTTTAGTAGAAAGATAATAATCATTTAGCTATCTCCGTTTATTTTAAAATTAATTTTTAAAAATGTATACACAATATTGAAATTAATTTTTAATAATGATATATTCTCTATAGCTAAAAAAGTTTCACCACTTTCACCACTGAAATAAAAAAGGATGATATGTATGCTAGAGCATTTAACGACAGAGCGTCGTAATGAAAAGACCATGAGTTTGGATGAAATGGGAACACTTGAGTTTTTAGAGGTAATGAACGAAGAAGACATCAAAGTTGCCCATTGTGTAAAAAAAGAACTTCCGCAAATTTCTAAAGCCGTGGAGATGATCGTCGAAGCCATGAAAAAAAACGGCAGATTAATTTACATGGGTGCAGGAACAAGCGGGCGCATCGGATTATTGGATGCAGTAGAATGTCCCCCGACATTCAATACCGATCCTAGTGAAGTAGTGGGTCTTATAGCTGGTGGGGAAAAGGCTTTCATTAAGGCAGTGGAAGGTGCTGAAGACAGTTTTGAATTAGGTCCAGAAGATTTGAAGAAAATCGAATTAACAAACAGGGACGTCGTAGTGGGCATTGCAGCCAGTGGTCGCACTCCATATGTTATTGCTGGATTGGAATATGCCAATCAAGTTGGTGCAGGAACTGTGTCGATAAGCTGTAACAAAGGTTCTGAGATAGGTAAGATTGCAAAAGTTGCGATTGAAGTTGTAAACGGGCCTGAAGTCCTGACGGGTTCTACACGTTTAAAAGCTGGAACATCGCAAAAGTTAGTATGTAACATGCTTTCCACCGCTTCAATGGTTGGAGTTGGAAAAGTTTATGGAAATTTAATGGTAGATTTACAGTTAACTAATGAAAAGCTAGTTGAACGTGCAAAACGTATTATCATGGATGCTACTGACTGTAGCTATGAAATTGCAGGTGAATTTTTAGAAAAGGCACATGCCCAGCCTAAGATTGCAATTGTCATGATTTTAACGAATGTATCATATGAAGAAGCCTCAAATCGTTTAGTGAAGGCACAAGGATTCATAAGAAAAACGATTTAACGCTTTTTATAAAAAAAATGAAAAATTGGAGGAAAAAAGAATGAAAGTATTATTCGTATGCTCAGGTGGAATGTCTAGTGCAATCGTTGTAAGCGCTTTAAAGAAGGAAGGGGAAAAACAGGGTGTAACCATAGAAGTATTGGCAGTCGGCACTCAAGAATTTGATGCGGAAGTACGAAATGGCTGGGATGTTGCAATGGTAGCTCCGCAAGTCAAACATCGTTTCGATGGTTTTAAGGCATCGGCAGATGAAGCGGGCGTCCCATGTGAAGCCATACCAGCGCAAGCTTACAGCCCTCTTGGCGGACCTAAGCTACTAAAACTGGTAACGGAACTAGCAAAATAATAAACTAATTACTATTTCTTTTCACTAAACGTAAAAGGGGAAAACACGAATGGACAAGTTTGTAGCTTTTTTAGAAAATAATCTTTCAACACCTATGGCTAAATTGTCTGAGCAAAAACATTTACGCGCAATTCGGGATGGAGTGGTTTCTGCGTTACCTTTCATCATCTTTGGCAGTTTATTCTTGATCATCGCATTTCCGCCCGTTGCAGCAGATACTGCATTAGGTGAATGGTCTGCAAAACATATAGCTGAAATTTTAATACCATATCGATTAACGATGTTCATCATGACGCTATATATTACTTTTGGTATAGGCTACAGTTTATCTCAAAGCTATAAACTTGATCCGCTATCTGGAGGTTTACTATCATTAGCAGCCTTCTTGTTCACAATTGGTGTAAAGACGATGGATGATGTGGGATTTGTTCTGCCAATGACAAATCTCGGCGGACATGGTCTTTTTGTAGGAATGATTGTATCCATTTTTGCTGTCGAAATTTTACGTCTTTGTAAGACAAAAAATATCACAATCAAAATGCCGGATTCTGTTCCAACTTCAGTGGCCCGTTCATTTGAAGCATTAATACCAGTTTCAATTGTTCTGCTTGTTATGACTTTAATTACAGTCGTTTTTGCTGTTGATTTACACTCACTTGTCGATAAAGCGGTTGCACCACTCATCAGTGCAGGCGATACATTGCCAGGTGTATTAATTCCAGTATTTTTGATTACATTCTTTTGGTCATTTGGTATTCATGGCGTATCAGTCGTAGGTGCCGTAGCTCGTCCGGTTTGGGAAGTATACTTGGGGAATAACTCTGCTGCGGTTGCTGCTGGAAAGACAATTCCCCACATCGCTCCTGAAACATTTTTCCAATGGTTTATTTGGATTGGTGGGTCTGGTGCAACATTGGGTTTAGTAATTGCCATGCTCTTAACGGCAAAGTCCACCTATAGTAAAGCAATGGGGAAAGCAACAATCGTACCAAGCATTTTTAACATCAATGAACCTGTAATATTTGGAATGCCAATTGTACTCAACCCGGTACTGATCATTCCATTTATCATTACACCGCTAATTGGTGCAACACTTGCCTATATAGCAACGTCCATCGGACTGGTGAATCCGACTTATGTAATGGTTCCCTGGACACTGCCCGCTCCAATAGGTGCCTACCTTTCAACAGGCGGTGATTGGAGAGCCATTGTTCTAGTGATGGTGAATTTAACGATTTCCGTTATTATTTATCTGCCATTCTTTAAGATGTACGATAAAAAGCTTTTAGCGCAGGAAAACATGGTAGAAACAACGGATCAAAATAATATCGCTTTATAAGGAATACCTAAAAGGGAGTTTGGGACTAAATGCTCCAAACTCCTTTTATGAATTGAGAGGGGGAAAGAACATGAATTCAACTTCCAGAATCCACTTTTTTAGTTACAAAAGTGCCTTTCTATTTTTTAGCTTCATTCTTGTTTTTAATTTTATCTTTAACAGATTAATGGATGCCTTTGAGATAAATGAACAATTATCACTATACATGGGAAATACCTTTGCCATAAGCGCAGGATTGACGATGGTTGTTTGTTTTGTTGAAGGTAAGTTTAAAAACAAGAAACAAGCAGCACTATTATTCTTGTCTTTATTAGCGGTAAGCGCATTGGTTTGTTATGCAATCATCTATAAATAAATGAAGAATTCAGATTAGCTTACAATGAGGTGTTAGGGGAATGGAAATGGAAAACGGGTTGAAGATTGCCACAATTGGTGGAGGCTCCAGTTATACACCAGAATTAATAGAAGGTTTTATTAAACGATATGATGAGTTGCCTATTAGAGAACTGTGGTTAGTGGATATTGAGGCAGGAAAAGAAAAACTGGAGATTGTAGGAACATTAGCAAAACGTATGGTTGAAAAAGCAGGACTTCCAATGGAAATACATCTAACGTTAGATCGCCGTCAAGCCTTGCAAAATGCGGATTTTGTCACAACGCAAATGAGAGTGGGTTTACTTGATGCACGAATCAAGGACGAGCGGATCCCATTGGAATTAGGCTTAATTGGTCAAGAAACAAATGGCGCAGGAGGATTGTCCAAAGCATTACGAACTATCCCCATTCTTCTGGAAATTGCAGAAGAAATGCAGGAGCTCTGCCCGGATGCATGGTTAATTAATTTCACAAATCCAGCTGGGATGGTAACGGAAGCCCTTCTCCGCTACAGCAAGCATAAAAAAGTCATTGGGGTATGCAATGTTCCATTTAATATGCATATGTCTATTTCTGACATGCTTGGTGTTGATATGAAGAGAGTGCACATGGATTTCGCCGGGTTAAACCATATGGTATTCGGGATGCATGTGTTCGTTGATGATGAAGAAGTCACGGATAAAGTGCTTGAAATGCTTGGCAATCCTGAAATTCAACTGACGATGAAGAATATTGCCCCATTGGCTTGGAACAGAAGATTTTTGAAATCTTTAGGAGTGGTGCCTTGCCCGTACCATCGTTATTATTACAAAACAAAAACGATTTTAGAAGAAGAGTTGGAAGCATTCAAATCAGGGAAAACTCGAGCAGAAGTTGTGAAAAAACTGGAAGAAGGTTTGTTTGACCTATACAAGGATGAAACCCTTGACATCAAGCCTCCACAATTAGAGCAACGTGGTGGGGCTTACTATAGTGATGCAGCGTGTAACGTCATTTCTTCCATTTATAATGATAAAAAAGACATTCAAGTGCTAAATGTACCAAACAAAGGATCGCTTACGGATATAGATCATGATTCAGCAGTCGAAGTAAGTTGTATCGTCACCAAAAATGGACCAATTCCTTTATCCATGGGTAAATTACCCATACAAGTGCTTGGCTTAATTCAACAAATCAAATCATTTGAAAGAATTGGTGCTGAGGCAGCCGTTACAGGTTCTTATGATAAAGCGTTATTAGCTTTAACGATTAACCCGCTTATTCCAAGTGATGACTTGGCGGAAATTGTTTTACAAAAACTTTTAAAAGCGCATCAAGAATACTTACCACGATTTTTCAGTGAAAATGCTGTACCGAACATCAAGTGAATGGTGTTTTAAACAGTAAACTTGGATTACAGTATTCCAATGAACCTTCAAAATCTAACATAAAATAGGAGTGTAATGATATGTCAACTGAAGTGAACAATAACGAAATGGAAATTTTTGAGATAATATCACATAGTGGAAATGCGAGGGGTTTAGCATTCGACGCACTGAAAGAAGCGGAAGAATTCAATTTTGAAAAGGCAGAGGATCTAATTAAACAGGGTCAGGAGGAATTGAACTTGGCCCATAAAACACAAACCAAACTGATTCAAGCAGAATTGAATGGAGTTCCAAGTGAGAAAACATTATTAATGATTCATGCTCAGGATCACTTAATGACGGCAATGAGTGAACAAAAGCTAATTGAACATATGATTCGCATTGTAAAAAAGCTAGCTCCACAACAGTAAAGAGGTGATTAAATAATGGGTAAACTCGGTATTTCTATCTATCCAGAGCATTCAACCGTTGAAAAAGACATGGAATACATTGCACTTGCACACAAATATGGATTCAAAAAGATCTTTACTTGCTTGCTATCCGTCGAAGGTGACAAAGAGAAGATTTTAAAAGAATTTAAAGAAACGATTCGTTATGCCAATCAATTGAATATGGAAGTGATGGTCGATATTGCTCCCCGAGTATTCGGTTCGCTAGGCATTTCGTATAAAGACTTATCGTTTTTTGCAGAATTAGGTGCGTATGGGATCAGGCTGGACATGGGCTTTACAGGTAACGAAGAGTCGATTATGACACATAATCCATATGGTCTCAAAATTGAAATAAATATGAGCAATGCAACAAAATATTTAGAAAATATTATCGATTACAAACCAAATAAAGAGAATTTAGTAGGATCGCATAACTTCTATCCTCATCGCTATGCAGGGCTGAGCTATCCTCATTTTATAAAATGCTGTGAGTCATTCAAAAAGCATAATATCCGCACCGCAGCTTTCATAAGCTCACATGCAGCAACGTACGGACCTTGGCCTATCATGGAAGGGCTATGTACATTGGAAATGCACCGGGAATTGCCCATTACGACACAAGCGAAACACTTGTATGCGACAGGGTTGATTGATGATGTAATTATTGCAAATGCCTACGCATCCGAAGATGAATTGAAGGAGCTTAGCCTGTTAAACAGCGGTCTGTTAACATTTAATGTTAACCTTCACGACACCATAACAGCTTTAGAGAAAAAAATAGTATTGGAAGAATTCCATTTTTACCGTGGTGATGTTTCCGATTACCTTATTCGCTCGACTCAATCACGAGTGAAATATAAGGGCGAAGAATTTAAACCAACATATACCCCTGATATTAGACGTGGTGATATTTTAATTGAAAATGATCTCTATGGACAATATAAAGGGGAACTGCAGATTGCATTGAAGGAAATGAAGAATTCGGGGAAAACAAATGTAGTTGGCCGAATAGCGGAAGAGGAAATCTTTCTCCTCGATTATTTGGAACCATGGGGGAAATTTCAATTCGATGTTAATGGAGAATCTTCAGGGAAGGAAGGGTAATTTCCTTCCCTTTTTTACTGAATAGGAGAATGATATGAATTATATTATCGGTGTTGACGGCGGTGGCACTAAAACTGAAGCAGTGGCCTATGATTTAAAGGGAAATAAAATAAGTGTAGGCAAAGCGGGGTATGGTAACCTGCTTATAGATGAAAAACAAGCCATCGCTAACATTATACAGGCAATTGAACAATGCATAACGCCTATTGATAATGGAAGCTGCCATTACATTTGCTTAGGTCTAGCCGGGTATGGAGGAGTTGAAAATCCGCAGGGCATAAAACGTGCATTAAGCAAGGCATTTAATGCCCCGTTCACGATTGTAAATGATGGAATTATCGCTCATGCTGCTTTACTAAAAGGAAATGATGGCATTTTGACCATATCCGGAACTGGATCTTTAAGTATCGGCATCCATAAAGGTATCGAGAAATCTTCTGGAGGCTGGGGACACATTCTTGGGGATGAAGGAAGTGGCTACTGGATCGCCATGCAGGCTTTTATAAAAATGACGAAAGAAGAGGATGAGGGATATGAATATAGCCATTTAACCAAGACAATACTTAAAAAACTTGGGCTTCATAGTGTAATGCAACTGAAGAAATTCATTTATTCCGCCACGAAATCCGAGATTGCCGCGTTTGTTCCCCTAATTGTCCAACATGCGGAGAAGGGCGAAGGTTTCTCGCAAAATATTCTGAATCAGGCTGGGTACCACCTTTCAAAACAAACGCTTGAGGTTATCAAGAAGTTAAAGTTAAGTGAGAATGTTACAATTGCGATAAAAGGTAGCATATTGACAAATATACCATTGGTGCAAAGCTCTTTCATCAATCATATTAAACTTGAAAAACCAAATGTGAAATTTGTTTTGGATGACGTATCAGCTACCTTGGGTGGTTACTACATAGCAGTGAAGCAGTTAAAGTAAGTAAAGATCAAGGAGAGTAAACGATATGCCCGTTGAAAATATTTTATTGAGAATTGAAAGTTTATTGAACCAGTTGCCTAATTCAGAAAGGAAAATTGCCCAATATATCCTAGAAAATCCACAAGATATTATAAGAATGACGATACATGAATTAGCTGACCATGCCAATGCCAGCAGTTCTGCAGTAACGAGATTCTGTCATTCGATAAAAGTTAACAGTTTTTCAGAACTGAAGGTATCCCTATCATCACTGATTTCCCAACCGGAGAAAAAAGGTTTCCATGACATTGAGCCTAATGAAACAATAGCGTCCATCAAAAATAAAATAGTGTCCAACTCTGTCCAAGCTATCCAGGAAACGGCACATTATTTGGATGAGACCGTTCTTGACAATATCATTGAAACCATGAGAAGTGCAGATGTGATTTATGTTTATGGATTAGGGGCATCATGGCTAGTTGCTGAAGATATTACACAGAAATGGTTACGGTTAGGTAAGATTGTAAGTGCTAATCAAGACCCGCATATTACGGCCACAGCACTCGCTGCATCATCAAAGAATACCGTTTTTTTCTGTATTTCCAATAGTGGCGAAACTGAAGAAGTTCTGGAACTCGTTGATATTGCTAAAGCATATGGAATTAAAACAATTGGTTTATCACGATTGGGGAACAATGGGCTAACTAAAAAAGTTGATATGTCCCTAAATCATGTACGTGCTCCTGAGGCAAAATTCCGAAGTGCTGCAACAAGTTCGCTTTTTGCACAATTTCTAACGGTCAGCATTATTTTCTATGCGTACGTTTCAAAATTCTATGATGAAAATAAAAATGAAATTGAACGTTCAAGGGAATCGGTATTGAAATTCACAAAAAGGAATTTGGATACTTAAATATAAGTCTTGTCTTATCGTGTTTATTAGCATCGATAGGGATCATCGAACGGAATTTTAGCTTGAGATGTTTCCGAACAGGATGCCTTGTAAAATTTACATCACGATGAAAGGAAGATGTGCGCTAAATGATCCAAAAGAATTCCCCGAGTCCCATTTATCATCAACTTGAAGAGGAGATTAAAGGAGCGATTCAAAACCTTGAATTGGTGCCAGGAGAGATGATTCCTTCAGAAAAAGAATATACTGAAAAATATGGAATAAGCAGGATGACGGTGAGACAGGCGATTTCTAACCTCGTAAATGGCGGTTATTTATACAGGCAGCGCGGAAAAGGAACATTCGTTGCCCAACAAATATTGGAGCAGCCCTTGCAAGGATTAACAAACTTTTCAGAGGATATGATATCAAGAGGACATAAACCAAGTACACGAGTCATCAGTTTTTCAGAGGTCAATGCTGATCATGAACTTGCTGCAAAGCTTGAGATTGAAGAAGGAACTCCTATTTTCGAACTGGAACGTGTAAGGCTTGCTGATCAGTTGCCGATGGCATTTGAAAGGCTATACATCTCAAAAGATCTTGCCCCGGATCTAACGGTAGAAATGGCCGTGAGTTCCATACATGACTATGTTAAAAAAACCTTCGGCTTACAAATCCAGCATGGCAGACAGATAATTGAAGCCTCCATCGCTCAAAAAAAAGAGGCGGAAATGCTCGAGGTAGTCGAAGGTTCCCCTATTTTGCTGATAGAACGAAGAATTATCCTGGATACGAATCGACCTCTTGGGGTTGTCAGATCTGTCTACCGTGCAGATCGATATAAATTCAGAATTAATTTGGAGCGTATATCACCAGTAATATAAAACAGAATCCCACTTTTAAATAATAATAATAGCAAAAATGACTAATCTGGATAAGTTAAACCCCTTGGCCAATATGGACAAGGGGTTTTTTAGTAGAATATCATTTTTCAAGTTTGAGAGTTTTCCAGCCCGAAAAGTAAAGGTGCATTTAAAATCTAAGGAATTCGATCCGGGACATTAATATTTCGCTAAGCTTTCTGTCAATCGGTTTTCTTTCCAAATGACTGTAATGCCAAGGCCAATGACGATAATGACAGCAGCAAAAAGATAAGGGTAGTGAATGTTTACGTCAAACAACAATCCTCCCATGGATGGCCCGGCGATATTTCCTAAGCTCGTATAGGTGGAGTTCATTCCAGCAACGAATCCTTGTTCTTTCCCGGCAGCTTTTGATAAAAATGTCGTCAATGCCGGACGAAGCAGGTCAAATGCAAGGAAGATGAAGCAAGTTACCACTAGAACTGCCAAAAAGCTGGAAATCATAGTGGACGCTACCGCAAAAATGGCACCGACAATTAAACATAATTGGATAAGCTTCTTTTCGCCGAGAATATCCACCAGTTTTCCAAACATGAATACTTGCACAATAACTCCGAAAATAGAGCTTATTGTAATGATTATTGCAATATCCTTCGGCGTGAAGCCGAATTTATGATCAGAAAATAGGCTAAAAACAGTTTCATAGGCTGATAAACCAAAAGCGAGTACAAATACGATGATGAACGCAATAAAGTAAAGCGGGTTTAGTGATTTTTTTAAATCGCCCATAAAGTTTGTTTGGTTAATATTTGCAGAAACTTTTGCAAGCTGTTCCTTTGTCATCGGCTCTTTTAAAATGAATATTGATGAAAGGCATGCTACAAAAGCAATGGCCGCCGCAAGGAAGAAGGGCAAGCGTATACCATATTCTGCAACAAAGCCACCGATCCCTGGCCCAATTATAAAGCCCAAGCTAATGGCAGCTGAAATATAGCCCATTGCTTTTGGCCTTTCCTGAACGGATGTAATATCCGCAACATATGCAGTAACACCTGGCATGATAAAGGCGGCACTTATTCCCCCTAGGACCCTTGATAAATAAAACACCGATACGTTTGTCCCTACACCGAAGATAAGTTCTGAAACACCAAAAAGGAATAAGCCGATGATGATGATTTTCTTTCTCCCATAACGGTCAACCCAACGACCTGCGAATGGAGACATAACAAGCTGTGATACCGCAAATACGGCAACAAGATAGCCCATCGTACTTCCTGATAAATGCATGATATTCATAAATGACGGCATGACGGGGATGATGAGTCCAATTCCCAGAAAAGCAATGAATATATTGCTTAGAAGAATAATTAATACCGCCTTTTGTTCTTTAATTGGTTTATTCATGTGTTAACACCACTTTCGTTGTGAATCATTCTTGTGAAATACCTCTCCAAAACACTTTCCAAGAGGCTGCCAATTTTTCCTTCAGCCGTTTCTCATCATTGCCGTATACAAGCTCAAGCAAAATGGAATCCACTACTCCCAAGAAAGCATAGGTCGGAGTTATGGCTGCATCTTCGACGATTAATTTGGCATTGATCCAATCCTGGAATTTACATTCCAGAATTGCCTGCACCTTTTCCTCGATATCTATGACTTCCTGCTCGATTTCTTTTTCAAGATGCGCTGGCGGAAAAAAGGACATACGCAGCCAAAACTTTATATGCTCATTTTTTTGGAAAAGATCGATGACCAATTGCAGGAATCCGTATAAATCTTTTTCAGGATTTTTTGAATCGACTTTACTGAAATATTGGAGTTTCGAAGATAGCTCCGTCTCTTTCGCATCACGTAAAACTTGCAGAAAAAGATCATCCTTGCCTTTAAAATGGGCGTAAATGGATTGCTTTTTCATGCCGACTTCTTCAGCTATTAGAGAAAGGGACGCTCCTTCATAACCATGAATCGTGAAAAATTTTAGAGCGGCTTCCTTAATTTCATTACTTTTCAATAATATCACCTCATAATTTAACGAACGTTCGTCAGTTATAATAGCAAATTAAATAAATATATGCAAGCGAAAAAAGTTCATAAAAAGGTATTAGGCAACAGAAATCATTCATAATAAGGGTACTAAATTTGAAAAGGACAATATTGTTGTTTCCAGCAATAGATATGTACTCAAGATTATTCACTAAATTCCCGCATACAATTCATATGGATAATAAAGTGAGACAGGTGGGATGAAGTTGGATACGTATGACATCAGAAAAGTGATTCATTACTATTACACAAAAATACAAAAAACGAATGATCCCTATTATTGGTACTGTTTGGCTGAGACTCAAAGAAGAGCCGGTTTAACAAGTGAAGCGGTGCAAACAATCGATAACGCCTTGTCGTTTCCAAATCCTTATCCTTCAAAGCAGGAACTGCTAGACATGCAATTGAGCCTCCAATCTGCTCTTTCAAGAGAAATGAATTTGTACAGAACAGTCACAGTGACCTCAAAGCAAGGCGATATTGATGGGGATGGGATAAAGGACAATGTTTTTCTTACCGCAAACAAAACCCCTGATAGCCCCTTTTGGAGGAATATAACTTTGGTTATCCAAAAGGGGAGGACTGATCAATATGAACATGTTCCCATGAAAAATAACGGAGGATATAATCCGACCCTTTTTCTTGGTGATTTTACAGGTAACAAAGGGGATGACATTTTAGTGGTCATTGATGCAGGAGGAAGCGGTGGTTCCATTTATGCGTATGTTTTTTCATATCTTAACGGTCAACTCATGACCATCTTTAATTCAGACGCATTCAATGGAACCTATAAATATGCTGTTAATTATGAAGACCAATACAAGGCAAAGGTGAACAGTTATTACCTTAAAGAAAGGTACATTCTTGACCTTACTTATAAAGGTAAGGAAAATTTATCTGAAATTTATAACAAGGTTGGTGTATTGAAGGCGCCGATAGATGGATGGGTCAATCCTTTATCTGGTTTATATCCGGTTGATTACAATAGGGATGGCATATATGAGCTCGAAGCGTATCAGAAGATCGCAGGGAGGTACAATGCTGACTCACTAGGATTTGTACAGACTGTATTGAAATGGAACGGGCTAGAGTTTGCTCCTGACAGGCAGAATGTGGCTATTTTTGGAGGGGAAATATAGCACAATGGAATGGAAGGTTCTTGAACAAGGTACGGGCGAAATCTTCGCCCTAATGAAACCGGAAAATATTCTTGGCAATGGTTCAGCTGACTGTGTGCATTTACAATAATTGTACCGGCTTTAAAAGGACGAGATGGTTTCTTTACTTCATCTAAGATTAAACAAATATTTTTTCAAAGGGGAGTATCAATAATTGGAATTATTAGTAGGCAATACCTACTCGTGATTTTAAATAATCACTACTTTTTATTTGGCTAAATGCAAATTCCGCTGTATCCGGCACGGATATTTCAACCCCATTCTCCTGTAAAAAGTCACCTTCCACACGATATGTACCTACACTTTCTCCATCCGGCAAATATGTAGGGCAGACAATAGTCCATTGAAGTGTTGATTGTTTCAGCATTTCGTAAACTTGATGATGTTCTTTCGCTGCGCGGGTAGACTTCTGCTTAGATTCACGTGACTGATAACGCAAAGTATTTGGGGTTGTTCTACTTTGCAGGATACCTGCTGTTCCAATGGTAATAATTCGTTGGATACCTTCGTTTTCCATTGCTTCAATAATTAGTGGCATACTTGCTGATAAAGTGGTTGTCCCATCAGTATTCAGTGCACTAAAAACTACATCAATCCCATGCATGGCACGTCTGATATCATCTTTATTTAAAGCATTACCTTGAATAATGGTTAAATTGTCATCGTTCATTCCAATCTTCTCTGGAGTGCGAACCAAAACTGTAACATGATGTCTGTCTTGGAGACTATAAGTAACTAATTGCCCCCCAACTCGTCCAGTTCCACCCAAAATTAAAATATTCAAGAAACGAACCTCCTTTTGCGAATACAATCATTCCACTAACATTATATCGTCATTTTCAATTAATGAAACGTTAGTGCATTAAGACATCATAATTCAGAGTCTTACTGTTAAGGAAATGTACGTTGATGAAAATACAAAATGGCCCCCTCAAAAGCTTAATAGGGGCCCGATTGAATTAGAATAACAACATTTCTTAAACAAGATATTAGCGACCAGAGTTTCTCCTTAATATTCCTGTCCTTCTTTCAATTTTAGATAAGAATCAACTGAGTCATCTAATAATTTTTCGCGAATGGGATCTTCATTGACATCAGTATCCACTTCCATTCCGTTGTAATGTAATTTACTAACCTGACTTTTATGTTGAGCTGGATTATGGTTTTTTTTGTTTGGCATATAAACTCCTTCTTTAACAGATACTTTTCTTTAGTATGAACAATTGTTCCAATAAGAAATCCAATATTCTGTACGATTATTTCAGCTTGGGTCCTGTTGTCTTGATGGAAGGTTGAATTAGTATATAGGATTTTACTTTGGGAGTTATTGACTGAATATTATAAATATTGTAACATTCAGTTTGTGGACGCATTTATAAAACTATGTTTTATATTAAAAACAAGTAAAATGTTCTTCCATGAGTAAAGAAAAAATAAGGAGGTTTTTGATATGAAGAAAAGAATAAAGAATATTTCTTTTATTTTTTTGTTGGGAGCTTTAATAGTTCTATCATTATCATTATTTCTTCCTTCATTTGGCCAAACAGCTGAACAGCAAACCGACTTTAAAGTAACGCTATTAGGAACAGGTTCTCCTCTTTTAAGTACAACCCGCTCCGGCCCATCTACACTTGTAGAAGTTGGTGATGAAAAACTCCTCTTTGATGCTGGACGTGGTACTGCTTTACAATTATATAAAGCGAATCTGTTACCTGGCAGTGTTGACAAGTTATTTCTTACTCATTTACATTCGGATCATACAATCGGCATACCAGACGTATGGCTTACAGGTTCTTTACCAACAGGAGGGAAAAGAGACCAAGCATTTAACATTTGGGGACCTAAGGGAACCGAGAAAATGATGTTACATATGAATAAAGCATTTAAAGCCGATTTGGATGCAAGAGATGATTCTGGAAATGGAAATGTAGAAGGAGCAAGTATCGCCGCAAATGATATCAAGGAGGGGATCGTCTATAAAAGAAAAGGAATTGAAGTGATAGCCTTCAAGGTAGACCATAAATCAATTGAGCCCGCTTTCGGTTATCGGATTAATTACAAAGGACATTCAGTAGTTATCTCAGGTGACACCCGCTATAATGAAAACCTAATTACATTTGCTAAAGGTGCCGAAGTAGTTATTCATGAGGTTGCAGCTGCAAAACCTGATAATGAATCAGGTTCAATCGCCAATATACTTGATCTTCACACTACACCGGAGGAAGCAGGTAAAGTCTTTAGCCAAATACAACCAAAACTTGCTGTGTACTCACATATAGTATTATTGGGTGGATTAACAGAGGAAAAAGCTAATTTGCTTGAAAGAACTAAAAAAACATATGGAGGAACTGTTTTAGTAGGTGAGGATTTGTTGTCCATTGAAATAGGAGACAATGTTCAAGTACAGCAGCCAGGAATCGAGGCGACCCCGGGGAATTAAAACAGACCAGTTTCAGCTATATCATGAAAGAGAGGGCTTACTTCAAAGGGAGGTTGCTGTTGCAACCTTTTTTCTTATGTTACTAAAGGGGCAGGCAGTTAATAAAAATACCGATAGGCATTTCATTTATTTAATTTCGAGATGCGAAAAACTTAATTTTATCTTTTGCAATCGTTTTTAAACGAATGGAAATCAAGAGAGAAATTGTAATCAGCAATCATAGCAACATGCCAATCACCCAAATAACAATAAAAGGTACCACGTGCTATTCCTACAATACATCACCAAAAATAAAAGGAAATAAATATAATGAGGATGCAATCTGCTAACCCAACCACTAACAAAAATCCCCAAGCCAACGGCACTTGTTGGGTTGACACTATAAGTGTTGATGATATAATTTATTATAGGAATGTTAGTATTGGATGGAAGGTAGGCTTAATTATAATGAAACCACTGCAGCATGACAGTGTAATTCCACTTTATCACCAATTAATGGAGAGGCTGAAGGGTTCTATTGAAAAGAGGAATTGGACGCATGGAGACAAAATCCCATCTGAAAATCAATTAATGGACCAATTCGGTGTGAGCCGGAACACAGCAAAAAAAGCAATTGAGGAGCTCGTACAGGAAGGCATCCTATACCGAATTCAAGGAAAAGGTACCTTCGTGGCAAAACCAAAATTGCAACAGTCATTGATGGGGTTTTACAGCTTTAGCAAAGTATTGAAAGAAAAGGGAATGAACCCTAAAGATATCATCCTTAAAATAGAGGAAGTTAAATCAACGGCAAAAATCAGGGAAGCGCTGCTGCTTGGAGAAGATGAGAATGTCATTGAAATGAAACGTCTTCGGTGTGCCAACGATGAGCCATATATTTTGGAATCATCTTTCATCCCAAAAAACGTGGTATCAGATACGGAGCAACTTAAAAAAGTTGGGGAAATTTCATTATATGATTTATTTTCACAACAATTTAATATCGTAGTATCCAGAGCAAAAGAGGCGTTTGAACCCGTCCTCATTCGTCCTGAAGAAAGTGAGTACCTTCAAACGGAAGTAGGCCGTCCGGCACTGTTGCTTGAACGAACTGCCTATGATTCCAATGGAATGCCTGTTGAATTTTGTATATCCATTGTACGAGGCGATCGCTGCCGCTTTTACACGGAACTTACATAAAAGTTGAATTACTCATAGCATTGTGTCTATGAGTTTTTTTAGTCCAACTTATACCAAAAACAATTAACATGAGAGATAAGAAATAATAGTACATTAAAATATAAGGGAATTGGATTTTTTTATTTATTTAAGTTGTTGGGTTGACAGGTTAACTATCGGGAGTATATATTTATATTAGTCATAATCTTCTGTTAAATATAAGTGATGTCGACAAAACGGTTTATCGGAATTTTTTTAATCTACCTTGTACCTACAACCCATTAACTTTCAAGAAAAAATGAATATGCTCTGGAACAAAATAAAACTACTCTTAAAAACATTATAAATATTCAAGGTTTTCCTTATAAAGGATAAAGATTTTTGCTATTCTTTATAAGAAAGCGCTTAAGTACATAATTAAGAGGTGTTTTATTCGTGATAAGATTAAAGGATATTGCTGAACATGTAGGTGTCTCTATTTCTACTGTTTCGAGAGTAATTCAAAATGATCAGACTCGAAATGTAAACCAGGAAACAAAAGCTAAAATTTGGGAAGCTGTTAAGGAGTTAGGGTATAAACCAAATCAGCATGCTCGAAATTTGGTTGCTAGCAAGCAAGGGAAGAATAACATAAGAACAATGAAAATTGGATGGGTGGCCAATCCAAAACAAGCGGAAATTAACCCTTACTTTGCAAATATTTATACAGGTATTCGTGATGTATTGACAGATAATGATTACAACTTGATTAGTATAACCAGGGATGAACTTGAAAACGAGGCGTTACTTCTTAAGACTATACATGATTCGGGGATTGAAGGACTGCTTCTTATCGATAAGATTAATGACAGCATTATCGAATACATTCAACAAAATATACCTATAGTAGGATTGGACTTTTTTTATACAGATAAAAATATAGCGATTGTAGACTACGATCGCCAGGAATCCATTAGAATGGTGGTTCAGTATTTAGTTAAGCAAGGTCACCGGGAAATAGGTTTTATTGGCGGGGGTGTTAATGAAACTTTTGAAGATTTGTATACCGAACATCGTTTTAAAGGTTTTCAAAATGAGATGGAAGAAGCCGGGCTAGCCATCCAACCTGAATGGGTCATGAATACACAGTGGAAAATGGAAAATAGTTATGAGAAAATGAAAACTTTGATTAAAAGAGATCCATTGCATTTACCAACAGCAATGGTTTGTGCGAGTGACTTGATGGCCATACCTGCCATGAGAGCTGTCAGAGAAAATAAACTTAGAATTCCAGAGGATATCGCCTTTTTTGGGGTTGATAATATTGAAATGGGTAAATATTCGTCTCCACAGCTTTCGACGGTAGAAATCCCTAAATATGAAATGGGAAGAATTGCAGCTAAAACTATTATGGAAATGGTAGAAGGGAAGATTACACTTCCGATAAAAATCATTTTGCCATTTGAATTAGTATTTCGGGAATCATCTAACATAAAACGAACCTAAGCGGTTCTTTTTTTAAAATTTGTAGGAAAACGTTTGGATTGAATCAGGAAAATGATTGGAAAAACGGGAGATGGGAGATTATACCATGAAACAAATGACAGCAATAATAATCGGAGCAGGTGACAGGGGGGTAAGAGCTTATGCTCCTTATGCCATTGATTATCCTAATGAATTAAAGATCACAGGTGTGGCTGAGCCGAATAAAGAAAGAAGGATTAAATTTCAACAAGAACATAATATTTCCAATGAAAATTGTTATGACTCGTGGGAAGATGCATTCAATCCAGGAAGAAAAATTGCAGATATAGCTATAATATGTACACTTGATCGCCATCACTTTAAACCGACCATGAAAGCATTGGAACTGGGTTATCATGTTCTGTTGGAAAAGCCTATGTCTCCAGATCCAATGGAATGCATAGCGATGGAACAAGCCGCCGAAAAGTATAAACGAAATCTTACAATATGCCATGTATTAAGGTATACAGAATTTTGGGCAACAATTAAAAAGGTTATTTCCTCAGGGGAAATTGGAGAGGTAGTATCTCTGCAATTAAATGAAAATGTAGAAGTGATGCATATGTCGCATAGCTTTGTACGTGGTAATTGGAATAATAAAGAAAGAACAAGTCCAATGATTCTGCAAAAGTCATGTCATGATATGGATATTATTTCTTTTGTGATAGACAAGGAATGTAAACGCATTAGTTCATATGGTTCGCTTATGCATTTTAAGGAAGATCATGCACCAATTGGAGCGCCGCAGAGATGCTTAGATGGCTGTCCTGTTGAACATGAATGTCCATTTCATGCTGGAAGGTATTATCTTGGTGAAGGAAAAGGATGGGCAAGGAAATTTACAGAAGACTATACAAATGAAGGAATAATAAAAGCATTGAATGAAACTCCATTTGGTAAATGCGTATATCGTTCAGATAATAATGTGGTGGATCATCAAGTTGTAAATATGGAATTCGAGGGTGGAGCAACAGCAACGTTTAGTATGTGCGGGTTCACAAGGGAGCAAACTCGTATTGTTCAAATAATGGGAACAAAAGGAGAAATACGTGGGAATATGGAGGAAAATAGTATTTCGATTTTTAATTTTCTCACCAAACATGAAACGGTAATAAAATTTGACAATCCCATTGGTGGACATGGTGGTGGGGATAACAGCATCATTAGAACTTTCTTGAGAGAAATTCAATATGGAAATGAACAAGATAGTGTTTCTTCGGCACTTGCTTCAGTAAGAAGTCACCTAATGGCATTTGCTGCTGAAGAGTCAAGGTTAAAACAGGGGCAATCCATTAATATTGACGATTATTATAATAGTTTAAAAGAAAAACCAATAGGTAAGTAGTTTCCCTATATTAAGAGAGATGTACCATCTACCATTTTCTTTGGAGTTTAGATTCAAATAAAGAAAATTTGTTCACATCCTGTTTTTAATTTCCGAGCCTATTTTATTTAGTGGAGGTGGTAAGCCCTATACAAATCGCATTCGTACGTATTTCTCAGTTATGCAGTGAAAAAGTTTTAAAGGATGAAATAAATGTAAGGGTTATCATGGGGGATTTGTCATAAAACCATTCATGTTTTAGGAGTACTTACTTAACTTTATTTGAAAGAAGGTAACATGATGAAAAAATGGCTAATAATGCTTATAACCGCGATTTTAGGATTAATAGGATTAGCCGGATGTAGTAATGATGATACTGCATCAGGCGACGGAAAGGTTGAAATTACTTATGGATTTTGGGATAAGAAGCAAGTCACTGCCATAGATGAAGTTATCAAATTATTTAACGAAAAATATCCGAACATTAAAGTGAAAACGGAGATCACTCCTTACGGTCAGTATTTCCAAAAACTTGAAACTGCTGCAACTGGCGCGGCGCTGCCAGATGTTATGTGGATGAATGGTGCCCATGTTGACCAATATGCAGAAGGAAAGGTAATCCTCCCACTTACTGACCTTGCAAAAAAAGAAAACCTTAGCTTAGATAATTATCCGAAATCTTTGATTGAACTTTATACAGTTAAAGGAGAAATATTTGGTATTCCAAAAGACTTTGATACAACAGGTTTATGGTATAACAAAAAAATCTTTGATGAAGCAGGTGTGCCATATCCAGATGACACTTGGGATTGGAATAAGTTAAAGGAAGTCGCTAAAAAACTGACAGATAAAGAGAAAGGTATTTGGGGCTATGCTGCATTAATGGGTAACCAAGGTGGCTATTATGATTTCATTTGGCAAAATGGCGGCTATATTATTTCAGACGATGGCAAATCCGTAGGTTTTGATCAACCGGAGTCCATTGATGCACTTAATTATAATATTAGTTTCATTAAGGAGGGATTATCTCCAACACAAGCTCAAATGACAGAAACAGCCGCTTCTGAATTATTCTCTTCAGGAAAAGTAGCGATGATGTTTGATGGTCCTTGGATGGTACAGGAGTATAAGAATAATCCTGATATAGATGTTGCTGTAGTACCAAAAGGAAAACAGCGCGCGGTTGCTATTCATGGGCTAGCCAATGTAATTGCGGCTAACACAAAGCATAAAGATGCTTCATGGAAGTTTGTCCAGTTCCTAGGCTCTAAAGAAGCAGCAGAAATATTTGCAAAAACAGGAACGGTTATTCCAGCTTATAATGATACACAAGATGCTTGGGTACAAGCCGTTCCAAATATAAATCTTCAAGCCTTTATTGATGGTGTCGATTATTCTGTTCCACTGCCTAGTGTGAAAAGAACAGGAGAAATTTGGCAGTATGAAACGGACGTTCTTAAAAAGGTTTGGAGCGAAGAAGAAAGTGTAGAGGACGCTGTAAAAGAGTTAACAGAAAAGGCAAATGAGGCGCTATCCAAGAAATAGAAAAAATGAAGAAGAGAAGATGATTCTTCTCTTCTTTCCTTAAAAGGAGTGAATGCAGTGAAGGATCATCCTTTACAGGTTGAAGTCAAAACGAATACAAAACTTAAGGTTTCTAACTTACCGAAGACAAGGAAAAGTTCAGACTTCTTTTGGGCTTATCTCATGATTGCTCCTACCATGTTAGGTTTGTTCATTTTTTACCTGTGGCCTATCATTCAGACCTTTTACTTTAGTTTCACCGAATGGGGAGCATTTGGACAATATGAGTGGACGGGGATAGATAACTATAAACGGATGCTTGAGGACACTAACCTTATTAAATCTTTTAAGAATACGGGGATTTATATTATTATAACAGTCCCAGTTGGGATTTTCTTCTCTATTCTAATAGCGGTACTCCTAAACCAGAAAATTAAAGGGACTTCTGTTTATCGCACATTATATTTCTTACCCGTAATTACTATGCCTGCTGCCATCGCAATGGTTTGGAAATGGCTTTATAATTCTGATTATGGACTACTAAACTATCTTTTATCTTTATTTGGGATCAAGGGTCCACAGTGGGTAAGTGATCCGAAAATTGCCTTGTATTCTATTATTGTGGTAGCAATCTGGAGTGGAATTGGTTATAACATGGTCATTTTCCTTTCCGGACTACAAGGAATTCCAAAGTCGTATTATGAAGCAGCGGAAATGGATGGAGCAGGCCCAATCAGTGTGTTCTTTAAAATCACACTGCCACTGCTCTCTCCAGTTATTTTCTTTGTAAGCATCACTTCTCTAATTGGAGCTTTTCAGGTGTTTGATTTGATTTTCATGATGATTGGAAAAAGTAGTACAGCCTTGGAAAGCACACAATCTGTTGTTTATTTATTCTATCAGCACGCTTTCGTTTTAAACGATAAGGGTTATGCAGCAGCAATCGCTGTTCTATTATTAATCGTTATCCTGATTATCACTGCAATCCAAATGGTCTTACAGAAAAAATGGGTCCATTATGACTAAAGGAGGGAGAACCATTGGAAAGAACAAGACAGTTTGTTACAAGTAAGACATTCCTTATCCATCTCGCCCTTATTGTAGGAGCAGTGGCAATGGTCATGCCTTTTTTATGGATGATCTTAACCTCATTAAAAACTTATGCTGAGTCTATTCATGTTCCGCCTGTAATAATTCCGAAGGATTTCCAATGGGGGAACTATATAGAGGTTTTTGGACTTTTGCCTTTTTTCAAATTTATGTTCAATACCTTTATAATTACAATTGTCCGGACAGCAGGCCAGCTATTTTTATGTTCGTTAGCCGCCTATGCATTTGCCCGGATTGAATTTCCTGGCAGGAATATTCTGTTTATGTTGGCTTTATCGGTATTAATGGTACCAGGGCAAGTGTTTTTACTCCCGCAATATATGATTATGGTAGAACTTGGCTGGTTAAATACATTACAGGCGGTAATAGTCCCAGGTCTGTTTAGTGCATTTGGTACGTTCCTGCTAAGGCAATTCTTTATGGGGCTTCCAAAAGAACTAGAAGAGGCAGCCAGGCTTGATGGCTGTAACCATTTCCAAATTTACTGGAAAATAATGTTGCCACTCGCCAAACCTGGTTTGATTGCTTTGGGTATTTTTACTACTCTTTGGAGCTGGAATGAATTGATGTGGCCAATGATCGTAAATAGTTCTCCAGAAGCAATGACACTTTCTGTCGGATTGTCATCACTCCAAGGTCAATATTTAACAAACTATCCTATACTTATGGCAGGCTCCTTTTTAGCGATACTGCCAATGCTGATTTTATTTATCTTCTTGCAAAAACAATTTATTGAAGGAATTGCAGTAACAGGCGGAAAATAAATAGAAAAATATACAAGATTCAATAAGGCTAACTTTTACCTAAATCTAAATTAATTGTAGTATATTGCTACTTGTTGGGTTGACCCAATAAGTAGCGGTGGTGTAAAATAAATAAGGATAGATTGTGTGTCCAGTTTTTGGCAGGCACACTTATTGTAAACACATTTATTTTGAATTTACGTTTTAACAAACTCATAGTATTTTAGCTATGAGTTTTTATTAAACAAAACTTGTACCAACAACCCGATCATGTAAGTGGATATGAGAATCTGAAAGAATTGACTATTTGCGGAAGTGGGAAAAAGTTGAAGTGTTGAGAATCACTATTCAAAAAGTAGAAGATGGATAGGAATAAGAGGTGCAGGAAAATGAAAAGGGCAATCGGCATTGACATTGGAGGGACAAAAATTGCAGCTGGTATCATTACGGAATCGGGAGAATTGCTAAAGCGCGTGGATGTAAAAAGTGATCCTTCAGATCGGGAAAAAATGTTTGCCAGAGTTTTAGAAGCAGTGGAAAAAGTACTAGAAAAATCATCATTTTCCTTAGTTGACATTGAGGGCATTGGTGTGGGTGTACCAGGTAAAGTGGATTGTGAAAATGGCATTGCCATTTTTCAAAACAATTTACCGTGGAAACAGTTCCCCATCACTGCTCGTTTACGGGAGCAATTCGGACTCGACCAGATAAGTATTGATAATGATGTCTATATGGCGGCATTTGCCGAGTGGAAGGCAGCTCAGGTAAAGCGGAATGAGGCATTTGTCTATGTGACTATTAGTACTGGAATCTCCTGTTCCATCATTCAAAATGGTTCATTTTTCAGAGGGGCCGGATTCGCCGGGGAACTTGGGTTGATACCGGTATTTTCGAAGGCATACAAGAAGGGAAATAAGCGATTAGAAAAAGTGGCTGCTGGACCTGCCATTGAAAAGTTGGCAGAAAAGGAATTGCAAGTGGCGAAAATTTCCACTAAAGAAGTCCTTGCAGGCTATGCAAATGGGGACTGTGAATATCTACCAATCATTGAAGAAGTGACTGACAACTTAGCTCAAGGACTTTATACGATTTCCTGTTTATTGGATCCACATAAAATCGTTTTCGGAGGCAGTGTCATCGTAAACAATCCTTTTCTGCTTAAATTAATGAAAGAAAAGCTAAAAAGCTACCAATTACCTGAACAACAACACATTTTAGACCAAATGAGCATCAGCACATTGAAGCAGGATAATGGCGTAGTTGGTGCAGGGTTGCGAGTATTCGAGAAATTATAAAAAAGGAGAAGTGTTGGAGATGTTTACACTTGATAAAGAAAAATTAGTTTCGTTAGGTGCATCGATTACTACAGAGGAAATCAAGCAACAACCCGTTTTATGGGATGAGACCTATTTATTGTATACAAAGAAACACGTAGAGATTCAAGTCTTTTTGCAAAAACTGGCTGAGCAACACGAACGAATACGTGTCATTTTTACAGGTGCTGGAACATCTGCCTATGTCGGTGATACGGTCACACCTTATTTGAAAGGAAAAGTGGATGAAAAAAAGTGGGAATTGCTGAGTGTTCCGACTACCGATTTGGTGTCAAACCCCTATGAATTCTTAAAAGCAAATCTTCCAACCTTGTTGGTTTCATTTGCTCGAAGCGGCAATAGCCCTGAAAGTGTTGCAGCAGTTGAATTAGCTGAACGAATCGTAACGAACTTCTACCAGTTAACGATTACTTGTGCTAATGATGGCGAGTTGGCGAAAAGGGCAAAAGGTGATGAACACAATCTTTTGTTATTGATGCCCGAAAGAGCCAATGATCAAGGATTTGCCATGACCGGCAGCTACTCATGCATGACGCTAACAACATTACTTGTTTTTGATCCGCTGCCATTGGAGAAAAAAGGGTCAATTGTCCAAACGATTTGCCAAATGGGTGAAAGTGTTATTCGTAGAGAAGAGGATATCCAAAAAATCATCGATCGTGATTTTGACCGGATCATTTATCTGGGCTCAGGAAGTTTAGAAGGCTTAGCGAGAGAGTCGCAGTTAAAAGTATTAGAGCTAACAGCGGGTAAAATTGTTACAGCATTTGATTCGCCATTGGGTTTCCGGCACGGGCCTAAATCATTTGTCAATGAAAAAACGTTGGTTTTTGTTTTTGTTTCTAATCACCCTTATACACGTCAATATGATTTGGATATGTTAAATGAATTGCAGCGAGATAACATTGCCAACTACATTTGTGCCATCGAAGTCGATGGCACAACCAGGTTTGTTGGGAACACGTTTTTATTTAGCAGAGATGCTCAGTCCATACCGGATGTTTACCTGGCATTACCTTTTGTCATGATAGGGCAAACTGTTTCACTCCTAGCTTCCGTAAAAGTCGGTAATACACCGGATACGCCTTCACCGACAGGAACGGTTAACCGTGTAGTGAAGGGCGTAACCGTATACGAATATGAGTAAATAGAAAGTACTTGAACGCTTAAGTGGTATTTAGAATAAGGGGAAAGACGCATGTCAACTTTTATTTTTGCAGATAACTTGAGGAATAGATGGTAGCCCCTGTTTGTCTGGAAAATAAAGATGGAGAATTCGATATTTATTAAGACCTGATGATCAGCCATGATGTAATGCCACTGCTGCAGAAACCACTTGCTTAACGAATGTGGGAAAATTGCAGACTTTAATGTGTTTAATCCTGAGCTTGATTTAATCCGACTTATATGAAATGTGTTTGTTGTTATTAAGCCTAAACAACAACTAGAAAGAGTGATTACGATGATTTTAGCTGTAACAATGAATCCATCGGTCGATATTTCTTATCCGGTTGATCGATTCAAGATTGATGTTGTCAACCGGGTGGAAACGGTACGAAAAACGGCTGGTGGAAAGGGCTTGAATGTTGCCCGAGTGATTGCACAAATGGAAGAAGAGGTCTTGTCGACAGGTGTGTTAGGCGGAACGATTGGTGAATACATTGTTCAGGAATTAAATGAAAGCAATATTCCCAATGACTTTTTGAGAATCAAAAAAGAATCACGAAATTGTATTGCCATTCTTCATGAGGGAAAGCAAACAGAGATATTAGAATCTGGACCGACGTTATCCAAAGAAGAAGGGACAGCTTTTTTAGAAAAATTCGAATGTCTGCTTACAACTGCTTCACTTGTTACGATTTCAGGAAGTTTACCGAAAGGGTTACCAACTCACTTTTACCTTAAAATGGTTGAAATCTGTTCTAATAAGGGAAAGCCCGTGGTTGTTGATACGTCAGGGGAAGCTTTAAAACAAGTCTTGAAACATGAGAAAAAACCATTTGCCATCAAGCCTAATACTGCGGAATTGTCTCAGCTGTTTGGCTTCGAAGCTGAAGCTGGAATCATCGATTTGAAACAAACATTAAACCGTGACATTTTTAAGGGTATTGAGTGGATTGTTGTGTCCATGGGTGATAAAGGTGCCTTTGTCAGGCATGGGGACGATTATTATCAGGTTACGATTCCAAAAATAGATGTGGTCAATCCTGTAGGTTCCGGAGATGCGACCATTGCTGGGTTAGCTGTGGCATTGAACCGAAATCAAACGGTGGAGTCTGTACTGAAAACGGCTATGACCACAGGAATGTTAAATACAATGGAAGCCGTAACCGGTTTTATTAATTTAAACAAATTTAAACAGTACTTTGATTTAGTAAAAGTTGAAAAAATAGATTGATAGGAGAATGCAAATGTTAGATTTCACCAAAAATAAGTTAGAAGCTCTTAAACGTTTATCGGATGAAAATGGCGTGATTGGAGCATTAGCCATCGATCAACGTGGCTCATTGAAAAAAATGATTGCGTCTGGCGAAGCAAATCAAGTGGTAGACGAAGGTATCATCCGTTTTAAAGAATTGGTTTCTAAGGAATTAACACCGTTTGCAACCGCTATTCTTTTGGACCCAGAATATGGTCTGCCGGCAGCAAAGGTCCGTGATAAGAACGCAGGTTTATTAGTGGCCTATGAAAAAACCGGTTACGATGCGTCAGAAGTGGGCCGGTTGCCTGATTTATTACCGGAATATTCAGTAAAACGTTTAAAGGAGTCCGGTGCTGATGCTATCAAATTCTTACTTTATTATGATGTAGATGAAGAAGAGAAAATCAATAACTATAAGCATGTCTATATGGAACGTGTTGGATCCGAGTGTGCTTCTGAAGATCTTCCATTTTTCTTGGAAATTGTTACTTATGATGCTGGAATTAATGATGTGAAAAGTAAAGAGTACGCAAAAGTGAAACCGAATAAAGTGATAAGGGCCATGAAGGAGTTCTCCAAACCTCAATATCAAGTTGATGTGTTGAAAGTTGAAGTTCCGGTAGATATGAACTTTGTGGAAGGTTATGCAGAAGGCGAAATTGTTTACAGCAAAGAAGAAGCTGCCTTTCTTTTCAATGAACAGAGTGAAGCAACAGAACTGCCGTTTATCTTCTTAAGTGCAGGGGTAAGTGCAAAACTTTTCCAAGAAACATTGAAATTTGCCAAAAAATCCGGTTCTACCTTTAACGGTGTGTTATGCGGCCGGGCAACCTGGAAAGATGGTGTGGCATCATTTGCTAAAAGGGGAGAACAAGCAGGACGTGCCTGGTTACAAGATACGGGTAAAAGAAATATTGAAGAACTGAATGTAGTATTAAAAGAGACAGCCAGTTCCTGGTTCGAGAAAGTACAATAATAATTCGATTTAAGCATCGTGACGTTTAATGAAGACAGGAATTAGATGTGGAAAAAGTGATTCATCACTGGTTCAATAATTAATGAATCAAGCGGTTTTCACTCAATTGATTGAGTGGTAAGGTCCAATGCCCTAATCAAACCCTGTCGCCTGCATGTTGATTGACGAAGTGGAAGCTGCCAGGTGGGCTTACCGTGAAATCCCTGAGTTACTCGAGGAAATGATTGACACTGCGTGTGCTCAGGGATTATAGAAGATAATTTTGATGAGAAAGAAATTCATTCATACAAAATTGTGAATGGTCTGGCTGCCATTCCTTAATCAGTTAAAAACCAACCTCAACAAAATCCGGTGTCTGCAACACCCAGCATTTCTTTTTCATTGGCTGACTTTTCTTTAGTTTCTGTGGAAACGCTTTCAGAAGATAAGGATAATTTTTTGTAATGCTGGGCTTTTAGTCGATTCTATAACAGGCAGTATTGAGGCAATTTTGACTTTGCCTTTGATCGTATTATTTAGGATTGGGCATATACTAGGGCAGCTTACATACGAAGCAGCATTGAAGATGCTTGTACTATATGCAGGTCAAGTTGTCACGATTCATGATTCATCACTAGGCTTTCGTAATGGTCCGAAATCAATTTTAAATGAATTATTTATGTCACGGGTTACTTATACAAAGAGATTATGAGGACATATACATTTTCAAAGTGATTTTCACATTGCGCGGTTTTATATTATTTCCTTCAAGCACTAGCTAAGAAAAAGTCAAGGCAAATCGGTTTTCTCCAGATAAACTTAAAATGTCGAAAAAAAATTCCATTTATGAGAGGAAGAATCTTAATGTCAGCTCCTAATATTTTATTAACCAGAATCGATAATCGTTTAATACATGGTCAAGTGGGGGTTACATGGGTCAACCATTTGGGGGCAAACTTAATTGTCGTTGCGAATGACAAGGTATCCACAGATGAAATTCAACAAAATTTAATGGATATGGTATTGCCTGATGTTATTCAATCACGCTTTTTTTCATTACAAAAAACGATTGACGTCATTCATAAAGCCTCTCCTCATCAAAAAATATTCTTAGTTGTTAAAGATGTGCACGATGCTTTGGCGCTAAAGGAAGGCGGAGTGCCAATTGATCAGTTGAATATTGGAAATATGCATTATGAAGAAGGGAAAAAGCAGATTTCATCTACTGTATCTGTTGATGAAAAAGATATCGCTGCTTTTAAACGTCTGGGAGAATTAGGTGTGAAGTTAGATTTAAGAGGAGTGCCAAGCGAAAAGGGACTAAATATATTAGATTTATTTTAAAAAAATAATGGACGAACGTAAATTCATTGGGGGGATAACCTATGTTATTTGAAGCATTATTAATTGCTTTATGGGCAGGGATTATCGGTGTCGATCTATTTAATGGATTAACCCATATTCACCGTCCGGTAGTTACGGGGCTTGTAGTTGGTTTAATTTTAGGGGATGTTCAGACTGGTTTGATAGTTGGAGGAACTTTGGAGTTAATTTGGATGGGGATGGTGCCACTTGCTGGTGCACAACCGCCGAACGTTGTTATTGGAGGAGTAATTGGGACAGCTTTTGGTATTATTGCTGGTCAGGACCCAAAAGTTGCAGTTGGGGTGGCCATTCCGTTTGCTGTAGCTGTTCAAGGGTTAATTACCTTATTTTTCACAGTATTTGCACCAATGATGCACAAAGCCGATCAATATGCACTAGAAGCAAATTATAAAGGTATTGAACGGATAAACTATTTAGGCTTGTTAATTCTGTTTACATTCTATGCAGTTATTGCGTTTTTACCCATTTACTTTGGAGCAGAAAAAGCATCAGGATTTGTTGAAACAGTGCCACAATGGATTATTGGCGGATTGTCCATTGCTGGAGGGATTATGCCAGCAATTGGATTTGCAATGTTATTGAAAATTATGATGAAAGTCGAATATATCATGTTCTTTATTATAGGGTTTGTCGCAGCAGCTTATTTAAAAATGCCAATTCTGGCAATTGCATTAATTGGTTTGGCAATCGCATTGTATGACTTTTACCAAAACAAAGAAAAACAAGGTCCAGATAAATTTCAGCCTAGTGAGGAGGAAATCACCGATGGCATCTAATAATTATGAAGATGTAACTGAAGCTCAGGATTTACAGCAAAAGCAATTACGAAACTTAGTATGGCGCTCTTTACTATTACAAGCATCTTTCAACTACGAACGTATGCAGTCGGCTGGATGGCTTTACTCCATTTTACCAGGTCTAAGGCATATTCATAAAAATAAAAAAGATTTAAGTAAATCAATGAAAGACCATATGGAATTCTTTAATACACATCCGTTTTTAGTAACATTTATTATGGGTGTGATTTTAGCAATGGAACAAAAGAAAGAAGATAGAGAGGCTATTCGTGGCATTCGTGTTGCTATGATGGGTCCACTTGGTGGTATAGGGGATGCATTGTTTTACCTTACTTTACTACCGATTACAGCGGGTATTGGTGCTTCATTAGCGGTAGAGGGGAACCCCCTTGGACCAATCGTATTTTTAATCTCATTTAATATTATTCACTTTGGTGTCCGGTTCGGATTAATGAACTATGGATATAAAACAGGTGTTAAAGCAATTGTGAAATTAAAGGATGGTACAAAATTCGTTTCCCGTGCTGCTTCAATTGTAGGTTTGACAGTAGTTGGAGGATTAATTGCCACTTATGTAGCATTTAAAGTTGATTATGTTTGGAAATCTGGAGACGCAAAATTAAATATCCAATCAGATGTATTAGATATGATCATGCCAGCGATGCTGCCGTTATTATATACGTTACTAATGTACTGGTTACTTAAAAAGGGGCGTTCTCCTTTAATGTTGATTGGCCTAACTATTGTAGTCGGCTTAATAGGATCTTACTTTAATATTTTATAATTTTAATATCTTAACACAAACTATTGAAAAGAGAGGATGAAATATATGATTGGAATTGTGCTAACAGGACATGGTTATTTTCCAACTGGAATGTTGGAGTCGGTTCAGTTAATTGCTGGAGAAGTAAAGCAAGTAGAGGTTATTCCGTTTGAAGAAGATGTATCAATATTAGAGCAAGCTGTCTCAAAAGCTATTGACAATGTAGAAACAGGAGCAGGAGTTGTATGTTTTACAGACTTGGCGGGTGGAACTCCATTTAATGTGTGCTCTACAATTGCGTCATGTAAAGATAATATTCGAGTAATAGCTGGAACAAACTTACCTATGTTGTTGAGCGGACTATTTCACCGAGAACTCAGCCTCGAAGCATTTGTTGAAAAAATGTTAAAAGATGGTAAAGAAAATATAATGGAATTTAAAAAAATACAGAAACAAATAGAAGAAGATGCAGCTGGAATATAAATGTAAAAAAGGAAGCGGATACAAAGTGAAATATTATATCAAAGCAGAACGATATTTAATGGAGAATGAAGAAAAGCTAGGTGGATATTTGCAAGTAAGTAATGGATTATTTGGTGGATTTTCAGAAACGGTTCCTTCATATTCCGATGTGGTCGATTGGAGCGGATATATAATTGCGCCGGGTTTATTTGACACTCATATTCATGGAATTAAAGGTTATGACATCATGGACGGAACGACGGAAGCAGTTCATGAAATCTCGAAAGCAATTTTACAACTTGGTGTTACGCGTTTCTTACCAACAACATTGACATCGTCTAAAAGAGATTTGAATCAAGCTATTGTAGCGATAACGGAAGCGGTCAGACAAGGACTGCCTGGTGCACAATCAGAAGGTATTTTTTTGGAAGGCCCCTATTTTTCTGAACAACATAAAGGGGCACAAAATTCTATTTATTTTCGGGATCCAGATTATGAGGAATTTCAAGAATATAAGAGGCTTTCAGAAGGAAGTATTGTAAAAATTGCCCTGGCTCCTGAACGAGACAACACATTAGAGTTTATTAGTAATGTTAGTAAAGAAGGTGTATTTGTCTGCATAGCACATACGGCCGCAAGTCATGATTGCTGTAAGAGGGCTATTAATGCGGGTGCCCAAACCTTTGTCCATTTATTTAATGGCATGTCAGGATTACATCATCGTAACCCAGGTGCGGTAGGTGCGGCATTAATGAATCCTAACACATTTGCTGAATTAATTTGTGATGGTTTTCATGTACATCCAGACATTGCAACATTGGCATTACGTGTTAAAGGGGACAAGCTTGTACTAATTACGGACTGTATGCGCGCAGGGTTAATGCCTGATGGAGAATATCAACTAGGTGAATTCATTGCTGTAATGAAAGATGGCATGGCTCGCACAGAAACAGGATCATTGGCTGGCAGCACTTTGAAACTAATAGATGGAGTGAAAAATTTAAAAAGTTGGAGCAGTGAGCCGCTGTACAAAATATGGCACAGTGCTTCATTATCACCAGCAGCAAGCATAGGAAAAGATAAGAAGTTAGGTAGCATATCAAGCGGGAAAATAGCTGATTACGTTGTCCTGAATGAGAAGTTAGATGTTCAAGCCACAGCTGTTGATGGTGTAGAGAGGTATAGAAGAGGTTGAAATGAAGAAGATGCTATTAAATAATATGCTGCGGTTTAACCGGAAGAAGATATTACTGCGAGATTTTAATGGGAGGGTGGGAGACTTCACAAGCAATGACTACCATTATGGTAAATATTAATAAGATACTATTATTATAATGTTCGTGAGGTAATACCTTTTTTGTTGGTTTCTAGTTTTTCAAAGGAAATGGACCATGACCGAACCTGACTTTGAAGGTTTAGCAGTTAGTCGTAAAAAGCAAAACATAAGAGAATAATTAATATTTGTAAGGGAGGTATATTTTGTTGAAAAGAAAAATGAAGAATGCTAATAATTGTAAAAAAATTGCAAGCTTGTTTTTAATAGTCATTATAGGGTTAATAATAGTTCCTTTAACTGGTAAGGCCTCGGGCGATAATAGCGTAAATAGTTCGACTGTAGCTAATGAAACGTTTAAGAAAATTGGAAAAGTAACGAAAATCATAAAAGACGGAAATGATGTATATCTTGATTTTTCAACAGGTGAAAAAATAAAAATAAGTTTCCTTAAGGATAACTTATTTAGATTGCACTTGGACCCAGCAGGAGACTTTCCAGAATATCCGACTCCGAATAAATCTGATCACGTCACAAGGATAATTGACAAAAATGTGAGCGATTACAATAAAGAATACGGAAAAATAAATATTAAGGTTAATAAAAGCGATGCAAATTTTTATAAGATTTCTACAAAATCTGTAGAGTTAAAAATTGAAATAGCAACTTCTAAGATGAGCTTATATGATAAAACTAAATCTAAAGTTCTATGGAGTGAAAAAGAGCCGCTTAAATATAATGATGAAAAAACATTACAAACTCTTGCAACGAAAGATAATGAATATTTTTATGGTGGCGGACAACAAAATGGATACTATTCGCATAGAAACACTTCAATAAATATTGCGATTGGTGGTGGTTGGGATGCAGGTGCTGCTTCTAGTCCAGTTCCATTTTATTTAAGTACTGAAGGATATGGTGTGATGCGTAATACGTTTAAGCCAGGAGTTTATAATTTTTCTAAGACAGCCAGCTTTTCTCATAATGAAAAAAGATTTGATGCTTATTATTTTGTACAAGATTCGATTCCAAAAATCATTGGTGAATATACTGAATTAACCGGTAAAGCTGCTCTTATGCCGAAATATGGGTTTTATTTAGGGAAGGCGGATTGTTTTAATGGAACTCATAATGGTCATAAGGACCAAAGAACACTATTAAATAATGGACTAAATAATCTAAATGAATATGGCAATAATGATATGCCTATAGGTTGGTTTTTACCAAATGATGGGTATGGTTGCGGTTATGGCGGAATAGACAATCTAAAGAGTTTTGTCGAAGAAGCTAATGCGAAAGATGTTGAGGTAGGCTTATGGACACAAAGTAATCTATATCCAGATCCTAGTTTGCCAGAGGATAGTCCTTTACGCAGAGACCTTGACGGAGAAGTTCAAGCTGGTGTAAGAGCAATAAAGACTGATGTTGCATGGGTTGGACAAGGATATTCTATGGCTTTAAATGCAACACGTCAAGCGGCCGAAGGAATACAAAAAGCTGAAAACTCTCAAGGAGCACGTCCTTTCGTAATTTCTCTTGATGGATGGGCAGGTACGCAACGTTATGCATCATTATGGTCTGGTGACCAATATGGCGGAGATTGGGAATATATAAGAATGCATATCCCAACTTACATTGGAGCAGGCTTATCAGGAAATCCAAATGTAGGTTCAGATATGGATGGTATATTTGGGGGAGATAAAGTCATCCAGACACGAGATTACCAATGGAAGGCATTCACTCCTATTCAAATAGATATGGATGGATGGGCATCTTCAGGTGACGATTATAGTAAATCGAAAAATCCTTGGAATTATGGAGAACCATATGCTTCCATTAATAGAATGTATCTAAAATTGAAAGCGCAAATGATGCCGTATATATATACGATTGCAGAAGAATCAACATCAAAATCAATGCCTATGATTAGAGGGATGATGTTAGAATATCCTAATGATCCATATACGTATGGTACAGAAACACAATATCAATATATGTGGGGACCAAATTTATTAGTGGCACCAGTATATAATGAAAATGATCATACAGCCGGTGTAAGAAACGGAATTTATCTTCCTGATGAGAAACAAACTTGGATCGATTAT
This sequence comes from Peribacillus sp. NPDC076916, assembly GCF_050269675.1. NCBI lineage: Bacteria > Bacillati > Bacillota > Bacilli > Caryophanales > Bacillaceae > Peribacillus > Peribacillus sp. NPDC076916. The sequence continues at coordinate 499,867 of NZ_JBNNIU010000002.1, forward strand.
TTTACAGGTGATCAGTACAAGGGTGGTTCAGTCATCAATAATTTTAGTGCTCCATTATGGAAGACCCCTGTATTTGTTAAGGCAGGTGCTATTATTCCTATGTCTCCTGAAAACAATTCTATTAATCAATTGGATGGCTCTGATAATAGAATATTTGACGTATACCCATCTGGAAAATCAAAATTTACATTATATGAAGATGATGGGAAAACTAATGAATATAAAAAGGATAAAAACACTAGAACCAATATCATCTCAGATGTTAAAGGTGAAAGGGTTGTTATAACTGTTGGGAAGGCAAAAGGAAAAGGATATACTGGCATAGTTAGGAATAGAGGTACAGAATTCATTGTAAATACACGTAAAAATCCAAAGAAAGTATCTGTTAAAGTTGGAGGTAAAGATGTTGTATTAAGAAAAGTCATAACTGAAGAAGAATACAAAAGTTCTGATAATGTGTATTTCTTTAATGAGAATCCAACCTTTAATAAATATTCCACAAAGGGTTCAGAATTTGAAAAAACGAAGATAACTACATCACCTAAACTCTATGTTAAGGTTGGGAAAACCAATGTTTCAGCTAATACTATTAAATTGATGGTAGATGGTTTCAATAATACCCAAGTTAAGGATGTAGTGGATGAAGCAGTACCAAATGTTCCGACAGGCCTGGGAGCAAAAGATGAAAATATTACGGATAAAAGTATCAAATTAAATTGGGATGAAGTTGATGGTAAGAATACTTATGATCTATTGATTAATGGTGTAATCTATACAAATGTGTTTAAGGCAACCGATAGTGAACAAGTACCTTTCTATATTCATTCAGGATTAACAGCTGATACAGAATATTCTTACAGAGTAAGGGCAGCAAATTCAAAGGGAGTATCAAATTGGAGTGATGAAGTTAAGGCTAGAACAAAGCTTGATCGGTATCGAAACGTACCTAAGAATATGACAGCAAAAGCAAGTAGTGAACAACCGGGCAGCGAAGGGTCTAAAGCTGTAGATGGTGACGATAATACTTTATGGCATACTGAATGGTCTGATGGGAATGTATTGCCTCATACCTATGAAATTGATATGAAGTTAGCATACCAATTAGATAAGTTAGAGTATCTTCCTAGACCTGATGCTGGAAATGGAACTATCTTAAAATATAATTTAGATGTCAGTTTAGATGGTATAACGTATAAAAGTATTGTCACTAATGGAACATTCGAAAGAAATAAAGATATTAAAGCCATTTCCTTTGACAATAACGTGACAGCTAGATACATCAAGTTGACAATTACTGATGCTGTCGGAAAATTTGGTTCCGCTCAAGAATTTAGACCATATAAAAAAGATAAAACAGTAGGAACGGTTGTAGGTGAAAATATACCAAATGGTGCACTTGATGATGAAGATTTACTATTCTTTGCTAGCTACATGGGTGTTGATACAACAGATACAGCATGGGATCAAGTATCAAAGGTTGATATTAATTACAATGGGGTAATAGATGCTTATGATTTAATGTATGTAGCAGGACAACTAGGGAAAACACCACTTATACCAACTGGTAGGCCAATTGCTGGTTTACTAGATATTAGACCTAATAAACAACAGTTAAAGGCAGGAGAAGAATTTTTAGTCGAAATAATTGGAGTGGGATTAAAGGATATCAATGCCTTTAATTTAGAGCTGAAGTTAGATCCGAATAAGTATGAATTGGTCAAGGAATGTCAAGCAGATGGTACATGTGATTCAAGTATTGTTCAACCAACCAATGTAACTAAGGATATGTTAAATTACTCTATACTTGCAGGTATAGGGAATACTGAGCAACGGATTATGGCGGCATTTTCCCATAAAGGATCTCAACAAACATTAGAGGGTAAAAATACATTAGCCACCATAAGGCTCAAGGCTAAAAAAGATATTGATTTTGATATGCCAATAACAAGGTCCTTACTGGTTAATACAGCTTTTGACTCAATCGATAAAATTGGAGAAGTGTTAATTCCAGGTGAAGAACCAGGTGAGATAGACTAACCGAAGAGGCAAATGAATTATTATTATTAGGTACACTAGCATAAATCCAGAAAAGGGCGCTTGAATTATAAAAAAGTAAAGCACATATTATACGTGACTAATATGTGCTCTTCTTTATTATATAGGTAATTATAATGTAGGTTTGAAATCTAATGCTCTAATACCATTCACAAGGTTCTGAAGGTAAATTAAAAAAGGAAGTTTAATTAAAACGGATACCCGTTTAATACTGTGCCAAAAAGATCGAATTCAGGATCTTTTGACGGTGTTATTGGAGGGGCTTCGGATCTCCCTATTGAAGAGTTAAAAACATCCTTACCTTCAACTGACTCTACAGAGTTTTCGTCATTCTCTTTATGCAATGGGTTATCAATCATACCCAAATCAACTCCTTTTTATAAGATTAACGAATGGTAAGTTATTAATTTCCCTAAATATTTTGATTTTATGCTAAAAAATAAGATGATGACTGGGATTAGTTGAAATGAACGGGTAAGAACTTGTAAGCAACCGTGCTAAAATTTTTTTTACAGAATGCTTAATGATTATTTTATGTTCATAAAAAAGATTGGTACCGATTCTTTGATCAGATGAGGGGTGTAATGAGATTCGAAGCAGGATCATAACCGATACCTGGACACGAATTTTTTTTGCATCGCCCTTCTTAGCAGCAAAAGGGTTGAAAAAACCATCCCTACGATACACATTGTTAATGGATACTCAAGCGATTGGACAAGTTCTAACCCTATTGACTGGAAGGTTAAAGTGGAGTGAGAATCCTTTGCTTGTTAACAAAGTAAGCCCACTCAGAAAAGCCGATTTCCTTTAGTCTTTTTTTTACTTGTTCAAATTCATCGCCAATACGTTCAGGTGTATGCGAATCTGATCCAAATGTTACCTTCACATTATAGAAAAGAGCTCTTTCTAAAATGTCATCTGCTGGATACCACCCACCACACTCTTTTGTTTTACCAGAGGTATTAATCTCAATGGCGATATCTTCTTGACTAATGATTTTTAACGTTTTTTCAATACTGTCTGTTTCAATGGATGAAAAGGCAGGATAAAACCCTTTCATTGCATCAATATGGCCTAAGATTTGAAACACTCCGCTTTTTGCAGATTTCTGTATTAATTCATAGTATTCATTCTTTAATTTTGACTGTTCTTTAGAAGTTAAACCATTCCAACGCCCTTTTTTAAAAATGCTAATGTCTTGAACATAATGAACAGATCCAATTATGTAGTCAAAAGGGTGTAAAAGAAATTGATCACGGTAGACTTCAATGTGATCAGGGAAGAAATCACTTTCCATTCCTAATAACACGTGAATTTTACCTTCATATGTTTCTTTTAAGCGAAGAACTTCCTCAATATAAGGGACAAGTTCACTTTTTGCCATTGCGATAGTTGGGTAGAGATGGTCGTCCTCACTATAGAAATATGGAGAATGATCAGAAATCCCAATATATTGCAAGCCGTATTCAATGGCTTGTTTTACATAATCCTCAATTGTGCCGATAGCATGTCCACATCGTTCATGGTGAGTGTGCAGATCAAATTTTATTGCATTCGTCATTTTCTAAAGCCTCCTAAAAATAACAGGTTTGTCTTGTTATATCATATCCCAAATTCGCATTTTTTCTCAAAACTTGAAAGAAGATTTATACCTTCCTTAAATCTGCGTTTTATGGGCGGGTAACGAATAATTTTATACATATCAATTAAAGTTATTTTAGTTAGAGTAAATGTATAAATGTTGAATTTCCAAGACAAACTAGAATGTTCAAATATGTAAAAAGAAAGGAAAGATACAAAATGACTAAGGTATTGTACATCACAGCTCATCCTCATGATGATAAACAATCTTACAGTATGGCTGTTGGAAAAGCATTTATTGACACTTACAAAGAAGTAAATCCTAGCCATGAAATAGTGAATATTGACCTTTATAAAGAAAATATTCCTGAAATTGATGTAGATGTTTTCAGTGGTTGGGGGAAACTTCAATCTGGAAAGGGCTTTGAAGAACTTTCGGCGGATGAGAAAGCAAAAGTTAGTCGACTCTCAGAGTTATGTGAGCAATTTATAGCTGCCGATAAATATATATTTGTAACACCTTTATGGAATTTTTCATTCCCGCCAGTAATGAAAGCATATATAGATTCTGTAGCTGTTGCAGGTAAATCATTTAAATACACCGATCAAGGCCCAGTTGGTCTTTTAACTGATAAGAAAGCCTTGCATATTCAAGCTCGTGGTGGTATTTATTCAGAAGGGCCAGCTGCTGAAATGGAAATGGGTCACCGGTATCTAAAAATCATCATGCAATTCTTCGGAGTGCCTTCCTTTGAAGGTGTATTCGTTGAAGGACATGCAGCAATGCCTGATAAAGCACAAGAAATAAAAGAAAATGCTATAGCACGATCAAAAGATTTAGCTTCTACTTTTTAAATCAAAGAGTCAACAACTTGTTGGCTCTTTTTTTTGTCAAAATAAATGGATTTATTCTTACCAATCAAGGACATCTCTAATAAAGAACTATGTTTTTTTATTATGTGCGGCTATTCATTATTGTTGCTTTTGTATTCTGGCTTTTTAAAATTCCCCCTGATTAATACATACTATGTAATTCTAGAAGTAGCACTCTTTAGTACACTTTATTTGAAACCGATTTGGAAGAATATTAACGAAAAAGTCTGCTTTTAACACTTGATGGTTTAAAGATGCAAACGATATACCAATGCTTTTCTGTTTTGATAGTGTGGTAGATGAGATGCCTTTGTAATTCCTTTACCCAGTGGGATGAAATCCTGAATTAAATGAGGGAGTTCTATAAGATGAAGTAAAAAATTCGATTCTTCACATAGACGGGGTCGACTTTGGAATTCTCTGTACTTTTTTAGTTTTAACTTCCATATTTTATGTATGTAGTATATTTTTATCAAGCTCTGCTAATGGATAAGCAAGTCAATCATGGTACTTGAAAAAGGAGTGATACGATGAATAAGATGTATGACGTCATCATTACCGGTGCTGGATGTGCCGGCTCTGCTCTGGCAATTTATCTTGCTAAGGCAGGTTTCCATGTGTTGTTAGTTGACCGATCGACTTTTCCAAGGGACACATTATCAACCCATACCTTTTTCAATAATACTGTCGCTCTTCTTCGGGAAATAGGTGTAATGGACAAGTTACTGGAAACAAATGCCCCACCGGTACGGGATATTAAATTTCAATTTGAGGATACAGTGATAGAAGGACTCATCCCTGTGGTTTACGGTGAGGACAGTTGTTATTGCATTAGGAGAACTTATCTCGATCATATCCTACTTGAACAAGCCAAATCTCAAATGAATGTTACCGTTTTAGAAGGATTTCGTGTGACGGATGTCATCCGTGATGACGAAACAGTAATAGGCGTGAAAGGTTTAGACGGAAACAACAAGAAGCAAGAATTTTTAGCTCGCCTGGTAGTCGGGGCAGACGGCCGATCCTCAATTATTCGCAAGCTGGTAAAAAGTGAACTCAAAACAAGTATTCCGGCAACAGTCGGCATCTATTTTGGGTATTTTTCTGGATTTCGCCACGATGATGTCCCTAAATTTGAAGTATACAATAGAAAAGATAACACAGCCATTCTCTTTCCGACGAATGATGATTTATATGTTATTGTCGGCATTTTCTCATTAGAAAATAAGGAATTGATAGAACGGCTGAAATTAAATCCGGAAAGCTGTCTGCGCAATCTCTTGACAGATAACTTTCCTAATACAACAATTGGAGCTCGCTTGAAAGATGCTGAAATCGCTGAACCTGTCAAAGGTATACTGGGATATGATAATTATTGGTATAAGGGAATGGGAAAAGGATGGGCGTTGGTTGGTGATGCGGTTTGTTTTAAAGATCCTGGCATGGCGCAGGGGATCCATGATGCTATATGTGGAGCACGTATATTATCCAATATTCTATTAAAATATAAGGGGCAATCCAATACATCAAATCAAATGTCTAAAGAATATCAAAAGGCAATAGAAGATGAGTTTATGGTTCGGTTTCACATGGGATGCCAAATTTCGAAGAATGAACGCATATCTGAACAACAGGAAGCTGTCAACAAGCTGATCAGTTCCCATCCAGAGGCTATAGAGAAGTTTTTAGGTATTTACAATTACGCAAACGAGCCCGCTGTTTTAGAAAAAGAACTCGCACGAATTATGCAGTCGAACTAGGAAACACTTTATAAAGGCAAAAGAAGAGAACGCAATAAATCTGGCATGTTCCACCAAAGAATGTGAAAAATTTCTTTATAGCTATTCTTCTAATCCGTTATGATTATTTTTACATATTGTACGGACATGAAATTATGTTATCGAAATGGATTTTCTTTTAACAGGTATAACGGTTGTATAAAGAGTCAGAAAAATATAAAATATACTTAAATCTGAGGATTTTTTCTTATTTGAATTTGTGATTATTAATCTGGCTGACTATTAAACGACGATTGTCATGACTAGGGAAAGTGGCAATCATTTCTTAATAGTTACCTTTTACTATTCATTAGGCTGTTTTCTCATATTTTGTTGCTATTTACCAAGTAAAGCGGTGTGGTTGATTTCCCCTCCAGATGCTCGCTTTCCGCGGGGCGGGCGGTGAACATCCTCGGCTAAAACGCCTGTGGGGTCTCACCTGTCCCGCTGCTCCCGCAGGAGTCTCGCACTTGCGCTCCAATCAACCTTAAATCGTTTTGTTTTAAAAACAACAATCTTTACGAATAGAGCCATTCATTAATTTTAATTTCTAAAAAGAAAAGAGTGAGTTTTATGAGGAAAGACATTAAAAATATTTATTGTGTAGGTCGAAACTATGCCTTGCATGCAAAAGAGTTGAATAATGAAATCCCAACGTCCCCTTTTTTATTTTCAAAACCAACTCATTCACTTGTTGAAGCAAAAGGTCAGTCAATTACTTTGCCGGGTAATCAGGGTTCCGTTCATTTTGAAACTGAACTTGTCATACATATCGCAAAGCAGTACGAACCAGGAATGAAAGTAGATGAAATGGTTGATGCGATGGCAATTGGGTTGGATTTAACACTTAGAGATGTTCAATCACAGTTAAAACAGAAACAGCACCCTTGGCTTTTGGCTAAAGGTTTCAAAAATTCAGCAGTTGTTAGTGATTTCATTCCATTTCCAGGTGTCGAAGCATGTGAACAATTAGATTTTTCCTTGTTAAAGAATGGAGAGCGTGTACAAGTCGGAAATATTAAAGACTTACTATTTGATTTGCAAACGATTATAGAATTTACAGAAGAGCATTTTGGACTTGGGAAAGGAGATATTATTTTTACAGGTACTCCAAGTGGTGTAGGACCTCTTTCAGACCAAGACAAGCTTTCACTAAACTGGGGTGGAAATGAAATTGGATCCTGTTCAGTTACACTGAATTCATGAAAAAAGGAGCAGTCATTTTGACTGTTTTTTTTATGGAATAATTCAAACTTAGACAAAAAGAAGAAACTCGTCTAAAATGAAGAGAACAATTTAACAACATGGAAACCGCCAATATGGCACGTACTTTTCAAAAAGTTAAATCATTAAATTTCGGCTTTGGAAAATTAATTTTTAATGAATTAGAACAATTTAATTGAATGAAGATTATCAATTTTAATATAAAGGATAGAACAGGGTGGAATGTGCATGAAAAACAACCAAGAAAAGAAGTATTTAGATAATTGGCTATCTCTTACTAATATTCAAATGAGCATTACGAATGAGCTGGAAAGTGCTTTGCAAAAAAATCATAACCTTTCGTTAAAAGAGTTTTACGTTCTATACTTTTTATCCAAAACAAGCGAAAAACAATTGAGGCTACAACAATTACAAGAGATGGTAGGATTAAGTCAAAGTGCTATATCTAGGCTGGTAGTCAGACTGGAAGCAAAAAGCTGCGGCGTTTTACAAAGGCAAATATGCGAAGATGATCGACGAGGTATTTACACACGTTTAACTAGAATAGGTGAAGAAAAACTACAAATTTCCTTAAATACTGTTCATGAAATTCTGCACTCTGCTTTTTCGAAAGGAAACCTTCAAGATGAGTTACAATCCATAATCCAGAAATTGTAATGGTTCTTGCATCTATTTAGTTGTAAGTGAAGTCTATTATTACTATATATATTAGCAAGGACTATTACTTTGCCCAGTAAGATTTAAATGAACTGAAATTATTTAAATCTTAGTGTTGCCTTTCGTTTTTATTATGAACGGAACTGTTGACAAAAAGAGAAGTGTCAATGCGGAATTAAATGTAAGCGCATGCATTTAAGGGGTGTTATACTCACTCCTTTTATCATATGAAAATCACCTACTGCAGTAAATTCATTTGAAACTATTTTCATATTTCGACGTATTACTATAGGGGTAATTTAGAAATTTCCTTAAATGCGAATAGATTTCTTGTCATTTCTTATTACGCGACTTTTTATTTACATATTCTTAAGACGGTTTGAGATAATTTCGAAGGGAAGAGGAAGCATGTTCAAAAAGATTTTAGCAAGTTTAGGAAAAGGAGCCGCAACTGTAGATTTACAATGTGGTAATCGTAATTATCAAGCGGGAGAAAGCATTCAAGGGGAGGTTGTCATTCAAGGTGGTGAGGTGGAACAGAACATTAATCAATTGACTGTCCGGCTTATGATGAATGTGGTATTAAAACAAGGAAGCGTTTCTAAGGAAGTTGCCCATATACCATTAGTTAATCGAGATTGTATTCACCCCAAAGAACGTAAGGTCATTCCTTTTCATTACGTCCTGCCTACGAATATACCTATTTCAAGGGGAACTGTCTCATACTATCTGGATACACATCTTGATATTGAGGGTGGGGTTGACCGCAAAGATGTAGACCGGCTAGTCATCCAACCCCAGAATTCTATTCAAGCCATTTTTAATTCAATGGCTCAATTAGGTTTTCGCGAGACAGCCGACTCGGGTAAACTCGACCAATATGGACAGGAATTTGCTTTTTTCCCCACTCAACAATTCATGGGACAAGTAAATGAAGTTGAAATGCGTTTTGCCAATGAAGAATCAGGTATCCGGGTCTGGATGGAAGTTGACTGTAAAAGCGGCTACAAGGAAATTGAAGCAAAACGTGAGTTTCATTTAAATCAAAATGTTCTTGAACATGAAGCCGGACTTGAAAAACTACTAGGAAAATATATAACGGAAGCTATTGATCAGCCTTATGCTTTTACACAGCCCTTCTCTTATTCCGTAAACCAGCATAATGTTCGCGCTTCCCAATTTAATGCTATACCTGGAATGGTTGGTGGATTGGCAGTGGGGGTTTTAGGGACGATGCTATTTACTGAGATGATGGAAGGTTTTGATATTGAGGAAATGTTTGAAGAGGCAACAGAGGATTTTGATGGGGGATTTGATTCATTTTTTGATAATGGAGATGGGGAATCCTAATAAGGCCATTAGTTAGTTCCTGTGTTAACGTAGGAAAGAAAAAGTACCCACTAATCATTGCTTGGGTAAGGATTGGAAGACAAGAGTTACTTACTTTGATCAGTAAGTAACGCTTGTTTTAATGTTGTTTTGCCAGGAGGGCACATTTAATAGTGCAATTTATTTCCTTTTACATTTGCTCCGGTTTCCTCTAATCCGTAGTTTTTTGCCTATTAATACTCCTATATTAAGACAAGTTTTATATCAACAGCCTGAAATTTCGATTCTTCACCGTAGTAAAGTATCACGTCATGTGTTCCCGGAACAGTCAGTGAAAACGAAGTCATATTTAATCGATTGTGATAAACGGATTAGGTGAAGGTGATCATGAAGCTAATCATTTTATGTTTTATTGACTTTATATATTAAACGAAATCTTTAATTAATTATCAATTAGGTTACCTACATGTTTTTTCTTTTCTTGACGCTTATTTGATGGTACCGACATTTTGATTTCTGAATGGTTTTAAAGCTTTCATCTCCTGAAATAACCCTTCGGTTTTTGATTTGCTGTAAAAAATGAATAAACAATCATATAAAGCCAATTCTATATACAAGAATGATAAAAAGGAGATTACATCGTGAAACCATTTGAAATAAAAAATATGATTATTGATGACGAGTTTGATGGTGAAGAATCGGTTACAGCCGATTTTACTCACAATCAGAAAGATTATAGCATTACTTTTAAAAAAGAAGATCTTGAAATAATTAATACATGGGTTTTTGAGGATGGTTCATCTCTTCCAGCAAATTTATCAGGTACTATCATTGAATCGATAAGGGAAGATATTAAAAAGAGAATCTAGTCATCTGCACTAGATTTTTTTTATGGTCATTTTCTTAATCGAAGAAAAATTTAGCCTTGTTTATTTTGATGATAAAAGATAATGAAGAATCATTGCTTGTGGTGCAATACCAATAAGAGCGATAAGGCTTATATTTGTTTACTTCGGAAAACTATCGTGGACAAGGAAAAATATAAGAATCAAAATGGGGAGTGACGTAGAATAGAAACATACCCTACAAAACAAGTGAACAATACGGAGGTCCCGGAAAAAATTGCAGAAGCAGGGAAGCTGGTATTCTCATTTCCTAAAAGGGAAGTGACAGAGTTGCAAATCAAAGTTAAGCAGCCGTACTGGTTCCGCAATGATAATAAGAGGGTGTTTATGTATGGGTTCCAAGATATCATTGTTGAGTACAGAGAGTATTCACAAGATACCGCTGAATTTGTAACGAAGTTTTCTTTAGAGGGAACAGATCGAAGGTTTGCCAATATTGATTCTCCAAAGGTTACAACACCAGTAGGGTGCCCACCATTCAATGATTATACGGTTAAACACGAATTGTATTTTGACGAAGGCCTATCTGAGAAGTTTAATTTTTCAACAGATATCTTCCAACCACTACAAGCTGTGTATGTAAAAACAATACTAAAAACAGCAGGAGATCAAGTACCTATCTTACGGGAAATTGAGCTACCTTACCGCCATGAAGAAATAATCGAATAAGAAAAAAATAAGAGCATCCTCAATAGGATTGCTCTTTTTTCCGGTTATAAGAACCTTTTCCTTTTTTGTTTTTAATAACACGAGTTGAGGGGTCAAAGGCCCAGCGCATCCGGCTATTTGTCATTTCACCAATTGTCTTCTTTTTTGTTTTGTTCATAAGATACCTGCTTTCATAAATTAATAGAAATGAAAAAGACAGCCGGGGGTGGCTGTCTTTTTCGATGTGTGAGGGAGGAAAATAAAATGTCGAACTAAGGTAAAGGTAGGTTTAATCAAGTTGGATTCACGGGAGGTGTGAAGGTAAAACTTGTGAGGTAACTTACATTCTTAATAAAACCTTTTAAATCTTATAATGCAAACTACTACTTTCATTATTTCAAGACTTAGTATACTTTTTAATTAAGTGAAAAAATAAATACTTATATGGTAAAATTTACAAAGGGAGAGCAGTGAGTGGCGTCTTTTAATTTATATTAAATTGCAATTAATACCTAGAAATATATACGCGAGATTAATTGATAATTTAAAAAAGACGAATGTTTATGCAAAATCATTGTAGGTCTTTTAAAAAAATATTAGATGGGGTGAGGAATTGAAGAAGTTACTATATCTTATATTAATAATTCCTATGTTTTTGTTTGGATTTAATCCAACATCAACCTTTGCAAGTTCTCCTACTAAAGAGGTTGATTTAACAAAAGAGGGAAGCCAACCAGGTGAGTTTCCGACAGAAGATACAACTCTATTAGGTACTGATGTACTTTTAGGTCAAGAAATACCCGTTCTTGTAGATGAAAAAACAGGAGAAATGACTAATATTGAAAATGGTATATCTATAATGTGTGCTACTTGTAATCAATATACTTGGAAAACAGCCACAGATACAAGACAATCAAGAGTCTTTCACAAAAAAATAACTGATACTACAACATGGAGTATTAACCTTAGCTTTAAGGTGGAAATAAAAGATATAATAGCTGTTTCTGGTGGTGGAGAAAGGGTATACTCGGCAACGAAAAAATGGGACCAATACAAAGAAACATGGAAATTGACTGGAACACTAAAAACCTATAACCCAACTGGTAATTTGATAAAAACAGAAAAAAGAAATGAAACCTACATTAAATATAAAAAAGTAGCAACAAAATAAATTAAAAATAGTGAAAATGCAAACCCTTTTTAGAATAAGGGTTTGCATTTTAGAATTTGAAATTTTCGTATAACAAAGGGGTAAGAATGGGTACTAATATTAAGCAAACTCATCGCTTTATATTTTATATAACAATACTAATTATGGTTATTTTTCCTCTTGTGGAAATTGTATTACAAGAACTTTCTTTACAAATAAACAAACAATTATTTTTCTTTTTAAGTAAACTGGTAATTATCTATGTGCTTTTTCTTTTCTTAAAAAAGAAGAAAATAACCTTATCTAGCATTCGGCTTAAAAAGGTACATATAAAATATATTCTTCTTGGTATTTTAATGGGTATTGTAGTTCACATGCTATCTGTGATATTCGGTAGGATTCAATATTATCTACTAACTGGCGAATGGCTTTCTGCTGAAAAAATTGTTAGTACACTTATGGAGAGTAGTAAAAACATAAGTTTTTACAGCATTATTATGATTGGCTTTTCAGTAGCTATTAGTGAAGAAATTCTTTTTAGAGGCATATTATTAAAAGAATATCAGAGAATGAACATAAAACCGGCAATAATTTTAAGTGCTCTTATTTTTAGCATTTACCATATGACGGTTGGGAATTTGGTTTTTGCATTTGTAATGGGTATCTCTTTTGCACTAGTAACTATCTATACTGAAAGTATTATTCCGGCTATCTTTTTTCACTTTTTAGTGAATGAAACATTGAGGATCTTAATGCATTTCCCAGAAAAGGTTACTGAAACTTATTTTAAGGTAATGGTGTCTCCAATTACTACCATAACTGGTTTAATACTTTTTCTATCTATATTAACTTTCTTATTTATAAAAGTAATAAAAAATAATCATTTTCAAAGTGAAAAAGTCAAATTCTTTGATAGGTATATTATTTTGTTGTTTTTGATGTATGTTATTTTCCTAACAATAAAATAAATTTCACCAAAGACAAACGGGTAAATGATTACTGCGCATTTTGGTATGTCACCTACCGTGGAGTCAATAGCCTGCGCCTACGCTAAATAGTATGAGAAAGCGAAAGCACAAGTTTAAAAGAAATGAGCAGAAGGGGAATCATTAGATTGCCCTTTTCGTAGTATACAAACACGTCTTATGCTGCTTACATATTTTATCCTAATGTATTTGTATTTTAACAGCGGAGTAGGGGTCTTAAAAAGAAATCCACTCTTTCAACATAATATCAATTTAGTTGAAAGAGTGATGTAGATAAATAAAAAAACAGGAAAAACCCTGGCATAATGAGCAATATGTATATACCTTTATTAGTTTATCAATTGCATAAATCTATTCTTCTTTTTCCCAAACTTCTTCAGACTTGTCCCTTTTTCTGCTTTATGATAAATGCTTTCTCCACCTACACCTTTAGCATTTCTTAAACCAACTGGTAATTTATAAAATGAAGTGTCGTCTGAGTCGTATTTGTAAACAAACCGGTAATCCCGTTTCACTCTAGGTAATGGTTTACTCATTGAAAAGAAGTCTAAGCGACTCCAGTCTTGTAATGCATACCTTAGTTCAGTAATTCGATCTAGGGCGCTCAATCACTTCTCTAATCATCTTTTCCACTGATGCAGGTAATTCATCTAATGCCAACAGTGATATAAAATCGTCTTCCAATTTTATATCTGTAAATGTATTTAGAACCTCTTGCATATCTATTGTATGGAAATCGGGATAAAATATATATTCATAATCATCTGGATCAAAATTAGCTATTGGATAGAGAGTGAAACCATCGTTTTTGATCCACTTACTTGGATAAAGAAGGTCGCCTTTTTTAATCAAAATATCGTTGTAGAAGTAATAGTATTGAGCAATACATTCCTTTGATAAAAATAAATAATTAACACCTTCATTTTCTTGCTTAAAAACACGTTTGTTGTTTACCTTAACTGTTTTGTTAACTAAATTAGTCGATGTAGCTAACAGGTATTTAAAAAATATGGCTTTATGAACATAAGAAAAGCCCTTAAGAAAAAAGGGCTTTTTCGTAGTGACCCATTATGGTAACTAACTTAGTTTCTCTTGAGGATCTTTCATTTAAAAATACGATGCGAGAGTTAATTCACTCGTATTTTTTTAAAACGATTGCTGCATTATGGCCTCCAAAACCAAATGAATTGGATAGACCAGTATTTATTTCCATCTTACGGGCAATACCCGGTACATAATCTAAATCACATAATGAGTCAGGCTTTTCCAAGTTGATGGTTGGAGGGATGATTCCTTCCTTTAAACTTTTTGCCAAAGCAATTGCTTCCACGCCTCCAGCTGCTCCTAACATGTGACCAAGCATAGATTTATTAGCTGTTATTGGGATTTGATAAGCTTTTGATTCAAATAGTTTTTTGATTGCCAGTGTCTCAGAACGATCTCCAACTTCTGTACTTGTTGCATGAGCGCTAATGACATCAATCTCTTCAGGAGAAATTTTTGCGCTTTTCAAAGCCATTTTCATTGCAAGATAGGCTCCTTTACCTTCTGGGTGTGTAGCCACCATATGATAGGCATCAGAACTTGCACCATATCCAATGACTTCAGCGTGAATTTTTGCGTTTCTACGTAAAGCGTGAGACAAAGATTCCAAGATTAAAATTCCTGCTCCTTCTGACATGACAAATCCATCTCGATCTACATCAAAAGGACGGCTAGCTTTAGTTGGATTATCGTTTCTCGTTGATAATGCTGTAGCATTGCCAAAACTAGCTAAAGATAAATCTGTTATAGCTGCCTCTGCTCCTCCTGCAAAAACGGCATCAGCTTCTCCAAATCGAATAAGTCTGAATGCTTCACCAATAGCTGTATTACCGATCGCACAAGCAGAAACAGGTGACATAGTAGGTCCCATTGCGTTCCACTTAATACTAATTTGGGCCGCGGCAGCATTTGAAATCATGGCTGGTACCAGGGTTGGACTGACTCTTCTTGGACCTTTCTCTCGAAGAGTATCCACATTATCAATAAATGTTTCAATTCCTCCTATCCCCGAACCAACATATACGCCAAGTCTTTCCAGATTGACATCATCAATATCTAAATCAGAATCAGTCCAAGCTTGTTCAGCAGCAGCCAAAGCAAATTGAGTAAAGCGATCTAGACGTCGTGCTTCATTTTTTCCTAAGATCTCATCTGCATTAAAATCACGAATAATTCCTGCAATTTTTGCTTTATGATTGCTTACGTCAAATGTATCAATAGTGGAAATGCCAGACTTCCCTTCAGTCAGATTCCTCCAAAATTTTTCTACGTTGTTTCCAATAGGAGAGACTACTCCCATTCCTGTAATAACGACTCTTTCCATTTTTCATCACTCCAAATGAATAGTATATTTGTATTATACTTCGGGGTTATCCTATTACAAGTGAGAGTTTATCCTGGTATAATAACTACTAGGTTAAATTGTTATGAAGGGGGTTTTAGAAATGAATGATAAAACCAGGCTTGAAGCTTTGTCTTCATTTTTGAAATCGAAGCGATCCCAAATAAAGCCTGAATCTATAGGTATACCTGCTGGTACACGGAGAAGAACACCTGGCTTACGAAGGGAAGAAGTCGCACATTTGGCGGGAGTCAGTACTACTTGGTATACGTGGCTAGAGCAAGGACGGGATATAAAGGTCTCCACAAGCGTATTGGATTGCATATCTACAGCTCTACAATTAAATAATGATGAACGGGAGTATCTATATGATTTAGCTTTAGAAGTGAAATCATCCATTATTCATCGAAAGAAGGATCAGCCAAAACTAAGTCCTTCTTTGGAAAGAATTTTAGCTGAGTTAACGTATTGTCCTACTATCATTACAGATCGACATTGTCATATTGTAGGCTGGAACAATGCTGCTGCTCATGTATTTTTAGATTTTGAACAACTCCCGGATGACCAACGAAATTTGATCCATCTAATATTTACAAGAAAAGAATTAAAAGCATTAGCTGTGAATTGGGAGCATTTTGTTAAAGGGTTTCTTGCCATTTTTCGTGCCTATTATGGTCACTACTTAGGGGATGAATGGTATAACCTATTTATTAAAGAAATGAGTGATTCCCACCCGGAATTTCAATCTTTATGGCAAGAAAGTCAAGTGAGCAAAGCTCCAGAAATAATGATTGAATTTAGACATGCTAAAGCCGGAAAGATGCTGTTTAATTTAACTTCTCTCCAAGTCCAGGGGGACATGGACTTAAGGTGCAGTATCTATACACCAGTAGAGGGAACAGCTACAGAAGATAAATTAAAAAGATTAATGAAGAAAATCTCCATTGAAAGTTCATAACCAGTATATTCACTGTCTTTTATAGATAGATTATCATGGTTAAACCTTACCCAAACTAATCAACATTTAGTAAAGCTCTTGGTGCCGATTAATCTTTAGGACAAGTTTTATAATCGGCCTGATATTCGAATTTAATACTCTGTTTAAATCTTCTGCTTCATTTTCCTCGTTGATACATCAATGTTTATAGAGGGAGGCTAGTAGAAGAGAGATTTAAACACAATCATACTTAGATTCTGTTTTGAAAAAAATTAGATCGGACTGGAAGGACTTTTGTAATCTCTCAGAATTACCAATAATATTCTGGATTGTTTGGCGGCATAAAGGAAAGTGGTGAACATATTTTTCCACAACTTTATGGGGATATATATGGATATGCAAAAAGGTACACTTTAAACTGAGTGCACCTTTTTGTTTTATGAATTATATATTTCTCTGTTCATATTCACAATATCTTTACTTGAGAGGGGTTTGAGGTTAGAGGCTGATAACTTTTCTATTACCTTATCCCGTAGGTATGGGGCTTTTCTTTATTTGCTTTTTCCAATGCTTTTGTTAGTTCTGTGCAGTATGCAGGAGTTCCTGGCTGTTGACTCCACGAATCACTTAAAGAACCAATATCCACTGTGTCGAAGTCGAGCTGGTTTACTTCAAAAAAACTAGGGTTGATGCTGCAGTCTTTTTATGGAACTAAGTGGGGATCTTCCTTAGGTGTAGAGTGACAATTTTGTTCATTAATTCCTTTGAATTTCAGAATCTTCTGGTGGGATACTTCCTATATTTCTTTCTTCGACTACCATGCGCAATCCACGCTTCGGTCTGAGTGTAATAGACGGAAGCGGCTTTACTTCATGATGGTCCGGCGCAAGCCTTATCCGATATCGTTGAGCAATGCACGCTAGGACAAGCACAGCTTCCATCATTGCGAAATGATTACCGATACAAACTCTTGCCCCTCCGCCAAACGGAAAGTAAGCGAACTGAGGTAGAGTTTTCACAAAGTTGTTTTCAAATCGCTCTGGATTAAAAGACTCTGGATTATCAAAATACTCTGGCTTGTGGTGCATCACATACTGACTTAACATGATCATATCGCCTTTTTTAAAATGATATCCCCCTATTACCACATCCTCCTCCACCTTCCTTGATATGATATAGCCAGGAGGGTATATGCGCATTGATTCATTGATAATATTTTGTGTGTACGTTAATTTCATATAATCGCCAGGAGTAGGGTTGCGATTGCCGATTACGCTATCTATTTCATTGAAAAGTTTAGTTTCCACATCAGGGTGTTGTGAAAGCAAGTATAAGGTCCAGGAAAGCACGTTTGCAGTTGTTTCGTGACCGGCAAGGAAAATGGTCATTAGCTCATCACGTACCTGCTGGTTTGTCATACCTAAGCCATCCTCATCATCTCGAGCATCCATTAAAATCCCAAGCATGTCCTCATGTCTTTCTGAATCTGCCCTACGTTTTTCAATAATGTTATAAATCACTGTATCAAGTCTTAGTATCGAATTTTTAAATTCACGGTTATTTTTAGTCGGAACCCATAGTGGCAATTGAAGAAGTGTTCTCATCCTTTTAACAGCAATTCTCATAGATGCTTCTATAGGTTCCCCGAGCTCGTCATATCCTTCTTTGAGGTTCAAACTGAACATGGTCTTGCTGATGATACCGAGAGCAAGGCTCATCATATCCTCCGTAATAATCCGTTCTTCCCTGTTTTTCCAAGTGGAAATATAGTTCATTGTTATATCAATCATATCCTGGGCATAATTGCTAATATGAGACTTTTTGAAAGAAGGTTGAATAAGCCTTCTTTGGCGCATGTGAATTTCCTTTTCACTTGTAAGAAGGCCTTCTCCAAGTAATGGTTTTAAAGCTTGGAAGTCATTTGATTTCAAGAAGGATTTTTGTTTTGTTACAAGTACCTGCTTAATTAAATCTGGATTTGAAATGAAGTAAACATTTTGGAAAGGTCCAAAACGAATTTTAGCAACTTCTCCATATTCATTTGCTAAACGGGTAAGAAAGCCAAGTGTATCTGAAGTAAACTCCTTTGAATGGCCAGTAATTAGTCTTCCTTTTGGGCCCTTGGGAGAATCATTTGAAAAATCTGTGTCACTCACTGGTTTGTTTCCTCCATATCTTATAATCATTTGTATTCATTCTATGATGAAAGTATCGATTGGTTTGGACAGGTTGTTAATAAGAAGACCAATAAATACAATATTTTTTAAAGATAGTTAATCAATTTGAATTCAAAGTGTTTATGAAATGGTAAAGGCATCTATCCCTTGGTTGTCACTTTTTTAGGAAAGCAGGTATGTATGGAACTAACTTACAAAAGTTAATCTTGTTGACTGCTGGCACATGGCATAATGTAACCAATACAGGTAATGTTCCGCTAAAACTTTACTCGATATATGCTCCTCCTAACCATCCATTTGGTACTGTTCATGAAACTAAAGCAGATGCAGTGGCTTCGGAAGAAGGTTACGGTCCATGGCAATAGTAATACAGTTATTCCTGGCAGGAATCCAGATGAATGGATAAAGCACATGGAATTTTTGGTGAATGAAGGGTTAGAGGATGTTAAAAGAGGAATAAATGCTACACATATTCTTCAAGAATTTATTCTAATGGGAGTTCTTGTAGGGTAAGGATATTCTCCTGAAAAAGCATGTGAAAAAGTAGAGGAATGGGAACGTACCGGAGAATCCAAACTTCTTCAGCAAAGCAAAAATATGTATAAATAGAGTGAAACCTATCTTGCTGCAAGCGAGGGCAGTTCTCTTATCCCTTTTTTAGGCCGAGAGTAGGATTAGAATTATCATGGTGAACCGATCACAAATAGTGGTAAAACAGAGGGCGGAAATTGTTATTAATAATGAATGAATCCAAAAGTTAATATGAAATATACTAATGTTGAGGACAGGGAAACCTGTCTTCTTCTTATATATCGTGAAAGCGGATAATACAATATGAAATAAATAATTAATTAAAATCAAGGATATGATATGACTAACAATAGATAAAATTGGGGTGGGGAAATGCCTGAACATATCGAAGTAATTCTGAGGTCAATTACTTCTTTCACTTTATTACTAATCGGAGCAAGAATATTAGGTAAACAAACGATATCTCAAATGACAATGTTTGATTTTGTTGCAGCAATTTCGCTAGGCGCAATTTCAGCGAATTTAGCCTTTAATACTTCTATTAAGGTACATCATACAATTATTGCATTTACTATATATGTAGCAATTCTTTTCATGATTGCAGTTATTTCATTAAAAAATAGAAAAGGAAGAAAATTTCTGGCTGGAGATCCCACAATTGTGATGGAAAATGGAAAAGTATTAGAAGGAAACATGAATAAAATGCGATATACATTGGATTATTTAAATCAACAACTAAGGGAAAGAGATATTTTTAACATTGAAGAGGTTCTATTTGCAATAGTAGAAACAAATGGAACGTTAACAGTACTAAAAAAGCCGCAATTTAGAAACGTAACAAAACAGGATTTGATGATTGCAGTAATGCCTGAACAGAAGTTACCTATTGAACTTATTATGGATGGAGAAATAATTAAAGAGAATTTAGAACAAAATAATATAACGTTTTCCTGGTTAGAATCAGAGTTAAAAAAGCGTAAGTTATCAAAAGATGATGTTGTTTATGCAGTACTGGCTGCCAATGGTAATATGTATGTTGATACATATAGAGATCATATTCATTCTCCTATTGATAAAGAATAATTATTTTTTTACACAAAAGTAAAGGATAAAAATAATAGGGACAACGTAATCATGTGAGAGTAAAATTTTTTTCTAGCAAGCCCTCTTTCAAAATGCTGATAGAAGGTTTAAAGTGGCATTGCGTAGTTGAGTATATTAGCGCTGTTCTTATATTTTAAATATTGTAATTATTTAAGAATTCACAAATTCTTTCATTTGTTTTAGTTCCTGAATCCAGTTTAGTAAGCTAGTAAAACCCTCCTCGTTATTTTCAAAAGATAGGGTTTCCCGAACACAATGCCCCGAAAGTTTACAGCACGGGCCACGTGTACGTGTTGGGCAATATCCACACCAACAACTAGATGTTAATCCGTAATTCTCTCAATTAGTTGATTTTGTTTTACATTTTAAAACTCATAGTAGGGCTCCTCCTTAAGACTTTGAGTTAAATGGGTCTCTATGCTCGTATCTTACTGAGGGGTTCTATTTTTTAAAACCTGATATTTAGAGTTGCTTTGGCAGCTCTTTTTCTTATAGAGCTAGTCTGATTCTATAGTGTTTTAAGAAATTAGTTTTTCATTTGGGATTATCAAAGTCACCATTGATCAATGGGAGATAAAATTAAATATGGGAGAAATCATAATAGAACCATGCTTTTGAGGCACAATAAATTGAAAAGATATAAAAAATGATGCAAAGCGAGGAATTTTATGAAAAAGCTTGTAATGTTTTTCCTATGTCTTCTTATCTTAATTCTTCCATCACAAGTTTTTGCTCAACGAAAAGTACCTATTTTAGTTTATCATTCGATTGACGAGTTTACTGGGCATGGTTCTAAGGAGCTATATGTAACTCCTGATAATTTCCAGAAACAAATGATTTATTTAAAAGAACATGGCTACACATTATTAACTTTTGATCGTTGGCAAGACATTTATAAAGCAAATAAACCCATTTTCATTACCTTTGATGACGGATACAAAAACAATCTGAATGCATTCGCTATCTTTCAAAAACTTAAAGACGAACGTTTTAAACCAAGTGGTACCATTTTTGTTATTTCTGACTTTATCGGTCGTTCAAACCGATTATCTAAATCGGATTTAAAAATGATGGCTGATTCGGGTATAATCTCAATCCAGTCTCATACTGCTACACATCCTGATTTGACGGAAATAAAAAATTATGAATATGAACTGAAAGGGTCCAAAGATAAAATTCAAAAAATAACAGGCAAACCAGTAAATGCTCTTGCGTATCCATACGGAAATTTCAATGACAAAGTCGTAGAAGAAACGAAGAAATATTATTTATTTGGACTTACGACAACTCCTGAACTATTTTCTGAGAAGGGCATTAAAGATGAACTTTATCTTTTACCACGAATTTATATCAAGTATTCGACTACTCTTGATGAATTTGAAAAGATTGTTGAAGGCGGTTCCTATACCAGGTAATCGCTTTTTTCTTTTGGAACCAAAGGAAAAATACTTACTATTGTTTATAAGCAAATGGGTACGGAAAATAAGGGAAAACATCAAATATAATTCAAAAGTTTAAGGAGATGATATTGAACTAAATGGCTGATTTATGATTCAAGTTCTTTAAAAACAATGGAGTTGATGAATATCACCTTCATATGTCACCTAGTAACAAGCAAGCAATAGCTTTTAAAAAAAGCAATGCTAGAACTTAAATTTGAGTTAGGTGCGAAAGTAATTAGAATGAAAGGAACAATTTAACTTTCACTCTTTTCAACTATCGGGTACGTTAGCTGAAGATCGGAGCTGTCTTTAAGGCAGTTTTTTCTTATGGTGGTGCCACCAAAAAGGCCGGGCAAATACTGCCCGGCCTTTTATACACACGACATAGTTAATGGGATATTTATAATACGAAACTATAAAAATATCATTCCTCAATATGTATGTAGATTAGTTTTACTTTGCAAATAAGTGGTTGCCTATTCTAATGACTGTTTTCCTTGTGAAAATCCATTCATCTGTTGCCAAGAACGGATTATAATAATAAACAGAACCATGAGTAGGATCCCAACCTTGTAATGCATCAATAACAGCTCGATAAGAATAGCTATTTGGGGTCAAATTATATTGCCCATCATGTACAGCAGTAAAAGCATTTGTCTGGAAAATAACATCGTAAGTATTTTTAGGAAAACCTGGCGTTGACATTCGGTTCAAAATTACTGCAGCGACAGCTACTTTTCCTTCATAAGTTTCACCTCGAGCTTCTCCATAAACAACCCTGGCCATCATTTCAATACTATTTAATTTTTGTTGTGTTTGGAATCCAAAAACTCCATCTGGTAATATTCCAGAATCTTGTTGAAGTTGTTTAACTGCATGATCAGTAATTGAACCATAATACCCTGTTGGTTGCCTGTTAAAGTAACCCATTTTCCTTAAATTTTCTTGTAAGTCATAAACTGCTTGTCCTTGACTTCCATTGTGTAAAATTTCTTGAGCAAGGATTGAATTTGGCATAAAAAACAAGAAACAAATAAAAACAACAAACGACATTTTTTTTACGTTTAACTTCAAATAATACCACATCCCTCGATTTAGTTTCCTACTATTCTACTTTATCATACAAGAAAAATAGATTTATCTTACATTATTCCTATTTTAAACCAAAAATTGAAGGGATTTTAGACGTATTTGGAATAACAAAAGATACTTATATACATTTTGTAAAGTAATATGCTTTTCTTTAGTTCTTTTGCCAATTAACGTTCCTTTATTATACAAGGGGCTGTTAGGATCAATAATTAGCTGTGTTGCAATCAAAAAAAATTATTTCCTCACCTTCATCTAACCAATGGAAGGCAAGAAAAGGAACATTTAACATTGAATTTGTTGCTTTTGTATATAGCTCAATTCCTCCGAAACTATTTTGGCCACCCATTAATGAAGCTTGTTTTTTTGCAAATTAAACTGCCTCTTTTATCATCAGCCTGAAATTCCCGATCTTCGAAGCAGTAAAGAAATCATTTCATGCTTTTCCGGGACAGTTCAGTAAAAACGATGTCATATCTAGCCGATTGTGATAATTAAGGTATAATGATAGGGGAAGATATTTTTTAACGGATTAGGTGAAGATGAACATGAAGCTAATCATTGCGGAGAAACCCGATCAAGGTTCAACGCTTGCGGCTCAATTTAAAAAGAAGAAACAGCAAGGCTATATAGAAATCATGCCGAATGAACTTTTTCCCGATGGAGCTTATGTAACTTGGGCCGTCGGGCATTTATGTCAACTCGTTTCGCCGGAAACCTATCATTCAAAATGGAAAAAATGGTCGATGGAAACGTTGCCGATGATTCCTGAGAAATTTCAATATGAAGTGACCCGACAAAAGGCAAAGCAATTCAATGTTGTGAAGACTTTGCTTAGGAAACCGGAAGTCGATGAAATCATTCATGCAGGTGATGCCGGGCGTGAAGGAGAATTGATTGTCCGCAATATCGTTAATCTATGCAATGTCAATAAACCGATGAAACGGTTATGGATTTCCTCTTTGACCCCAAAAGCGATTTATGAGGGATTCCAAAATCTGAAGAGTGAGGAAAAAACCAGGCCGCTCTATTATGAAGCGTATACGAGAGCTTGCGCGGACTGGGTTGTGGGAATGAATGCGTCGAGAGCGTATAGTATTTTATTGAAACAAAGGGGCGTTTCGGATGTGTTTTCAGCTGGAAGGGTTCAGACACCGACACTCGCCCTGATTGTGAAGCGGGAAATGGAAATTGAGCAATTCAAGTCCGAACCGTTCTGGGAAGTGTTCGCTGACTTCAAGATGGATGGAAAGAAATATAAGGGAAAATGGCAGCAGAACAATGATTCGAGAATCAAGACAAAAGAAATGGCTGATAAAATTGCCGCTTTTTGCAAGGATAAGGAAGCTGAAATAGCTGAAATGGATACAGAAAGGAAAGAATTTCAGCCGCCTTTATTATTTAATCTATCGTCATTGCAAGCGACAGTTAACAAGATTTATAAATATTCACCGAAACAGACGCTTGATATCGTACAAAGTTTATATCAAAAAGGAATCGTTTCATATCCACGTTCAGATTCCAATTATGTGACGGAGGGGGAAGCTGAAACATTTCCCGATATTTTGCAAAAACTAAGCGGATTTTCGGAATATGAATCCCTGTTTCCTTTGCCACAACCGAACATCATGAATAATAAAAGGTTTGTGAATGAAAAGAAAGTGACTGATCACTATGCCATCATCCCGACGGAGCAGGTAACCGACCCAAAGCGCCTTTCAGCTGAAGAACGGAATATTTATGACTTGGTGGTACGCCGCTTGATTGCGGCCCATTATGAGAAAGCCATTTTCGATTACACCACCATTAAAACGCTTGTCGATAAGCGTGCCGAATTCATTTCTAAAGGAAAGCAGCAGATTCAAGAGGGATGGCGCAAAGTGATTTTCCAAAATGACAAGGAAGACGATGATATCATTTTGCCGTCCGTCTCAAAAGGGGATTCTGGAAAGGTCGCCAATATAAAGGTGAAAGAAGGCAAAACCCAGCCTCCAAAGCGCTATACAGAAGGTCAGCTGATCACTTTAATGAAGACTGCCGGAAAGCATCTGGATAATGAAGAGTTAGAAAAGGTGCTGATGAAAACCGAGGGTCTTGGAACCGAAGCAACCCGGGCTGGCATCATTACCATGCTCAAAGACCGTAAATACATCAATGTTAAAAAAAACCAGGTGTTTGCGACAGATAAAGGGAAAGTGCTGATTACTGCGATTGGGGAGAAAATCCTGGCTTCACCCGAGATGACAGCCAAATGGGAACAGCGTTTAAGGGAAATCGGTGAAGGGAAGGCATCAGCTGGCGGATTTATGGAAGCTGTTAAAAAGATGTCAGCTAAAATTATCAGTGATGCCGTGGAATCATCGGAAAGCTGGAATTTTCAAGGGCTGGACACCGAGTCGATTCAACGAAGCGGCCCAAAAAAGAGAAGTTCAGCATCTGTGGGCAGCTGTAAACTATGCGGTTCTAAGATTGTCGATAAAGGGGAATTCTATGGATGTGTAAGTTATCAAAAAACAAAGTGTAACTTCACTATCTCCAAAAAAATCCTTAATAAGAAAATCAGTCAAGCAAATATAAAAAAGCTGTTGGCGAGCGGTGAAACGGATTTGATAAGCGGTTTTAAAAAAGGGGAAAAGACCTTTGATGCCATTTTATCCTGGTCCGACTCTGAAAAGAAAATCAGTTTTACATTTCCGACAGAACAAAACGTCAAGCAAACTTGAGAAGAAACTTCATTAAAGGCGCCCTGAGACTTATATCTTCTTGTTTCGGGGTCGTTTATATAGTAAAATTTTTAGATATGCGTTTGAATGGGAGGATTCCGAATGCCTACACCAAGCATGGAGGATTACATAGAACAAATTTATTTACTTATCGAAGAAAAAGGATATGCAAGAGTTTCCGATATTGCCGAAAACCTTTCCGTCCATCCTTCTTCTGTTACAAAAATGGTTCAAAAACTTGATCAGGAAAAATATTTGATATATGAAAAGTACCGGGGGCTCGTTTTAACTGCAAATGGGAAAAAAGTTGGTAAAAGGCTCGTATACCGTCATGAACTTTTAGAACAGATGCTAAGGTTGATTGGGGTCAAGGAAGAAAATATTTATCATGATGTAGAGGGAATCGAACACCATCTTAGTTGGAATGCCATCGATAGGGTTGGAGACCTGGTTGAATTCTTTGAAGAATCCCCTGACCGTGTCGAGGATTTACGAAAGATACAAAAAAGAAATGAAGAAAATTCGAAATAAGCTGCCGTCGGCAGTTTTTTTTATGTATTTGCAAATCACCTGTATTCCTGAACGAATTTTATAAAAGAGGATTTTTTAATTTTGAGCAGAATAGCTATATAGAAGCCCAGGTAATTTGATTCTGGAAACTTAGTGTTATTAATATAGTAGGAACTTGCTAGTAAGGAGGGTGGAATTTCTGATGAATTTACATACATGGCATAATGAATCGAAAAAGGAATGGGATGTTTTTGCACCGATGTGGGTGAAGAATTCGCAAGAAATGTGGGAAACGGGAAGCCGGAAAAACATTATTCCTTTCTTTTCTGAATATGTACCTTCGGGAGTGAAGGTGGCTGACATTGGCTGTGGAGATGGAGTTGGTTCCTTGAAATTGGCCGAAGCGGGATTTGAAGTAACCGGAGTTGATTTATCCAATGTGATGATCGATTTTGCAAAGGGGAAAACCGCTCAACAACCAGAACTTTCTTTCCTGCAAGGGGATTTTTATAATCTTCCATTCAAAGATGAAGAAATGGATGCGGCAATGGTCATTAATTCTTTGGAATATACGGGTGAACCATTAATGGTGATGAACGAAATTCAACGGGTAATAAAGCCTGGCGGTTATGTCTGTTTTGGAATACTTGGTCCAACAGCTGAACCACGAAAAAAATTCAGTTTTCAACGGTTATTAGGAGATAAGGTCATCATGAATACAATGCAGCCTTGGGAATTTGAAAAGATGGCTTTAGAAACCGGATGGAAGGCAGTGGCAGATACCGGCGTTGCAAAGAGAGGGGTGGACTATACAAAACTGGGGCATTTTTCAAAGGAGTTAAAGCAAGCTGTATCGTTCATGTGGCTTTTCCTCCTTCAAAAAGAGGTGGGGCAGTGATGGAGAAGTATCAAATCGATCAATTCGTTGAAAAGACGAAACAGCAGGATAAAGGGCAAGGTTTATTCGAACTTGAAACGGAACGAATTTTGGAAATTAATTTGGAACAGCAGATCTGGGCAAAGATGGGGACGATGATTTCTTATCGCGGCCATATTAAATTCGAGCGGGAAGGTATCTTGGAGCATGGTCTTAGTAAACTCTTCAAAAAGGCTTTGACAGGTGAGGGTGCATCTTTGATGAAGGCGACTGGAAGCGGCAAGCTGTACGTCGCGGATCAAGGAAAGAAGATTTCCATTTTACAGTTAAATGGTGAATCAATCTGTGTTAACGGAAATGATTTACTTGCATTTGAGCCGGGGATTCAATGGGATATAAAAATGATGCGGCGCATTGCCGGGTTATTGGCGGGTGGATTGTTCAACGTAAGGCTCGAGGGGAGAGGCATGGTTGCCTTCACTTCCCATTATGAGCCGCTTACTTTAATGGTGGAACATGGGAATCCGGTCTATACGGACCCGAATGCCACAGTGGCTTGGTCAGGGGATTTGCAGCCTGAATTCGTAACGGATGTTTCACTGAAGTCGTTTTTTGGAAGGGGAAGCGGCGAATCCGTTCAAATGAAATTCGAAGGTCAAGGATTTGTGGTCGTCCAACCTTTTGAAGAGGTTTATTTCGGCAATAAGGAATCATGAAACAATCAACCTGAGTCAGAAACTCAGGTTGTTTCCCATGATAATCGGAAGTGGCTGCCCAATAAACGATTCACTTAAAAGTGAAAGCTTCTTTTTTCTTACCCTTTCAATCCCACTCATAAGGGGTTGATTGGTAGACATAATAGTTCAGCCAATTCGAGAACATCAGGCTGCAATGGCTTTTCCATCGGTGAAGAGGAACCTTGGTCGGATCGTTATCAGGAAAGTAATTTTCAGGGAGTTGTGTATTGATTCCACGCTCCCTATCGCGCTTGTATTCTTCACCAAGGGTATCGGCATCATACTCGAAATGGCCTGTAACCATAATTCTTTTTCCATCAACTGAAGCAGCAATCAATACACCGGCTTGATCGGACTGTGCAAGAACCTTCAGTTCCGGATGGTTAACTAATTTTTGATAGTCAATATCCGTATGGCGAGAATGAGGGGCCATAAAATAATCATCGAATCCGCGGACTAGATTTTCATTCGGTTCAAGGACCTCATGGGTGTATATCCCGAAGCATTTCTCCGGAAGTTCGTATTTGCCTATTCCATAATGATGGTAAAGGGCAGCTTGTGCCCCCCAACAAATATGTAGGGTGGATGTGACATTTTCGCTTGACCAATCCATGATACTCTGCAGTTCTTCCCAATAATTAACGTCTGAAAATTCCAGCTTTTCTACTGGAGCGCCTGTAATGATCAAGCCGTCATATTTCTTCGTGCGGATATCATTAAATAATTTGTAAAATTGATCTAAATGAAATTTACTTGTGTTTTTTGATTCATGTGTGCTCAAGCGCAGGAATGATATATTTACTTGAATCGGAGTATTGCCGAGAAAGCGCAGTAACTGGGCCTCCGTTTTTTCTTTCTCTGGCATTAGGTTTAAAATTAATATATTCAATGGACGGATTTCCTGATTGGTAGCCCTTTCCTCATCCATTACGAAGATATTTTCCTGTTCTAAAATTTCCCTTGCTGGCAGTTGTCCCGGAATTCTGATTGGCATGATTAGCCTCCTTCTTCAAAAATCATAATATTTTAATTATATAGAAAATTATTGAATAGAAAAGCTATTTTAATAATTTCTTGTAAATCCCAAAGGAAATGGCCTGGGAATGGTAAAATGGGAAGATCATGAATACATAAACTATGAAGTTGGAGAGGTGTTTGGAGATTGTTTGATCCTACAGCATTTGAGAACATGAAAGTGGTATTGGAAGGAGCGGTTTACGACCGTGACTTCATTGGAGATATATTGGTCATAAAGCGTGATGATATAGTGAATCTTTCGACTTTGTCCAGATCATATAAGATTGAGATGGAATTGAAAAAGCCAATCGCGCCCATTTCGATTAGCGGTGCCATTGAGTTACAGGCTTCACTCAAGAACCTAAGTTCGGAGTTACTCGATGCAGCTATTGATGATACGCATTCGGGCTGCACCGTCGATATTTTCATTACTTTTCCGAAAAAACTCGATGAAGTGAATGCTGAACAATTGTTGAATGATCTGGAAAAAATTTGGGGAGATCAGAGAATCATTACAGTGACGACCAGCGATACGGTCAGTAAAAAAATGCAACTCGTTACTTCTTCTATATATAAAGTTTCATTTGGAAGGCTTGTAAAAGAAGAGCAAATGGATGATTTGGAAGACATGGTAGAGTATTTGATTCAATCCATACAAGCAGTGAAGATTCAAGGATGAAAGGGAAGGATAAAAGTTGGTAAACCTACCTTTAAATACGGTAAAATGAATCATCATACTATAGGGAGAGATCATACATGTCCATTTACGAATTTGAAGTCAATAAAATCAATGGCGAAACCATCTCGCTTGAGGAATATAGAGGGAAAGTGATGATTATAGTGAATACCGCAAGCAAATGCGGTTTTTCGCCACAGTATGATGATTTGCAAAGCCTGTATGTGCAATATAAAGAGGATGGGGTTGTCGTGCTTGGTTTTCCTTGTAATCAGTTTTTGAATCAGGAGCCTGGTGATAATCTGGAAATCGATTCATACTGCAAATTGAATCGTGGCATAACATTCCCGATGTTTGCAAAAGTGAATGTCAATGGCAAGGAAGCCCATCCTTTATTCAATTACTTGACTGAAAATGCTCCTGGAGTGATGGGGTCCAAATCAATAAAATGGAATTTTACAAAGTTCTTGATTGATCGTAATGGAAATATAGTGAGCCGGTATGCACCTAAAACAAAACCTCTGGAAATGGAAGAGGATATAAAAAAATTATTATGAAGAATGATATTGAGTCCAACGGAAGTTCCAGTTGGGCTCTTTTTATGAAGTAAGATATTTATATGCATCTGTATTTAATTTGGGACAGATGGGTGGGATGTTGAATATAATAGAAGACACAACGAGGGGGGAAACCATGGAACGAATTGCATGGGTAACAGATAGTACGGGAACTTTGGACGAAGAATTATCATTGAATGAACATGTATACGTCGTTCCGATGGTCGTCATCATTGATGGGAAGGAATATGAAGATGGTGTCGACCTATTACCTGAGGAATTATACCGGCGGATGAGTGAGGAAAAAATTACAGCCACTACGTCACAGCCCTCGGTCGGCAGATTCCAAGAGTTATATATGGAGCTTGAAAAACGCTATGATCGAATCATAGCCGTACATCTTTCAAGTGAATTGAGCGGGACCGTTTCCGCGAGCAGGCAAGCTGCACAAATGGTTTCGATCCCCGTTGACGTTTTTGATACTTTACTTATTTCCTTTCCAATGCTATTAATCTTGAAAAGGCTCATGCGTTATATGGATAATGGGGATTCCATCGATGAGGCATTCGTCAAAACGAGAATGTATGCGGATAACCATGAAACCTATGTATTAATTGGTTCTTTAGATCAGCTGCATCGCAGCGGCAGGTTAACGAACGCACAGTATATTCTTGGAAACCTATTGAGCTTTAAGCCCATCATTTCAATCGAAAATGGTGTGCTTCATACTAAATCTAAACCTCGGAACCTTAAAAAAGCGGAAAAACAGATCTTCACTGATTTTCGCAGATCAGTCGAAGCAGGAAAAGTGAAAGAATGCACCATATTATATGGTGCAGTGTCTGAGCAGACACAAAGATGGAAAAAGATGATTACCGAAGAATTTCCTCATGTGTCGATCCATGTATCCCCACTTGGCAGTGCCATCGGGGTGCATACCGGTGAACAGACGATTGGAATCAGTTGGTTCAATGAAGATTAAAGCACACCATTTTTTGAGAACCATGGTAAAATAGAAGGGACATGGAGTGGTGATATGAAACAAACGATGATTGAACTGACGGAGAAGTATGTATATGACCAATTGAATTCCGATGCCAGCGGCCATGATTGGTTCCATATCGATCGTGTTCGTAAGCTGGCTTTACATATTGCAAAAGAAGAACGAAAAGGAAATGAGTTTATCATTGAAATGGCGGCTTTGCTTCATGATATCCCGGATGATAAACTAAACCATGAAGCCGATGAAGGCTGGAAAAAGCTTGACGTTTGGTTTGATGAAATTAAGTTGGATAATGATAGTGTTGATGCCGTCAAACAGATCATCAATACAATTTCATATAGTGCAGGGCAGTTGAAGCTTCCTTCGATTGAGGCAGAAATTGTTCAGGATGCTGACCGCTTGGATGCAATTGGTGCCATTGGCATAGCCAGGACATTTGCATATGGCGGAAAAAAGGGACAACTTATGTATGATCCTTCATTGCCCATAAGGGAAAACATGACCAAGAAGGAATACAGGAGTGGCAAAAGCTCAACCATTCATCATTTTCATGAAAAATTATTGCGTTTGCAAGATATGCTCAATACTTGTACAGCCAAGAAGGTTGCAAGTGATAGGCATGAATATATGGTTGGGTTTTTAGAGGAATTTAATAAGGAATGGGATGTACGATTATGAAAGTTTTTAGCATGGAACATGTAATGAAAACCCAAGGGGAAAAGCTGCTTTTTAAAGATGTCTCTTTTTCCATTACCGAAGGGGAAAAAATCGGGATCGTTGGCATAAACGGCACCGGCAAATCGACATTATTGAATATCATCGCAGGCCTGGAAGACAGTGATTTAGGAACGAAGGATCATCCGAATGATTACACGATTTCCTATCTATCCCAAGATCCGCTTTTTGATGAGAAATTGACGATCATGGAATATATGTATGAAAGTTCAACTCCTGTATTTTCGTTGATTAAGGAGTATGAAAAGACGCTCGTTCAACTACAGGTAGATCCACAGAATAGCGTAATTCAGGACCGTTTGTTAAAGCAGCAACAGGATATGGACACGCTTGGTGCCTGGGATACAAGTGCCAATGCCAGAACGATACTGACCAAACTTGGTCTTCCTGATCACTCGAGGAAATTGGGGGAACTGTCAGGTGGCCAAAAAAAACGTGCGGCCCTGGCAAAAACCTTGATTGAGACCCCTGATTTACTGATTTTGGATGAGCCGACGAACCATCTCGATTTTGAAAGCATCACTTGGCTTGAAGAATATTTGGGGAAATATCAAAAGTCCGTTTTATTTGTGACCCATGATCGATATTTCCTTGATCGCGTGTCCAATAAGATTTGGGAAATTGCCCAAACGCAGCTTTTCGAATACAAAGGAAATTATGCGGATTATTTAGAATCAAAGGCCATTCGTGAAGATAACGAAACGGCTGAAAGATCGAAAAAGGAAAGTCTATTCAAAAAAGAACTGGCCTGGATCCGTAAAGGCGCAAAGGCCCGTACAACGAAACAAAAGGCCAGGATCCAACGCTTCGAAACATTGGAATCAGGTGTAAAAGATAAGCAGAAAACCGAGAACCTGGAAATGGAATTAAGCGGTGCCCGCCTTGGGAAAAAGGTACTCGAGATGCAGGATGTTTCTAAATCCTTCGGTGATAAAACCATCATCAATCATTTTTCCTTCCTCTTCAAACCGGGTGATCGAATTGGGATCGTCGGTAATAATGGCAGTGGAAAATCAACCTTGTTAAATATCCTGGCCGGACGGGAATCGATAGATGAAGGAAACCTAGAAAAAGGGCAAACCGTGAAAATAGGGTACTATACGCAAGAAAGCGTCGATATGGATGAGAATTTGCGCATGATCGAGTATATTCGGGAAACGGCGGATTCAATCGCCCTTAAAGATGGTAGTTTCATATCGGCTGCACAGATGCTTGAAAGGTTCTTGTTTCCAATGGGTTCTCATGGGACTCCTATTCGCAAGCTTTCCGGTGGGGAGAAAAGGCGTTTATATCTTCTTAACATTTTGATGTCGGCACCTAATGTCCTGCTTTTGGATGAACCGACGAATGATTTGGACACACAAACCTTGACCGTTCTGGAGGATTATTTAGAAACGTTTTCAGGTGTAGTCATTACTGTTTCACATGATAGGTATTTCCTGGATAAGACGTGCCATCAGCTTCTTGTTTTCAAGAATAAAGCTGAAATTGATTTCTATTACGGCAGTTATTCAGAGTTCTTGGAAGAAAAGACTGAAGAGGCCGTGACAGTAAAAGCACCAGAACCTCAGATGAACCGGACCGAAAAGAAAAAGAAAAAACTAACTTATGCGGAAAGTAAGGAATGGGAAGAGATAGAAGGGAACATGGAAAAGGTCGAGTTGCGCCTGAAAGACATAACATCAGAAATGTCTGCAGCGGGAAGCGACTTTGAAAAAGTCCGCATGCTGCTTGAAGAAGAAAAGGAACTAACGGATAAATTAGACCATTTGATGGAAAGATGGACGTATTTAGCGGAAAAATTGGAAGAGGAATGAGCGGGATGACCGGTCCAAGGGAACAAGCCTGGACCGGTCTTTTTTTGGCCAATCTCAATTGCATGAGAATCTGTTGCCGATGTGATAATATCTAGTACATGGAAACGTCTTGTTAAAGGAGAGAAATGCATTGAAAATTAAGTCGATAGAACCTACACCAAGTCCGAATACAATGAAAATCAATTTAACTGAAGAGCTATTAGCTGGTAAAAGCAATAATTATAAGAAAGATCAAGCTGACCAAGCACCCCAGCTGATTAGAGATTTATTTACGATCGAGGGAGTGAAAGGGGTATATCATGTTGCGGACTTCTTAGCCGTTGAGCGAAATGCCAAATATGATTGGAAAGATATTTTGGTCCAAATCCGTCAGGTTTTCGGGGAAAAAACCGAAGAACAAAATCAACAAACGGCATTAAATGAACATTACGGTGAAGTAACTGTTGCCATTCAACAATTCAAGGGCATTCCGATGCAAATTAAAGCAAGTGATAGCCAACACGAAAAACGTTTTGCCTTACCGGATTATTTCTTAAAGGGCATTTCAGCGGCCCAAAAAGAAGAGGACAATGTAGTCCTGCTTCGAAAATGGAAGGATTATGGCGTAAGATATGGTGATATGGAAGATATCGTGAAGGAAGTATCCGATGAGTTGATTGCAGCTTACCCGGAAGAACGAATTAATCGGCTGGTAGCCGCTGCAAAAGAAATGGTGGATGCGAAGGAAGCAATTTTGAAACGACCAAAAATTAAACTGACTGCAGAAATGCTGAAGGACGAAAGCTGGGAAAAGCGATATCAGGCTTTAGAACAAATGGAAGATCCAACGGTTGATGATATACCCGTATTGGACATGGCACTCTCCGATGGTAAGGTCTCGATTCGACGGCTCGCGGTAGTATACTTGGGTATGATCGAAGATAGAAAAGTGCTTCCGAGCTTGTATAAAGCATTGAAAGATAAAAGTGCAGCCGTAAGACGTACGGCTGGGGATTGTTTATCCGATCTTGGCTTTGAAGAAGCGATGGGAGAAATGTCTCAATCACTTTCGGATAAAAATAAATTGGTTAGATGGAGGGCGGCGATGTTTTTATATGAAGTGGGAAATGAAACGACCCTCCCTTATCTAAAGCAAGCGGAACAGGACCCTGAATTCGAAGTGGCCCTGCAAGTCAAGATGGCCATTGACCGTATAGAAAATGGGGAAGAAGCAAAAGGTTCGGTTTGGAAGCAAATGACAGAATCAAGACAAGCAAATGACAAGTGAGATTTAATGGGGAATAACTTAATGGAACCTGTAAAGGTTACAGGCAAAAGGCATGCGGATGATTTAATCCGTATGCCTTTTTATTCTTGAAGCGGATCTTCAAGTCATTTGACAATCGTTCCCCTAGGTCGAAATCCAAAACATTCAAAATGGCTAATATTTCGTTATACAGAAGTTTTTCTGATATAAATTTAATCGCTATTATTTTAGTAAAATGATTTTTGTAGATATTTTGTATTGAATGGTTGCATTTGGATGTAAATATGTTAGAATTTTTAGAGTATACTAAAAATTATATTATATTGAATCATTAAACATTTAGTGGAAATTGGGGGTACAACAAATGTCTACATCAAATATGAGAAGTGACATGATTACAAAAGGGGTCGATCGAGCTCCACATAGAAGTCTGTTGCGGGCAGCAGGGGTTAAAGAAGAAGATTTCGGTAAACCGTTCATCGCGGTTTGTAATTCTTACATCGACATCGTTCCAGGTCATGTCCACCTTCAGGAATTCGGAAAAATAGTGAAGGAAGCGATTCGCGAGGCTGGCGGTGTTCCTTTCGAATTTAATACGATTGGGGTGGATGATGGAATTGCAATGGGTCATATTGGTATGCGCTATTCGTTGCCAAGTCGTGAAATCATCGCGGATTCCGTGGAAACTGTTGTATCAGCACATTGGTTTGACGGGATGGTTTGCATTCCAAACTGTGACAAGATAACGCCGGGAATGATGATGGCAGCACTTCGTGTCAATATTCCAACAATATTCGTAAGTGGCGGACCCATGAAAGCAGGTAAAGACAAAAATGGTAAATCTCTTTCACTAACATCCGTGTTTGAAGGTGTGGGCGCTTATCAAGCAGGTAATATCAATGAAGAAGATTTGCAGGAAATCGAGCAAGTTGCTTGCCCTACTTGCGGTTCTTGTTCAGGAATGTTCACGGCGAACTCCATGAACTGCCTGGCGGAAGGCTTAGGACTTGCACTTCCGGGAAATGGAACGATTTTGGCCGTAGCCGAAGAACGTAAGGAATTCGTTAAGAAATCCGCTAAACAGTTGATGGAGTTAATCAAACAGGATATCAAGCCTCGTGATATCGTAACGATTGAAGCTATTGATAATGCCTTTGCCTTGGATATGGCGATGGGCGGTTCGACCAACACCGTTCTTCATACACTTGCATTGGCACATGAAGCAGGTTTTGAATATCCAATGGAACGCATAAATGAAATAGCTAACCGAGTACCGCATTTAGCGAAAATCGCACCGGCATCCGATTATCATATTGAAGATGTCCATAATGCCGGTGGTGTAAGTGCCGTCATTAATGAGTTACTCAAAAAACCAGGTGCCTTTAATGGGGACTGCCTTTCTGTCTCAGGTAAAACGCTCCGTGAAAATGTTGCCGGTTGTGAAATATTGGACAAGGATGTCATCCATCCGTTAGATAATCCGCATTCTGAGCGTGGCGGGCTTGCTGTATTATTTGGTAACCTTGCTCCTCAAGGCTCCATCGTAAAAGTAGGGGCGGTTGACGCATCAGTTGGTGGCTACCACAGGGGTCCTGCCATTTGTTTCGATTCCCAGGAAGATGCACTTTCAGGGATCATTACTGGAAAGGTCAAAGAAGGGGATGTAGTGGTCATTCGTTACGAAGGCCCTAAAGGCGGGCCGGGTATGCCGGAAATGTTGGCACCCACTTCCCAAATCGTCGGGAGGGGACTTGGAGCGAAAGTCGGTTTGATCACCGATGGCCGCTTTTCAGGCGCATCCCGAGGCATCAGCATTGGTCATATATCCCCCGAAGCAGCTGAGGGAGGACCGATTGCCTTTGTTGAAGATGGAGATATCATCGAATTGGATTTGAATAATCGTAAAATCGAATTGGAAATTTCCGATGAAGAATTCGAAAAACGCAAAGCCAATTGGAAAGGCTTCGAGTCAAAAGTCAGGACAGGCTATTTAGCACGTTATTCCAAACTTGTGACGAATGCAAGCTCAGGCGGCGTGATGAAAGTTTAAGCTAAAAGGAAGCTTAAAAAAACATGGAGACAGAATGAAAGTGGATTCTGTCACCATGTTTTTTTGTGAAGAACAATGAAATTTTACAAAGCTTTAAGCGTCATTTTTGCATATGCACTTAAGAATATAGTATGATTAGACTAATTGAAGAATTGTAACCAAGGAGGTTTTTTTATGTCGATGGCATATGATGAATATATGAAACAAATGGTGAAACCAATGCGGGCGGAACTGGTGCAAGCAGGTTTTGATGAGTTGGAATCCGCAGAAGCGGTAGAAAGCTTTATGCAATCGGTAGATGGTACGACACTTGTGGTCGTGAATTCAGTTTGCGGCTGTGCAGCCGGGTTAGCCCGTCCAGCTGCTACTCAAGCGGTACTTCAAGCAGACAATAAGCCAGATCATTTGGTAACTGTATTTGCTGGCCAAGATAAGGAAGCGACAGCTAAAATGCGGGAATACTTCGATGGAATAGAACCTTCTTCACCATCCATGGCTCTTTTAAAGGGCAAAGAGGTCGTACATTTCATTCCTCGCCATGATATAGAAGGACAGCCAATGGAAGCTATCATGGAAAATTTATTGGCAGCATTCAGTCAAATAAATAAGTGATGAAGCGGAATGCCCTGGAAACAGGGCATTCTTTTCAAATTTTAGAGAGTATGAAGGGGTAGGATACATGTTTGTCACAACAGTAGGAAGAGCCGGTAATGAAACGATGATATTAGCCAAAAGGTTAGCTGAAGAATTAAAAATCCCCTTTATAGCCAGAAGAAAAAGATCGGTCAGAGATATTCAAGCGGAACAGAATGAAGATGATTGCCTTGTTTTTGGTAATAAGCGGATGGAGTTATATCGATACCAGGAAAAAGAACCATTCTTTTTTCACCCGAACCTGGCGATGATCCGTATTAAAAGAATAATGCGCGGCGAGAGTGACCCATTTCTCATTGCCGGAGATATAAACAAAGGGAACGCTGTGCTTGATTGTACAATGGGCTTGGGCTCGGATGCGATAGTCGCAAGTTTCGCAGTGGGTGAACATGGACAGGTTGTCGCATTGGAAGGAAATCAATATTTGGCATTGCTCGTGGGACACGGGATGAAGACATGGGAGAATGCAGAAGAAAAGATGGTTTCTGCGATGCGAAGAGTTGAGGTCATGCACGGTGATCATTACGAAATATTGAAAACATTGCCGGATAATCATTTTGATGTCGTATATTTCGATCCCATGTTTGAAGAAACGATTCAGGAATCGAATGGAATCAGGGGACTTACTCATTTTGCGGTAGGTAAGGAGTTATCTGTGGAAATAATGAATGAAGCCAAGCGGGTTGCACGCAAGAGAGTCGTGTTGAAAGACCATTTTCGCAGCTCCCGCTTTGAGGAATTTGGATTTGAGGTAATAAAGAGAAAAACATCCAAATTCCATTTTGGCTTCATTCAATCCAGTGATCACGATTTATAATCTGTTTCATCAAGACCAATGGCACAGCCTTCTCGGCTTGAATCGGCAGCACCATAGTTCGAGCCATCAGGGTTGATTTGAATCGCTTGGACATTCCCTATAGAGTGGGGAACTTCATTAAAGGCGAAGCCCATCGCTTCCAAGTGGCCTTTGCTAGTGATATCCATTCCAGGCTCCCATTCAATATGAGGGCCCATTGGAGTGAAAATTCTAGGTTCCTCGATGGCTGCTTTCAAATCCATTTTTAAATCGAGTACATTAATGATCGTTTGTACGACTGAACTGATGATGGTCGGTCCACCAGGTGAACCTAACGTCAAGATCGGCTCGCCATCTTTAAAGATGATGGTCGGGCTTTTACAGCTGACTGGGCGTTTATTGGGCTGCACTTCATTCATGCCGCCTGGAATGGAATCGAAATCAGTCAGTTCGTTATTCAGCATGAAACCATAATCGGAAACCATGATCCCTGATCCGAATGGATGTTCCACTGTAGAAGTGCATGCTGCTATATTCCCCCATCTGTCACGGACAGTGAAGTGTGTCGTTTCACTGATATCTTCTTCATTAGGCTGCGGAACGACTTCCCTTTGTTTTACGGAATCATAAATCCAAGGGTTTCCAAAGTCAATGGCATTATTTCTTGTTTTGAAATTTATGAATGAGCGGCGTTTAGTTATATACTCATCATGCATGAGACCAGCCAATGGCAATTCGGCGAATTCAGGATCAGCGAGGAATGCCTTTTTATCTGTAAATGCCAGCCGCATCGCTTCTGCTATTAAATAATATTTTTCCCAAGAACGGACATCATATTGTTCTATATGGAAGCTCTCCAATATTTTCAGGATTTGGATGACCGTGAATCCGCCAGCACTTGGGGCATTCGATGATGCAATTTGATAATCCTTATATGTCCCATACAAGGGAACATCGATGGTAGCTTTATAGTCCTTTAAATCAGAAAGCTCCATGAACCCTCCAAGTTCCTGTATGCAGGAAATGATGCCTTCTCCGATTTCACCTTCATAAAAAGCGGAAATGCCTTCACGCTGTAATATCCGATAGGTATTCGCCAGTTTTTCTTTTTTGAGCAGATCACCATC
Organism: Peribacillus sp. NPDC076916; assembly: GCF_050269675.1. Lineage (NCBI taxonomy): Bacteria > Bacillati > Bacillota > Bacilli > Caryophanales > Bacillaceae > Peribacillus > Peribacillus sp. NPDC076916. Next base: position 539,244 of record NZ_JBNNIU010000002.1, read on the forward strand.
TTGATACGGTTTTCCGTTTGGCATGAAGAACTTACGCGCTTCATCACCCAATCGATATTCAAAATTTTTAAGTGCATCGCAAAGAACCCAATTGACGGGAACTCCTTTTTCAGCAAATTCAATGGATGGCTCGATGAGGTCCGCTAATGGCTTGCTGCCATTTTCGGCGAGTGCTTCATCCATAGCTTTCAAGATTCCGGGGATGCCAACCGCTGTAGCTTTGATTGATCTTTCTTTAAAAGGGATGACTTCCCCTTTATCATCAAGAAACATGTCTCGATGTGCGGCTTTAGGTGCCCTTACATGGCCATCGTATATTTTCGTTTCTTTATCTTTAGCGTTATATACCATAAGGAAACCACTTCCCCCGATACCAGTCATCATGGGTTCCACAATATTTAGGGCAAATTGGATGGCAACAGCCGCATCGACAGCATTTCCACCTTCACGTAATATTTTTTCCCCGATGGAAGTGGCTACAGGATGGGCTGTAACGACCATTCCAGCGTTCCCTTTATCTGTTTCCCTTTTGTAATCCCTATCTTTAATGATTTCATTGTTGTTTTCCAAAATGATTCCTCCATTATTCAGTCCTTTTATCTGCCAAAAGGTTAGGCTTATGTTTGATTGAAAAGAAAACCTTGTCATTGTAGAAAAATGACAAGGAGATTTTTCGTAGGTATTCATCTATTCTTAATCAGCAAATGATAAATATACGAAAAATGCTAATGTTACAAGACATAAAGCCAACATGGCAGTCGAAGCCATATAAGACCCCTCCTTAAAAAGACTTGAATCTAATTAATTTCTCCAATAATCGTCAAAATCCTTCATTAAAAAGTAAAATTGTTGAAATTTACTAAAAAAGTTCTGGTTCATGAAGTTTATATAGGTATTTATCCTTTTTTTTGATTTTCAAAACATAGGTAACTATATATTCGTAATTACCAAAAAATAAAAGTATACTAAATATAAAGACAATACAAAAAAGGAGGGGGAGTGTGAATTGAAAGCAACGGTTTGGTTCAGGAAAAGTCTCGTCATTTTAGTATCCGTTTTGACGTTTGGTCTTGTCACTCCTTCAGATCTGGCGTGGCTAGCGGAAGCCGATTCGTTAAAGGATACTAAAAAGGGATTAGTGGAAGAAGAGGGATTAGCCTATCTTCCTTCGCAGAATTCAACTGAACTTAAGGAAGAATTCAATCGGGAAGAATTTTTATCGGGCATTCTGAATAAGGCAGAGGAAAATGCATTTATGAAGTTTGGCGAAAAGATCAATCCTAAAATTGGCGATGAGTTCAAAATGGCCATCTTACCAAAAATGGAAGAAGCCATTACAGAAATGGCTGAACAATTTCCAGATGAAAAATTACAGCAATTAACCATCACTGAGCAGCCGAGTGCTGGCAGGGCCGAGAAGATATTTCATATTTATGATTCAATCAGCGGGAAGGATATCATCAGATTCCATGTCAGGCAGGAAAATCCTCCACTGGAAGGATATTGGTTCGATTTTCACTATCATACCCATCATGATTCATTTGCCACCCATTATAATATCGGGAAAATATATTGGGATAAAAACACGCCGCCAGAGTGGACGAGTAAACAAAGGCTCTCATAGTGGTTGGTTTCGTTGATTTTATTTAGTTGTAAGAGTATGATGAAATGTAAATGGATTTCTAATAATCATCGAAATGATACGTTGTAAATGCAACGTATTTATTTTGTGTTTAAATAAAAGTAGAGTTTTTATCATAACGGGGAACAAGGTTATTTTTAAAAGGTTTTCTAATTTTGCTGTTATAGTAGCAGAGGAGTCTTTATCATGTCAGAGTTGTTAAATAACATCATGCAAACGTATGCCCAATTTTTTGACTTGCATATGTGGGTGGAGGTTTTATCCGACCCGGTGAGCTGGGGATTGATTGGAACGCTCGTATTAATGGAAGGATTACTATCAGCGGATAACGCTCTGGTATTAGCTGTAATGGTCAGGCACCTTCCTGAAAAACAACGGAAAAAAGCCCTTTTTTATGGTTTATTAGGTGCTTACGCTTTTAGATTCTTTGCGATAGGAATCGGTGTTTTCCTCATTAAGCTTTGGTGGGTGAAGGTGATTGGAGCCGCCTACCTTGGCTGGCTTTCGTTTAAATACTTTAGAAATAAAAAAAAGCAAGCTGGGACTGACGAAGATATCCAGGGAATGAGTAAAAACAGCATTCTGATTCGTATGTTTGGTACATTATGGGGAACGGTTGCGGCAGTGGAATTGATGGATATAGCATTTTCCGTCGATAGTGTCTTGGCCGCATTCGGGGTGAGTGAAAAAGTCTGGGTCCTTTTGACAGGTGGTATGATTGGTGTCTTGATGATGCGGGGAGTGGCGGGGTTATTTCTAAAATTGATAGATAAGGTTCCTGAATTGGAAACTGCTGCATATGTCCTTATCGGATTCATTGCTATAAAAATGCTAATGGCCGTTGCAGGTATCGAAATCCCGGCTGTAATCTTTTTTGCTTTTATTTTGCTGATTTTCGGCACTACGATAGTATTTCATTTGAAGAAAGGGAAAAAGCTCAAGAAACATGTTTGAGCACAATTAAAAAAAAGCTGACATCAAAGATGATGTCAGCTTTTTTTTAGGAAAATTTCAAGCAAGTGAAGAAGGCCGGTAAATGTAGTGAAGAAAAGCAAAGGCAATAATAAGTTAAGCCAAAGAGAAGACATTAGCGGATGCAGCAGTATGCCAAAGAAAATGGAGAATAGAAAAAGGTCGAGAATGATGAACACTTTTAAACTGTAGATATCAAGGACTTCTTCTGCAAGTTCACGGTGTTCATCCAAAATGGCTTTTTTATTGTTGGTTTCCATGCGATCACCTTAAACCTTTTACGATTATATATTGTTGATATATGAAAAGACTGGATCGATTGTTCTTCTTCGAATGAATGTGCAACCGGAAATACCAAAAAAACATAGATTTTTTACACAAGATCAATATGTTATACTAATATAATAGTATGCAAGATTTAGAGATTGTAAATTACTTATATTTTCTTAACGATAATAAGAAATGAAGAAAGGGGAGAAGAGTGTGAAAAGGAAGAAATGGTTATCCATACTTGCATTATTTGTCTTTTTACTCTCCATGCTCTCCTATACGTTAGCGAAGGATGAAGGGGTAAAATGGCGCAATTTAAACAAAGATAATCTTTTAAGACAAGCTGAACTTTTTAAGGGGAATAAAGAATTACAAAGGATATTTTTATTTCCGGAAGAGGAGTTCGATGAAAGGGAAGCACTCAAAATTGCTGGAACCATTAATAAACTGCCTCATTCCCTTTTGGTGAAAACTGCAGAAAGTGGTGTGAGGATCAAACTATTTGATGGTGATATAACAGAAAATCAATCCGCGGCCAAATTAAAGGGGAAAACTCCGCGTGGTTATTTGAATAAAGAAACAACTTGGGATGATGTGCCTGGTATGGGCGGATCACATACGGTATTGGTTAAAATCGGAGCAAGTGACAAGGGCAACGGGCATGGCTCCGTTAATTTGGAACTGCATGAGCTAGGGCATTCAATTGATAATATAGTGTTTGGTGGAATCCGTAAAGACATGGATTATTTGAAGATTTGGGGTAAGGAAGTGAATGGGCTGTTTCCTGGGATTACGTATTTTTCCAATTATCCTGAGGAATACTTTGCAGAAACGTTTGCCATGTTTTATGTGAACAATGAACAAAATCAATTGCTTAGACAAAAAGCCCCCGAGACTTATAATTTTATTAAACAATTAGATTAAACATTGGGCAATAATACGTTAAAATAAGGAGAATGAAAGTAGAAAAGGTGGTTTATCATGAAGCAATATTTAGATTTATGTAAGCATGTACTCGAAAATGGAACGCAAAAAGGCGATCGTACGGGAACAGGAACGATCAGCACCTTTGGATATCAAATGAGATTCAACTTAAAAGATGGATTCCCTGTACTTACAACGAAAAAGGTTAGTTTAAAAGCGATTATCCATGAATTATTATGGTTTTTGAAGGGTGATACAAACGTTGGCTACCTTCAGGAAAACAGCGTGCGGATTTGGAATGAATGGGCTGATGAAAATGGGGAATTAGGTCCGATTTATGGTCATCAATGGCGTTCTTGGGGAACGGCCGATGGAAGGCAAATCGACCAAATCAGTGAATTGATCGAACAAATAAAAACGAATCCTAATTCAAGAAGATTGATAGTCAGTGCTTGGAATGTTGGGGAACTGGACGAAATGGCCTTGCCGCCTTGCCATGCTTTCTTTCAATTCTATGTCGCTGATGGAAAGCTTTCATGCCAGCTATACCAACGTTCAGCGGACGTCTTTTTAGGTGTTCCATTTAATATAGCCTCGTATGCGCTCTTAACGATGATGATCGCCCAGGTGTGTGATCTGGAAGTTGGCGAATTTGTACATACTTTCGGGGATGTCCACATCTACTCGAACCACCTTGAACAAGTGGAACTGCAGTTGACCCGTGACCCCAAACCATTGCCAATCATGAAAATCAATCCAGATGTGAAAAATATCTTTGATTTTAGCTTCGAGGACTTCGTTTTGGAAAATTACGAAGCCCATCCCCATATAAAAGGTGAGGTTAGCATATGATATCGTTGATAGTGGCAATGGATCAAAATCGTGTGATAGGTAAAAACAATGAACTGCCATGGCATTTACCGGCAGATTTACAGTATTTTAAAAAAGTGACGATGGGCCATCCGATCGTAATGGGCCGAAAAACATTTGAATCGATCGGCAGGGTCCTGCCTGGCCGGGAAAATGTCATCGTTACCCGCAATCAGGATTTTAAAGCGGAAGGCTGCGTAGTTTTACATGATATTGCACAAATCAAAACGTTTGCAGATAACCGTGATGAGGAAGTTTTCGTTATTGGCGGAGCCGAAATCTTCAAGGAGATCCTTCCTGTTACCGATCGCCTGTATATAACGGAAATTCATGAAACCTTTGAAGGTGATACGTTCTTTCCCGTGATTGATGAAAGTCAATGGGATAAAATCTCATCGAACCCAGGCAGCATCGATGAAAAAAATCGTTATGCACATGATTTTATTATTCTACAAAAAAAATAAAGTGCTAATCCGATTATGGGGAAATGACCGTAATCGGATTTTTTTGGTATGGAACGAACAAAAGAAAGAATTTTTAGAAAAATCAATTACATAAATAACAGTAAAGTGCTATAATGATTGAATTCATTAAGGAAGGAAATGAGGGATTGTTATGAATCAGACTGCATCTAAGAATAGGGGGATTCAATTGGAAGATATTCTAATTGCCTATAGAGAACTAAAAGAAATCGTTTTGCATACTCCTTTACAAAAAAATCAGAGGCTCTCTGAAAAATATGATTGTAATGTTTATTTAAAACGTGAGGACCTACAACACGTACGTTCCTTTAAATTAAGAGGGGCTTACTATAAAATGAAAAGCCTGACCGAGGAAGAGACGAAGAATGGAGTCGTTTGTGCCAGTGCAGGAAACCATGCACAAGGAGTAGCTTTTTCCTGCAGCCAATTAGGTATCCATGGGAAAATTTATATGCCTGCTACAACTCCAAGGCAAAAAGTCGATCAAGTGCAGTTATTCGGCAGGGATAATGTGGAAATCATCCTTGTCGGGGATACTTTCGATGATGCATTTGCCATGGCGATGGAATGCTGTGAAAAAGAAGAGCGTTCCTTTATCCATCCATTTGACGATGAAAAGGTAATCGCCGGGCAGGGTACAACGGCTGTAGAAATCCTGAATGATTGTGAAGATGGAATCGACTATGTATTTGCCGCTATGGGCGGTGGCGGTTTAATGGCCGGAGTATCGAGTTATTTCAAATCGGTTTCCCCAAATACGAAATGCATTGGTGTTGAGCCGCAAGGTGCTGCTTCGATGGAGTACTCCTTCAAGGAAGGAAAAGTTTCTGAACTTGAAAACATAGATACATTTGTTGACGGGGCAGCGGTCAAGTGTGTGGGACAATTGACATACCAGCTTTGTAAGGAAAACCTGGAAGATATCGTTGTCGTTCCTTCGGGCCAAATCTGTACGACGATTCTCGATTTATATAATCAGCATGCGATTGTCGCTGAACCGGCAGGGGCTATATCTGTAGCTGCGTTGGATTTATACAAGGAACAAATCAAAGGCAAAACGGTTGTATGCATGGTCAGCGGAGGGAATAACGACATTGGGCGTATGCAGGAAATTAAGGAGAAATCCTTATTATATGAAGGGCTGCTTTATTATTTTATCGTGAATTTCCCACAACGTGCTGGAGCTTTAAGGGAATTCCTCGATGAAGTGTTAGGACCGAATGACGATATAAGCCGTTTTGAATATACGAAGAAAAATAATAAAGAAAGCGGTCCGGCCCTCGTTGGCGTAGAACTGAAAGATAAAAATGATTATGAAGGGCTCATTCAGAGGATGAACAAGAAAGGATTCTCTTTCGTAGAGGTCAATAAAGACAGTAATTTATTTCACTTATTGATTTAATCATGGATTAAATGTTAAATTAGGATAGAATAAAACCTATGTTTTTACATTTTATTCTGCCGGCTCAGGCGTATATGGGCAAACTGTCGATAATTGTTACCATTCTATGACGAATTGCCAGTTCCCTTTCAATTGGTTGGAAATGGTATTATAATCGGAGTAGGTCTAATTACAACACCAAAGGGGATGTATCCATGTCAAACATTGGAGTACCTGGTCTAATTCTCATCTTAATATTGGCTTTAATTATCTTTGGTCCGAAGAAACTTCCGGAAATTGGACGTGCTTTTGGACAAACACTTCGTGAGTTTAAAAAGTCCACGAGTGATTTAACAAAAGGTGATTATGAAGAAGATAAGAAGATACAACAAAAAAATCATGAATGATTGAATGCTGGGCGTAAGATGCAATCGTCTTGCGCCTTTATGCTGGAACAAAGATACGGATTTTCAGATGAAGGCGTGATCAACTTTGGAAGATAAAGAATTAAATATCATCGATCATCTCGATGAATTGAGAAAACGGCTCATCATTACTGCTGTTGCTTTTTTGATCTTTTTTATCGCCAGTTTTATTTATGTCGAGGAGATCTATAATTGGTTCGTGAAAGATCTTGATTTTGATCTGATGGTATTGGGACCGAGTGATATTATCTGGGTTTACTTTATGCTCTCAGGTGTCGTAGCCATTGCGGCAACCATACCTGTAATTGCTTTGCAAATCTGGCTATTCGTCAAACCCGCTTTGATGCCAAATGAAGTAAGGGCGACCCTTGCTTATATTCCGGCACTTTTCCTGCTTTTTATCGGAGGGCTGGCTTTCGGGTATTTTGTCATCTTCCCGACCATTCTTCAATTTTTGATTGAACTGGGCGATGGGATGTTCATAACCAGTTTTACAGCAGATAAGTACTTTTCATTCGTATTTAATATGACGATACCTTTTGCTGTTCTATTTGAACTTCCTGTCGTTACCATGTTTTTGACTTCCATTGGCATAATAAATCCTTACGTGCTTCAAAAGTTAAGGAAGTATGCATACTTTGTACTGGTTGTCATAGCGATATCGATTACGCCGCCTGACTTTATGTCAGACTTCATGGTGATGGTTCCATTGCTGTTATTATATGAAATCAGTATATCGTTATCAAAACTCGTTTATAAACGAAGGGTGAAACGTGAAAGCTTGCGGGAAGACACCTACGAGGAAGGTTTATAAGAAGAGGCCCATAATGGCATTTTGCCCTTATGGGTCTTTTTTTTTATGAAAGTCAATCTGATTTCTCTGTTTTTTTCCACATTTGAATATTTATACTTTTGGATTTATTGTGTATAATGTAAGCAATCGGTTAAAAATGAGGATTGATATTTTGATGTTCAAATGCTTGGAATTCAAAGATTGTTTTGGACATAAGGTTACAATTTCAGAAATACCTGTCTTACTGCCTAGTGATCCGAATTTTTTTATGTTGACCGTGCGTTTGGAAGTGTTTGTTAAGAAGGTTTTTGCCAATAAAGATCATAAAGAAAATTACTCATTTAAGCATTATTTAGCATCCGTACTCAAATGGCCCGTCTATAACAAGCTTTTTTTTGGAAGTTTACTCAATAATGCTTAATGCGGACTGTTCCATAGCTAACTTCTCCGTTAAAAGAGATGACACAATGCCAAGCAATATCGAATAAATCGGGCATGTGTTCAGGTTAGCTCATGGAACGGTCTTTTTTTGTGTAATCATTTCAATAGAATAGTATCACTTCACTTTAAAAAGAAGACCTTTGGTTTGAATGAGTACCTTGAATAGGTATAATACAATAGATATGTTAAGTTAGGGATGTGTAATGATGAATAAAGTAAAGATAGTAACAGACTCGACAGTGGATATGACACCAGAGGAACTGGAATTTTATGAGATAACAATGGTCCCTTTATCCATCTTTATAGATGGGGAGACCTTTTTGGATAAGGTTGAAATCGAACAAGAGGAATTCCTGAAAAGGATGAACCAGTCAAAAGAACTGCCAAAAAGCTCACAACCAGCTGTAGGTACCTTTGTGGAGGTATATGATGAACTCGGAAAAGACGGCAGCGAGATTATTTCCATACATATGACAGGAGGCATGAGCGGCACCGTTCGCTCAGCGGAAAGCGCAGCTAGCATGTCTGAAGCGAAGGTTACCGTTCTTGATTCTAAATTCATTTCTAAAGCGATGTCATTTCAGGTGATCGAGGCAGCGAAGATGGCGAAGGAAGGGAAATCCGTAGCCGAGATAATTGAACGATTGGAACATATTAAAAAGCAGTCAAGTTTAATCATTGTCATAGAAACTCTTGATAACCTCGTTAAGGGTGGAAGGATTGGCAAAGTTTCTGCTTTTATCGGTTCATTGCTGCACATAAAGCCGATTGCACTTCTGGATGATGGTGTACTGAATCCTGTATCCAAAGCCAGGAGCCAGTCACAGGTCGTGAAGTTCATCGTCAAGAAATTCAAAGAAGATACACAAGGAAAAAAAATTAGTGGCATTGGTTTTGTACATGCGAATGGACTCGAAATAGCGGATAAGGTCCGCCAGGCCATTGCAGACTTAACAGGATATAAAGATATAAAGATAGAAGCAACAACGGCCGTTGTCAGTACTCATACAGGTGAAGGCGCCATGGCAATCATGTATTATTGGGACTGATATGGACGAAACATATGAAACTGCATATGGCTGAGGTTTTGTCACTTTACAATTGTCTTTAATTCGTAGAAATAGTTGCTGTTCTCATTACGATTGGTCTGTTAGAATAAATGAAGTAACAGAATATTTTATACATAAAGGACGGGGTAGGGATGAGAAAGCTGCATTTGCTTATGGCAGCTATGGGAGCATCAATTTTTTTGCTGCTGGCAGCATGCGGTTCCAATGGTGTACCTGATGCTAAAAATTGGGACCTTGAAGATTTCAGTTACATTGATCAGGAGGGTAAACCTTTCTCAAAAAGCGATCTAAAAGGAAAGGTTTGGGTAGCGGATTTTATATTCACAAGCTGCGAGACTGTCTGCCTCCCCATGACTTCTAATATGACGAAGCTGCAGCAGCAATTGAAGGATGAAGGTATTACGGATGTTGAGTTCGTTTCATTTTCCGTGGACCCGGAAATTGACAAACCTGATGTTTTAAAAAGGTATGGCGACCAATTTAATGTAGATTACGGAAATTGGCACTTTCTGACCGGTTATGGTCAGGAAGAAATCGAGCAGTTTGCATTGGATAACTTTAAAACGATCGTCAAAAAACCTGAAGCAGAAGATCAGGTGATACATGGGACCAGCTTTTTTCTAATTGATCAAGAAGGAAAGATCATCATGGATTATACAGGTCTGCAAGATATTCCCTTTGATGAAATCATTAAGCATATTAAAATTTTACAGAATTATTGAACAGGTTAAATGACCTGTTCTTTCTGTTTTCATCCATCATTTTACAATGGCTTCATTAGGGCTTAAGCGATGGTGAAAAAATGCCAATTTGTTTTTGAAGAAACAGCGGAAGTGAAGAATGATTTTGCATGCTCAGTACATGCTAATTTTTATAGGACTAGCTTTAATTCACTGCATTTTTCATATGGTATAGTAAGGAAGGCTCAAGCTAAAAGTACAATGAAAAAGAAGATATATTGTTTGCAATCATTCGTTTTCTGCATGATATAATATATGGGTAGGAAGGTGAGGGTCATGAGGTACAGAATCACCTGTCTTTTCATATGCTTAGTTTGGATCTCGGGCTGCGGCCAAAGTGAAACAGCCTCAAATCAGCCATCTGTTCAGCAGAAAAGCATAGTTGAGCTGAGTAAAAAGGAAACCATTCCTGCCAGCTTTTTTCCGGACCCTGTGAAAATCGTATCGATTGGCGATTCCTTGACTCAAGGTGTCGGCGATAGTAAAGATAATGGCGGCTATCTGCCTTATTTACAAAATAAGCTGGAAAAAGAACCATCGATTACTTCCGTTGAGATGATTAATCATGGCATACGTGGAAATAGGACCGACCAACTATTGAAAAGACTGGATAAAGCTAGGATTAAAGAAGACATAAAGCAAGCTGATTCGGTTGTCGTCACGATTGGTGGAAATGATATCATGAAGGTCTTTAAGCAGAATTTCTCGGACTTGGAACTGAATCAGTTTGATTTTGCGAAAATAGGGTATGAAAAAAGATTAAGGCAGATACTTGATAAGGTTCGTTCCGAAAATGATCATGCGCAAATTTATCTTGTGGGCGTTTATAATCCATTTTCCAAATGGTTCGCAGATTTTTACGAACTTGATATGATCATGAATGATTGGAATGAAAGCGGGAAAGAGATTATCGAAGAATATGATTCAGCCTATTTTATTGATATAGCAGACATTTTCGAGAATTCCGAAGAAGATTTGCTGTATGCCGAGGATTATTTTCACCCAAATGACCGCGGCTATGAGTTAATCGCGACAAGAATCTATAATGATATGGATATTACCACTATCGGAAAGGACACATTGGAAGCTAGTGCCAAAGGAGATGATGACCAAGAATGACAAATGTCAAATGGAAGACTTTGTTTATTTCCCTATTAGCCCTAAACATCCTGGTCATCCTGTTTGTAACGATTTTAGTTAATCTGCCGACTAAAGATAAAGAGCTGATACCGAAAGTAAGCCATGAAGAAGATATCCAATTTCAAGTTCACACAAATCGGGAAGATTTGACGAGATTAATCAACCAGTATTTGGATAAAGAAGGGCTCACGGGATCCATTCACTATGAAGTGTATTTGACGGATGAAGTTGAGTTATATGGAACGATGCCATTTTTCAACCGTGAAGTGGAAATGAAATTGACTTTTGAACCAATTGCCCAAAAAAATGGGGATTTGATCTTAAAACAAAAATCAATTGCAGTCGGAAAAATGAACCTTCCTGTTTCATATGTAATGAATTTAATAAATGAGCGTTATAGCATGCCGGATTGGGTTAGCATCAGTCCCAATGACGAAAGTATTTATGTGTCATTACAGGATATGGAACTGAAAAGTGATATTAGGGTGAAGGCGAAAGAATTCGACCTTGAAAATGATGACATTTCATTTTTATTGACCATCCCATCATCTTTACAGTGAAAGCGAGTAAATGGAAGAAAGACCAGGTTAGATGTGTTAAGTATTTGATGATAAAAGGACCACGCATTTTAGATATGTCTAAAATGTGTGGTTTTTTTTACGCCCCCTTTGGTTGAAAAAAACCTAAAACCCTGATTATTTAGATGACTTATCAATTTCTGAGATAAAGTAAGATATAAGGGAAGACTTTTAAAGTTTATTTAAATCACAAGAAATATCAAATAAATGAAATGGATCCCACTTATAATTTCAGTTAGAGGTGAATTATATGAATATACAAATAATGATTGATTGGATTGAAAACCATATAAAATATAAATTTTCTTTAGATGAACTTGACGATGATCTGGGATACTCGCCTTATTATTGCGCGTTTAAATTCCACCAAATGACAGGTATAAGTATTAGGCGTTATATGCTCCTTAGAAGGCTTTACTTATCTACAAATGATTTAGTAAGTGGTTAGAGAATAATTGATATTGGTTTTGATTATGATTATTCTTCGCAAGAAGCATATAGTAGGGCGTTTAAAACTGTTTTTGGCATTAGTCCTAGAGAATTTCAACTTAACAGGATGCCGGTTCAATCATTCAATAAGCTCACTATTCATAAAAAAAGGGTGGTGCAGAATGAATTTTTCGAGAAAAATCGAGATTGATCAAATACACAACCAACAAAGAGAGTTGTTTGACGAATATGTACTCAATATATTGAATGGCCAAGCTATGTATGATGAGTTTAAAGATAAAAAACTAATGAGGAATACAGACTATGCTCCATTTAACGAAGCTATGTGTGTAAATACAACTACTAAGAACATTTTTAATGAGGAATTCATAAAAACAAGAGCGATAGGACACCATGAATTAGTTGAAAGTTATATCGACAAGGTAATTAATCCATTAAATAATCTATTTAACAAAGATTATGAATGCATCGTTTTGTGGTTTGGTGAAGATATGTTTTGCCAAATGAATCTTCTTACAATCCTTGCTTACCTTGAACAGGGCGATTATAGCGGTAGAGTGTTCTTGAACAGTTTTAGAGAGGATGAATTTAAAGTAAGGCAAACTGAACTTAAATTAGGCAACTATTTAACGGTATATGAAGATGTATTATTAAATCATACAAAAACATCAATTGAAGTATTGCCAGTAATGTATCAGGCAATAGACATATATTTAGAAATGTTAAAAGAAGATAATCCAGTTACAAATTATATTTCTAAAAATAAAGGCCTGCCAGAACCACAATTGATTAACAGGTTATTTATCCACTTCCCAACAATAGGATATGGTGATTTACAGTATAAAAAACTTATTAGTAAAATTAAATAACAGCCCTCTCCTAGAAGGAACGAGTATCTGTTCTTATGAATCATCAAGTCTAAATACAGGGGACTTGGAGATTCGATTAAAATGCTAAATATTGGTTGTGAACAAATGGTGAGTTACCTTACTATTTCCATATGGCTGTTTTCACGTACTTTGTTGCTATTCACCAAGTAAAGCGGTGTGGTTAATTTCCCCTCCAGATGCTCGCTTTCCGCGGGGCGGGCGGTGATCCTCGGCGTAAACTCCTGTGGGGTCTCACCTGTCCCGTTGCTCCCGCAGGAGTCTCGCACTTGCGCTCCAATCATCCTTAAATCGTTTAGTTTTTAAAAACAACAATCTTTACGAAAAGAGCCTTCCATATCAATTCTTTTTATCCATTATGGAGAGAGCATTAGGGATTCTAGTGAAGATGATTCCCGATTCGATCCGATTATATAAATGGTGGAGGGTGTATTATCTTGGAAAGCCTTGTTTGGCAAAGGGAGTGCGATCTCTTTTGTTCCCGATATCCTCACTTCGAAGTCAATTATCATTGGATGAATATTAAGATATTCGCTTGCTTTCCTGAAATGGAGTTGATCAAAAACGACATCTCCATCTTTGACGGCAATATCCACCGAGAGTAAATCATGTGAAAGCTGGATGAATCGAACCTTCGCTTCATTCGGAGGAACAAATGGATTATCCTCGAAAGGTAACACTTTCAACGATTCATTAGCCTGTGGAGGCGCTAGAGCAATGGTATAGGAGCTCCCGCTTTCGAGGGCCAATTTACGGCTTAAAAGAGGTAAGGTGCTTTGGCTGCTGAGGTATATATCCAATTGGTGCTTGCCAGGAGGCAGTGGTAAATAACCATTGTTCTCTTTATATGAGAAACTTTTGAGGATAAGCATTTCATTTGCATAAACATCAAATGAGGGAGCTGTCGGGACAGCGTGTAAAAAGCGAACTTGTGCCGGCAGTGTGATATCCAGTTGTGCAAATTCCAGTTGTTTTGTTGCTTTTTCGAGATTTTTCAAATGCTTATGGTAATAATAATCTTGGAATTGCGGATCGCTGTTTTTATTATAAGACGATAGTAAATCATATGTTACCGATTTTTGTGAATATGATTGTTTATCGCTCATTTCCAACACCTCTCATTTTTCCATTATGTTTTTAACATATGTAATTATGCTTGGGCATGTGTCTCATTTTTTAAAAGGGAATGGACCATTTTCGTAAAGAGGTTCGATCGGCATATTATTTTACAGGGTAAAATAAAAGCGTTAAAATGCATTCAATGGATGGTTTGTAAAAAAGGAGGATTTTCATTTGACAAAGCAATTAGAGAAAGCAACATTCGCAGGTGGATGTTTCTGGTGCATGGTGAAACCGTTCGATGAACAGCCTGGCATCGAATCCGTTATCTCAGGCTATACAGGCGGGACTACGAAAAATCCCACATACAAAGAAGTTTGTTCTGAAACCACGGGACATTATGAAGCCGTTCAGATCACCTTTGATCCAATCGTATATCCATATGAGAAGATTATCGAGTTGTTTTGGCAGCAAATTGACCCGACAGATGCTGGCGGGCAATTTTATGACCGGGGAAGTTCCTATCAAACGGCGATTTTTTATCATGACGAAAACCAACGTGAAATTGCAGAAGCATCCAAAGCCAAGCTGCAGGCGAGCGGGAAATTTTCTGCACCGATCGTAACTCCGATAATACCAGCCAAAACATTCTATCCGGCTGAGACATACCACCAGCATTATTATAAAAAGCAACCTGAGCATTATGAAAGATATTCGATCGGCTCAGGACGCAAAGCATTCATACAACATCACTGGGGGGAAAAAAATGAAAAGTAAAGAAGAATTAAAAAAGAAACTCACTCCGATTCAATATGAAGTTACACAAAATAATGGAACGGAACCCGCCTTTAACAATGAATATTGGAACATGAAGGAGGAAGGATTATATGTGGATATCGTTTCAGGTAATCCTCTTTTCACTTCAAAGGAAAAGTTCGATTCAAGCTGCGGTTGGCCAAGCTTCACTAAACCGCTTAAAGAAGAGGAAGTGGTGGAAAACCTCGATACGAGTTATGGTATGAGAAGGATCGAAGTTCGCTCAAAAACGGCCGATTCCCATCTGGGTCATGTTTTCAATGATGGACCGGGACCATCGGGCTTACGATATTGCATCAATTCTGCTTCATTAAGGTTCATCCCGCTCCAAGATCTTGAAAGAGAAGGATACGGAGAATACAAAAAGCTTTTTGATTGATTGGAAAACCCCCTATCAGAAATAGATAGGGGGTTATTTTAATATTGGGTGGGATTCAATCCGTGATGATTGATGCGATCCGGACAAATGGAATGGTGGTAAGTTCCATTGCCTTAGTCCTGCCAGTCACCTCAAACCGGACAGTATGTGAACCGGGACGGAGCCCATTTGTGACAAATAAATATCTTTCACGGGCAAATGGCCACCACGTATTCAAAGTCGTGATTTCATTTCCGTCGATCCATACGTTCACTTCCCCGCCATCAGGACTTCTAAGCAGTTTCACACCAAGCATACTCCCTTTGAAGGTATATTCAATCACACTGCCCTTTTCACTGCTAGTAAAATAGCCGCCCCTTGGACGGAACCCGCTCATTTTTTCATAGTGGTCAATTTCCGATAATTCAAATTCAGAACGGGCATGCAGCTTAGATGGAAGGCCTGCTACAGCCTTTTCCTGTTTGATGTTATCAAGGAACCGTTCATAAATAGCATCAGCATATAATTTATAACCAAGGCCATTTGGATGAATCAAATCTCTGGTTAGCTGCTTTTCCGTATATCCTGAATTTTTGAATATTGGTCGCATATCCACATTCGTTGCACCGTAGTGTTTGGATAAAAGTCCGATGGCTGAAGCAAATTCTTCATATTTCAAGGAACTCTCTGTTATTGTGAATAATTCAGCATTAGGGTGGAGGCGTTTTGCCTTCCTCATTAACGCTTCATATGTCATGGTAAAATCATCGACATTCATATATTTGCGGTCATTTTCACCAAAAACGAAGAAAATCAGATCTTTATGATCATGCTCCCTTCTTTGGGAGAGCTTGAATAGCCCTTCAAAAGCAGTGGATCCGCTTTGGACCACATAGTCACCGTGTAAAGGTATATCATTGGCATCATTCATCTTATTTTCCAACTGTTTGAACCATGTTAGATTAGGATTTTCAGCTCCGGACCCTCTTCCGATACTGTCACCAATGACAAGATACTGAATGGGCTGGTCTGATTGGAATTTTTGATATACATTTATCGAATCATCTGATCCATAAGTTTTTGGGACTTTTTGAAGGATATAGCTGATTAGAAGGATCGTGGCAATTGCAGCGAAAGGGATGAAGGATTTTGCGTTCGTTTTCAATTATGTTCCCCCGTATTGCCTTTTATGTATCCATGCAGGTATGAGATAGCTTAAAAAGGCTAAGAATTGTTTTTTTCCTTATTATATCCCAATTTTGAAGTAACACAATAAATATAAAACGTTTTTTGACATTTTTCATGGTTAATTGTGGTATTTCAGACATTGAATGATTAGCGGTGAAGATGGTGTTGATTGAAGTTTTTTCTAAAATCCAGAAAAATGGGCAAATGCACAGACCGAGGCGGGCGTATTGACATATGGTAAGGTGTAAAGAGAAATCAGAATTCTAAAAGGAGTGAAACTTTATGTACGGATATGGTGGAAATGTTGCAGGACCAGGGTACGGTTATGGTGGAGGTGGATACGGATACGGCGGCGGTTGCGGATTTGGATCAGGTTTCGCATTAATCGTTGTCTTGTTCATTCTATTGATCATCATCGGCGCTTCATTCTGCTGCTAAGGCAATAACCCAAAGACCAGTTGATAGCTGGTCTTTTCTTTATGTAAGGAAATTGGTGGGGGGACGGTGGACCTTTTAGATTCCAGGTCTCTGATTGAAAAAACATGTAATCCAAATGAGACAGGAGATGCATAACCATTCCTTTTTCCAATCCTGATTATGGCACGTCGGGAATGACGATTGAATCTCATTGAGGAGGTAAATTAGGCCAATCAGGAAGTAAAATGAGTTGTGTGAATGCCATTAAGGGTCTTGGTTTTTCTTTGTTCACCATTTCTGCTAAAATAACGACAGAATGTAATTAATTTAGGGGGATAAAGATATGAAACCTTCCCGTTTAAAAGCAGGGGATGAAATACGCGTAATCGCTCCTTCAAGAAGCTTGGCGATTGTCAAAGGGGAACAACGCAGATTGGCAGAAGAAAGATTGACTGAGCTTGGTTTTAAAGTGACGTATGGTGAAACGGTTTTGTTCCATGATGACTTTTTCTCGAATTCGATCGAAGACCGGATCGAGGATTTGCATGATGCGTTCAGGGATCCGAATGTGAAGGGGATTTTTACAGCCATCGGGGGATATAATGCTAACCAATTGTTACGGTATATCGACTATGATTTGATTAAGGAAAATCCAAAAGTGTTGATGGGGTATAGTGATATAACTGCAATTTTATTGGCCATATATAATAAAACAGGCTTAACTACATATTCAGGTCCTCATTTCTCGACGTTCGGGATGAAGGCTGGTCTGGAATATACGATGGAATATTTTAAAAAGGCTGTAATTGAAAGTGAAGGCTTTTATCTTGATCCAAGTGAAACGTGGAGTGATGATTCATGGCATTTAGAGCAGGATGACCGCACCTTCCACCCGAATGCTGGATACATGGTCATTCAGGAAGGTGAAGCTGCTGGGACAATCATTGGGGGAAATCTTTGTACACTCAATCTATTACAAGGTACAGAGTACATGCCCTCTTTAAAGGACAGTATTCTTTTCATAGAAGATGACGAAGAAAGCCACCCATTCAGTTTTGACCGGGATTTACAATCCTTGCTCCATCAGCCAGGTGCAAGTGGGATTAAAGGAATCGTCATCGGCCGTTTCCAAAAGGATTCAGGAATGACGGAATATGCGTTGCAGGAAATCATCGCCGCCAAAAAGGAGATAAATGGCATACCCGTGATCGCTAATGCCAACTTTGGTCATGTTCATCCATTTGTAACGGTGCCGGTTGGTTCAGAGGCAGTAATGAAGGTGAAGAACGGAAAAGCGACGATCCAAATCCATCCATGACATAGTGTGAAGACGCCGTTCAAAAGTGAACGGTGTTTTAATCTGTTCGGGATATGCATGAATATATTTTACATTAGGGTGTATTTTAGGAGTCTTTCCTCTTGTCAGCCCTGGAAATAGTCCTATTTTACAAGCATTATTAGGGAATATGAGTCTAATAGTTCAAATTCTATATTTTTCTGATATAATACTAAGAGATTTAAAATAGAAAAGGTGATTATGTGTTATTAACAATTCCAGCATCCATTCGTTTAGAAGGGGCTTTGGCCGAGTATAATAAAAAAGGCCGTGTGAGCCATACATGTTTCGTTTGTAACGAAGATACTTCTAATGGGGATGCAAGTAACTTGAACTATTATAAGTTAGGAACTAAAAAAGTTTGTCATTCCTGCATGAAAAATGTTTTGCGTCATCCGTCTTTAAAAGAGTATGAATATGTGCATACTTCAGTTATCGATAAAACTGCTTTTTATAAAAATGTGCTGGCTGTTTTAAAGGATGAAAGTTTTTTGGAGTCAATTCGTGAAGAAAAACTAAATAGCGCATTGTAAGAAAAAAAGTGTATCTCTCGCGGATACACTTTTTTTGTCACCTTTTTTGGACAATCACTCATGAGAGCAAGAAATTTATCCGTTAACATGCTTAGGCTAATTTCTTTAGCAAGATTGCTTTCATCTGGACATACACTTTACTATATTGCATTTGTTTTTAAAGAGAAGGAGTGTGTGGGCTTATGGAGCAGTCTTCATTGATCAAACCGGTCCTGGGAGGAGCCTACCCGACTATCAGTCATGGTCAGGGAGTGTTTTTATACGACAAAGATGGAAAGGAATACCTTGATGCTTCTTCCGGTGCAGTTACAGCCAATATTGGCCATGGAGTCCAGGAAATCATTGAAGCGATGATAAAACAGGCTAAACAGGTTTCATTTGTGTATCGTTCCCAATTTACCAGCGATGCTGCGGAGAAACTTGCCGGAAAAATTGCGGAATTGACCAAAGGGGAACTGACATACAGCTTTTTTGTAAACAGCGGCTCCGAAGCGACTGAAACGGCATTGAAAATTGCCATCCAGCATTGGCAGGAAAAAGGGAAGCCCAAGAAACAAAAAATCATATCGAGATGGATGAGCTACCATGGCATCACGATGGGAGCTCTTTCAATGTCTGGACATCCGATACGCCGGGAAAGATTTACTCCTATGCTTGAATCATATCCTTCTGTATCTCCTCCATATTGTTACCGATGTCCACTTCAACTTGATCCACATACGTGTGGAATGTCCTGTGCTTCGGAATTGGAAGCATCAATCCGGCGTATTGGCAGTGAAAATATAGCGGCTTTCATTGCAGAACCTGTTATCGGCGCAGCCGGAGGGGCCATTGTTCCTCCTGATGGCTATTTTCGAAAACTCAAGAAAATCTGCGAAGAGAATGAAATTTTATTCATTGCGGATGAAGTAATGACCGGATTTGGACGCACGGGTAAGATGCTTGCTTCTGAATATTGGAATGTGGAGCCTGATATCGTAACATTTGGTAAAGGTATGAGCGGAGGGTATACACCGATCGCGGCCGCAGTAATGACCAAAAACGTGATGGAGCCCATAATGAAAGGGTCGAAGTCAATTATAGGAGGCCATACTCTAAGTGCAAATCCGTTATCGTGTTCGGTATCTTTGGCCGTTTTAGAATATGTCGAAAGGAATGAACTTGTCGAAAAATCAGCCGACAGAGGGAATTACCTGATTAGGGGCCTGAAAAAGTTGGCAGGGAAGTATTCCTTTATCGGTGATATACGCGGGAGAGGTTTATTGATTGGCATCGAATTTGTCCAGGATAAAGCAACGAAGGCCCCATTTCCGAAGGAGGCAGACGTGACTAATGAAATCATTGAATTGGGAATGAGGAATGGAATACTTCTTTATCCCGCAGCTGCAGGCCTTGACGGTGTAACAGGGTCAGCGATCATCATCTCCCCGCCGTTAACGATATCGGAAGAGGAGTGTGCTGAACTGTTAATGAGGGTCGATATAACTTTTAGACAATTTAAAGAATCGATAGGTAAACGGCCATTACAACAAGGAAGTGAGTCATAGTGGCGGAAAATACATTCCAGAAGATTTGTCGTTTGGAGGATGTCCGCCATCACTTTAAAGATAAACAGTCCATCCTGTTTGGGGGATTCGGCGGCATAGGGACGCCTCCGGGATTGATCAACCTGATTTTGGAATCAGGTATTAAGGATTTAACCTTGATTGGGAACGATACAGGTTTCCCCGATATCGGAATCGGAAAACTGGTCACCCAACGCCGTGCGAAGAAAATCATCGTTTCCCATATCGGTTCGAATCCCAATGCAGGACTATTAATGAACAATGGAGAACTCGAAGTGGAGTTCTCTCCGCAAGGGACACTTGTCGAACGCATCCGGGCCGGAGGGATGGGACTCGGCGGGGTATTGACTGATATTGGAATTGACGCCGATATCGTCCGGGACGGCAAGCAAACCGTCAAGATAGGTAAGAAAAATTATATGGTGGAACCGGCATTAACTGCGGATATCGCCATTGTTTACGCAGAAATGGCAGATCCTTATGGAAATCTTATATTTGATAAAAGTGCCAGGAACACGAATCCAATCGTTGCTGCGGCCGGTCAAATCACTATAGTCGAAGCCATGCAAATCGTTTCGCTTGGCACTTTGGATCCAGAGGACATCATTGTACCCGGTGCCTTTGTGGATTATATCATTCCATCAAAAGGAGTCGATTGGAAATGGGTTTGGCAACCGGAGATAGAAACAGAATAGCGAAACGTGCAGCAGCAGAAATAAGCGATGGGATGCTTGTCAATTTGGGAATTGGCATTCCATCACTTGTACCGAATCATCTTTTGAATGATCATAAAGTTATGTTTCATGCAGAAAATGGCCTTGTGGGAATTGGCAGTACTCCTGAAATGGGGAAGGAAGATCCGCATCTTTGCAATGCTGGGGGACTGCCGATCACCATTAGAGCCGGTGCTTCTTACTGCGACAGTACTGTTGCATTTGGGATGATACGGCGAGGCAGGGTGGATATCACGATTCTAGGAGCCCTTCAAGTAAGTCAAGCGGGGGACCTCGCTAATTGGATTGTCCCGGGAAAGCGGGTGCCAGGCATGGGCGGTGCAATGGAGCTGGCTGCGAAGGCAAAAAAGGTCATTGTCTTGATGGAACATAACGATAAAGCGGGCATGTCTAAATTAGTCAAAAAATGTACGTTGCCGTTAACTGCCAAGAAATGCGTACATATGATCATCACCGAATTAGGCGTTTTTTCCGTAACTTCGGAGGGCCTTCTATTAACTGATGTATTTGATACGTCCAGCATTCAGGAAATCAGGAATCGGACCGAAGCCTCGTTTACCGTCTCTGAAAACATCCATATTTTAAAAGAATGAGAGAGGAGAATGGATATGTATGAGGAAAAAATAAGAACATGGTTAAAGGAACATCGGCTGAATGGGGTTCAGCTTTTGCAAAAACTGGTTCAGGAACCGAGCAAAAGGGGGCAAGAAGGAAGTGCACAAGCAATAGTGGTTGAGAAGTGCAGACAACTTGGACTAGAAATTGATCTTTGGGAAATCGGGGATGAACACTTAAGAAAACATCCCCATTTTTATTGCGACCGCAGGGATTTTAAAGGAAATCCGAACCTTGTGGCTATTAAAAGAGGAACAGGCAATGGAAAATCCCTTATTTTAAACGGGCATATTGATGTAGTTCCTGAAGGAGATCATGCAGCATGGCACGATGAACCATATAGCGGCAAGTTGATAGACGGGAAAGTTTTCGGGCGGGGAACGACGGATATGAAAGGCGGCAATGTATCTTTATTGCTCGCAATCGAAGCGATCGTCGAATCTGGAATCCAATTGAAGGGAGATGTCATATTCCAGAGTGTGATTGAAGAAGAAAGCGGTGGTGCCGGCACACTTGCGGCAGTCATACGGGGGTACAAAGCTGATGGTGCAATCATTCCGGAGCCTACAAATATGAAACTATTCCCTTTACAACAAGGTTCGATGTGGTTTCGACTGAGAATAAAAGGCAAGTCTGCACATGGAGGCACGAGGTATGAAGGAGTCAGTGCAATAGATAAAGCGGTTGGTGTAATGAATGAAATCAAGTTGCTTGAACAAGAACGAAATGAGTCACTCCGTCATTCACTCTATAAAAATGTCCCTATCCCGATTCCAATTAACATAGGTAGCATTCAAAGCGGGAACTGGCCTTCCTCCGTGCCGGATACAGCCGTTCTAGAAGGCAGATTCGGCATCGCCCCGACAGAAACCATGGAAGAGGCACAAAAGTCGCTGAAGGAGCGGATAGATGCTTTAAACCGGACTGATGCATGGTTCAAAAAAAAACCTATTGAATTAGAATGGTTTGGGGCCAGATGGCTGCCTGGCAATCTCGAAATAAATCACCCGCTTATGAAGACAATTGGCACATACTATGAAAAAGTGGTAGGGGAAGAACCGCTTGTCGAAGCGTCCCCTTGGGCGACGGATGGAGGGTATCTTTCATCGGTTGGCTCTACCCCAGTAGTTGTGTTTGGACCAGGGGAAACAAAGATGGCCCATGATTCGAACGAATATATAGAGGTGGATAAAATGATGGAGGTAGCGGAAATCATCGCATTGACCATTATTGAATGGTGTGGGGTGGAACAGGATTAATCATTTTTCCCAAGGTCTGATTCCAGGAAGGGTCAGACCTTACGCAACAATTTTCGAAGCTGTGAAAGGAGCGGACAAATGGAGGCTAAAATCATTGAAAAAAGAATTCAAAAGCCAAGGTGCACCATACATATTACGATCGACCATTTTAATAAGCGAATCAGGGTTGATGATTATCTAGGTCATTTTCAAGATTGTTTGGAGGAATCTTTGAAGGTGGCTAAAGGCGTATCAGCAGAAAAAATCATCTTCAAATCACGCAGGGAAAACGTTATGGCATTGCTTGCTCAAGGCTTTCTATATGAAGGAAGCATCGATAAATTCTTCTTGGGAAGCGATTGTTTCTTCCTTGTTAAATATAACCGGAATGAAAGGCGCAACAGTGCAGAGTGGGAGAAGGAAGATCAAATCCTTACCGATGTTCAGAGCCTGCCGGCAAAATCCGGTCTGGATGATCCGCCGTCAGCCTATCAAGGCCGTAAAGCAGAAGTTACCGATGCACTTCAGCTGGCCCAATTGTATGGTAAGGTTTTCGAAGTGTATCCCACACCGATGAATGATCCGGTATATGTAGAAAAGTGCATGGAAATGGGAACGGTTTTTTATGTTTTTGTCCATGAAGGGAGGATCGTCAGTGCTGCGTCCGCAGAAATTAATTCCTTTTACCATAATGCAGAAATCACCGATTGTGCGACATTGCCGGAACACCGGCAGTACGGCTTGATGAAACACTTGATTTCCGCGCTTGAAGACTATCTTATTTCACATGGCATTTATTGTATCTATTCGATTGCCAGGTCGCTCTCATTCGGCATGAATGCTGCATTGCATCAGCATGGTTACTCGTACCGCGGACGTTTGGCTAATAATTGTTATATCTTCGATAAACTGGAAGATATGAACCTTTGGGTGAAAAACTTAACTTGAATGCTCATTTTTAGGCGGTTGATGACAAGTTTTTGGCATTTCCTCATATACATTTAGCAAGAAGGGCTTGAGGGGGGATATTTTGCCAAGTGAATTTTTTAATACAAGTGAAGTGTTGGAAGCGATATTAGAAACCATTGATGAAGGCATTCATGTGATAGATCCAAAAGGAATGACCATCTTTTATAACGGAGTGGCAGCCAATCATGATGGGATGAAAAGAAGTGAGGTCATTGGGAAACCGTTGCTTGAGGCCTTTCCTTCTTTGAATCACAAATCATCGACCTTACTCCGGGTCATTAAATCTGAAAAACCAATCTACAACTATAGTCAATCGTATGTAAATGCACATGGACGAATCATAGAGACGCTAAATACGACGCTCCCCATATATGTTGATGGGTTTATGATAGGTGCAATAGAAATTGCCAAGGATTATTCAAGGTTGAAGCAATTATCTGAAAGGTTAGCTGATCTGGAAAGCTCGCTCAAGACGATCAAAAGTCCTGAAAGGAAAATGCCTGCAAACGGCGGATTGTATTCTTTTGCGGAAATCCTGACAAAAGATAATGGGTTTAAAGGATTGATAGCACAAGGTAAAAAGGCTGCCCGCTCCTCCTCATCGGTATTGGTTTATGGGGAAAGCGGTGTAGGAAAAGAGCTTTTTGTTCAAAGCATCCACCAAGATTCGAGCCGCAGTAAAGAACCTTTCATAGCGCAAAATTGTGCTGCCCTACCAGAAAGTTTATTGGAATCGCTTCTATTCGGTACGGCAAAAGGAAGCTACACTGGTGCTGTTGAACGTCAGGGATTGTTTGAATTAGCAAACGGCGGAACTTTGTTTTTGGATGAATTGCAATCGATGCCGATTGACTTGCAGGCAAAGCTTCTGCGTGTGCTAGAAGATGGGTTCATCAGGAGGATAGGCGGCACAAAGAGTGTACAGGTGGATGTCAGGATCATGGCAGCGATGAATATGGATCCGAAAAAGGAGGTATCGGAAAACAGGCTAAGGCCGGATTTGTTTTACCGATTGAACGTATTGAGCTACGAGCTGCCTCCGTTAAGGGAGCGGATTGATGATATAGAGCTTCTTTCTCAACATTTCATATCCACATTTAACAGTAAATTAGGACTGTCGATAAAAGGCATGGATGAGAAGGCTAAGACTTTTTTTCGGAAATATCATTGGCCTGGAAACGTAAGGGAGCTTAAACATACGATAGAGTTCATGATGAACCATACGGAGAATGATGTTTTGAATCTTGAAGATTTGCCCCAATTTTTAAAAAAGCCCACCCCATCAGAAAAAATCCTTCCGCTTCGTGAGGCCATGATTGAGATGGAAACAAAATTGATTACCGAGGCTCTACTTCAAACGAACGGTAATGTTTTCCAGGCATCGAAACTATTGCAAATTCCAAGACAGACCTTGCAATATAAAATAAAAAAGCATATTTGAATGGAAAAAACCGGATGCACCCAGCAGTCCGGTTTTTTTTTATGGGCATTCGAATTTTTGGGTCATTTTGGCACCCTTCTTGCATTTAATACTACTATCATAACTCAGGAGGTATAACCATGTTATTTGACTTATATAAGCCAGATCGAAATTGGAAAGATATAGAGCTTTGGAAAGATGTAACCGAAGAACAATGGAACAACTGGCTGTGGCAGCTTACGAATACGATCCGGACTGTTGATGATTTGAAAAAAGTGATAAACCTGACTCCGGATGAAGAGGAAGGTGTGAGGATTTCCACAAAAACCATTCCATTGAATATCACCCCATACTATGCTTCGTTAATGAATAAAGATGACCCAAGGTGTCCAATCAGAATGCAATCGGTCCCAATCTCGGAAGAAATGCATAAAACCAAATATGACATGGAAGACCCCCTTCATGAGGATGAGGACTCTCCAGTACCGGGACTGACCCATAGATATCCGGATCGCGTTCTTTTTTTGGTGACGAATCAATGCTCCATGTACTGCCGTTATTGTACGCGAAGACGCTTTTCAGGCCAAATTGGCATGGGCGTTCCCAAAAAACAATTGGACGCTGCAATCGGTTATATACGTGACACGCCGGCAGTTCGGGATGTCCTTATTTCCGGAGGGGACGGATTATTGATTAATGACACGATCCTTGAATATATCCTCAAAAACTTAAGGGAAATTCCGCATGTTGAAATAATCAGGATAGGTACGCGGGCTCCGGTTGTTTTTCCTCAAAGAATCACTGAAAATTTATGTGCCATTTTAAAAAAATATCATCCGGTTTGGCTGAATACTCATTTCAATACCTCGATAGAAATTACCGAAGAGTCAAAGAAAGCATGTGAGATGCTTACTGATGCAGGTGTACCTGTGGGCAACCAGGCAGTTATTTTAGCGGGGATAAATGACAGTGTCGCAATCATGAAAAAGCTGATGCATGATCTTGTTAAGATCCGTGTCCGCCCTTACTATATTTATCAGTGCGATCTCTCGGAGGGCATCGGCCATTTCAGGGCGCCCATTTCAAAAGGGATTGAAATCATCGAAGGGCTCCGAGGCCATACATCCGGGTATGCTGTCCCTACCTTCGTCGTCGATGCTCCAGGAGGGGGAGGGAAGATCACACTGCAGCCGAATTATATCCTTTCACAATCTCCAACAAAAACGGTGCTGCGCAATTTTGAAGGTGTGATAACCACATATCCTGAACCTGAGCAATATACACCAGGACTTGCCGATGATTATTTCAAAGGGGTATATCCTGATATGGAAGGAAAACAGTCAGATATAGGTGTATCGGGTTTAATGAACGACAAGCAATTCAATTTAGTGCCTGAAGGGCTGAGGCGAATGAATAGACGGGAAAATTACGTGACCAACCCAGCGCATGCTTCATTGAAAAACAAACGTGAAAAGCGAGATCTGTTAAAAGAAAAGAAATTCCAGGCACAGCAAAAAAAGGGCACTCAAAAGGGGGATGAATAGCATGGAGACGTGTCCATGGTGTGAGAAAGGGAAGCTTGCATCAGTAAGGGGGACTGTGTATTGGGAACTGCCGGATGGTACGAGGGCGGTTGAAATTACGGAAACTCCCTCATCCCATTGTGAGAGTTGCGATGCCTTTTTTCAAAGTGATGAAATTGTGAAGGGAATTGAAAATCAACTATTTTTAATTGATTCGAAACAGTTAGGGAAACAGACGACGTATGACGAGCTATTGAAGATGAAGCGGGTGTTAAAGCGGAATTATTTTGATTTTGGAAAATAACAAAATGATTAGAAGTTGCCTCATCTACTTTTTTGGTGAGGTTTTTCTGTGCGCCCGGAGGTGCGGTCTATATGGTGAACATCTCGAACGGTGAAGGCATTAATGGAAATTTCTTCATTGGGTATTAGGGTAGATGAAAAAGTACGTTAAAACAACTAATTTTTATTTTCCAAATAGGAAGAGCAGAAATAAAAAGACCTATTGTAACAAAAATTAAGATCCCTGCGGCTGTAACAGCAACGCAGGGACAATAGATGCAATTAATCCAATCGCTGCTAGACAAAATGAAGGAAGAGGGAATTCCTTATACTTTTTTAGCATTTTAGAGAACAAAGCTGGAGCATCATCGCCATCTGCGAGGGTCACAAGGAGTGTTGTTACCCCAAATAATGAAACGGTCATTGTTGAAAAAACAGCTAAGATAATAGTTGCAGTAAATACATGTGGAAAAAAAGAAAAATGTTATTTATCTAATGCCGTTACAAATACATATACATCCCCCCTCTAAAAGTGATTGTGAGAAATTACCACTACTAATAAACATTTTTTGGGATAACTTAGAAATAAAATCTTAAAAGAAAGGATAAATATATGAAAACAAAATGGGTTTCATTAGCCATTCTTTCTACCATAGTCAATGTGCTTTCTGGCTGTGAATCATTAGCGGTCTTAGATCCTAAAGGGCCTCAAGCCCAAACGCAAGCCAATGTGATTTGGCTATCAATTGCGATCATGGCGGTTATTGTTATTGTTGTTTGTGCTATTTTAGTCTTTGTGTTAACGAAATACCGTGACTCTAAACTACCTAAAGAATATGAACCACCCTACATTGAAGGGAATCACGTTGTTGAGACGATTATTGTTGGGGTGCCGATTTTAATCGTCATTTTCTTCTCCGTTGTTACTGTAATTTCCAACAATAAAGTGGAAGCCACTCCGGAAGGGTACAAAGGACAAGATCCATTAGTTATTTACGCTTCGTCATCTGACTGGAAGTGGCATTTTAGTTATCCAGAAAACGATATCGAGACAGTAAACTATTTGTATATTCCAACAAATCGACCACTTGAATTTAAACTTTATTCATTCGGGCCTATCACGAGTTTCTGGATTCCACAACTTGGCGGTCAAAAATATGCCATGTCTAACATGGTGACCACATTACACTTAGCAGCGGACGAATCAGGGGAAATGATGGGACGAAATGCAAACTTTAGTGGGAAAGGATTCGCTGAAAATACGTTCCACGTCGAAGCGATGTCTCAAGATAAGTTTGATGAATGGGTAAAGGAAGTTAAAGAAACTGCGAAACCTATTACTGAAGTAAGATTCAATGAATTATTAAAACCGGGTCATGAGGGACAGTTAACGTTTACTGGAAATCATTTGGACTTCTCACCAGCTCCAGAAGGTGAAAATGCTGGACATCATCATGGTTCAATTGACTCTAACGCGAATTCAAAAGGTGAACATATGGAGCATGAACATAAGTCAAGTAATAGTAAAGAAAAATCAGCACACGATCATGAATAATTTCTTAATCTATCTCAAGAAAAATATTTTCAGGAAGGAAACACAAAAGTATGGGTTTTTTCTCTAGATTTCTTATACCTAATCCTAGTCCCGTCATTTACTCATCAATGGTGGCCATTGTTGTTACTGTTCTCTTGATCATTGTTGGTTTAACCCACTTTAAAAAATGGTTTTATTTATGGAGTGGCTGGCTAACAACTGTCGATCATAAAAGAATAGGTATTATGTATCTAATATCTGCTTTGTTGATGCTATTTCGTGGTGGGGTAGATGCTGTGATGATGCGTGCGCAACTTGCCGTACCGGATAACAAATTATTAGATTCACAGCACTATAATGAAATTTTTTCAACACACGGGGTTGTGATGATTATCTTTATGGCGATGCCATACATTATGGCCTTAATGAATTTCGTAGTGCCATTACAAATTGGAGCGCGTGATGTAGCATTCCCACGTCTAAACGCTATAAGTTTCTGGTTATTTTTTATGGGTGCGATGCTATTCAACATCTCGTTTGTAATTGGTGGTTCGCCTGATGCAGGGTGGTCATCTTATTTCCCGCTTGCAGGAAATGAATTTAGCCCGCATGTTGGAACGAATTATTATATGATTGGTATTCAAATAGCCGGAATAGGTACATTAATGACGGGGATTAACTTTTTGACGACTATTCTTAAAATGAGAGCACCCGGTATGACATTAATGAAAATGCCAATGTTTACATGGTCTTCTTTAGTCACAAGCGTTATTATCATTTTCGCATTCCCTGTATTAACAGTGGCGCTGATCATGGGAACAATGGATCGACTATTCGCAACCAAGTTTTTCACAATAACTGATGGCGGTATGGATATGCTTTGGGCTAACCTGTTCTGGGTTTGGGGACATCCTGAGGTATATATCTTAATCTTGCCTGCATTTGGTCTTTTTAGTGAGATTATCCCAACCTTTTCGCGACGTAACCTATATGGCTATCGATCAATGGTTGCATCAATGGTATTTATCTCTATATATTCATTCTTCGTCTGGACGCACCATTTCTTTACGATGGGGCAAGCAGCATATGTTAATAGTATTTTCTCGATTACAACGATGGTAATTGCTATTCCAACTGGAATCAAGATCTTTAACTGGTTGTTCACGATGTGGAAAGGTAGAATCCGATTTACCGTACCTATGCTTTATTCAATAGGTTTCATACCTCTTTTTACAATCGGTGGAGTTACCGGGGTTATGCTTGCGATGTCAGCGGCGGATTATCAATACCATAATACAATGTTTTTAGTAGCTCACTTCCACAATGTCATTATTCCGGGTGTTGTATTTGCTGTACTTGGTGCCGGAACTTACTACTGGCCGAAAATGTTTGGTTTCATGTTGAATGAAAGGATTGGGAAATGGGCGTTCTGGTTTCTAACCATTGGTTTTTGCTTAGCATTCTTCCCTATGTATATCACTGGTTTAGATGGTCAAGCACGTCGTATATACACATACTCTGAATCGACTGGATTTGGACCATTGAATATGATTTCGTTTATCGGGGCAGCTTTTATGGCAATCAGCTTTGTATTAATCGTATATACGATTTACTATAGCATTCGCCATGCTCCAAAAGATGTTGGTGATGATCCGTGGGATGCACGTTCCCTTGAATGGGCTACTCATAATCCAGTACCGGAATATAACTTTGCTATTATTCCACAAGTGAACTCAAGGGAAACGTTTTGGGATGCTAAATATAAAGGTCATGAATTATTCAAGGGTGAGTATGAAAAAATTCATATGCCCAATAACAGCGGCGTACCGTTTATCATGTCCTGTATCTTCTTTGTCTTTGGATTTGCGTTAGTATTCAGCATCTGGTTTCTTGCGATTATTGGGTTAATCGGTATCTTTGTTTGCATGGCTCATCGTTCATTCGAAATAGATCATGGTCATTACATTTCTGTAGAAGAAATTAAAGAGACAGAAGCAAAATTTGGGGGTGTTAATAAATGGAAATAGATCACTCGCAACCTCTTGAATATAGTACGGAACAAAATCGTCTAAATATTTTAGGCTTCTGGATTTTCCTTGGAGCCGAAATTATGCTTTTTGCAACACTCTTTGCATCATATTTTACATTAGTTGATCGTACGGGTAACGGTCCTACTGGAGCAGAAATTTTTGAAATCACTCCAGTACTTGCTGAAACATTCTTGCTCTTAACAAGCAGTTTTGTCATCGGGCTTGGAATTCATGCCATGCGACTTGGCAACAAGAAAGCCATGTTGACATTCTTCGTAATCACTCTTCTTCTTGGATTAGGATTCTTAGGATTTGAAATTACTGAGTTCATTACCTATTATCGCGAAGGAGCTACACTGCAAACTAGTGCATTTACATCGATGCTCTTTACAACATTAGGAACACATGGAGCACACGTTACATTAGGGCTTTTCTGGGGGTTATTTATTATCCTTCAAGTGAAAAAACGCGGGTTGACACCTGAAACAGCCAATAAATCCTTCATTTTCTCTCTTTACTGGCATTTCTTAGATATCGTTTGGATCTTCATCTTCACCTTTATCTACATGAAAGGAATGACATAAACATGAAGGAATTATTCCCGGCTAAACAAATATGGGGTTTTGTATTTTCATTGATTTTGACATTTGTAGCTCTCTTGGTTTACTTCTTCAATATGTCAAAAGCAACAGGCATTACGATTTTTATATTGACAGCATTCATACAAGCAGCTGTTCAACTTGTTGTATTTATGCATGCTCGTGAAACTGATGATAGCAAATCAATTTTTATGACTCTATATTGCGCTATATTACTGGCTCTAATAACTGTCTTCGGTACAATACTATGTATGGTCTGGGGTTTTTATTGATATGAAACAGCTCGGGAATCAGTAGGCGTATGATGAGTAATTGAAGTTGAAATAGGGAGGACAATGAGCTATGAATAGCGAAAAGCTTATAATGCCCTATCGCAATATAACTGCTGATAAAATCTTATGGAATCTAACTAATGAGTGGTAAAAGTAAAATGATTCTTTCATTTTCTAACGGAGAAATCGATTCTTTAGAGACAGATACAAGCGAATTGCTAGGGGAAATAGCCACTGAAAGTGCGGATTCAGGTGGCCATCTAGGTGAAAAAATGTTTAATAAACCATTAAGTAAAAGTAATGGAAAGGTGTTTGATGGGTGGGAAGAGTACCAAAAAGAAATTTCCTATTTCTCCTGATGCAATGAAAGCTTATCAAGAACTTCATCGTGAAAATCCTACTCGTGAGTTATATTTTCTTCATACTAATCGTAAGAACCCCAATATTATTGAGAAAAAATGGGTAGGTGTAAGGCGATAGTGAAAGGACTGGATTTTTTACAGCAAATAAAAGGAAAAAATAATATAACTAACAATAGAGTTCAATTGAAAGGAAGTAGAGATGATTATTCTTTACTTGCTTTTTCATTTATTTTTTGATTATTAAAGTGTGCTAGCAAAATAACTAAGTAGGCAGTGGAACAACCATGTGTCCATTGGCTTCTTTTCGCATGCTTTCTTTAGAAAAAACTACTATAAAGACCACGTTCCTACCTTTGTATAGTGAGCTAATGAATATGAAAAGACTGCTGAAACGTAAATACTTTAACTTTTAGCGGCAGGGTGCATTCACGCTTCCATAAATAAAAAAATCCCCTCATTTTAGAAAGAACAGTGAAAACCACTATTTCTTTCTTAGATGAAGGGGGTTTTTCCCTTTTGCAAAATGAAAGCCTGCTGGTAATTTGGATAATGAGGTTTTGAAGAAATTCCGCCATCCTTCAAGCGGCACGTCAGAACATGCTTAGCGTATTTATTAAGGGACCTGGGCATTAGGTTAAACAAGATTGAGGCACTTCGTTTCCTTTATCGAATCATGAAGAACTAAGTCGTTAAAGGAAAAAAATTCTTTAAAAGGATGTAATCAATATGGAATGAGTACGATATCTAAGTGTAATTCCGTAATATAACGAATGCATTTTGTGTTGAAAAATCATGAACTTCTTAAAATGAGGAAGAAAAAACCAAATTGATTTTTAAAAAAGTGGACGGAAGCGAAAGTTTCCGATATATTAAAGCAGAAATCATAGTTATTTTAGGGGGGCTCGACATCATGAGACCATTTTATTTATATTTAATGAAATTTCGACAACCGAAGGAAATTGATGCTATCACTAAATTTGCCAATCATGCCTATGAGGATCATGGTTTCCCAAAACAATCGACAGATTATAATGAACTGAGCAGTTATTTAGAATTGAATGCAGACTATCTCGAAAGTATGTCCGTATTCGATCAAGCGTGGGAACAGTATGTCCAAATAGAAGAAGGGCTCTTATTGGGAGATCAGGAATAGGGAGGATCGGAAGGATGTTTAAAAGCCTTCAAACCCGAATTTTGCTTTTTTCTTTACTTATTGCAAGTGTGCCTCTTCTGATATTGGGAATCATATCCTATGGATCACAACGTTCCCTTCTGGAGAAGGAAGCAAGAAATGCCTTAAATGCAGGTTCACTGAATATGGTAAATGAAACATATAGCTATTTGAACGAACGGGTCAGTGATGTGAAGTTTATGAGTGCAAATTCGGTAATCATCAATCCTGGCCATTCAAGAGAAGAGAAGTCAGATGAACTAAGAAAGTTTATTGATGCAAAAGGAAATTATTACGGAGTCTTGCATTTGGATATGGAAGGCAATGTCATTGCAGATACATCAAATAAAATGATCGGGGAAAACCTCGCGAAGAGAATATGGTTCAAAGAGGCCATAGAAGGTCATGAATTCCTTTCTGACGTTTATAAAACCAGGGCATTCTCAGAACCCATAATGGTTCTAAGTGCGCCAGTATATGATGATGCAGGGGAAATGATCGGAGTCGTATCTCCAGCTTTCCGATTAAAAGGGCTTTGGGAGATGATGGAGAAAAAGGCTAATGAAATTAGCGATAAATACCCAGTGAACTTTTTCATGATCAATCAAGAAGGCATCTTGATTTCGAAAAAAGACCCGCATGGCCTCATGCAGGGTTCTGCCTTGAAAGAAATGGGATTAACGAAAGGAAAGCTGATGGAAGCTTCGTTATCGGATGATTTGTACAGTTCAGAGAATGGTGAAAAAATATATTCCATCCAGCCTGTCCATACGATTGCAGAAACGGAGAATAAATGGTTTGTTGTTGTGGGTGCTGATAAGAAACAAGTGTTTCAACCTTTGAATGACCTATTAACACGGTACCTGACAATCTACAGCATCGTTTTAGTTTCTATCATTCTGGCTGTCTATTTACTAACAAAGACCATCGTACGGCCAGTTCAAGAACTTGTAGAAGCGACAGAGGATTTCATTGGAGGAAAGGAATTCATCATTTCCGACAAAAGAAGCTTCGAGGAAATGGAAAAATTGAACCTTGCCTTTCTAAGAATGATGGAAACGATAGAAGATCGTGAGAAGGAAATCGTCCGAACGGAAAAATTGAAATATGTTGGCCAGCTTGCTGCCGGTGTCGCCCATGAAATCAGGAACCCGTTGACGACAATAAAGGGCTTTTTCCAATTATTGAAGAGCCAGGATCATGATGCAACATTAATAGAAAAATATAGTGATGTCATGCTTCATGAAGTGGATCGGGTCAATGTATTCGTGACACAACTTCTTGATTTGGCAAAACCGCATCAACTGGAATGGGAGAAATTCGATTTAAAGGATTTCCTTGAAGAAATTTTAGATACTTATACCCCCTCAAATCCGAGTTATCATGTAAGAATAATTAATGAAGTGACACAATCCATCTTTGTTTATTCGGACAGAAACCGGTTAAGGCAGGTTCTCTTGAATGTCTTGAATAATTCTTGTGAAGCCATCGAAGCAAGGGGGCAGATTGAACTGCAACAGACTTCCGTGTCCCAATATGTAAAATTAGTGATCAGCGATGATGGAAAAGGCATCAGTCCCGAGGATTTAAAAAATATCGGTATGCCCTTTTACACCACCAAACTGGATGGTAACGGATTAGGTGTGGCGACGTGTATTCAGATAATGGAAGAATTAAAAGGTAAATTCCAAATGGAGAGCGTCCGCGACGAAGGAACGAAAGTGACCCTCATCATCCCCACTACGAACCGTCTCATTAAATGAGGCGGTTTTTGGTTGGTTGCAGTGCCCTTTAAGCTAATTGAGCAAAATGCCCTCGCATTTCCATTAACCTCTATGTTTGTTTGTGCATATAATTTACTAATCAAACGATAAGGACCATATTGGGGGATGTCTCTTATGGGCAAAAAAAAACAGCCAAAATTTAAATTAGGCGATACAGTCGTAATAACAATGTATGGGACAGTCGGGAATATAACCGATGTGAAATTTCTCGATGGTGCTTATGTGTATGAAGTGAACTATAGTGAAGGCCTATATATCGAAAAAACATTGCAATCGATAAATGAATATGAAGGAGAAATCCTTTATCCAAAAGAACAGATCGATATTGAATATAAATTTTTATTAGGTGACTTGGTCCAAGTGGATGGATATGAACAGGATTATTTCAAGATTATCGGCTATCGAACGGAAATTTGGCGCTATAAGGAAAATGCCTGGGAGGATGTAATCTATGAGTTATCAAGAATCTCAGATGGTGAATGGCTTGAAGCGCATGAAGAAGAACTGACTTTGATAGCCGATGCTAAACGTGCAGATGGAATTATAAAAAAGTTGGGTCTGCTACTTCCTAAAAAGAAAAATGAGCTTGCTATCATTGCTAAACAAAACAACCCTGGTAAAGGTGAGCGAGATATGACAATGACAAAAAATGAAAAAAAGGAAATGATTGATGGACTGTTGGATTTATATAATGATTATTGTAAGCTCTACGAACATTTTGGCGATGATGAATACCGCCATATCATGAAGATTGCCCTTGCGAAAATTGAAAAAGCGGCAGAGGAAATTTATCCAGATCATAAAAAGAAGCAAACGAAGTGAAAGGTATCCCAAACTTTTAAAGGGCAATTTCCAAATTCCCTATAGAAGCTTCCATTCAAATTGAACAGAAATGGACCATGATATTTTTAGGTCCTTCATATGATTTTCCATTATGGGGTGCCTTATTGGTATATTTGACTCTACACATTCATAGACCTTTAAATAAGGGGGCGATGATTTGCGAGAAATTGAGGTTTTTATTGATACAGAAGAGATAGCGGAATTCTTTTTTCAAGAATTGATAAGACGGGGCTATCTTCCATCAGAAGCTGAAGTTGAAGATCTTGCTGACATCACATTCGAATATCTTCTAGAAAAATGCATAATTGATGAAGAAGTCGATGAGTAACCGGTCATAAGACGGTTAGCAGCTTCCTTTCCCTTAATTTTATTAACGATTAAAAAAAGACGGCGGACCTCCGCCGTTTTGTTTGCGGTTTAGAGTAAGGGTGCAATAAGTCATTTCGTGATTTCCAGTTTTTCAAGTTCTAGGATAAGGTTCAATTTTCCTAACTTGTGGTTGATATGGTATAGTAGTTTTTGAATATCATTCAACCACAAGTTAAGGAGGACATAGTCGTATGAGCGTACATATTGGTGCAAAAGAAAATGAAATTGCGGAAACGGTCTTACTACCAGGGGACCCATTGCGTGCAAAATATATTGCTGAAACATTTTTAGAGGATGCTAAACTTTATAATGAAGTTCGAAACATGTTTGGATATACAGGGACATATAAAGGGAAACGAATTTCAGTACAAGGTACTGGCATGGGTGTTCCATCCATTTCCATTTACGTGAATGAATTGATGAATAGCTATAATGTCCAGAAGCTGATTCGTGTGGGAACTGCAGGAGCGATTCAAAAAGATGTAAAAGTCAGGGATGTGATCCTTGCCATGAGTGCTTCCACTGATTCCCAAATGAACCGCATGACTTTCGGCGGGGTGGACTTTGCCCCAACAGCAGATTTCGAATTATTAAGAAAAGCTTATGACGCCGGCACGGCTAAGGGCTTGCAATTGAAGGTCGGTAATGTATTTACGGCCGATCAGTTTTATAACGATAATAGTGAATTGGAAAAATGGGCAAAATACCAAATACTTGCAATAGAAATGGAATCAGCTGCCCTATACACGCTTGCCGCTAAATTTGGCCGCCAAGCTTTATCTGTATTAACCATTTCCGATCACATTTTAACCGGTGAGGAAACGACGTCGGATGAGCGCCAGTCAACTTTTAACGAAATGGTTGAGGTGGCATTGGAAGCAGCTATCAAGGATTGATAATTGGAGGTAAATGTCAGGCGGGTTACCAGGAATAAGTGATGCAGTATAATGACGCTTTATTCCTTGGTATCCGTATTTTTATTATGTCGGGAGCTGGCTGTTGCCCTTGGAGCTTTCTCTATATTAACGTTTGCGAAGAGGTAAAAAAATACATATGGTCATAAATTGTTATTTTTGATAACTATTATTTTTCGATTGGCATGAAAGCTGATAAAATAGGAATGAAATCGTTTATATCGTCATGAAGAATGAAAGTGGTGAGGCTTCAGTGGAAGAAGAAAATCAAAAACAGCCAAAAGAGGCAGGGAAATTCATTAAAATAAAGAAGTTTACATTCATTATGGGGATTTTCTTAGTCATATTTCTAACTGCAGGGATTACTACAATAGCCTTGACCTTTGGAGATGAAAAAGTAGAGTCATTAGCACCGGATAAACATTCGGAATTTGAAAAGCTGTATTCTACATATGATACGATAAAAGACAACTATTATGAAGAGATTGATCAAGATAAGCTGGTTGACGGGGCAATTAATGGAATGATCAAAGCATTGGATGATCCCTACTCTGCTTATATGGATAAAAAGGAAGCATCGAGTTTCCATGAGAGCATCTCTTCATCTTTTGAAGGAATCGGTGCCGAGATTCAGGAGCAGGATGGACAAATCATGGTCGTCTCACCGATAAAAGGGTCCCCAGCAGAAAAAGCAGGGGTAAAACCGAATGATATCATTTTAAGTGTCGACGGTAAAAGCGTTGAAGGACTAAGCTCTTCTGAAGCTGTCTTGAAAATCAGGGGCAAAAAGGGAACGAAAGTGAATTTATCCATCTCAAGAGCTGGTGAGCCGGAACCGATGGAGCTCACCATTAAACGGGATACAATTCCGATTGAAACGGTATATGCGGAAATGCTTGATGATGGAGTTGCAAAAATTCAAGTGACCAGTTTTTCCGAACATACAGTCCAAGAGCTGAAAACGGCGCTTGAAGAAATGTCGAAGAAGGACATGAAGGGGCTCGTATTGGATTTGCGCGGAAACCCAGGGGGACTTCTTGACCAAGCAATAGAAATGGCGAGCCTGTTCATACCTAATGGGAAAGTGGTCCTTCAAGTTGAGGAGCGCAGCGGGAAAAAAGAAGTTTATAAATCGAAGAATGATGGAGAACTGAAAATTCCGGTAGTCGTGTTGATTGATGACGGAAGTGCCAGTGCTTCTGAAATCGTTGCAGCGGCTGTCAGTGAGTCTGCGGACATTCCATTGATCGGTGTCAAGTCATTTGGGAAGGGGACAGTTCAGACTGCCCAAGACTTTGAAGATGGATCTAACTTTAAATATACGGCAGCTAAATGGTTGACACCTGAAGGCAATTGGATTCATAAGAAAGGGATCAAGCCGGATATTAATGTAAAGCTTCCTGATTATGCCAGCCTTCCGTACATTTCACCTGATAAGGAATTAAAAGCATCCGATTCTTCGAGTGAAGTGAAAGCGGCTGAAGAGATGCTGAAGGAAGCAGGCCATGATCCAGGAAAGATAGATGGATTTTTTGATGAAGCAACCACAAATGCGGTCATAGCGTTCCAGAAGGAACAAAAAATTAAAGAAACTGGGACAATTAAAGATGATACTACCGTGAAATTAATGCAGGTCATCCGCGAGAAGATCCTTAAAAACGACACACAGGTGAAAAAGGCAGTAGAAGTATTAAAGAAAGAAATTAAATAAATGATTATGCACGAAAAGCCTGTCAGCGATATCGTTGACAGGCTTTTTTGTCGTTAAATGCATAAAATTCCATTATTAGACAGATAATAGGGATAATTTTCCGATGAGGTGAGGCAATGAAAGAAAAGGTATTCTTCATATATCTATTGATCTTGATTCTGGCAGGCTGCACTTATGCCCCTTTACCCAAACAAAATGGAAATGCAGGTACGGAAAAAAAACTTACCAAAGAAGACGACCAGGAAAGCGTGAAAACATTTCTGTTAATCGGTGTTGATACAAGGGGAGAGCAAAAATCTCGATCAGATGCGCTTATATTGGCAAAATACTTTCCTGAGCAGGAGAAACTGAAGCTGGCTTCCATCATGCGTGATAGTTATGTGAAAATGCCCGGGAATAAATCAGGATATAACAAAATAAATGCAGCTTATTATTATGGTGGAAGGGAACTGCTTAAGAAAACCATACAGGAGAATTTCGATATCAAGGTCGATCATGTAGCGGTAATCGACTTCCAGGGATTTGTGCAAATGGTCGATTTACTTGCCCCTGATGGGGTAGCGGTGAATATAGATCAGGAAATCATTGATGATATGAGCATTCAAGCAAGTGTTGGCAAAAATGTTTTACATGGTGAGGAAATATTGAAATA
The DNA here is from genome assembly GCF_050269675.1 of Peribacillus sp. NPDC076916. NCBI lineage: Bacteria > Bacillati > Bacillota > Bacilli > Caryophanales > Bacillaceae > Peribacillus > Peribacillus sp. NPDC076916. The sequence goes on from NZ_JBNNIU010000002.1 coordinate 578,603, forward strand.
TGTCCGTTTTAGGCATGACGAAGAAAGTGATTTTGGAAGGGTGGAGCGTCAACAAGAAGTCATGGTTCAATTAAAAACAGCGTTCGTAAATCAAATCTCATCCTTCGAAGGGATGGCAGCCCTTCCTAGTATCATCGAACAAGGAATCTCGTACCTGGATACAGATATTGGTCTGAAAACATTAATGGAAATGGGTCCAAAAGTCGTCTTCCATACACCGGACACCGTCGAAACCTTAAGGGTTCCAGTGGAAGGAAGCTTTAAAGATGAAATATATCCCCAGTCCGGAGCGGTTTTGCAAATAGATTTCACTAAAAATAAAAAGGCACTTCGGGAGTTCTTTTCAAAATAATAAGAACTATTATGGAAACAACCTTATATTAAGTGAAAATGTTCGAATTCACTTGAATTATTGTATTATAGACCTCGTAAGAATAATCATAATCATCTATAAAAAACGAGAGGGATAAAAATCCTTCTCGTTTTTTATCACCAATAAAGGAACCTGGATCAATTAACAAAATGCGGAATGTTTTTAATGAAATCCGGTGTTATGATACCGTTTTCGGTAATGATGCTCGTAATAAGATGATTTGGTGTAACGTCAAAGGCTGGATTGAAAGTCTTCACGTTTTCCGGAGCGATCCTTACACCTTGAATAGAGGTGATTTCCGCTTCATTCCGTTCTTCGATCGGGATGGATGTGCCTGATTTGATGGAAAGGTCGAATGTGCTTGATGGTGCGGCCACATAAAAGGGGATGCCAAAGTGCTTGGCTAATATGGCCAATCCCAATGTCCCGATTTTATTGGCTGTATCTCCATTAGCCGCAATCCTGTCGGCCCCGACGATAATTCCATTTATTCGTTTCTGGTGAATTGTATGTGCAGCCATATTATCTGAAATTAAGGTGACATCAACCCCCGCTTGCATCAATTCCCAAGCCGTCAAACGCGCACCTTGCAGGACAGGCCTGGTTTCACATGCATATACTTTTAACGGAAAGTCCCTTTCTTTAGCCAGGTGGAAAGGAGCCAAGGCTGTGCCATACCGAGCTGTGGCAATTCCCCCAGCATTGCAATGGGTTAGTATGGAATCTCCTCTAGTGAATAAGGTTAAACCATGTTCCCCGATTTTCCTGCACATTTCTTCATCTTCAGCAAAGATGGCTTTAGCCTCCGATACAAGTGCTTCCTTTGCAGCTGAAATGCTTTGCGCAGCATGCAAGGTGTTCTCCATCCTCCTTAACGCCCAAAAAAGGTTTACTGCAGTTGGCCTTGAAGAGGCGAGTTTTTCAATATGCCTCGTTACATTTCTCTTGAAATCCCCTAATTCAGCGGTTGTTTCCTGTTTGGCACCAAGTGCAACACCAAATGCTGCCGTCAGTCCAATTGCTGGCGCACCGCGAACTTTTAATGTCAAAATGCTGTCATATACATCATTAACTGAATGAAGTTCAATAAATTCAGTTATGGAAGGTAGGGCTTGTTGATTTAATAATGTAATATGGGTATCATCCCAGTGTACCGAATAGGGTAAGGGTGCTAGTGTAGTCATTTGCAGGGCTCCTTTTAAATGGTTGAATAAGATGGAAGTGTACGTTGCTTCAACGCTTCAATGACAGTTGGAACATCTAATTCATCCCGTTTTTTAATTAAAAATGCACCAATTTCCAACGTTGCCGTTTTGGCAGCAATCCTTATCTCTTTATTTTCAATGACGTTTAAATCGGCAACATGGGAAAGGCCGATGGTTCGCCGAATCAGTTCACAGCCGGCAAAACCGAAGGCATCTTTTTTGAATTTTGTCAGTAAGTAAGGCAGATAACCTTTCACACGGCGGAATGGGCTTTTATTTTGACCTTCCCATAAGTCGGTATATGTTTCTTCAAAGGCATTCCAAAATTCATGAAGGTGTGTGAAGATCTCTTCCTTTCCAGCGCCATTGCGTGTGACTGCCTGGAAGAGAAGGTTGGCGGTGTATTGACCAAGGTCAAAACCAACAGGTCCATAAAAAGCGAATTCCGGATCAATAACCTTTGTTTCAGTTTCACTTGCAAATATACTTCCAGTATGTAAATCTCCATGAAGTAAGGCTTCCTGCTCGGTTTCAAAGCTTTGTTTCAGCTTAGCGACCTCAAGTATCACTTCTTGATCATTCCAGATATTTTTGGCGGCATCAGTCAATTCCACCTCGAAGTCTCCTGGGAGTTCCTCAAAAAATGGATCCGTAAAAATAAAGACCTCAGTGATTTTGCAGAGTTCTGGATTCGTGAAATGTCGGGCCACTTCCTTTTTCGCAGATGGTTCTAGATGATAATCGGATGTATAAAATGCCGCCTTCGCAACAAACTCACCAATATGCTGTGAAAGCAATGGATATGAATCGCCATCGATCAACCCTGTTCTAACGATTTTCAAGTGAGATAAATCCTCCATGACCGTGATGGCAAGCTGTTCATCCGAATAATAGACTTGCGGTACGAATTCAGGGCAATAACTTCTGAAATGAATCAGTGCATTCGCTTCAATGGCAGCCCTTTTCAATGTCAGCGGCCAGCTTTCACCAAGTACCTTGGCATAAGGGACCGCTTGTTTGATGATTATTCCTTTATTTGTGTGTGTGTCTGTAACATGAAAAACATAATTTAAGTTTCCATCGCCGATTTCTTTACACTTTAAACTTGCATCCGCATTGACCAACCCAAGTTTTTTTGCAAGGCTTATAGCTGTTTCGTTTGTCAATCTCTTAAAATTTGAATGGTTTTGAGTCATTCTTTTTCCCTCCAGATTCAAAATAAGAATAAAAAAGCCTCTTTCATATAGAAAGAGGCAGAAGTTTTGGCTTCGGACCTCTTATCTTCCAGAAAATGAATTCTGGTGGAATTAGCACCGTGCTCTGTGGATTTTATAATCCGGCGGTGAATCCGCCCCATTTCACAATGGTATTACAGTCGGTTGCTGGGCTTCATAGGGCCTTTATCCCTCAGCCTGCTCTTGATAAGAGTGAATGTTTTCTGAAATTTTAATCTTCGGGAAAATAATAACAACCTTTTGAATAGTTTGTCAATGGGTAAATTAATAAAAATCAGGGCGGCGATCTTCGAATACAGGTATTTTGTTTCGGGCATCCGTAACTTTATTGAAATCCAAGGTGCCTGTCAAGAGTTCGTTTCCTTCTCCGGCTTCACTAATGAGATTCCCCCATGGATCAATAATCAAGGAATGACCAGCAAATGTATTATTGACATCCGAACCTGAACGATTAACGGCTACAACATAGGCTTGGTTCTCGATGGCACGGCTAATCAATAAGGCTCTCCAGTGATCGAGTCTCGGCTTTGGCCATTCCGCCGTTACGAATAGAACTTCGGCACCTTGAACGGTATGGGCACGCTGCCATTCAGGGAAACGGATGTCATAACAAATGAATCCAGCACATATTTTTTCATCAAGAGTAAATAAACCATCTTTTTCTCCTGGCTGCAGGAAATGATGTTCATCCATTAACTGAAATAAGTGAAGCTTATCATATTCTTTAATGAGATTCCCATGTTTATCAATGATGATCATCGTGTTATAGATTCCCTTGCTTGTCTTTTTCGCGATGGAACCGCCTATGATGTGAATTTGGTGTTTTTGTGCCTGTGTTTTTAAAAATTCAATCGTTTTTTCTGCCTCGTGATCAGCAATCTCATTTAACCTGGTCAAGTCGTATCCTGTTGTCCAAAGCTCCGGTAAAATGACGATATCGGGTTCTGACCGTGCTGCTTTTTCCAACCATTGTTCTGCAACCTGAAAATTGATATCCGGTTGACCAAAAGCTATATCCATTTGAATACAAGCTATTTTCCATTTCATCGATTAAAACCTCCACATGTAAAAAATGCTTTACAAGACTATGATAAACATATATCATTTGTGACTAGAATTTCAAGAAATTTCAGAGAAGGTGTATAAATGGTGCAATTCGAAAAATCCGGCCAGCTTCAGGACCTGCCCAAGCAGTTTTTTGCTTCACTAGTCGCAAAAGTCAATGCAATCACGGAGCAAGGATATGATGTCATTAATTTAGGCCAGGGAAACCCTGATCAGCCGACGCCAGAACATATCGTGAAAAGTTTGCAGTCGGCCGCTGAAAAAACGATTAATCATAAATATTCGCCATTCCGGGGACATCAATATTTAAAAGATGCTGCCGCCGTCTTTTATGAACGAGAATACGGTGTCAAGCTGGATCCGAATAGTGAAGTGGCGATTCTCTTCGGGGGGAAGGCAGGTCTTGTCGAACTGCCGCAGTGTTTATTGAATCCAGGTGATACGATCCTTGTTCCAGATCCCGGCTATCCCGATTATCTTTCCGGAGTTGTTTTAGCCCGGGCAAAGACCGAACTCATGCCTCTGACAGAAGAAAATGATTTTCTTCCGAAATATGATGACATACATAAAGAAGTACTTGATAAAGCCAAAATGATGTTCTTGAACTATCCGAATAATCCCACAGGTGCTTCTGCAACTGATAGTTTCTTTGATGAAACCGTCACCCTCGCAAAAGAGCATTCCATTTGTGTGGTCCACGATTTCGCTTATGGCGCGATCGGATTCGAAGGAAAAAAACCGATAAGCTTTCTCCAATCGGAGGGAGCGAAGGATGTTGGAATAGAAATATACACACTATCGAAAACATACAATATGGCAGGATGGAGAGTCGGCTTCGCAGTGGGGAATAAGAGTGTAATAGAAGCTCTTGAACTATTACAAGACCATCTTTATGTGAGTCTTTTCCCGGCGATACAAGAAGCTGCGGCAAGTGCTTTGCTTGATTCGCAGAGCTGTGTAGAGAAGTTAGTGCAGATGTACGAAAGACGAAGGGATGTTTTCATTGAGGGATTGAGGGCAATCGGCTGGGATGTCAAAGCGCCTGCGGCATCGTTTTTTGCCTGGCTCAAGGTACCTAATGGTTTTACGTCAGAGAGTTTTGCAGACTATTTATTAACGCATGCCCACGTAGCTGTTGCCGCAGGGAATGGATTCGGTGAAATTGGCGAAGGTTACGTCAGGGTAGGGCTGCTGACCTCGGAAGAACGACTTGAAGAGGCTGTGGAACGAATACGTAAATTAAACTTATTTTAACGATCGATTGAGATATCCGATTTATTCACCGTTAAAATAGTTAAAACTTATTGACAAAGTAGGGATTACCTGTCAGAATACAAAATAAATTCTTAATCTTTCGATACTTGAATGCAATTTATATATCAGCGTTTTCTTATTTTGAGCAGGTGGAGGGACTAGCCCTATGAAGCCCAGCAACCGACCGTAATTCCATTGTAAAATGGGGCGGAATTCTTCGCCGGATTTCTGAAATCCACAAGGCACGGTGCTAATTCTTGCAGCCAATGGCTGGGAGATAAGAAGATGGCTTTTTAAAGCCTCTTCTTTATGAAGGGGCTTTTGCCATTTTGAGACCATTTCAGGTTAATGACATCGAGAGTTTACTAACGTGTTATAGGAGTGATCAGATGAGCGAGATAGTCGCTACTTATTTAATTCATGACTTCACTGGAAATCATGAGAAAAAAGCAGAGAGCATTGCCCTAGGTTTGACTGTCGGGACATGGACGGACCTGCCACATTTAGTCCAGAAACAACTGGAAAAACATAAGGGGCGCGTTGTATCGGTGACACCACTTTCTGAAGAAGAGAGGGCAAACAGCTACTTTAATCGTAAAGTATACCGTTCGCTTATTAAAATTGCCTATCCGGCAGGGAATTTTTCCATTGATTTACCTGCAATCCTCACGACTGTCTTCGGCAAACTTTCATTGGACGGAGAAATAAAACTCATCGATCTGGATTTTGTCGGTGATATTCAAAAAGCTTTTCCCGGACCGCAATTTGGCATTGGAGGCATAAGGGAGAAGATTGGCGTATTTAACCGGCCCCTGGTAATGAGCATCTTTAAAGGTGTATTAGGAAGAGACCTGACATTCCATAACGAGCAACTGAGACAACAAGCATTAGGGGGCGTCGACCTAGTTAAAGATGATGAGATCCTCTTCGACCAGGAACTGACTCCATTTTTCGATAGAATAAAAACGGGAAAAAGAATATTGAATGAAGTCCATGAAACCACTGGCCACCGTACTTTATATGCTGTCAATCTATCAGGGAAAACATTTGAATTACTGGATAAGGCAGAGCAGGCGGCTGAAGCAGGGGCAGATGCCTTATTGTTCAACGTTCATACATATGGTTTGGATGTATTGCAGGCCTTGAGTGAACATGATCGTATCAAGTTGCCGATCATGGCGCACCCCGCCTTTAGCGGGGCATTGGCAGCTTCATCATTTTATGGGATCGGCTATCCATTATTACTTGGTAAATTAGTAAGGTTATCAGGTGCGGATTTATCCTTGTTCCCATCCCCTTATGGAAATGTCGCACTTGAAAAAAAGGAGACCTTGGCGATTGCTGAAGCTCTGACAAAAGATGAACTTTCATGGAAAAAAGCCTTCCCTGTTCCTTCTGCAGGCATTCATCCGGGCATGGTTCCGGACCTGATCAAGGATTTTGGCCTCGATAGCGTGATTAATGCAGGAGGGGGAGTTCACGGGCACCCTGACGGAGCAGAAGGCGGGGCCAAGGCTTTCCGTTCTGCTGTGGAAGCCGTACTAGCAGGAAAGGACCTATCTGAAGCGGCTGCTGAGGAAGAAACACTAAAAAAAGCTCTTGTGTTATGGGGAGGCCTATAAGAATAATGAAACCGATCATCTTTTGTGACTTTGACGGAACGATCACCAACACGGATAATATCATTTCCATCATGAAAAAATTTGCTCCTCCGGAATGGGAAACGTTGAAAGACGGTATCCTCCAGCAAAAAATCAGTATATCTTCAGGAGTTGGGGAGATGTTTTCACTGCTTGATAGTGGCATGAAGGATGACATCATCCAATATGTAAGAAAGACGGCCGGCATTCGTCCAGGGTTTTATGAATTCGTTGAGTATACGAAACAAGCCAACATCCCTTTATATATAGTAAGCGGGGGCATGGATTTTTTCATTGCACCGCTTTTAAATGATATCTTGCCAACAGAGTCCGTTTATTGCAACCAAGCATTTTTTGATAAGGAAAAGATTTATATTGAGTGGCCGCATGATTGTGATGATCAATGTAATAATGATTGCGGTTGCTGCAAGCCATCCATTATGCGGGAAATAGCGGGGGCGGAAGATTTTAAATTCGTTATTGGAGACTCAGTAACGGATTTTGAAGCGGCCAAACAGGCCGATTTTGTCATAGCCCGTGACATACTGCTTGAAAAATGCGAAAGGGAAGGAATTCCACATCAAGGGTTTGAAACATTTTTTGATGTAATTGACATTTTAAAGCGGCAGGAGGCGGTTAAAGCGTGAACAATCATTCTAAAGAATGGCGGGAGTTGGCAGATATTAAAGCTGAACTGGCCAAAAGGGATTGGTTTATGGGAACGAGCGGGAACCTGTCCATCCGCGAGCCCAAAAGCGCTTTCTTTTATATTACGGCAAGCGGTAAGGATAAAAGGAAGCAAACGGATTCGGACTTTTTACTGGTGGATTTAAAAGGAAAACCAGTTGAAGAAACGAACCTAAGACCATCGGCCGAGACTTTACTTCATACAGTCATTTACCGGAAAACCAATGCGAACTGTGTACTCCATGTCCATACTGTTGAAAATAATGTGATATCAGAATTGTACGGAGATGAAGGCCAGGTTTCCTTTCGTAACCACGAAATCATTAAAGCGACCGATCGGTGGGAGGAAGATTCGGAGCTTCGGATTCCAATCATATATAATCATGCTGACATTCCGCTGTTATCCGATAAGTTCAAGCCACATGTCGAAGCAGACTCTGGCGCGGTGCTGATCCGTAATCATGGCATTACGGTTTGGGGTAAAAGCGGACTCGAAGCAAAAAGAATACTTGAAGCTTGCGAATTTTTATTTCAATACCAACTATTGCTTAATCAACAAAAGGCGTTTGCAGATTCTTTAAGATAAACACTCATAGAGGAGGAATGAATGATGGCGACGATCAGATTCCATGAAACAAACGAGGTTATTGAAAACGGTGAACAGGTAAAGGGATTTTTAGAAACACAAGGGGTTATTTATGAACAATGGGACATTTCTAAATTACCGGCCCATCTTGTGGAAAAATACGATTTAACAGATGCTGACAAGGAGGAAATCCTTGTAACATTCCAATCAGAGATAGCGGAAATCTCTGAAAGAAGAGGTTATAAAGCGCATGATATCATCACATTATCAGATGCAAATCCGAACTTGGATCAAATGCTTGAAAACTTTAAGCAGGAACATCACCATGAAGATGATGAAGTGCGTTTCATAGCAGGCGGTACTAGTATCTTTGCCATAGAAGGCAATGATAAACAGTGGTTTGATGTACGTCTTAATCCAGGCGATCTTATTAGTGTACCAGAATCAACAAGACATTATTTCACGCTCGCAGAAGATCGGAAAACTGTTGCTGTCCGTATTTTCGTTACAGCGGCAGGATGGGTGCCGATTTACGAAAAAGACGAAGTTCAAGCATAATCATTGTTGAAAAACCAGCTTACGGGCTGGTTTCTGTTTGTAAACAAAAGGGAAGTCGGAATGGTCTCACCTAACCTTGATTTTTTAAAAAAACATGATTAATCCTTTGTGTTTTTTCTATTTTATAGGAAAGAAATCTCGCAAGATTAAAGAAAATTGCGACACTCCTACCGAATAACTGGCTTGCCGAGATCTCACAGAAGCTTGCGCCGAAGAGGCCTGTCAGACAGTCAGCGGAAAGGGAGCGGATTTCTGAAATCAACTGACCTTTTTAAATAAAACACTTTAGGCAAATTGAGTTTTCATAGAGTTTGCCTAAAGTCTGTAACCACGAAGATGGACTCCGTGATTTCAGTTTGGCAACAAAATGGTGTTCGGAGTCCGAATAGTGAGATGAAGGTCATAAAATCTCATGACCGCTCGAATATAGTACTCCGGTCTTAATAGTTTTATAGTCTAATCCTTATTCGATTGAAGAAAATTGCGACACCCCTGCCGAATAACTGGCTAGCCGAGACCCCACAGACGCTTGCGTCGAGGAGGCTCGGAAGACAGTCGGCGGAAAGGGAGCGGATTTCTGAAATCGACTTGACGTTTTTATATAAAAAACTGCAGTCGAATTCGCTTTTCTTCGAATTTGTCTATGTTTGAAACCAGCTTACAGGCTGGTTTTTTATGTCGATCCGGCAAGTGCTTTAGTAAGATAAGTATGATAAAATTTAACGGAATCGAATTTAACCGGATCATAGGAGCAGATAAGAATGAAAACAACCGAAGTGTACATATTGGGCGGCTTTCTCGGCAGTGGGAAAACGACGCTTCTTCGAAATATTTTAAAACAGGAAAGTGAAGCGGGTAGAAAAGTGGCCGTGCTGTTAAATGAGCTCGGCAGTGTATCGGTTGACAGCGGACTCATTGGTGATGGAGTGCCTCTTAAGGAGCTGTTTGACGGGTGCATTTGCTGCACAATTCAAGATAAACTAGAGGTTCAGCTCCATGAATTGTTAACGGAAAATGAACTGGATGCGGTTTATATTGAAACGACGGGCGCAGCTCATCCAGTTGAAGTATTGGATGGCATCATGTCGCCGATCTTCGCCAAAAGGCTGGAGTATAAAGGAATTATCACGGTCGTCGATTTATTAAGGTGGCGTGATCGGGAGGAACTGTCTCCGCAGCTTCGGCAGTTGCTTGCCGAGCAAATCCACCATGCCGATTTCATATTATTGAATAAAGTGGATTTGGTAAGTGAGATGGATGCCGCACAGCTGATATATACGATACAGGCACTGAATCCGGATGCTGTATGTTTATTGACGGAGTATGCAGCCGTATCCTTGGCAACATTGCAGCAAATGCAAAGAAAACGGCATAATGGCCATCAAAAGCTTGATGTACATGACCATTTGCATTTAACTGCAGTCGTTCATACATTCGAAGGTGCCGTGGCACAAACCGACTTTGAAGAGTGGCTTAGGGCTTTGCCGGAAACGGTCTATCGGATGAAAGGATACATTTCCTTTACACATTCACAATACCCCCATTTATTCCAATATTCATACGGAATGCCGATGTATATGAATGAAATGATGAAAATGCCATTGAATATCGTCATAATCGGGGAAAAGTTGGATAAGGAAATGTTGATCGGTCAGTTGAAAGCTTTGGAATTGAAAGCTGCCCGATAAAAGTTTACCGCCCATTAAAGAAGGGAAACATAAAAAGGAGACATTCTTATCAAGGAGGCGGTTTTAGTGCCATGGAATAAGAACGATTACCCAAACTCGATGAAGAATCTAGATAAAGATGTAAGGGAAAAGGCTATAGAAATCGCCAATGCATTATTGGATGAAGGATATGAGGATGGAAAAGCCATTCCAATCGCCATAGACCGCGCTAAGATGTCGGTAGGAAAAGATTGAAAAAATGGTCAGACCCATTTAGGGGTCTGACCATTTTTATTGTTGCATTCCAAAGGCGGCAAATGTCTTTTCGTCTTCTATCAATCCGCAAGCAGCACATTGAACCCGAACTTCAGGACCATTATAGGCTAGATGGAATGGCTGAAGGGAATCGTTCGAATATTGTTCAATGATCTCACCTGACTGCGGATCCTTTTTAATGGGGGTCGCTACTTGCTGAATGAGATTGAAGCGAGATTTATTTGTCCGGCAATTCGGGCAGCGGTATACTTGAGACATTGTACTCACTCCTTTTTTGAATTTTAAAAAGCGTGATCGTATTATTAAGATAGTCTTTACAAACTTGAACATTAATATGTATAAATTAGTAATGGATGGAAGGGATAATATGAAAGAAAATATCAGGCAAGAAGAATTACTGATGGCTTATTTAAGCATATGGAATAATCGTAAGATGACCAATGATGGAGATGGAAGGGAAGTGTTGTCGGAACTCATCCGCCGTGAGCTTTTGGATGAAAATGCCCATCCCCGTGCCCGAAAACCAGTATTGGAGAAATTTTACCTCTGTATTAAACGAGTGATGGAATCATCGCTTTCAGAAGAAATGAAAAATGCGATCGTCATGGCCTATATCACTGAATTGGAAAGCTTATGATTTCCGAGGTGTTACGGATGCTTGTTAGCAAATATTCTTTTCAGCTTCATACTTTTTTCACAAATCATTGTTAAAATCTTTAAAAAATAGATATTTAATGAATAAGGAGCTTAGAATATGAAGTGGGGCATTGGGCTTTTTCTTGCCATCGTACTGCTTACTGGGTGTAATAGCGGTAATGCATTTACTAAAATCAATAAAAATGAATCTTTCCTGGCGACTGTCAATATCAAGGATACCTCACTTACTTTCATAGATGAAAACTATCATCCATTTGCAAAATGGGATATTTCAGAACCATTCACCGGAGCCCTGCTCCTGGCAGACAAAGATACTCTCCTGCTTTATGGAAAAGAAATGGAGAAAGTCCAAGTGTACTCTTTATCAGCAGGAAAGTTGATAAACAGTTGGGAAATTGGCAAAGGGATCGTTAATATGCAGTTGTTACGTGATGGAAAAAGCATCGTGGCGGTCAACCAATCGAATCAATCCATTTATTTTTTAAATACAGATGGAGAGAAACAGGATATTGTCAAGGTTGGTAAAAGACCCCTGACCGTTCTTCAAGGGGTGCAAGAGAATCGTTTGTATGTTATTAATTTTGGTGATACCAAATGTTCTGTGATAGACCTTGAAACGAAAAAGGTCGATTTTGAATTTCCCGTACATAGTTCCAGCACAGGCACATTATTAAGGGAAGAAAAGGATGAAATATGGATCGGAGGACACGGTGATGGGGACAAAGTGGAAGAAGATCTATATATTTATTCGGCAAAAACTGGAGAGTTGAAGAATAAGCTTAAGGCTCCAACCATGCCGATAAAGTTCCTTGAAAATGCTGAAGGCATATTTGTCCTTAGTCATGGTACAAGCTCTTTATATAAATTGAATGATCAATATGAAGTAGTGAAAAGCAAAGTGGTCGGCGTTAACCCCTTTGAAATGGCGAACTTCAACGAAGATGTGATCGTGGCGGGTTATGATAGTGATGAAGTGTATGTAATGGATGCTGGAACAGTCGATGTTAAAAAAACGATCAAAGTCGGCGAAGGTCCGTTCCAATTGATGTTGAGGGAGTAGATGACATGCATGTTTATACCATTTTAGTCGTGGATGATGAGGAGGATATGCGAAATCTAGTTGAAATGTATTTGCTGAACTCAGGTTATCGATGCCTTCAAGCTGCGAATGGAAAAGAAGCTATTAGTATGGTTGAAACAGAGGAAGTGGATTTAATCCTATTGGATATCATGATGCCAGGTATGGATGGTTTCTCCGTTTGTGAAGAAATTCGAGAAAATTGGGAAATCCCTGTGATATTTGTCAGTGCGAAAGGTGAAGAATGGGATAAGGTGAAAGGGCTGAAGCTTGGCGGCGACGATTATATCGTCAAACCGTTCAATCCAGGAGAATTGGTCGCAAGGGTCGAAGCGGTATTGCGAAGGACAGGGAAATTATCATTGAATGAAGAGAGTCAAAACCACGTCCGGTTCGGTAAAATTAGCTTGAACTTACAATCCAGAACGGTTTTGGTCGAAGGGAAGCCGATCAATTTAACTTTGAAGGAATTCGAATTGCTGTTATTCCTCATGCGTCATAAAAGCCAGGCACTCAGTCGTGAACAACTGCTTGAAAATGTATGGAGCGGGGAGTATGGAGGATCTTTACGTACAGTGGATACCCATATCAAAACGTTACGAATGAAATTACGAGCGGCCGATTACATTCAAACCGTCTGGGGAATCGGTTATAAGATAGAGGAAAAGAAATGATCAATAAATGGCGGACCCTTTCTTTTAAATTATGGCTCACCATCATCACCGCCATCATCCTATCCGTGCTGTTCGCTTATTCACTTTCTCAATATTATTATAAAAATCTATATGTGGAGAAGCTTAAAACAGATTTAGTCAATGAAGCGTCATTGCTAGGGGCGGATTACTCCGGCGGTGAAATCAGTGAAGATTTCAAGGAAAAAGTTGAATGGTTTAACAGTAAGAATGACAGCGAGATCTTTGTCGTCAACAATCCCAGGGAATTGAGTGCCTGTCTGCCTTTTGAAATCAATTATGACACCCTTATTTCTGAAGAAGAACGGCAAATGCTTTTAGATGGGAAAGCCGTTGAAAAAGAGGGATATGAGAAAAGGTTTGAAAAGAACATCGTAGCGGCGATCATACCCCTGATTGACGAAAATCGGCTCGAAGGTATCATCTATACATATATTCCTGTAGATTCCATTACGGTCTTACTTAAGGAATTTGCCGCAAAATGGTTGGCGGCCGTTCTATTATTTTTGATTGTAGCGATTTTGTTTACTACGAAATGGTTGAAAAAGCTAGTCAGTCCGATTAAGGAAATCGAGACTGCAGCCCATCGTGTCTCAGAGGGGAATTATGACATACAGGTCGAGGTAAGGAGTCAGGATGAAATAGGGAAACTGGCAATGGCCTTTAATGATATGGCCAATTCCATCCAAATGGAAGAAGAAAGAAAAAAGGAATTTCTTGAAAATGTTGCACATGAACTCAGAACTCCGCTTAGTTACGTAAAGGGCTACACGCAGGCTATATTGGATGGTGTCGTGAAAAATGATGAAGAGCAACGGAAATACCTTCAACTCATTTCAAGGGAGGCTCTTAGGCTGCAGCGGCTTGTCGGAGATCTGATGGACTTATCAAAAATGGAAAGTGATCCATTCTTGTTAAATAAAACCCCGATTGCCTATGCGCAATTCATTGAAGACGTACTAGTGAAATATGAACCGATAATAAAAGAAAAGCATTTGGGCTTGCAGCTAGATCTGGATCCAGACCCGATTATTTTTGGGGATGAAGGAAGGATGGAACAGATCCTGCACAACATTATTGATAATGCCATTCAGTACACGGATTCCGGAGGGGCGATCCATATTGCCCTAATTCAGCATAAAGATGATTGCGAACTGCTGGTTACTGATACGGGTAATGGGATTCCGGAAGCCGATCTGCCATATATCATGAATCGTTTTTACCGAGTGAACAAGGCACGCAGCCGTTTTGATGGCGGGTCAGGGCTTGGACTGTCCATTGTCAAAAAATTGGTGGAAATACAAAATGGTAAAATCGAAATAGAAAGCAAGGAAAAAAGGGGAACAACAGTTAGGGTCATCCTACCGATTATAAAAGAAGAATGGAATTCATAAAAAGGGGATACGTTCAAAAATGAAAAAAATCATGTTATTTTGCATGGCGTTAATTTTTTTGGCTGGATGCGGCAAGGAAGAGGAAATTCCGAAACTGTTAAATGTCGATTTAGCTGTCGATCCAATTCAGGGTAAAGTGAATGAGCCTGTGAAATTTCAGGCAAAAGTAACATATGGGGACGAAGCCGTGACAGATGCGGATGATGTCAGTTTTGAAATTTGGCTTGCGAATAGCGATAATCATGAAAAAATCGCAGTGAAACATAAAGGGAACGGCATATATGAATTGGAAAAGAATTTTGATGAAGAAGGAACCTACTATGTATATGCCCATGTAACGGCAAGGGATATGCACAACATGCCAAAGAAAGAATTCGTAATAGGAAAACCAAGCACTCCTGAACAAAATGACGAAAAAAAGGAAATGGACGAGATGAATGATGAAGAAATGAAATGAAGAATGTACGATCGAAATCAAGACAATTCGGGTTTAAAACCGGATTGTTTTTTTTGTTTGGAAAAATGTTCAAGACAATAGGGGGGAATGACGAAATGTCGAAGTTAAACCGAAAAATTTGTAACATAAAAGTAAAGAAAGTCATAAAAAGCAGGTTGGAAATGATATGTCAAATAAAATTTATTAGTATTCAATGGAAATGGTTCTATGTAACTACCATTGACAAGAAATAAATGGGAAAATATGAGTATTTATACTACTGGCAGAAACATAGATTGTTAAAGCATTTTTGCAAGAGTACTCTGAAACTTGAATCATAAATATATTTTCATTCCCTTCCTGTGAATTTGATGGAAATTGATGGAGCCATTATTACAAAAAACGCATGTTATGATGATTCCAGAAGCAAAGCACAACAAAAAACGAACATCACAGGAGGAATTACGAATGAAAAAGAAAATGTTTATGTCAGCAGCAGCGGCTGCAGCTATTATATTCACAGGAGTAGGAGCTAACCAAGCTGAAGCAGCCAACTGTGATACTGTGAAACAAGTAACTTTTAAATCTACTAATAAAGAGGATATGCAAAAAGCCCTTAACCAATACCTAGCTAAATACAATATGACTTTACCTGCAGCGCAGGCACAACAAACGCCAGCTCAAAAACCAGTTCAAACGCCAGCTCAAAAACCAGTTCAAAAACCAGTTCAGCAAGAAGCTGGAACAACGAACCAAGCAAAACCTGAAGCAAAACCAGTTACACCTAATAAATCAACTGATGAAAAACAAGAGACAAGCTCTGAATTAAGTGCTTTTGAACAACAAGTTGTTAAATTAACTAATGCAGAACGTGAAAAACAAGGTTTGGCAGCTCTTAAAATTGACACTGAGTTGAGCAAAGTTGCACGTATTAAGTCTCAAGACATGAAAGATAAAAACTACTTTGATCACAATAGCCCTACTTACGGCTCACCATTCGATATGATGAAACAATTCGGAATCAGCTATACAACAGCTGGCGAAAACATCGCACAAGGTCAACAAACACCTGAAGAAGTTGTACAAGCTTGGATGAATAGCCAAGGACACCGTGAAAACATCATGAACCCTAGCTTTACTCATATCGGAGTAGGTTATGTAGAATCTGGTAACTACTGGACTCAACAATTCATCGGAAAATAATAGATTAATAGAAAAGAGCTTCCCATTGATATGGGGTGCTCTTTTTTTTGCGGGAATGCATCATTCCATTCCATGAAATAAAATACATCGAAATCTAAAAAGGGTTGGGACCAAGAAAATAACAGGAACCGCACTTTATTATCAGCGAGGTCCCGGTGTGTAGCAGCTTATATCTCGGATACATCGATTTCTGAATACTGGGTATTGAAACTTTTCTGAAGACGTATTTCCAATGTTGATTCTTTATATTGGGCCGATGCCCCTTTTTTCTTAACAAGTGCGGGGAGTGTAATGACATGCCGATCTGACTCTTCAGGAATCCCCTCGATGATGGATTGGTTAGATGTATGGTAAAGTTTCATTTTTTTTAACCAAGATTCATCTTCTATGGGAATTCTTACAAAGACATATAAGTGGGTATCAAATACTTCTGCATGTAAAGGAAGTTCAGATCTGGCATTTACTTGTGAGCCGCCATCATTTTTTTGGTTCATCATACCTTGCATATTGTCAGGGATGACTTGTGAAAATACTTTTTCGATGAACGATTGTACATCACTTTGCTGCATATTTTTCATGAATTCATTCTGGTTCGAGTTATTCTTAAAAGAAAAAAGTGAATTCCAGGGAAACATATTGGATTCCTCTCTCCTGCTTTTGGTCTGACAGGTTTATTTGTTATATTTTATGCAGTTAAAGCCCATAGGTTCTTTTTTATAATTACTAAATTATCGAAAATGGAATAAACTTATGTATAATTAAGTAAAATCCATTAGATAAAGAGGGTAAAGCCTGTGGATGACAAAGTAGCTTTTATTACTGGTGGAGCAACGGGAATCGGCAAAAGGATGGCACTTTCACTCGCGGATAATGGAATGTCCATTATCATTACTTATCGAAAAAGTAAAAAGGCAGCTTTAGCATTAGTGGATGAATTACAGGATAAGTACCATGTTAAGGCAATTGCGATTCAAGGTGACTCGTCGAATGAGGAGGATTGCCTGAATATTTTACAAAAGATTTCGGAGTCATTTGGCCATGTTGATATTTTCATTCATAATGCAGGGCCATATATGCATGATCGTAAGCCCATGACTGAATATGGCAGTGATGAATGGAAATACATCATCGATGGAAATTTAAATGGTTTTTTCTATTTTGCGAAAGAGCTTATTCCACAAATGCGCAGTAGAAACTGGGGTAGAGTCATTACGTTGGGGTTTGAACGGTGTGAAACTGCACCAGGTTGGATCTATCGTTCTGTTTTTGCTGCTGCCAAGAGCGGCTTGACCTCCTTGACAAGAACTTTAGCTGCCGAAGAAGCTGCACATGGCATCACCGTGAATATGGTTTGTCCCGGTGATATCGTAGGTGACTGGAAAGAGGAGGAAATAAGGGTCGCGAGAGAAGAAAAGGATGATACGGTTCCAGTCGGCAGACCGGGAACAGGGGAAGATATAGCGAGGGTCATCACGTTCCTTTGTGATGAAAAATCAGATTTCATTACCGGCAGCATCATACCGGTAACAGGCGGTAAGGATGTTCTTGGGAAAATATATAAAGCCTAGTGGTTTAGGGGTTTAATTCAGAATGAAAAAGGGTGGGGCCGGTATAATCCAGCCCCACCTTTTTTTACGTCATTTTTTTATATTTTACTTGCTGTATGAACCGTAAGCGAGCCGCCAAGCCTATAGCTCCGAGAGCCAAGCCGGAAATTAAGCCGATCCAGTACCCAAAGGCTCCCATATCCGTATACTTTGCAAAGATATAGCCAATGGGAAGCCCGAGAATCCAGTAGGAGACAAGTGACATCGCAAATGTGACATTTACATCTTTATATCCACGCAAAATACCCTGAATAGGTGCCTGCAGGGCATCCGATATCTGAAAGAAGATGGCATATATCAAGAAATGTGATGTCAGCATCATTACCTCATGGTCTTTGGTGTATAAAGCGGCCACAGGTTCGCGGAAGAGGAATAGGATGGTCGACAAAACGAGCGACATCGTCAATGCCATCGAAATGCCAATCCAGCTATACTCTTTGGCGTCTTTATAACGGGCTGCTCCTATTTCAAATCCAATGACGATCGTCAATGCCATGGAAATACTTAGCGGGATCATATAAAGCAGTGACGCAAAATTCATGGCAATCTGATGCGATGCAATAGTCACGGTATCATACTTACTCATTAAAAGGGTGACGGCCGAGAAAATGCTGGTTTCAAAAAAGATTGCCAGTCCGATGGGTACCCCGATCAATAATAAGGCCTTCCATTCTTTCCAGGAAACCCGGAAAAATTCACTGAAAACATCATATGTAGAAAATGGGTTGATTTTTATTACAACAATGATGGCCACAAGGGCAATTAACCAATACGTAATGGAAGTGGCGTAACCGGAACCCACCCCGCCAAGTTCAGGGAATCCAAACTTCCCGTATATTAACAGGTAATTAAAAAGGACATTTACCGGGAGTGCACATAGGGTGATGATCATGGAAATCCTAGTCTGTCCTAGAGCATCAATGAAAGCTCTCAACGCATTATAAACGAATAAAGGAAGGATACCGAGTGAAAGGGCGATCAAGTAATCATGGGCCACCATGTGAACACCATCTTCAAGGTCCATGGCACTCAATACGGGGTTCAAAGAAAACGCCCCAATGACTAAAATGATCAAGGCTAAAGTTACTGCTAAATAAATGGCCTGCATCACGGAATAGGAAACGGATTTAGACTTCCTTGAACCTACCAGCTGTGAAACCACTGGCGTCAAGGCAATCAATATCCCGCTCAGCCCCGTGTACACTGGTGTCCATAGCGAACTGCCGATGGAGACGCCAGCAACGTCCTGGGTGCTGTATTGTCCCGACATCATCACATCAAAAAAAGTCATGGCATACATGCTGATTTGGGTGATCAGGATAGGTATCAATATATAAAATAACAAGCGGATCTTTTGTGATTTAGTATAAGTCTGGTTCATCAAAGTACCTCAATATCAATATTTGGAATTTTCAACACAATGAAAGAATTATATCACATAACCATGTGATGTTTTAAGAGTTTTTATTAGAGGCTAAAAAAGACTTGCCGTATGGGCAAGTCCTTTTGTCAGTCGCGCATGGATTCAAAATCATTCATGGCTTCAAAATTTGAGTCTTTTTGAAGAATGAATGCCTGTGAAGGAATGGCAATTTGTACATCTTCCTGGTCCAATATCTCCATTATTTTAAAGTTCACATCTTCTTTTATTGATAAATATCCCCCAAAGTCCGTCGCTTTCGTGAAGAAATAAAGGTAAAGGTTGAAACCGGAATGACTGAACTCATCAAATTTAACCAAAATCGTTTCAGGATGCACTTCAGGATGATCAATGAGCATTTTTTCAATTTTCCTAATGACATTTTCCAATTTTTCTTTCGGTGTCGTGACATTCACGCCCAAATGAAAGGCAATCTGTCTTTTGCCCATCTTGGACCAGTTGATGATCGGTTCATTCGAAAGGGTCGCATTTGGGACTGTAACTAAAGCTTGGGCAAAAGTCCGAACTTTGGTGCTTCGGAATGTGATGTCTTCGATGGTTCCCTCCACACTTGGAGTTTTGACCCAATCTCCTATGGTAAAAGGTTTTTCGGTAACGATGACGATACCCCCAAAGAAATTGCTGACGGTATCTTTAGCGGCAAGAGCGAAAGCCAAACCACCCAAACCAAGCCCCGCAACAAATCCATCGACATTAAATCCCCATTCTTCCGCAATGATGGAGGCACCAAAAGCAATGATGATTAATTTTATGATTTTCGTAAAGAACGGCATGACGATTTGATCGACTTCAAGTCCGAATTTACTTACCAATTTCGGAAATAATATAGTAAAGCTCGAACTGATATTAAAAATCGTCCAAAAGAATAAGAAAACAAAAAACGATCTATATATTTTCGATCTGAATTCAATCGAAGGTGAGTCGATCGGAAAATAGTGCATGGATATAATGACACCAATCAAAACGATAAGCAATCTTACCGGTTGTTCAATAGCGAGCATTAAGTTGGCGGCAAATTCTACTTTACGTTTTTCTGCAATTCGTAGAAAGAACTTGAATATATATGTAGTAAATACTTTTCGAAGCAAAAGGAAAATTAGAAAAATGCCAATGGAAATTCCTAATTCGGTCCAGGCTTCGATTCCATCAAATTGATCGAGTGATTCAGAAACTTCTTGCAATGTATTACTCCTCCAATGTATCTTGTAGTATTGTAGAATACTAAGATTATAATATATTCATGCTGAAAAAGGAAAAATAATCGATGATTACATTCATCATTGGGATTTAGCGATTCACTGAATACTTTTTCAAGTTATTAATGGCAAGGATATATGGTAATATGGATGCAAAGTGATTTTTTAAGTTTGGAAGGTGGAAATATTGACTAAGAAAATAGTATTTACCGGAGGCGGTTCTGCCGGTCATGTATCTGTTAATGCAGCAATCATCCCGGAATTTTTAAAGCATGATTGGGATGTTACTTATATTGGATCAAAAAAAGGCATTGAAAAAAATATCATCGAAACGGAATTTCCCGAGGTCCGTTATGAAACGATTTCCGTTGGAAAATTCCGGCGTTATCTATCTGTTGAAAATATGAAAGATCCTTTCCGGGTCATAAAAGGGATTTTTGATGCACGAAAAATATTAAAAAAGACCAAGCCGGATTTCATTTTTTCTAAAGGTGGATTCGTTTCGGTTCCAGTCGTTTTGGCAGGCAGGATGCTAAGAATACCGATCGCGATACATGAATCGGATTATACGCCTGGTCTGGCTAATAAGATTGCCATGCCGCTTGCATCTAAAATCTTCACTACTTTTCAGGAAACGGAAAAGGATCTTCCTAAAGAGAAGGCCATGTATCTTGGCGCTGTATTGCGCGATGGGATTTTTACTGGAAACGCTTCTGCTGGAAAGACATTTTGTGGATTCACGAATAACAAACCGGTATTGCTCGTTATGGGAGGAAGCCTTGGGGCCGTTAAAATCAATAATCTGATTACAGATAACCTTGATGCCTTATTAAAGGATTATCAGATTATTCACATTTGCGGGAAGGGAAATGTGAAAACGGAATTGAAACAAAGGGGATATGCTCCTTTTGAGTTCGTACATGAAGAATTGTTCGATCTTTTGGCGGCTGCTGATGTCGTTGTGTCAAGGGCAGGTTCAAATTCAATTTTTGAATTCCTTGCTTTGCAAAAGCCGATGTTGCTTATCCCTCTAAGTGCCAATGCATCCCGTGGAGATCAAATCCTGAATGCGTCAAGCTTTGAAAAACAGGGTTTTTGTAAAGTCATCGAAGAAGAAGAGCTAAATGACCGGATTTTTAATGCTACATTAGCGGATTTAGTGAAACAATCAGATGAATATCAGGAGAAAATGCGTCAAAAGCGCCCATTCAAAACGGCAGCTGAAATGTATGAATTACTACTTAAAGTAATGGGTGCAAAAAAATAAGTATCATTCCCCTCTATGAAGCATATCTTTTTCGAACAGAGGAGGGGGTAGAATGGCTTATGAATATTCCAAAGGGTGGTTCATTCAGCAGCTGAAAGCAGCAGGGATTAGCTATCATCCAATTGAGAAAAAAAAGCTGGAACTGTATAAAACCTATATTTTAAGGCGTCTATACGACGATCTGCAAAAAAAATAAATCATAAAGAAGAACCGCAACGTCGTTGACGCTGCGGTTCTTTTTATAGGAAATTACTTATAAAAGGAAAGAAACAGGAAATAAGGATACCTGCGATAGCCATTGCCGCACCTGCGACAGCCCCGGTAAACTCACTTTCCTGGGCAGCTTGAGCCGTTCCGAGACCATGGGCGATCGTACCATAAGCGATACCGCGTGCGAAGGGCATCGTAATGTTTAGTTTATCCATCATTTTTGGAGCGATCATCGTACCCAATACCCCAGTCAAAATGACGAAGGCTGCTGATATATTGGAATTTCCGCCATAAAGTTCGGTGATTTCAACAGCGATGGGCACTGTAATGGATTTAACCGCCAATCCTTGGAGTATGATTTGCGGAAGTGAAAATGCTTTAGCGATGGCAAAGGCAATGAACAATGTGACCAGAAGACCAAAAACCATGCCGCTAATTGCCGGCATTGCATATTTAACGATTATTTTTCTATTTTTATAAAGAGGTACGGCCAAAGCAACGGTAGCTGGTCCCAGGAAGTAGGTGATGATGTCCTTTCCTGGTGAATAATCTTCGAAGTCCAAACCGCTGATCAGCAGTACGAGAATAATTGTAATCGTACTGAAAAATACGGGTGTCGTAAAAGGTGATGGATGTTTAGCATATATTTTCCTTCCAATGAAATAGGCAAGGATGGTTATCAAGATGCTATAAGTTGTGATGAGCTCTGTCATGCTGCTTAACCTCTTCTCTATGGGATAGCTTCTGGACGGTCCAAGCCGAAACGATAAATCCAAAAACCAGGCTGACTCCCAATGTCAGTGCCAATGGCAAACCGAATTCAATGAAAAGCCATCCCATGGTCATTAAACTGATTGAAATGGGAATGAAGAAAAAGGCTAAGTGCTTTACCAAAAATCCTGAAGTAAGTTCAATCCATTCTACTTTTATTACCTTCGTCTGTAATAAACCGAATAATAGAATCATGCCGATGACGTTGCCTGGTATGGGTAAATGAAGTAAATTGGCTAAATAATAGCCGAGCTTGCAAATGATGAGCAGGAAGATGAGCTGCACGATAAAAGCAAATGTTTTTTTCATGATTAAGTCCTTTCAATGACGCTTTGAATATATTGTTGAATTGGTCAATTGTATTCATTATAAAAAAATATCCCTAAAAAGAATAGGGATTTGCAGCAATCGATCTTAAACATCCTGTGAAAATGGAAAAAAGAGCTTTCCAAGTTTGGAAGCTCCGGCCATTATATGAAAAGAAAAACAAAGCCATACTGAAATGTTCTTCGCTCTATGCTTCAAGTAACTGTTGTTCGTCATCATCATGCTGTCTAAGGATATGAAACGTGTATAAATCTTTAGGGATTTCATACAAATCGTAGATATCTCCTTCATGATTGATTTGATCATAAAGGGATTTTCTTGTTTCGTTGGCATTGACGGCATAGGGAAGCTTTTCTGCGGCTTTTATAGAGCGGATATTTTTTTTGCGGATACGCATGAATACCGTTTCCAAACCGAGCTCGAAAAAAAGCTCTTTAAAGAAAGCGTCTTTTGCAATGGCATTATACCCTTTTCCATGATAAGGCTTGCCGAGCCATGTGCCTAAGAAACCTGCACCATTTTCAATATCGTATAAAGAAATACAACCGATGGGATTTTCCCATTCATCCAAGATTGTTCGTGATATGAGTTGCCCAGCATCTTCGGCTTCGATCGTTTGCTTAGTAATGAAAACATATTCTTCATATGAATCTACCTTTTGGCGCACGAAAGGGAAGACATCTGGATGCGTCATTTGTTCATAAAGAGAAAAACAATCTGTGAAATCTCTCTTTTTTAACATTTCCGTCCCTCCGTTTGAGGGCAGTTCTTATGCGTAGTCGCTGCCCACCCTCGAAATTTTTTAAGTCGTTCATCAAAAAATTTCGGGGTGGGAATCGAACCCACTAGAACCGGAAACCGGTGGCGCACCATTTGCCTTCCCTATTTTTATTGTCAGAAAATATGCAAATCAAAAGAACCTTACGAAGGTATAATACTAAAAAAAAAACAGTTTGGGAATAGGTTTTTTGCCTTTTTTTTTCGTCAAATTTCAACTTTTTCAACAAGGGTGAATTTGAAAGGCAAACGTATGCATTTTTCCATGAAAAACTGGTTTTTTCGCCTGCTTTTTTCGTTAAAATTCACCTGTGAATTGCATGAATAAAATGATCGCGCCTAGGGCCCATACATAAATGGAGAATATTTTCAGTGATCGCTTTTTTAAGAAATCGATCATCCATACTACGGCTATATAACCAAAGATTGCTGCTGCCAGGGTTCCGACGAAAAGTGCAGTGAGTGGCAGCCGTTCAATTTCTCCTGTAAAAATCGGTTTCATCTGAAATACAATGCCCCCGGTAATGGCAGGAATTGATAGCAAAAAGGAAAAATAGGCTGCAGTGGCCCTATCCAGCCGGCAGAATAGGCCAGCGGCTATCGTCAGGCCGGAACGCGAAAGGGCAGGCATGATGGCAGCAGCTTGGAAGGTACCGATGATCAAGGCATCTTTAATCGAAATTTCATTAAGGGATTTACCGCCTTTTCTTACTCCGTCCGCTACCCATAAAATCAGTCCGGTCGCTAAAAATTCCCAGCCTATGGTCACGCCTGTTTTTGAAAGGCCATCGAACCAATCCCCGAGTAAAATGCCGGCAAACACTGCAGGGATTGTCCCGGCAATGAGAAGCAGGGTCATTTTAGAGAAAGGTTTTTTCAAAATGGCAATAATGTCATTCTTATAGACGACCAATAACGCTAGCAAGGTACCGATATGGAGCATGGTATCCAGAAAAATGCCGGCCTCGTCAAGATGGAAGATATGCCGTCCTAAATATAAATGCCCAGTGCTTGAAATAGGTAAAAACTCAGTCAAGCCTTGAATGATCCCAAGGATGAAGGCTTGAAATTCGTTCAGCAAAAAAACATCACTCCATTCTAGAAGGTATGGGACATCCATTATTTAAACTGTATGCACAAGACGGATGAACATATTCTGATTTTTTGTCATATGTATTGCCATTTGGGTTTTATAAAGAAAAGGCAGTCCTAATTTACTTTTTTCGAATATAATGAGAGGAAAAATGAAACTATTTTGCATTTGATTCGTAATTATTCATATGAGAAAGGAGGAGAAGACACTATGCCTACTAAAGATGAAAGAGTGTTTGCTGCCCTTATTTATGTGATCAGCTTTTTTACAGCATTTATCGGTCCTTTAGTGATTTGGTTATTGAAGAAGGACTCGTCACAATTTGTGGATTATCACGGAAGGGAATACCTGAATTTTTTCATTTCCTACACCGTATATTCAATAGTTGCAGGGATACTCACTGTAGTATTGGTTGGATTCTTGCTATTGCCGGTTATAGGGATAGCTTTAGTCGTATTCACCATCATCGCTGCCATTAGGGCTTATGAAGGAACGGATTATAGGTTCCCGTTGATTTTCAGGATTTTATAGTAATGATGTAAAAAGGATTCCGTTCAATTCGGAGTCCTTTTTTATATGAACCAAGTTGGGAATTGACCTACATTAAAAAAGGAATAGATCACATTAAAGCGAATAAAGTATTATGATAATTACTTCAATGCACTTTTAGGAAGTGGATGCCGGGCGGTTTGTGGTACTGCAAAAAATCAATGTTCGTTGCGGCAATCTTTCTTGTAAGGAGTGAGGAGCAGAGCAGGATATGAATATACGTGAATATTATCAGAAAACAAGCAATTCAAATTTCCATGCATCTTGGATATCACTTCTTTTGGCCATTGTATTTTTCATTTGTCATATTTTCAAAATGATTCCGGGCAATATATTATTGATAACGTCTCCTTTTATTTTCATTAGCATTGCCCAATTTGTCAGTCATCGTATATATGAAAATAGATTGAAGGAATTGCCTGATGAACACATCGGGACAAATCCCGGGTTATTTAAAAATGAACATGTTTTGTTGACCTTTATGCCAGCGCCGACATTGCGCCTGCTTCTTTTTGCACCGGATGGGTCTCTAATGGGCGAGGTACGGGATTTGAATATGAAGTGGTTCATGTGGATGATACCCAATTTCTTGTCGATGCTCCTGGCCAAGCGTTATGAACTGGTGGACCATGAGGGGCGATTGTTGGCTAAGTACCATATTAAAAGGGGACTTTTCAATAAATTGACGATCATGGATGATCAGGGTGGCATTATTGGATCGTATCAAGAAAATCGGTCATTCTTAAAGATTAATGGAATGATATATAAGGAAGATGGTACGGAATGGATGCCCATTGAAACGCCGGGAAGTGTGAATTCATTCGAGATTTCCACAAAAGAAGGGGAAAAAATCGTTTCATACCAAGAGGGCTGGATGCCTTTGGAGTGGGGGAAACGATTCAAGACAAATACACCCATACTTTCATTTTCATCAAAAGTTGATAAAATTCCTAAAATCATCGTCTTGGGCTTCTGTGCAGCCACTTTAAATCATCGTTCAAATTGACTAAGGTTACTCTTTAGCAAATCTTTTAAATATTTGATATAATCTTAGTGGAATACATAGATTAAATACTTAAATAAAAGGTGGTAAATATGAGTTTACTTAATGAGATTCTTGATTTTAATGAACAGTTTGTAGAAAAAGGCGAATATGTCAAGTATAGAACGGATAAGTTCCCTGAGAAACGTATGGTCATCATAAGCTGTATGGACACACGACTCGTTGAACTATTGCCAAAATCCTTGAATGTCAAAAATGGCGATGTCAAAATCCTGAAGACTGCCGGGGCAATCGTCTCCCATCCTTTCGGAAGTGTCATGCGGAGTATCCTTGTTGCCGTTTATGAGCTAAAGGCAGATGAAGTATTGGTCATTCCTCACCATGATTGCGGGATGGCTTCAGTGGATGCTGATTCTGTAGTAGGGAAGATGCTCGAACGTGATATTCCACAGAGCACCATCGATACCCTTGGAGCTTCAGGAATAGATATTCGCAGTTGGCTTCGCGGATTTGATGATGTTTATGAAAGTTGTAAGAAAAGTGTGGAAGTGATTAAAGGACACCCTTTGATCCCTAAAAATATTCCTGTTCATGGTCTTATCATTTCACCTGATACAGGGAAGCTGGAATTGGTAGTCGATGGGTATGCGGAAGGACAAAAATAATATATTCAACAAGGCTGTCGGGATTATTTCCGACAGTTTTTTTCAAATTTTGATCTTTACTATTTATTTTTATCCTTTTTTTTGTTAAAATCGCCAAGTGTAGTTTGTCACTAATACAAACGGGTGGGCGAGGGACAAATTTAATAAGGATACATCATGAAGAAATTAAACTTGGAAACGTTTTTTCATTTTTCCGACTATGGAACGAATGGAAAACGTGAAATCCTTGCTGGAGTGGTCGGCTATTTTACAATAGTCTATATTCTCATCGTGAATTCCCTGATTTTATCGGAAGCGGGCATTCCGATTAATGGTGCAGTGATTGCGACGATTCTTTTATCTGCTTTAAGCTGTGTCATGATAGGACTTTGGGCGAATGTCCCAATCCTCCTCGTTCCAGGAATGGGCGTAAATGCACTATTTGCTTATACAATGGTTCAAGGGATGGGTCTATCTTGGCAATCGGCATTGGGTGCTGTATTTATCTCAGGGGTCATTTTTGTAGTCATCGCTTTTACAAAATACTCTAAGTTAATCAGTGATTCGATTCCAAGGTCGATTAAAGAAGCCATATCTGTCGGTCTTGGCTTATTCTTGATGCTAATCGGTCTCGAAAAGGGCGGGATAATCACGAGAGGTTCATCATCTATCGTCGCACTGGGAGATTTAAGCGATCCAGCGGTGTGTGCAACGGTGTTGACCTTTTTTCTGGCAATCACTCTGTTCATCAAAAATGTCCCCGGTAATTTCATGATTACCATCCTGGCAGGCAGCCTCATTGCTTATTGGTTCGGGACGGTTCAACTTTCAAAAATCCATTTTTCAGGCATTGACACAGCTTCCTACGGCGATCTCTTCTTTTCATTATCGTTCTTGGAAGCGAACCGGATTGAATTCTGGATAAGTGTATTTGCAATGACGATGGTTCTTGTTTTTGAAAATATTGGTCTTGTACACGGGCATGTAGATAGCATAAACCGCCAGGATGCCTATAAAAAGTCGCTGCAGGCGACAAGTGTGTCCGTTCTGTTTTCAGGTATATTCGGTTCGAGTCCTACCGTTGCTACAGTTGAAACGGCAGCTGGAATCGCATCAGGAGGCAGAACTGGTTTTACTTCCGTGGTGACGGGCGTGCTATTCATTCTATCACTTCTATTTATACCGGTGATTAAAGTAATCCCTGATAGCGCCATTGCCCCCATCTTAATCATCATTGGCATTTTGATGCTCGGAAATATAAAAGAGCTGGATTTCAGCGATTTAACCGAGAGCATACCTGCAATCATGATCATCACGATCATTCCTTTCACTTACAGTATTGCCGATGGAATGGCATTCGGTTTCATCCTGTACCCGTTCTTGAAGCTGGTAACCGGAAAAGCGAAAGAAGTGTCAGCCCCGATGTATGTGAGTGCCGGAATGTTTATCGTCTATTTCATCATTGGTATGATCGGTTAATAATTCAATAGAGCGGTTGGAAGGAGTTAATTCTCATTCCAACCGCTCTTCTTATTGGTTTTTTCTTCGGAAAAAATAGATATATTGTGATTTACGCGATGACACATCCATCTTGAAAATGCTATGATATAGAATATTAAAAAAATGATAAATGACAAGCAGCATATTAGAGGATGTGACAGGATGATTATTGAAGGTTTAAAAAGCCATGGTTCAGGAAATGATTTCTTAATCATTGATGAATTGACTACGACCCTGACGTTTACTGAAGAAGAGCGGAAAAATTTCGCGAAGGCCCTATGCAATAGGGAAAAGCTTGGGGCGGATGGTATTTTGTTCGTAATGAAAAGTGAACATGCTGATTGCCGGATGCGTGTTTTTAATGCGGATGGATCGGAAGCCTCGATGTGCGGCAATGGACTTCGCTGTGTTGCACGTTACGCGAACGACGTTCTAGGACTCGATAAAATGATTGTGGAAACCATGAAGGCAAATCTACTCGTGGAAAAAACGGAAGATGTTTATGAGGGAATTCCGACTTTCAAGGTGGAAATTTCACCGGTGAGTTTTAATGTGAAGGATCTACCTCTTGTATTGGCTAAAGAACAGTTGCAAAACGAATTATTGCCGGAACTTCATGATACCCTATTATTTTCGGCATTGGCGGTTCCTAATCCACATTTGATCACGCTGGTTGATAGTGAGGTTTTGCAAAGTGGTTTGCAGGATGAACTTTCAACAAAGGTCAATCAACCGAATGAGCTTTTCCCTGATGGTGTCAATGTCAGCTTCGTGAAAGAGCTGGAACCAGGGAGCATTTATGTGCGGACATTCGAACGGGGGGTAGGCTTCACGAATGCGTGTGGAACGGCGATGTCAGCTTCAAGCCTAGTAACATGCTCTGTTGGATTAAACGCGTTGGAAAGTGAAATATCTGTCTACAATAACGGCGGAAAAGTTAAATGCGTGGTCCACCATGATGATGAAAGCCAAAAGTATTCAATTGATTTAATCGGGAACGCAACCTATGAATTCAAGGTATCGATTGAAATGGACTTAGATCAGCCTGAAAAATTTGAAGTGCTTGAAAAAGAGGATTTTGAATTGGAAACAAGCTTATATGCCAAGCTTCAGGATGAAGTTCAAAGTTATTTGAAAACAAAATTATAAAAAAAATTCAGACTGCAGCAAACTCGAAGAAGAGAGTTTGCCTGCAGTTTTCTCATTTAAAAACCTCTTAG
Source organism: Peribacillus sp. NPDC076916 (assembly GCF_050269675.1). NCBI lineage: Bacteria > Bacillati > Bacillota > Bacilli > Caryophanales > Bacillaceae > Peribacillus > Peribacillus sp. NPDC076916. The sequence goes on from NZ_JBNNIU010000002.1 coordinate 608,214, forward strand.
TAATGTAATCAAAAGACCATTCCAGTTGATCCGGACCGGAAGTCAGGGGACTCCTGCTTAGAAAAGTGCGTCCCAGAAAGAGTGCCTGGTGAGGGGGATCAACGGTTCATTTTAAACTCGCTAAGACCAATCAGCTGTTGGTCTTTTTTTGTTTTAGGAACGACAATACTTCCAAAAAGGCTGGTCCATTATCGATGAGTCTGTAATCCATAAATGCACACCCTTCCTTTTTTATTCTGCTTGGTATGGTTTCAATCGTAAAGTCCTTTAACTGGAGACTTTCATCCACTTCCTTCCAAAACAAAGGTGTAGCCACGCCAGCGAAAGAATTTCCCCGCGGGGAATAAGGAAGGATGATGGTTTTTCCTTCACTATGCTGCACAAAGTCCAAGTAAAGTCGATTATGCCGATTTATTTTCATCCTTTCCGTTGTAAAATCATTTGGGTTGGAACTTGATAAGTAGTCACCGAGAAAGTCAGTGAAAATGCGTGTCTCCTGATAAGTAAATGTGTCTACAGGCAGTGGGATGTGTATTTGCAGTCCTTTGTTACCTGAAGTTTTTACAAAAGCTTTTATCCTTAATGAATCCATCACCTTCTTTATTTCCTGTGCGGCCTTTATCGCTAAGGAGAAATATTCGATGGAAGGAGGATCCAAGTCCAGGACGATTTCGTCGGGGCGTGTTTTACCCGCTTTCTGAAATGGCGCATGGAATTCCAATGCAAGTTGATTGCCGAACCAAAGAAGCGTTTCAATATCGTTACATAGCATATACTCGATATCTTCATCAATGAACGTTTTAATAAAGGACGGCGCATAATCAGGTTTGTTTTTCTGGAAAAATCTTTCTTTATCCAAAGTGCCATGAGGATAGCGGATCGTCGTAAGCAGTTTATTCTTCAAGAAGGGTAAGAAGAAAGCTGAAACCTCCCGTAAATAATGGAGGTATTCAACCTTTATCACCTTTTTATTTCCTGTTATCCAAAGCGGTTTATCCCTGGAAGTTATTTGCACAGTATCTGGAAATGTATATTGACCTAGCACGAATTTCTCCCAGGTACATTCTTCGGGAGCCGTTTGTAAAAGCCATTGTGAAAATTGAGGCTCACGCAATTCATTCTCCTCATACACGTGCAAGAATTGGACTTCGATGCAAATGGATGGATGGATATAAAAAAATTGTGTGTCCTCGTCTGATGCATTTTGCTTGATCAGTTCATGCAATATCCTTTTATCTTGAGGACTCAGTCCATTTTTAACACTTCCGATTTTGGTTACGGCACCTTCTTTGAAAACTGCGAGGGAAACGTAACCATTTTCTTTATGCAATGCTGTAATGAAACAAGAAACGGTCTTCCAATTTTTCACCTTGATCCATGAGGCAGTACGTTTCCCTTCTTGCCAAGTCCCACGAATTTCCTTGGCGACAACCCCTTCGCCATCTAATAGGGTGACCTTATTCAAGGCATTATCCAATATGTCAAAACTCTCTATTAATTGTATCAAAGCCTTATCGTTGGGATCAGGGGGCATAGGAAAGCCAAGATTTGCCCCCATATTCAACATCAATTCCCTTCTTTCTTCCATGGGTTTAGCTGCTACGTTTTTTCCGCTGATGCTAAGCAGGTCAAACGCTATGAACCGGCATGGGGAAAAACGGGCATTTTCTGAAATTAAGGATTGTTTCCCAAGGCGTCCTCGCCACTGTATTTGAAAAAAGTCGGCTTTTGCCTGATTGGTAAGCCAGACCAATTCGCCATCTAACCGAAGCGGGAGATAGTCTTTCAGGTGCAGATTTTTGATGTAAGCAATGATTTCCGGGAATTGTGGTGATAATTCCTTTTCGTTCCGACTCGAAATGCTAATGGTATCGGAGTCTATCGTTAAAATAGCCCTAAAGCCGTCATATTTGACTTCATAACGCCAATCCTTGGAATTGTGGGCTTCAGGGTAATAGGTAGGCAGCATCGGTTTCATTTTTTGTATTTACCTCCGCAAATAATTGGTTAAGATTATTTTGCCAAAAAAACGAAGTGTTAGAGTTGGCAATTATTTTTTCGGTTTTTTTTGAACAAAGGGGAATAATAAAATCGTTCTTCTCTTTAAAAATAAGTTATGAGGTGACGAATATGCATACGATGTGGAAGGGGAGCATATCATTCGGTTTGGTGAACATTCCGATCAAACTTCATGCTGCTACGGAGGATAAGGATATTTCTTTGAGGACGTTGCATAAGGAATGTCATTCACCGATTAAATACGAAAAGGTTTGTCCGGTATGCCAGAAAGAAGTGGGGAAGGATGATATAGTCCGCGCTTTTGAGTATACAAAGGGAAAGTTTGTTGTATTGGAAGACAATGAACTAGAACAACTGAAAAAACAAAACGAAGAAAAAGCCGTGGAAATCGTGGATTTCGTTAAAATTGAAGAAATAGATCCCATTTATTTTAACCGGAGTTATTACATGTCTCCTAATGACGGAGGGATAAAAGCTTATTCTCTTTTGAGACAGGCCCTCAAGGAATCGAATAAGGTAGGGTTAGCGAAAATCATCATCCGCTCTAAAGAACAAATGGCGGTAATCCGAGTCGTTGATAATACCTTGGTGATGGAAACGATTCATTATCCGGATGAAGTTCGCCCCACAGCGGATGTTCCGAATATTCCTGCCAACGATACCATTGAAAAAAAAGAAATCGATACTGCCGTTTTATTGATAGATCAATTAACGACTACTTTCGATCCGGCAAAATACACCGATGACTATCGAACCGCGTTGCTTGAATTGATTGAATCAAAGAAAGCAGGACAGACGACGATTACAGCCAAAACAAAAGAACCAGTTTCCAACAATGTAACCGATTTAATGGAGGCTTTACAGGCATCCATTGACCGTACGAAACATGATGAAACGGAAATGAAAAAGACGACCCGAAAGAAAGTGGCACCGAAAAAAAAGAAACAAGCTTAAACAGGAAGCTGAGCGGAAGACACATGATGTCGCTCGGCTTCCTGCTTGTTTTAGCAAGGTAATTTGCTTTCTGAATGGTAAGGAAAGTGAATTAATAGGGGGGAGATTTACATAGGTAAGGAAAGTGCAAATATGTAAGTGGATCACGATGTAAGAAACAAAATGGGATTAATAGAAAATGGTGGATGGAAATGAAGGCAAAAAAATTCGCTCCCTAAAGAGCGACAATGAGGAATTCAATCGTGAAAATCAACATATAGGCGAACGGTTGTAGTTTTCGACTATATATTGTGTTCATATTCTACCATATTTAATTCTGAAATAGCAACAAAATTACTGAAACTAACCTATGAATTTTTCTGGAAATCAATGATATTTCCCCCATTTAACGGCTCATGAGGCTTTTGCATTTTCATATTCTTATAAATAACTACAGAATAAATGGATTTTTAGTATAATTTATACATACAGAATGATAAAAAATATATTTGAATGGAAGATGCAAAATGGAAAATGGAAAAATCAAAGCACTTCATGCCGGGAAGCCGAAGCATGAAATTTTTTCGAATATCGAAATCTTTTCAGCAATGGATAAACAAGCACAGGATAATGTGACAGTGACTAAATCAGGTATAATTGGTGATGGGGTTGGTAATGTAAAGTTTCACGGAGGTCCTGATCGCGTTTTGTGCTTTTACCCCTTTGAGCATTATTCATTATGGAATGAAAAATTCTCTAAAAAACTAGAAATCCCTGCATTCGGTGAAAACTTAACTGTAGCGGGGATGAGAGAAGAAACAACATATATTGGCGATATTTATCAAATAGGCGAAGTGATTGTTCAAATTAACCAGGGGAGGATACTTTGTTCGACCATTTCCCATTTCAATCAAGAACCTAAGTTTTTGGAACTTGTGCTGAAAACGAGTTTAACTGGTTATTTTGCACGAGTACTTCAAGAAGGAACGATAAATAAACAAAACGAGATTGTGCTGATAGATCGTTTGCAGGAAAAAATTTCAGTTCATTATGCAGCAGAGGTAATCCTTCATAAACGAGATGGGCTGGAAGGCGCAAAGGCTTTACTTACACTAGACTCGTTAGCGGAAGACTGGAAACAAAGGATCCTGAAGAGGGTTCAAGCTGCAAAAGGTTGAATGATTTTTGCAAAAGTGAAAAAAATGTCGATCAGGTATTGAAATTGACAGATTATTAATGTAAATTAAGTATAATCAAATTTTGAAATCTTGTGAAAATTATATAAATGGATCTTATCGAGAGAGGTGGAGGGACTGGCCCGAAGAAACCTCAGCAACCAGCTTAGGCAAAGGTGCTAAATCCAGCAAGCAGAGCTTGATAGATGAGGAGAATGTTTCAAAAAGCCTTCTTCTTTGAGAAGGTTTTTTTCCTTTTCTCTCATACTCATAGAATACGACAAAAACAGGATTGTTTTTGAGAGAGGATGTAATGATGAATTTTCGTAAAGACGTGAAAGAAAGAATACTGGTTGGGGAAGGGGCAATGGGGACCTTATTGTATTCAAATGGCATCGATCAATGCTATGAGGAATTAAACTGCACGAACCCAGATCAAATAGAATCCATCCACCGTGCCTATTTGGAAGCTGGTGCAGATATCCTTCAATCGAATACATACGGAGCCAATTTCAACAAATTGAAACGGTATGGACTGGAAGATGAGGTAAGCAGAATCAATCGCCAGGGAGTCATTCTTGCAAAAAAAGCGGCAAAAGGAAAGGCATACGTATTCGGTACCATAGGGGCACAGCGGAGCATCAGGAAATCGGATTTAAGCATGGAAGAGATAAAACGGGGTTTTCGTGAACAGCTATACAGTCTTTTGATGGAAAACCCTGATGGGATTCTCTTGGAAACATTTTATGACCTGGAAGAACTGGAAACCGTCCTGCAAATCGTTAAAAATGAAACTGGACTGCCGATCATCGCAAATGTTTCGATGCATGAACTGGGAAATCTTCAAAATGGAATCCATTTAAATGAAGCCTTTCAAAAACTTGAGCAATTGGGTGCCGATGTTGTGGGGGTGAATTGCCGTCTCGGTCCACATCATATGATTCGGGCCTTGGAAGAAGTGAGTTTGCCAAAGCAAGCATCAATTGCCATATACCCAAATGCCAGCCTCCCGGATTATGTGGATGGAAGGCTCGTCTATAAAGCTGTGCCGGAATACTTCGGTTCAAGTGCCCTAGAACTTCGTGAGCAGGGTGCCGCGATCATAGGAGGGTGCTGTGGAACGACTCCGCTGCATATTCAAGCTGTAAAGAATGCGATTGGAAGTTTGGCTCCTGTGAAAGAGAAATTTACGAAATCCCGTGAAATAGAAATAATTGAAGTGAATGATAGAGAATTGGAACGTCCCCTGTTCGAAAAGGCCAAAACAGAAAGGACGATTCTAGTCGAACTTGATCCACCGAAAAAGTTAGGTATAGCGAGCTTCATGACTGGTGCCGAGGTTTTGAAAAAAGCAGGGGTCGATTCCATTACATTAGCGGATAATTCGCTTGCCTCACCAAGGATATCGAATGATGCACTGGCTAATTTACTTAAGAACCAACTGAATATAGAGCCGATGGTGCATATAACATGCCGTGATCGAAATTTGATTGGACTGCAGTCACATTTAATGGGTCTGCAGACGGTGGGCCTGAACGAAATATTGATCATCACTGGAGACCCTTCAAAAATTGGGGACTTCCCGGGCGCCACTTCGGTTTATGATTTATCTTCCTTTGACCTAATAAGTATGGTCAAACAATTTAATGAAGGTCTTTCCTATTCGGGTCAAAGTTTGGGCCAACGGGCAAATTTCAAAATTGCTGCAGCGTTTAATCCCAATGTGAAATATCTGGATAAAGCGGTACTGAGAATGGAAAAGAAGATTGCCTGCGGTGCCCAATCTTTCTTGACACAGCCAATCTATTCCGTGGAGCAGATCGAAGAAGTATATGAAGCTACAAAACATTTAGAAACCCCGATCTTCATCGGTATCATGCCCTTGACCAGCACCAGGAACGCCGAATTCATCCATAATGAAATCCCAGGCATCAAATTGCCTGATAATGTTAGAAGAGCCATGGCGTTAGCGGGGGATGACCCTGTAAAGTCGAGGATTGAAGGAGTGAATATCGCGCGAGAGCTAGTGGACGCGGCAAGGGAAAAATTCAAGGGCATATATTTAATCACTCCGTTCCTTCGCTATGAAATGACGGCGGAACTTACGAAATATATTAGAAAAGTCGATAGTAAACATACATCAGAGGTGGCAGTACATGAATAAAAAAGCGATTCAAGATCAGTTGAATTCTAAAATACTCCTTCTTGACGGGGCGATGGGAACCATGCTTCAAGCGGAGAATTTGACGGCAGGGGATTTTGGAGGGGAACAATTCGAGGGCTGCAATGAATATTTATCATTGACGCAACCGGAAATCATCCAATCCATTCATGAAAAATATTTAGCAGCGGGTGCAGACATCATTGAAACAAATACCTTCGGAGCGACCAGCATCGTACTCGAGGAATACCAAATAAGCACTATCGCTTACAAACTTAATAAGATTTCAGCTGAGCTTGCCGTTAAAGCTTGTGAAAAGTACTCCAATGATGAATGGCCAAGGTATGTAGCTGGCTCGATGGGTCCAACTACAAAAACGCTTTCCGTAACGGGCGGAACGACTTTTGATATTTTAACCGATTCCTATGCAGAACAGGCACTGGGTCTCTTGGATGGCGGGGTAGACTTGTTATTGGTGGAAACCTGTCAGGATATGCTTAATGTCAAGGCAGCCTTTTCCGGAATCAAAGCAGCATTCGCTAAAACAGGAAAAGATGTGCCTGTCATCATATCAGGGACAATCGAACCGATGGGCACTACGCTTGCTGGCCAGTCCATAGAAGCTTTCTATTTATCGGTTGAACATATGAAGCCCGTTGCGGTTGGCCTTAATTGTGCAACAGGGCCGGAATTCATGATAGACCATATCAGGACACTTGCAGATATATCAAATAGCGCCATCAGCTGTTATCCGAATGCCGGGCTCCCTGATGAAGAAGGCCACTATCATGAGTCACCTACTTCACTGGCAGAGAAAATGAAGCAATTCGCCGAAAAGGGATGGATCAATATCATTGGCGGATGTTGTGGTACGACACCAGAACATATTAAAGAACTTTCCAGGGTCCTCGAAGGCATGAAACCCCGTACAATTACGGAAACAGCCCATGGTCATGCCGTATCGGGCATAGAGCCGCTAATTTATGATGATTCAATGCGGCCTTTATTCGTAGGTGAAAGAACGAATGTTATCGGTTCCCGAAAATTCAAGGAGCTGATACGCGGAAAGCATTATGAGCCAGCTGCCGAAATTGCACGCTCCCAGGTAAAAAAAGGGGCCCATGTCATTGATATCTGTCTTGCTGATCCTGATGGGGATGAGCTTGGCGATATGAAGGAATTTGTGGAAGAGGTCGTCAAAAAAGTGAAAGTCCCATTGGTCATCGATACTACGGATGAAGCCGTGCTTGAACAAGCATTAAAACATTCACAAGGGAAATCGATCATTAATTCCATAAACCTTGAAGATGGTGAAGAGCGCTTTGAAAAAATAGTGCCATTAGTCCATCAATATGGTGCTGCAGTTGTCGTAGGAACCATTGATGAAACTGGGATGGCAGTCGATGCTGAACGGAAATTGGAAGTGGCTACACGGTCTGTGAATTTGCTCGTTAATAAGTACGGTCTGAACAAAAGTGACATCATTTTTGATCCGCTTGTATTTCCTGTAGGCACAGGGGATGAACAATATATTGGATCTGCATTGGAAACGGTGAATGGAATAAAGGCGATTAAAGAAAAGTTTCCGGAATGCCTAACGATACTTGGCATTTCTAACGTTTCATTCGGTCTGCCAGCGAGGGGAAGGGAAATATTAAATGCAGTTTTCCTTTACCATTGTACAAAAGCGGGTCTCGATTATGCTATCGTGAATACAGAAAAACTTGAACGTTTCGCTCTGATACCGGAAGAGGAAGTGAAATTGGCTGAGGCACTGCTATTTGAGACTTCAACTGAAACTTTAGCGATTTTTACCGAGTTTTATCGCGGGAAAAAAGCGGAGAAGAAGGATAATGGTGTGATCCTGCCATTGGATGAACGTTTAGGTAACTATATTATCGAGGGAACGAAAGAAGGATTGGTTGATGATTTAAATGAAGCGATTGAGCGCGGTGACAACCCATTGGAAATCATCAATGGACCATTGATGGATGGCATGAGTGAGGTGGGGAGGTTGTTTAATGACAACCAACTTATTGTCGCAGAGGTGCTCCAGAGTGCTGAAGCGATGAAGGCGGCTGTATCCCACCTTGAACCACTAATGGAAAACTCAGAAGATAGTGCTAAGAAAGGGAAAATCCTTTTGGCGACCGTCAAGGGAGATGTGCATGATATCGGGAAAAACCTAGTGGATATCATCCTATCCAATAATGGCTATGAAGTCATTGATTTGGGAATAAAGGTCGCACCGCAACAAATCATAGAAGAGGTTCGAAAACATGAGCCAACTATCATTGGCCTATCTGGGTTACTTGTCAAATCTGCACAGCAAATGGTTTTAACAGCACAGGATTTAAGGCAAGCGGGAATAGATACCCCAATTTTAGTGGGAGGGGCAGCATTATCCCGTAAATTCACCGATTTTAAAATATCACCTGAATATGAAGGGCCGGTTTTATATTCCAAAGATGCGATGGATGGTTTGGCTGTAACGAATATTTTACATGACTCTGACAAAAAAGTGGTGTACTTGGAAGAGTTAGTCGAGAAACGGGAAAGAGCGAAAGCGAATGCCGCCATTGCTGCCACGATGGAAAAACCTGTTCGGAAGCAGTCCACAGCTGCCCCTTTAAGCGATGCTCCTGTTCAAATACCGCGTGACATCAAGCGTCACGTCCTGAAAAACTATCCATTGGATGTCATCCAGCCGTATATTAATAGGCAAATGCTGATTGGACATCATTTGGGGTTAAAAGGTAAAGTGTCCGAATTGCTTAAGCAAGGGAATGAAAAAGCAGTGCAACTAAATGATCTCGTTGATGAATTGATTGAATTTCTAAAGATGGAACCGGATTATGGTTTGAATGCAGTTTATCAATTTTTCCCTGCTCAAAGCGAAGGAGATAAGCTATTGGTATACAACCCGGACAACCATAACGAGGTTTTGGAAACTTTCGACTTCCCCCGGCAAGATACGAATCCGCATCTTTGTTTAGCGGACTTCGCGAAACCAATCTCCTCCGGGCAAATGGATTATGTTGGTTTCTTCCTTGTCACTGCCGGAAAAGGGATTAGAAAATGGGCAGAAAAACTAAAGTTTGAAGGCGATTTCTTGAAAAATCACGCCCTTCAATCACTTGCTCTCGAAACAGCTGAAGGTTTCGCAGAAAGAATTCATCAATTAATGCGGGATGATTTAGGTATAAGCGATCCGATTGAAATGACCATGAAAGAGCGGTTTGCCGCTAAGTACACCGGGCAAAGGTTTTCATTTGGTTATCCTGCTTGTCCTAATCTGGAAGACCAGGAGAAGCTATTCCGCTTGTTACAACCTCAGGATATTGGCGTGGAATTGACAGAAGGATTCATGATGGAACCAGAGGCTTCCGTGTCAGCCATTGTTTTTGCACATCCTGAAGCCCGTTACTTCAATGTCGATCGATAACTCATTTAATAAAGGCAGCGGTATTTTTTACCGCTGCCTTTTAGTGCATGAAACCCCTTAATTGGTACATCTTAATGGTCAAAAGGAAGGGGATGCAACACCTATGAATAATTTCCTGAAATTATTTCTATTCATGGCGGGTTCTTTCATTATTATTTTGTTGGCTGTGGATGTCGAGAACATTCAAGTACATGCAATGGTTCCCGAAGAGATCACACCGCTCCTGAAAAGTAAGGAAAATCAGAAAATCGCTTATTTGACATTCGATGACGGACCATCTTTGAATACCATGAAGATATTGGATATTTTGGACGGCTATCATGTTAAGGCCACATTTTTCGTTAAAGGGAATGAAGAACCATACGCAAAGGAAAGTTATCAGGAAATGGTTTCCCGGGGTCATGCGATTGCCCTTCATTCTTATACACATGATTATTCCATCGTTTATCGATCGACTGAGAGTTTCTTTCAAGATTTGAATAGGCTTGAAACCATGCTGCAAAAGGAATATGGGATAAAAAGCCGTATTGTGCGCCTTCCTGGCGGCTCGAATAATCGTCTGCGGCATCAGGCTGCAACGAAACCCATCATTAATGGAATCCTTCAACAACTAAAGGATAAAGGGTATATTTACTTTGATTGGTCCATTGACTCGACAGATGGCTTCAGTCCGTCAATAAGTGAACAACAAATCATTACTGCCGTACAAAAAGGGACGAAAAATCAAAAGCATGTTAATATCTTATTGCATGATATCAATAGTATGAAGAATACAGTGAAAGCATTGCCTGATATAATTGAATTTCTTAAAAAAGAAGGGTATACCTTCGATACTATTGATGAGACAACCCCGAAATTGCAATTTAATTGATGAACACAATGTTTATCTATAGTAAATTAAGGTATAGGGTATTGAGATTACAATGCGAAAGGATTTATCGTTTCTATGATGCCATCATTGTTTTTATCACATGGAACACCGCTATTAGCTTTGGAAAAGAATGGCTACACTTCTTTTTTGAAGGATTATATGCAAACTATGAAGAAACCTGCTGCCATCGTAATTTTGTCAGCACATTGGGAAAGCGAAGATCAAATGATTTCAGCAGTAGGGAAGCATGAAGTCATTTATGATTTTGCAGGGTATCCTGAAGAAATATTTCAGATTACTTATCCAGCCAGGGGATGTCTTGAGCTGTCAGATCGAATTTTAACCTTATTGTCCAGGATAGGTGTATTGGGGGAACTTGATGATAAGCGCCCCCTGGACCATGGATCATGGGGGCTTTTGCATATCATGTATCCCGAAGCTGACATCCCGACCGTATCTATGTCCATTAGTCCTGCACTGCCATTGTACAAGCAGTATGAAATTGGGAAAACATTGAGGGAATTAAAGGAAAGTAATGTCCTGATTATCGGGAGTGGAGGAATTGTCCATAATTTCGCCCAAATACAGGAGGATATGCATGTTGCAGAAGGATGGGCAATCGAGTTTGAGAACTGGGTCGAAGAGAAAATCATGAATTGGGATTTGCAATCCTTGTTTGAGTATGAAAAATTCGCCCCATACAGTACAGAAGCTGTGCCCTCCAAAGAGCATTTCGTTCCATTGGTCATCGCAATGGGGTCAGGGGATGACAAAAAAGAGGCAGCTCTCCTGCATAGGAGCTTTCAATATGGCAATCTAAGTTTATCAGCTTGGAAGTTTGATTGAGCTGAAAGGGCTTTCAGACTAGTTAAATTTACCTGAAAAATAATCATTATACAAAAATACAAAAATCTTTTTTTAGCGAAAAAAAGACTTAAATGAGCAAAAAAGTCAATTAAAAGCGTATTTTGACGAATTAAACAGAAATATAGTTGCAAAAAGGTTGCATAAAGTAGTTTAACCTTTGGATATTTCGACAAAAACATGTTAATATAACATCTGAAAACGTTTTATCCTTTAAAATTTTATTATTCAATGACCAAAGTTATTTATTGTATATCTTATATATATCATATATTTGGGGAAAATTTAGAAGAAAGAAATTTGGGGATGGATAAAACGTAATGAAAAAAATTATGAGAAAAATTTGGGGGTTTACAAAATGACCATCAATGATTCTAAGGTATTAGACCACTGGAAAGCTTTTTCAGGTCCAAACCTTGGGTATGTCATGGAGCAATACGATCTATTCCTAGCCAACCCGGAAGAAGTGGATCCGGAACTGAAAAACTTTTTTGAAGTAGCAGGTCCTCCTTCATTCGATGTATCGGCAGAAACAACGACTGGAAGTGCACCAACTGTACAAGCTGGAGAAGTTCTTCCGATGAAGAAAATTATGTCTGCAGTCAAGTTAGCTGAAAATATCCGTGCATACGGACATCTTGCTGCAAATATTTATCCTTTAAAAGAAGAAGCTCTGGACACTGAACAAATTCACTTTGAAAAATATGGCTTGACTGCAGATGATTTAAGGAAAATACCGGCTGACTTTATTTGCCCGGAATCACCTGAAGACGTGAAAGACGGATACGAAGCCGTACAATACCTAAAACAACTCTATACAAAAACGATAGCCTTTGAATTTCACCATGTTAATGACTTGGATGAAAAGCAATGGCTTACTGATATGGTCGAATCCGGAAACATGTTCCCGGAAGTGACTAAAGAGAAAAGGGAACTATTACTTAAACGATTGAATGAAGTCGAAGGTTTCGAGAAATTCCTTCACCGCACATATGTAGGGCAAAAACGTTTCTCTATTGAAGGACTGGATGCTTTGGTTCCGATTTTAGATGAAATGATTTCACAAACTGTTCAAAGCGGTACTGGGAATGTGAATATTGCCATGGCTCACCGAGGACGTTTGAATGTTCTAGCACATGTATTAGGAAAGCCATATGAGGTCATCTTCTCTGAATTCCAACATTCACCGAATAAAGATTTGGTTCCTTCCGAAGGTTCAACAGGCATTAACAATGGATGGACCGGTGATGTTAAATACCATTTAGGTCTGGATAAACAGATAACTAAATCAAATATACAAAAAGCAAGGATTACACTTGCCAATAACCCAAGTCACTTGGAAGTAGTCGGTCCAATCGTGGAAGGGTATTCTCGTGCGGCACAAGAAGACCGTTCAGAAAAAGGGTTCCCGGTTCAAGACATTTCCAAATCCCTTGCAATCCTGATTCATGGTGATGCAGCATTCCCAGGTGAAGGAATTGTACCTGAAACGTTTAACTTAAGCCGTTTACGCGGTTATCAAGTTGGCGGCGCCATCCATATCATCGCCAATAACATGATCGGTTTTACAACGGAAAGTGAAGATTCACGTTCAACCCTATATGCTAGTGATTTGGCCAAAGGCTTTGAAGTGCCGATCGTGCATGTGAATGCAGATGATCCGGAAGCATGTATGGCTGCTGTGAACCTTGCTAACCTATATCGTGAAAAATACAACAAGGATTTCTTGATCGACCTGATCGGTTACAGACGTTTCGGCCATAACGAAATGGATGAGCCATTGGTGACTCAACCTGAAATGTATGCATTAATTCATAAGCACCAAACCGTTAAAGAGCTTTATGGAAAAAAACTGATTCAATCCGGTGAGTTCACTGAAGCTGAAGTTAAAGCGATTGCTGAGCAAGTGGATACAAGGCTTGCAGATGCATATGCAAAAATTTCCGGAAATAAACCGGAAGCTTCTAAAGAATGTAATCCTCCTGGGATTATTGAAAAAGGACTTCCAGCCATTGATACGGCAGTTCCTAAACAAGAACTTGTTTCAATTAACGAAGAACTTGTTAAGTGGCCGGAAGGATTCACTCCTAATAAAAAGTTAGGAAAGATCTTATCACGTCGCTTGGATTCCTTTGGTGCTGACGGAAAAATTGATTGGGCTCATGCTGAGACATTGGCATTCGCATCCATATTAAGTGACGGCACTCCAATCCGTTTGACAGGACAAGATTCAGAGCGCGGAACATTCGCACAACGCAATATCATGTTACATGATAGTGTTAACGGAAAAACATATTCACCACTTCACACACTAGAAACTGCCAAAGCATCATTTGCTGTTCATAACAGCCCGCTTACTGAAACGGCAGTTCTGGCTTATGAATATGGTTATAATGTATTTGCACCTGAGACACTTGTATTATGGGAAGGCCAATTCGGTGACTTCGCTAATACAGCACAAGTGATCTTTGACCAATTCATCGCGGCAGGCCGTGCAAAATGGGGTCAAAAATCAGGTCTTGTCATGCTGCTTCCACACGGTTATGAAGGACAAGGACCAGAGCACTCAAGTGCCCGCCTGGAGCGTTTCCTCCAATTAGCGGCTGAAAACAACTGGACAGTTGCCAACCTGAGTTCGGCAGCTCAATACTTCCATATCCTTAGAAGACAAGCGAAGATTTTGGATCAAGAGCAAGTACGTCCGCTTGTCATCATGACACCGAAGAGTATGCTTCGTAATCAAGTGATGGCTTCTACAGCAGAAGAATTCAGTGAAGGCTCTTTTGAATCATTCGTAGAAACCAAAGCTTTGGGCAAAAAACCTAAATCGGTTGAACGCATTGTATTTGCATCAGGTAAATTGGCGGTTGAACTTCGTGAAAAAGCGGCAACTGAAAAAAATACAGATTGGTTGCAAATCATCAGTATCGAAGAAATTTATCCATTCCCATTCACTGGAGTTCAAGAAGCCCTGAAAAAATATACAAATCTTAAAGAAATCTTCTGGGCTCAAGAAGAACCTAAAAACATGGGTGCTTGGACATTTGTTGAACCTCGCCTAAATGCTGCGGCTCCTGGCAATCTTTCAGTAACATATATAGGAAGGAAGCGCAGATCAAGCCCGGCTGAGGGAGATCCACTTGTCCATAAAAATGAACAACAACGGATTATGACTCAAGCAATTACACGCAATAATGAGGGGGAGAAATAAAATGGCTGAAGTAAAAGTACCTGAATTAGCAGAATCAATTTCTGAAGGATCTATTGCGCAATGGTTAAAACAACCCGGTGATCACGTTGAAAAAGGAGAATATGTCCTTGAACTTGAAACGGATAAAGTGAACGTAGAAATCATTTCAGATTATACTGGTACACTTTCGGAACATTTAGCAGAAGAAGGCGATACTGTCCAAGTTGGACAGGCTATCGCCATCGTTGATGAAAATGGATCAGCTGCAGCAGCTCCAAAAGAGGAAGCTCCTAAGGTTGAAGAAGCTAAAGCAGAACCAGCTAAGGCTGAACAAGCGGCTCCTGCTAAAGAAGCTCCTAAATCAGAAGCAAAAGAAGCATCATCCACTCAACAAGTTATTGCATCACCAGCTGCAAGGAAATTGGCTCGTGAAAAAGGTATTGACTTGACTCAAGTGCCTGTAGCCGATCCACTTGGTCGCGTACGTGTACAAGACGTAGAAGCAGCAAGCAATGCACCTGCAGCACCAGCGGCAGCTCCTAAACAAGCTCCTGCAGCTAAAAAGGCAGCAGCTCCTGTTGAAGTGAATGATGACCGCATTGAAGTGGTTAAGATGACACGCCGTCGTCAAACCATTGCCAAACGTCTAGTTCAAGTACAATCCGAAGCAGCCATGCTTACTACTTTTAACGAAGTCGATCTTTCTGCAGTCATGGAATTGCGTAGCCGCCATAAGGATTCTTTCGTGAAAACAAATGATGTTAAACTTGGTTTCATGTCATTCTTCACTAAAGCGGTCATTGGCGCATTGAAGAAATATCCATTATTGAATGCTGAAATCCAAGGCGACCATATCCTGAAAAAGAACTTTTATGATATCGGTGTAGCTGTATCCACTGATGAAGGTCTTGTCGTTCCGGTAGTAAGGGATGCTGACCGTAAAAGCTTTGCTGAAATCGAGAAGAACATTTCGGATTTAGCTGTTAAAGCGCGTAACAACAAATTGGGACTTTCAGATTTATCAGGTGGTACTTTTACTATCACAAACGGCGGGACTTTCGGTTCCCTATTATCTACACCAATCTTGAATGCCCCTCAAGTTGGGATCTTGGGAATGCATACAATCAAGACTCGTCCAATCGCTGTTGGAGATCAAATCGAAAACAGACCGATGATGTACCTTGCATTATCTTATGATCACCGTATCGTTGACGGAAAAGAAGCTGTTGGTTTCTTAGTAGCCATCAAAGATATGCTGGAAGATCCAGAACAACTTTTACTTCAAGGCTAATAAAATAAATACGAACCCCCATGTCATCATGACATGGGGGTTTTTTGCGTGAAGAACTGAAAGGATATTTTCATAGAAAAAAGATAATGGTATTGAAGAAAGGTCATCTCTAACTATATGAATGTTTTTGGAGGTATTTTTGAATGAATTTGGTTACTTTTAAATGTTTTTGATTGATTATTGCTTTGTTTTCATATATGATGATGATATTAAAGTGAGGTGGGCGAATTGTTGACAACTGAAAGGCACCAGTTCATCTTATCGATCCTTAAAGAACAAGGAACGGTAAAGCTGCAAGAGCTTGTAGATCAGTTACAAGCCTCGGAGTCGACCATTCGGAGAGATTTAGTGCAACTCGAGGAAATGAAGCTCTTGAAACGCGTGCATGGTGGGGCCTCTTTACTTCAGAGAAAAGGCCTTGAACCAACAACTATGGAAAAGCAATACAAAGCAAGAGCTGAAAAACAACTTATAGCAAAGCTGGCGGTTTCATTCATAGAGAAAAATGATTGCATATATCTTGATGCAGGCACGACAACTGCGGAAATGATTCCTTATTTAAAGGATAAAAATATAACAGTGCTGACGAATGGTCTAATGCATATACCGAAACTCATCGAATTGGAAATCAAAACAGTGTTAGTGGGCGGGACGATAAAATTTTCGACAAATGCTGTTATTGGAAGTAATGCTGTACAGTTCCTGAATGAATACCGCTTTGATAAATGTTTCTTGGGAATGAACGGAATCCATCAAGATCTGGGTTTCACAACACCCGACCCGGAAGAAGCGCTACTGAAGAAGATAGCATTACGCCTCTCTAACGAGTCCTACGTACTTGCTGACAGTTCAAAACTGAATGAAGCTACTTTCGCTAAGGTGGCAGATGTAAGCGATGCCATAATCCTTACTGACAGCAATGATGAAGAGGCAATTGCTCAACTCCAAAAAAATCCAAAGATAAAGGTCGTGACCATTTAATGATTTATACAGTGACACTAAACCCATCCATCGATTACCTGGTCGAGGTGGAGAGTTTTCAAATGGGCAAGGTGAATCGAACCAGTTATGATGCAAAATTCCCAGGAGGGAAAGGAATCAATGTTTCCAGAGTGCTAAAAAGGCTGGGAAATAGTACGACAGCGTTAGGATTCATCGGTGGACAAACTGGTGAATTTGTAAAAAGGTTTTTAAGACAAGAAGAGATTTTCACGGACTTTACAGAGATAGCTGGAGATACAAGAATAAACATTAAATTGAAAACAGGGCTGGAGACTGAAATAAATAGTCAAGGGCCAATCATTTCAAAAGGGAATTATCAACAATTAATTAGTCAGATTGAACAGTTGAATAATAATGATATCCTCATTTTGTCAGGAAGCATCCCTCCAAGCGTTCCTTCGGATGTATACGAAGCCATGGCAAGGTCATGTTCCCATAACGGCATTAAAGTGGTAGTGGATACGAGTGGCAAGGAATTACTGGATGTCCTTCCACACCGGCCATTTTTAATAAAGCCCAATCATCATGAACTGGGTGAGCTTTTTTCAACCGAAATAAGAACGGTTGATGATGCTAGGGAATATGGCGCTAAATTGGTTGAAGCAGGGGCACATAACGTTATTGTATCAATGGCGGGACAGGGGGCCGTGCTTTGCTCCGGTGGAGTGTCATATTCCGCAAATGTTCCAAAAGGGAACGTCATCAATTCAGTGGGTGCCGGTGATTCCATGGTCGCAGGTTTCATTGGGACATATGAAAGTACAGGGGACATTCTATCTGCATTCCGCTTCAGTCTTGCAGCAGGAAGTGCTACGGCCTTTTCATCTGATCTTGGTACATTGGATAAAATTGAAGAGTTATTACCGCAAATTGCCATCAATTATCTAACAGGAGGCTGACTCTATGAAAATTACAGACTTGTTAAAATTGGATACAATCATCATCAATCTGCAAAGCGTTACAAAGCAAGCAGTCATTGACGAACTATCAGGAAAGCTAGCCGAGGCAGACAGGTTAAACGATGTGGAGGGTTTTAAAGCTGCCATCTTAAAACGTGAAGAGCAAAGCACGACTGGGATTGGTGAAGGAATAGCCATACCACACGCAAAAACAAGTGCTGTAAAGGTACCTGCCATCTGCTTCGGCAAATCTGTCAGTGGTGTGGATTATGAATCGCTTGATGGGCAGCCAGCTCATTTGTTCTTTATGATTGCTGCAAGTGAAGGAGCGAATGCAGATCACTTGGAAACCCTTTCCCGGCTTTCTTCATTACTGATGGATGATAAATTCAGAGCCCGATTGATTTCTGCTACTTCTGGTGAGGAAGTGTTGGAGATAATCAATCAAAAAGAAATGGAAGCTTATGAAGAAGAAATGGAAGAGCAGCAATCAAGTAATGCTGCCAGTGGTAAAAATAAAGTAGGTAAAATCCTAGCCGTTACAGCTTGTCCAACAGGAATTGCCCATACTTATATGGCAGCCGATGCGTTAAAAGCTAAAGCTAAGGAAATGGGAATCGATTTCAAAGTCGAAACAAATGGCTCCACAGGAATCAAAAATGGTTTAAGCGCCGCAGAAATTGATGAGGCGGATGCAATTATCGTTGCAGCTGATAAGCAGGTGGAAATGAATCGTTTTAACGGGAAACATGTCATTATTGTCCCAGTGGCCCATGGAATCCGGAAGACCGAGGAGCTGTTAACCAGAGCCCTGAATCAGGACGCCCCTGTTTACAACGGAACAGGAAACGATAAAAGTGATAAAGGGGATTCAGCAAAAGGAGGATTGGGGATTTACAAGCACTTAATGAATGGCGTAAGTAATATGCTTCCATTTGTTGTCGGTGGCGGAATCTTGATTGCGCTTTCTTTCTTTTTTGGAATCGAGGCGGCCAATCCGGCAAATCCGGATTATAATCCCATTGCCAAAGCATTAAGTGATATTGGCGGGGGAAATGGTGCTTTCTTCTTACTTGTCCCTGTCCTGGCTGGGTTCATTGCTTCAAGTATTGCCGACCGTCCGGGTTTTGCTCCTGGTATGGTAGGGGGATTATTGGCAGCACAGGCTAATGCCGGTTTTCTTGGCGGACTGATCGCCGGTTTCCTTGCAGGTTATGTCGTCTTACTTTTAAGAAAATTGTTTTCCAGATTACCGCAAACACTCGATGGCATTAAACCAGTTTTACTCTATCCTGTATTCGGTATGTTAATTACAGGGTTTATCATGTTATTTCTCATAAATGAACCAGTAACCGCAATAAACATGGGCTTGACCAATTGGCTGCAAGGTTTATCTGGTACGAACGCAATATTCCTTGGCTTGATTCTTGGGGGGATGATGGCTGTAGATATGGGTGGCCCCCTAAACAAGGCTGCCTTCACATTTGGGCTAGCGGCCATTGAAGCTCAGAGTTTCGGACCGCATGCTGCTGTAATGGCTGGTGGAATGGTTCCTCCTCTAGGGATTGCCTTGGCCACTACATTCTTTAAAAGCAAGTTCACTGAAATGGAAAGAAAATCAGGATTCACTAATTATTTCATGGGTGCTTCGTTCATTACAGAAGGAGCGATTCCTTTTGCGGCAGCGGATCCATTGCGTGTTATCGTCAGCAGTGTTGTCGGTGCAGCAACAGCGGGAGCACTGTCAATGGCTTTTAACGTGACTCTCCCTGCACCACATGGTGGAATATTTGTCATCCCACTTGTCAATCACCCATTTTTCTATTTATTGGCCATTTTAATAGGATCCCTCATCACCGCCTTACTATTGGGGTTCTGGAAAAAGAAACGGATATAAAAAAACTGAAAGAAAGCGGATCCAAATACAGTGGGTCCGCTTTTCTTATATCCAATCCAAAACTTCAATCCGGTTGCAGAAAGGGTGATAAAAAAATGCTGTACGCTTCAGGAAATATTGCGTCACTTTCACTTTAAAGATATATGATTAATTATTAAATGTGGCTAGAAGCCTATAGCCTATCTGATTTTCAACTACAAGAGCTGGATGTGACTTTTCCGCGCGGCCCTCAATTGATCGATCCGGATTCAAGCCATACTCTCCCTTAAGACTGCAGATTACTTCATCATTCGGTCCACTTTATATGCAGGAGTGGCTAATTTGAAATGTTGACTTAAGATACCCCCTCATTCCTTATAAATCCAATATGATAACAAAATAATAATAAAAAGGTTTGTTAATCTTAATATCGACTGGTTTATTAAAGCATGAACCTTTATGTTTATGGGTAAAGGAATATAAAAACGAACAAAAAAAGGAGTGAACGTACATGCTGAAGAAAAATACCTTAAAAACGACGAAGAGGGATGATATGATTGATGTCACGACAGAAGTACAGGCGTTCATCAAGGAAAACGGGATTCAAGAGGGAGTAGCTCTTATATATTGTCCACATACGACAGCAGGGATCACGATTAATGAAAATGCTGATCCTGATGTCAAAAAGGATATGTTAAGAAGACTGGATGAGCAATACCCATGGAATCATACATTGGATTTACATATGGAAGGAAACACGGCAGCCCATTTGAAATCAAGTGCGGTTGGTTCTTCACAGCAGGTGATCATCCATAAAGGGAGCTTGATCCTTGGTACCTGGCAGGGTGTATATTTTTGTGAATTCGATGGTCCCAGAGAAAGGCAATATTTTATTAAATTATGTGTCGACAGGTAAAATGGAAAGTACGGCAAGGTTGAATTGGGAGGAAGCGGATTGGACGATGTTTGGATTGAAGGAAGTAAAGTAATATTAAGGAATGTTAAACAAGCCGATTTAAAACGATTATGGAGCCTGAAATATGGAGAAGCCGATCCAGAATGGAAAAAGTGGGATGCACCTTATCATCCTCTTGAACTCATTGATTTCCAAACGTATATCGATAAAGAAATGAAATATAGAACCTATGATGAGAAAATGGGGGCTTACTCTGAGCTATTAATGGAAAAGAACGATCAAATAATAGGATCTGTTGTATATTACTGGGAACATGAACCTTCACGTTGGCTTGAAATCGGAATTACGATATTTGAGCCCAAGTATTGGAATGGCGGTTATGGAACAGAAGCGTTAAGGTTATTCATAGGCTATTTATTCGAAAAAATGGAGATTGAGCGGGTGGGTCTGACGACATGGTCAGGTAATGAACGCATGATCACAGTAGGAGAAAAGGTAGGCATGCAAGTAGAGGGAAGGATGAGGAAATGCCGTTATCATGATGGTTATTATTATGATTCAGTCAGAATGGGAATGCTACGGGAAGAATGGGAATCATTAAAATTTCGAAGTTAATAGACCCCCGTGAAAATTTTTCCTTCATTTCCTTGGAAAAAATTTAGCACTGTTTTCTCCCATATGGTCTGTTATCCTTGGAAGATGCTTAACGAGGAGGTTACAGGATGAAATTATCAGTTATAATAACCGTGATAATGACTCTAAGTGTCATCATGCTTGGGATAGCTTTTCCTAAGGGAACGACCAGTAAAGCTTCGGATGGAGCAACCAAACATGTCATTAAACAAGGTGAATCGATATGGGATATTGCGAAGCAGTACGGTGTTCCTATCGGAAAGTTGAAAGAAGTCAATAATAATGTAAATAATGTTGCCGAGCCAGGTAAAACATTGATCATTCCACATGTAATGAATGAAAAAGATAAAGAATTATTAGCAAGGCTTGTGCATGCAGAAGCTAAAGGGGAGCCATACAGAGGTAAGGTCGAGGTGGCAGGAGTCGTTTTGAATCGCCTTGATAGCGATGAATTTCCTGATACGGTACGGGAAGTGATTTATCAAAAAAACCAATTCTCGCCTGTTGGTGACGGCAGTATAAATAAACCAGCAGGAGATGATGCGAAGAAAGCTGTCAATGAAGCATTGGCGATTCATGGCTATACAAATGATGCCTTGTATTTTTGGAATCCTAGTATTTCGGATAGCGAATGGATGAAACAATTAGAGGTAATAAAAATTATCGGCGGCCATCACTTTGCCATATAAACGACATCTCAAGAACCGGCTTTCCAAATGGGAGGCCGGTTTTTTAATTTTGAAACCTTCCGTTAAACGATATCAGCCCACATCTCGCGGGGATTCAATTCATAAATACTGTTTTCACGATACATGATACTCCCTATAATGAGTTCACGCCTTATTGTTGCATAATCATCATGGAAAGACTGGATGAATTCATTCAATTCTTTTTCTGAATATTTACGTCCCGTTTCCAAAAGGCTGGCTATATGATGAAGAACGATCATTTTCTTTTTTCTCTGTGCAGGTATGGTTTTTAGTCGACCATCTGGCATCAAAAAGTTTTCAAGGATCTTTTTGTGTTCTGTATTAAGCTTTTGATTATCCATTTTATTGGAATCCCCCTTAGTTGAAACGAGTTTAGGTAATGCTGACGAATAATGCTTCAGGACATCTTCATTCAAAAAATAATACACCGTATTTTTTTCCCTTCGATCCTTCACTAAATTAATGCCCTTCAATTTAGTTAAATGGTGCGAGATGGTCGGTGCCGTCAATTTTAATATTCCGGCAAGTGCTTGTCCGTGTTTTGGACCATTTGCCAGGATGGATATAATTCTAATCCTTGTAAC
This sequence comes from Peribacillus sp. NPDC076916, assembly GCF_050269675.1. Taxonomy (NCBI): domain Bacteria; kingdom Bacillati; phylum Bacillota; class Bacilli; order Caryophanales; family Bacillaceae; genus Peribacillus; species Peribacillus sp. NPDC076916. Next base: position 630,783 of record NZ_JBNNIU010000002.1, read on the forward strand.
ATCACCAATCGTTTTATGGAATGCGACCAATTTTTCTAATTGCACTTTTACCCCTCCCTTTAATTAGATTATCATCTAATTAGATAATAATCTAATTAAAGGGTGATAATCAAGTTAATATTCACTTTTCTATATTGCTTGGAAGATCTGTTGTATACTTTGGTTGGATACTAAAAAATTAATTCGGAACTAAGGAGCTGTAACATGGCCAATACACATGTTTATACAAAAAAAGAAGAAGTGGTCAATGCGATAACCCACGGTGTCGGCGTTTTGTTAAGTATTGCAGCACTTGTGTTTTTAATCATATTCTCAGCCCAAACAGGATCGCCTTGGCATATAGTCATTTCAGTCATTTATGGTGTTTCCATGCTACTTTTATACGTCTCTTCCACATTAGTGCATAGTTTTCCTGAGGGCAAAACAAAGGATATATTCGAAATCTTTGATCATTCAGCCATATATATATTCATTGCAGGAACATACACGCCCATCATGCTTCTTGTGATTCAAGGGTCACTGGGCTGGACACTGCTGGGTATAATCTGGGGAGTTGCCATAGTTGGGGTCGTCTTTAAAGCTTTCTATGTGAAAAAATTCCTCTTCCTTTCGACGATTCTCTATATTGCAATGGGGTGGATGATCGTTATCGTTTGGGGACCACTTACAGCAACGATGCCAACAGCTGGTATCCAGTTACTGATTGCAGGTGGATTGCTTTATACGTTTGGAGCCATATTTTATGTTTGGCGCGGTTTTCCGTTTCATCACGCGGTTTGGCATGTATTCGTGCTTGGGGGATCTGTCACACACTTTTTTGCGGTATTGTTTTATATCCTTCCACTATGATCACTTGGCCGATTTGATGTATATGAGGAAATCTTGAGTTTTATTTAACCTCTATTAGGAAATAGATAAGGTATACAGACTATAGGAGGGAAAACTCATGAGAAGATCAATCAAAATATTATCAGTTCCGTTTGCCGCTATGCTTGTTTTGGCGGGATGCGGCGAAGAAAACGATGAGGTGAAAAACCCGCCGGTTCAGGAGAATGAAAATCAAGCTGAAAATAATCCTGAAACAGGAACGGATAATAATGAAAAACTGCCATTCACTTATAAGGATTTTCAATTGGAAGTAGATTACACAGGCAATGATAACGAATACGAAGCTGAATATGATACCATGGGTGCTCAAACAGAAGCTTCGATCGAGGACAAACTTAACAAACATGAAGTTTACGGTGATGAAGCAATGAAAGAATTGACCCCGATTCTGGAAAAATTGACATTCACCAAAGATTCATCAGAGGAGGAAGTCATTCAAGAAGTGACAAAAGCTTTTAATTTGAAGGATGACTATCAAGAATTTGATTTAGAGGTCGTTTTCGAAGATGGTACGAAAAAAGAATATAAAGTGAATAATAAGTAATTAAATCCGTTACTTTATTCTTCCTTAAGTAATAAAATGGCAGTAAGTTCATGTGTATCTTCAATAGTTGTCAAATGACGGTTACTATAGTAAAATGATTACGGTTAGCAAAGGGGATCATATACATTTGCTATTTATATTCGGACTTATGGGGATAGGACCGCAATAATTACTTGTAAAAAAGATTCTTTTTTAAGAGTCTTTTTTTTGTGCAAGTTTTCGGGAAGTTGAATATAAATGAAAGAGAGGGTACCACAAGCGGTACCCTCTCTTTCATTTACCCATCATTGGGAAAGTGGTGCATTTTTTTTTGGCAGCATATTAGCCGAGGCTAACCTTGAACGGATTGTGATGCCAAGCCATGATGCAAGGAATGCCTTTAAAACGCCTACGATTATAAATGGAGCAAAACCGCTGGCAAATGCCACTGGCCAAGATAATGAACTCATATATTTTAACCAAACCGTACCGATGACTAAAGTAATTATCATCCCGATTGTATTAGCAAGGAAAGCCATTGCAACTGTGAAACGGGTTTTTTCCAATATCAGCCCCGTTATATATACTGTCGGGATATAGGATAATAAATAACCGCCTGTCGGACCGAATATCTTAGCTAATCCTCCAGACATTTCAGCGAATACCGGCACTCCCGCTGCTCCTATGAACAAGTATAATAAAACGGAAGAAGTTCCATAACGTGAACCGAGTATCGTTGCTGCCAATCCGACGGCTAGAGTCTGTCCTGTAATCGGAACTAAGGGCAGTGGAATTGTAATTTGGGCAAGTATTCCTATAAGTGCTGCAAATAAAGCTGTAACCATCATCATTCTTAACTTCTCATGACGCTCCTTCATTGTGCTTCCTCCTAATGTAAACCTATTTATATGACGAGTTAACATATAAAGAATTTTAATATGTTAACTAAACACTGTCAATGAAATTATGTATTTTAATACATTAATGATTTATTAGACTACATTGTTTGTGAGTGAACACAAGGGTAAAATTCAAAACTTGGAAAATAAATGAAACTTTTTTAATGCATCATTCGTATGAATGGTAGGCGAAGAAAATGGAGGGGATTATAACAAAGACTATCAATGTTGGGAAAACGCTTATCCCAGGTCCTTAAAATAGTATGCGGCTTGGAAAAAATCGAATTTAAAGGATGAAAGAGATGGAGTTATTTGGGGTTCCATTAGAAACAGTCTATTTATATGGATTAATTATATTCGGGGGGCTAACTTTCTTATTTATCTTGTTTAATGATATATTTTCCGGACTTGAATTACCGGATATATTTAATCCTACACTCATTTTTAGCTTTTTGACCGTGTTTTTTGCGAGTGGGTTTTTACTTGAATCTCTTTCAGGACTTCATGCTGGATTGAGTGCCGGCATTTCCCTGATCATTTCATTTACCATCGTCACTTTACTGAATGTATTTGTTTTGATTCCCATCTCATCAGCGGAAGAAAGTTTGACATTTCATGATAATGATCTGAGAGGGAGGGTCGGCAGGGTTCTGACATCAATCCCGGTTGACGGGTTTGGGGAAGTCCTGATTGAAAGCATCAGTGGAAGCATCGCGAAAACTGCGGCCAGTTATAAAAATGAAGGAATTGTTTCGGATTCAAAGGTCTTGATCATCGAAGTTAAAAACGGGGTTGTCTATGTTATGCCCCATCAGGATTAAAAAAAGGGTAGGAGGTAGTTTATGTTTAATTTGATTTGGGTTGTCGTCGCCATTGTTGCATTTTTACTTATCGCACTTATTGCTGTCTTTATTACGAAATACCGCACGGCTGGTCCTGATGAAGCATTGATCGTGACCGGAAGCTACTTAGGAAGCAAAAATGTTCACATCGACGAATCAGGAAATAAAATTAAAATCGTCCGCGGAGGTGGTGCTTTCGTTCTCCCTGTGTTCCAGCAAGCGGAACCACTAAGCTTGTTGTCAAGCAAACTTGAGGTCTCAACTCCTGAAGTATATACGGAACAGGGAGTTCCAGTCATGGCTGATGGTGTATCGATCATCAAGATTGGCGGTTCAATCACCGATATTGCCACAGCAGCGGAGCAATTCCTTGGAAAATCCAAAGATGACCGTGAACAGGAAGCGCGGGAAGTCTTGGAGGGACATCTTCGTTCCATCCTTGGATCGATGACAGTCGAGGAAATTTATAAAAACCGCGAAAAGTTTTCACAGGAAGTACAGAGGGTAGCCTCGCAGGATTTAGCAAAAATGGGACTCATCATCGTATCATTTACAATAAAAGATGTTCGGGACAAAAATGGATATCTTGAATCCCTTGGTAAGCCAAGAATCGCTCAAGTGAAAAGGGATGCCGATATTGCTACCGCAGAAGCAGAGAAGGAAACGCGAATCAAGCGCGCCGAAGCATCGAAGGAAGCACAGCGAGCCGAACTTGAAAGGGCAACAGAAATTGCGGAAGCCGAAAAAATCAATAAGCTAAAGGTTGCGGAATTCCGTCGCGAGCAGGATATTGCCAAAGCACGAGCTGACCAAGCTTACGATCTGGAAACGGCCCGCTCCAAACAGGAAGTAACCGAGCAGGAAATGCAAATCAGGATCATTGAACGGCAAAAGCAAATCGAGCTGGAGGAAAAAGAAATCCTTCGCCGTGAAAAGCAATATGATTCCGAAGTGAAGAAAAAGGCGGATGCCGACCGTTATGCGGTAGAGCAGGCGGCTTCCGCAAATAAAATGAAACAGATAACGGAAGCGGATGCCGATAAGTATAAAATCGAAGCCATGGCAAAAGCCGAAGCGGAACGTGTTCGCATGGACGGTCTTGCTAAAGCGGACGCCCAAAGGGCACAAGGTACGACAGAAGCGGAAATTATCCGGTTAACAGGGGTAGCAGAGGCCGAAGCCAAGCAGAAGATTGCCGAAGCATTTGAACAGTTCGGTCAGGCAGCCGTCATGGATATGATCTTGAAAATGCTTCCGGAGTATGCCAAACAAGTGGCAAGTCCGCTTAGTAATATCGACAAAATCACTGTAGTGGATACAGGTGGAAGCGGTGCGAATGGCGGGGCCAATAAAGTGACTGGCTATGCAACGGATTTAATGGCCACATTGCAGGAGTCATTAAAGGCATCTTCGGGCATTGATGTCAAAGACTTGCTTGAGAATTTCTCTGGAAAGAGAAATTTACCATTCACCACCATCAGCCAGGAGAATGTCGAAGCGAGCATGAATATGGCAGCAGGCAAGGAAGAGTAACGATTAAGAAAATACATGGTAAATTATACTGATATTAAAGCTGAGGTCATTGGACTTACTTATAGAGAATAAACAACCAAGGAAAATTGGTTGTTTATTTTTTTGCTTTTTAAGCCTAAATTCGTTTTTAGTTTTGGCTATTATTAAATGTTTGAAACCGATATTTGGATGTACATAATACTTAAACTTAGTAACATATTTAAAGACAAGTCTTTTCTTTAAACCTACTTAGTCAACGTATTTAAATCAACATTTGCAGAGAAATCTCGTTTTATTTTTGCTAGGTAGGATGCTTTGTTTAATGCAAAATCATACATTTTATCGACAAAATAAGATTCATCATCGTAAATGACACTATCAGCAATATAATATTCACAATATGGGGGACATCTTGAAGGTGCACTCCTGGCAGCTGATCAGGCAGTTTTTGAAATCACTAATCTAAAAAAAACAGACCTTAATAAAGGTAACTTAACATTCTATTAAACAATTAACTATTTTGTTTTTTATCTTATTTTCAAAAATTCCATTACTAAAATGTAGGAGCTAATATGTGATGAAAATTATGAAAGCTATACAGATTCCGTCTAAAGGCGAATGAATTATCTGTATTAGAAGCAGCACCACTTATGTGTGCTGGTGAAACAACGTTTAGTGCATTAAGAAACAGCAAAGCTCGGCCTGGCGATCGTGTATGTCTCCAATAATCTATAATAAATATTTTTTAATTATTTGTTAAATTCTGAATTATTTGTTAAATTCTGAATTATTTGTTGAAATATATATTGGAAGGTGTTTTAATAAATGTAAGAATATAACTTATCGGATATGTGATGTCTGAAAGGATAGAGGGTGGGTGTGTAAATGTGGAGAAAATATTCACCAAGAAAGTATCGGAAACAGTCGAAGAAGAAATAGAGAAGATGATTGAGTCTGGCAAATTCCAGTCAGGTGAAAAGCTACCTTCCGTTAGGGAATTATGTGATTTATTCGGTGTTGGACGTTCCGCTGTCCGAGATGCAATCACAACACTTAAAGGAAAAGGTACTGTTTACGTGAAACAAGGGGAAGGTACATACATTTGCGAATTTGATTCCGCAAAATTGTTTACCAACCATATGTTAATCCCCAGCTGTGAAGACATAAAAGACTTATTTCAAGTCAGGAAAATATTGGAGACAGGTATTGCGGAAATGGCTGCTTCCAATCGGTCGGTACAAGATTTGGTACGTATGGAAGAAATCCTTTCAAACCTCTGTATCAATGGCTGGGAAGGGGACTACCACTTTCATATGGCGATTGCTAATGCGACAGGAAACAAAAGCCTGATCCAATTAGTGCAAACCATTTCAACCACCATGAAGAAGGCAATGATTGATTTTCACAGGTATATTCAAGAGAATGAGAACATCGTAAAAACGATGGATGAACAACATGATAAAATCTATGAATCAATAAAGATGGGGAACCCTATAAAAGCTAATCAGTCGATGATTAACCACTTACAATATGTTGAAGAAATTTTGCAAAACAATATTTTACAAAAGGTATGAAGTTTAAAATGTTTTTTTTGCAACAATATAGAAACGATGTTAGTTATTACGAAACAAAAAGGAGGCGTGGGTTTTGATTGTAGCGGATCTTCTATCAGATTTAAAGTCATTTTTACCTGATGTGCAAATAGTTGATGGGAAAAACCAAAGACATCCACTTGGGAATGGTGGTCAGGTATCTGTTTACCCGAAAACAGAGGGAGAAATAGCAAGTATTTTAAAGTATGCAAACGATAAAGGGAAAAAAATAACGGTGGTAGGAGGCGGAACCAAGAGAGGTTTTGGAGGATTGATTGAAACAGCTGATATCTTACTCTCATTATCGAAATATAAAGGAATTGTCAAACATACTGTAGGAGATATGACATTAACGGTTAAAGCAGGTACTTCATTTAAAGAATTGCAAGACTATTTGGCACAACATAATCAGAAGGTTTCGCTGGACCCTGCATGGCCTGAAGATGCGACAATTGGCGGAATCATTGCTTCAAATGAAAGCGGTCCCAAAAGATTGGGTTATGGTTCTTCCAGAGATGTGGTAATAGGACTTCGCTTGGTTTACCCGGATGGCAGTATCATAAGAGCTGGGGGAAATGTAGTAAAGAATGTTGCTGGGTACGATATGAACAAACTTTTTATAGGATCGATGGGTACACTTGGTATTTTATCTGAAGTGACTTTGAAGCTTAGACCAATACCAAAGTACGAAAGCCTTGGACTGTTAGTGTTTCCCAATGGAAATCTCGAAGAAGTTCGGTCACTAGCAGTTAAGTTGTTGGATTCAGTGATGGAACCAATCGCTTTGGAACTGCTAAATCCTGCTTTATCGGAAAGGTTAACGGGTCAAAACATTTATACCTTAGCAATTTCATTTGAAGATGTGGAGAGCTCTGTTCATTACCAGGAGGATTTTGTAAAGAACATCCAACCTTCTAACGCAAAAATGACAGTGCTTTCACAAAATCAGGCAGAAGCTTTTTGGGAAAAATTTTATTCGATTTCTCCAAATGGGGCAACACTTGCTAGTGGAAATCAGATAGAAGCGGCATTGAAAATAGGCGTTGTTAACCTAGATGTTTTGAAGGTCATTAAAGAAAGCCACATTTTACATCACTCTAGTACTCTTAGAGTAGAAGCACATGGTGGACTAGGTCATGGAATATGCCAGGTTAACCTAAAGGGAACTGAAGATGAAGAATTAACACAGGTAATATTAAAGCTCAGAAAATCCGTCGAAGCATTGGGTGGTTATGTGATTGCGAAGCATCTGCCTTTAACGCTCCGTCAGCAAATAGATGTATGGGGTGAAAAACCATCACATTTCTTCTTGTTAGAAGGAATTAAAACAAAGATCGATCCTAATAGAGTACTTAATAATAAAAGATTCGTGGGAGGGATTTAATAGTGAGTCTGCGAGAAGTTGATATAAAGCAAGATCCATCATGTACATCTAATAGCTTAAGCAATTATCTATGGAGTGATAAGCCTGATGAAAACAAATGGGCAGATTGCGTACATTGTGGTATGTGTTTGGAATCCTGCCCAACATATGAGCTAACAGGCCAGGAACAGCATTCTCCCCGTGGGCGTGTTCATCTTATCAAATCAGTAGCAGAAGGAAAGCTTGAGGTGAACGAGCAATTCATGGATCCTGTTTTTGCTTGTCTTGACTGTCGTGCATGTACCACTGCTTGTCCAGCGAATGTAGATGTCGGAGGATTAATTGAAGAGGCTCGCGGACAAATTCGACAGGCGATTCCATTGACAGGAGTGAAAGGAAAAGTAAGTAGATTAGTACTTGAAGGAATGTTCCCACATCAAAACAGACTGAATACAGTGGGGAGTTTATTAAAGTTCTATCAGAAGAGCGGATTGCAGAAAGTGGTTCGCAAAATAGGGTTAATGAATATTATGCCACAGCATTTAATTGAGATGGAAGCAATTATGCCTGAAATTAAAGAGCCTGTACGCAAAAAATACAAAAATGAAAAAGTGATCAAAGCATTAGGAAAAACTAAAGCAGAAGTGGCGTTTATGACAGGTTGCGTGATGGACGTTATGTTCAGTGATATTAATCAGTCCACGATTAATGTTTTAACACGAAACGGAAATGATGTGACAATTCCGCAAAACCAAACTTGCTGTGGAGCCTTACATGTTCATGCCGGTGACCGTGAAACTGGAAGAAAGCTGGCGAAACAGAATATCGAAGCGTTTAAGGATGCTGATAAAGTCATCGTTAACGCAGCAGGATGCGGCTGTATGCTTCAGGAATATGCTGAATTGTTTCGGGAAGAGCCTGAATGGCATGATAAAGCTGAAAAATTTTCCGCTAAGGTCGAGGACATCTCTAAATATATTCATGAAACAGGCTATGAAATACCAAAAGCTGAATTGAACACTCGTATCACATATCATGACGCATGCCATTTAGCACATGGTCAAGGAATTCGCCAGGAACCGAGAGACCTTCTTGTTAGTATTCCAGGAGTTGAAATGGTACATATGCCAAACGCTGATCGCTGCTGTGGAAGTGCAGGTATATATAACATCACTAATCCGGAAATGGCCGGTGCCGTGCTAGAAAGCAAAATGCAAAATGTGCCAGGCGATGTTGAGATGATTTCAATGGGTAACCCAGGATGTATGCTTCAGATGGCAATGGGGGTACAGAAATATGGTAGAAATCAAAAAGTCGTCCATACAATTCAGCTTCTGGATTGGGCTTATCAAAAAGAGGATGATCTAAAGGGGGGACAGTAAATGGCACCGAAAAAAATAAAATCGAATGATCGACATATAAAGAATTTAGAGGCTATTGTTGGCGACGCCAATTCAATTCTATTTCACAAAGAGGATCTGCTTGCCTATGATAGCGATGGATTTACGCTTCATAGACACTTACCTAAAGCGGTTGTGTTTCCAAAAGATACTCAGGAAGTAGCCAAACTAGTTAAATATTGTTCCGAAAATAAACTGCCGTTCCTAGCCCGTGGCGCTGGAACTGGATTAAGCGGCGGTGCTATACCTTTAAATGAAGAAGTCATTATCAGTCTGGTCAGGATGAAGAAGTTATTAAGCGTTGATCTCGAAAATAGGCGTGCTGTTGTACAGCCTGGTTTTATCAATCTTAAACTCACGAACTCTATCTCTGATAAAGGATATTACTATGCTCCGGATCCTTCTAGCCAATATTGTTGTACAATTGGCGGAAATGTCGCAGAGAATGCTGGAGGGGCTCACTGTCTTAAGTATGGAGTAACCACGAATCACATTCTAGGGCTGGAAGTAGTACTTCCTAACGGGGAAATTATAGAAATGGGTGAAAATGGAATTCTTGATTCTCCTGGATATGATTTGCTCGGTCTGTTGACAGGGTCTGAAGGAACATTAGGCATTGTAACGAAAATCACTGTTCGTATATTGAAAAATCCGGAAGCGAAACAAACTGTTCTTGCTTATTTTGATAAAGTGGAGGACGGGAGTCAGGCCGTATCTGATATAATTTCAGCAGGAATCGTACCGGCAGCCCTTGAAATGATGGATAAAACAGCGATTGAAGGAGTGGAGGCGGCTGCTTTTCCAGTAGGTCATCCAAGTGATATTGAGGCTGTCCTACTCATTGAAGTGGATGGAATCTCAGTGGGTATTGAAGAGCAAATTAATCACATTTTGGAAGTGTGTAAGTACAGAAATGTACTTGAAGTGAAGGTAGCACAGGATGAACTCGAAAGAGGTAGATGGTGGGCCAATCGTAAAACAGGATTTGGTGCCATGGGAGCCATTTCACCGGACTATTTAGTACAGGACGGTGTTATTCCACGAAGCAAATTGCCCGAGGTATTAAACAAAATCAATCGAATCAGCGAAGAATATGGTTTGCGAATCGCTAATATTTTCCACGCGGGTGATGGGAATTTACATCCACTTGTTCTTTTCGATGCCAGAATCCCTGGGGAAAGCGAAAAGGCCCTGGCAGCTGGTAGTGCCTGCTTAAAAGCATGTGCTGATGTTGGGGGGACGATTACAGGTGAACACGGAGTGGGGATTGAAAAAATAGAGGAAATGCGTTTCGTCTTTTCTGACGAAGAGATTATTGCACAAACAGATATTCGAGAAGTATTCAATCCTCATAACCTTTTAAATGCAGGGAAATTATTCCCGATGCCGGGACGCTGTGTTGAGATAAAAAGAGATTTAAAAGAAAAAGAAGCAGCTGCTATATCTTAAATATGTTTGTCTAGTAAGGCGCAGTCCATAAAACGGATGAAGCCAATTCATTTCGTGGCAAAGTCCTTTTGCTAAAGTTTAGAGATAAATATAAATTATTAGAATATTATGAAATATTCGAATCCGTATCAGGTATCGTGCCATCGTTTTTATACACAGATAAAGAAACATTGTTTTGTAATAACAAACAAACAGAGCAATTAGGATAATTACATCCTAGAGTGAACAAATTACTTTTTTCCAGAGAAGAATTATCTAAAATAAAATCTTGAATTACAAGGAGGAACTCATAGTGACAAAATATATTAAATCAGGGAATCTTCAAGTTGCAACGGAATTATTTGAATTTATTAATTCAGAAGCTCTACCAGGTAGTGAAGTGGATCGTGATCAGTTTTGGTCTGGTTTAGAAAATTTGATAAATGAATTAACTCCTAAAAATAAGGAATTATTGGCACATCGTGAAGAGATTCAAAATCAAATAAATGCTTGGTATCGAAAAAATAATAATGATTTTGATTTTGAAGAGTATAAATCATTTTTAAAAGAAATTGGATATCTTGAACCAGAGGCTGAAGACTTCAAGATCACCACTGAAGGTGTGGATGCCGAAGTAGCTATCCAAGCTGGACCGCAACTGGTTGTTCCAGTTAATAATGCTCGTTATGCAATCAATGCCGCCAACGCCCGCTGGGGAAGCCTTTATGACGCACTTTATGGTACAGATGCAATCAGTGAAGAAGATGGTGCACATCGAGAAGGTGGCTACAACCCAGTTCGTGGTGCTAAGGTTATTGAGTTTGGAAGAGAGTTTCTTGACCAAGCAGCTCCATTAAGGGAAGCTTCTCATAAAGATGCTGTAAAATACACAATTGAGTCTGGAAAGCTGAATGTTGCACTCCGGAATGGAGAAACGACAGGACTTGAGGACGAATCGAAATTAACTGGCTATCAAGGACAACCACAAAATCCAAGTGCTGTACTTTTGAAAAATAATGGCCTGCACTTTGAAATTCAATTCAATTTCAGTCATCCAATCGGAAAAACTGACGAGGCTGGCGTTAAAGATATTCTATTAGAAGCAGCAGTAACGACGATTATGGACTGTGAAGATTCAGTAACTGCGGTAGATGCCGAGGATAAAGTTCTAGTTTACCGTAACTGGTTAGGATTAATGAAAGGAGATTTATCTGCTACCTTCATAAAAGGCAATAAATCAACGACAAGAACTCTTAATCCTAATCGCATTTATTTGACCCCGACGGGAGAAGAATTGTCTTTGTCAGGTCGTTCACTTTTGTTTGTTCGTAATGTAGGTCATTTAATGACGAATAATGCAATCTTAGATCAAAATGGGGAGGAAATCCAAGAGGGGATTTTAGATGCAATCATCACTAGTCTTCTTGGAAAACATACTCTTTTAGGAAACGGCTCATACCAAAACACATCCGAAGGATCCATTTACATCGTTAAACCTAAAATGCATGGAACAAAAGAGGTCGCTTTTGCCAACCATCTATTTGATCAAGTAGAGGAATTGCTCGGTCTAAAACGGAATACTCTAAAAATTGGTGTTATGGATGAGGAGCGCCGCACATCTTTAAACTTAAAAGCTTGCATAAGCGAAGTTAAGGAACGGGTAGTATTCATAAATACCGGATTTTTAGACCGTACTGGTGATGAAATCCATACCTCAATGGAAGCGGGAGCAATGATTCGAAAAAGTGAAATGAAATCATCCACTTGGTTGCAAGCCTATGAAAAATCGAATGTTAATACAGGCCTTGTAAGCGGCTTCCAGGGGCGTGCACAGATTGGAAAGGGTATGTGGGCTATGCCGGACTTGATGGATGAAATGTTAAAACAAAAGATTGGACATGTAAAAACAGGTGCAACTACGGCGTGGGTTCCATCACCTACTGCAGCTACATTGCATGCACTGCACTACCATCAAGTTGATGTAACGAAGGTCCAAAATGAAAAGATCAGTGAATCTAGAGACTTGAGGGATGAAATTTTACAATTCCCAGTTGCGGAACATTCTAATTGGAGCCCGGAGGAAATACAGGAAGAGATTGATAACAATGCTCAAACTATGCTAGGTTATGTTGTTCGCTGGGTGGACCAGGGAGTTGGTTGCTCGAAAGTACCTGATATCAACGACGTGGGACTAATGGAAGATCGTGCGACCTTACGTATATCCAGCCAACACATGGCGAACTGGCTACACCACGGTATCATAACAAAGGAACAAGTGCTAGAGACGCTTCAGCGTATGGCTAAAGTAGTAGACGAACAAAATGCTGGAGACGCTGCATATCGCTCAATGTCTGCGAATTTTGACGATTCGGTGGCATTTCAAGCTGCATGTGACCTGATTTTTGAAGGTTATAATCAGCCAAGTGGCTACACTGAGCCAATATTGCATCGTCGCCGCATTGAAGCAAAAGCAAAGTTTGCTATAAAACAATAAACAACTAGGGGACATTCTATTTTTTACAACGTCACGATTTACAATGTAAAGAGTATATTGCTAATTTAATTGAAGTACTGCAGTTTCAACAACTAACTTTCATTATTAAATAGTGATAACAGATTGGGGGAGTTGAAGCTATGAAAGACCTTCGGGAAAAAGCACTAGACCTTCATATGAGTATTAAAGGGAAAATAAATGTAAATGTAAAGTAGCTGTAGAAATTTCCAGGGATTTTTAAAGGGGCACTTCAGGTGTTCGCTTCTGAAATTAATGAGTAAATGAAAGTGGCAGCGGTTTATGCAATTGCAAACTTAATTCAGCCGCAAGAACTGACACATGATTATGTAATACCAAATGCTTTCGACAACCGAGTAGTAGAATCTGTCGCCAATGCTGTAGCAGAGGCAGCAATACAGTCTGGTGTTGCGAGACAAAAAACCGAAATAGAAGTCTGAGAGGAGCAATAAAACAATGAAGTTTACTAGGTTTATAGCTAATTCTTCCATCCATAAAGGTGTTAAAGAAAAAGGTATAATAAGAGTAATTAAGGGCGATATTTTTGGTGCTTGGGAGTATACAGGCCAAACATTTTCTCAGGGTGAAGTTAAGTCTATTGCACCCCTAGAACCAAATCAAATCATTGGAATCGGTGCAAACTTCGTTTCAAATGTGGAGGATCTTCCGGAACAGCTCCCGGAAATTCCAGTATTCTTCTTTAAGCCAACTTCATCAGTGATTGGACCTGAAGATGAAATTATCATTCCAGAGGGTATCAAGGAAGTAAAGTTTGAATCCGAATTAGCGATTGTCATTGGGAAAGAGGCAAAAAATGTGCCTGAATCCGACGTACTGGATTATGTTTTTGGATACACAGTTGGAAATGACGTAACAGCACCTCAGTTTTTCCACCAGGATGGCCACTGGACAATTGGTAAATCATTTGACACGTTCACTCCATTAGGTCCTGTTATTGAAACCGTACTTGATCCTTTTAATGTAAAGGTCAAAGCAAAACTGAACGATGTTGAAAAACAAAACAGTGCAACTGAACTGATGATTATTCCAATTCGCAGAATGGTTTCCTATCTGACAAAAGTTATGACACTTAAACCGGGAGATGTAATTTTAACAGGTAGTCCTGTTGGAGCAGAGTTGGTCGGCGCAGGCGACGTTATAGAATGTGAAATAAAGGAAATTGGAAATCTTCGAAATACATTTGTTACGGCTAAAGAAGGTGCAAGAGCGTATTAGGTACGGTTAAAAATTTTTAGAGGTTAGTTCCAAATTGCTGGAATCAATTGATTTGAGATTGGAAGCAAGGCAATACTTGCAAGAACTGGAGAATACCACAAATAAGGTTATCCATCTAGTTGTTTATGACCAAGGTGAAGTAGTGTATATTGAAAAGCTAGAAGGAAACGAAACTCTACGAATGCACTCTAAAGTTGGAAAACGAGAACCCATGCATTGTACTTCTGTCGGCAAAGCAATTCTTGCTTATTTGCCATCTAATGTCGTGCTTAACATTCTTGAGCAAAGGGAATGCCAATGCATACTGACAAAACGATTACGAATAAAGATGATTTCCTTCAAGAACTCATTCAGGTTAGAATTAAAGGCTATGCATTGGATCTAGAAGAAAATGAATATGGAATTACTTGTATTGCCGTTCCTATTTTCGTTCATTCGGGGAAAGTCATTGCTGCTGTCATCATATCTGGTCCAACAAGGCTTGGATTTTAAAGTGGAATTACTTTCCAATATATTTTTAGAATTTTTTTCAAAGAAAATTTGCCCGATATATCTTTTTTCAAAATAATCGGGCAAATTTTGATATTGGTTTTGAAATTTTACCAATAATTTGTATAATTAAAATAGGATTAGTGTTTGTTATATAACAACTACTTATATAGTTACTAAACAATAGTGTTTTTTCGCAAACTTACAGAAACATTGTTTCTTAATACGAAACAGAAAGGGGGAATTGTCTTATAGAGTGTTATCATGCCGATAGAAAGTGTTAAGGGAAATATTATGTAGACAGCAGATTTGCTAGCGTTTTTCTTTTTGTATATCTCACCTGAGTCGCAATAAACCTTTAGTAACTAAAGGTTTAAAGTACTTTATAGTCCCTTTACCGGACAAGCACTATTATGATTTTATCATTACGCAACCAAGATAAAATCACAAACATCCGGACTTTACAACACGAAAAAATTGAATATTTTCATTGGATTCAAATTTTTTTCACTTTCTTGTAAATTAGAGCAGAAGAAATGGTAGCATATTTTAATAAAAATATGTAAGCGGTTACTTTTAGGGACTATAAATTGGAGGGTACAATATGACATATACACAAAACTTTACAGTGGTAGGAGATAGCCTCGCTTTATCCGCTATCGTGGCAGTAATTCCAATACTTTATTTCTTCTGGGCATTGGCAGTGAAGAGAATGAAAGGGTATCTGGCAGGGCTCACGACGCTATTAATTGCTTTGATGTTGGCGGTTATTGCATTTGGAATGCCAACACAAATGGCGATTATGTCTGCTACACACGGGGCAGTATACGGGGTTTTGCCTATTGGTTGGATCATTATCAGTTCAGTTTTCCTTTATAAATTAACCGTAAAAACAGGACAATTTGATATTATTCGTAATTCAGTTGTTTCACTTACGGAAGACCGTCGTCTCCAGGCACTATTGGTAGCGTTCTCATTTGGGGCATTTCTTGAAGGAGCCGCTGGTTTCGGTGCGCCTGTTGCCATTTCTGCTGCACTTCTTGTTGGTCTTGGATTCAATCCTTTATATGCAGCTGGCTTGTGTTTAATTGCCAATACAGCACCGGTTGCATTTGGTGCAATAGGAGCACCAATTATTGCGCTTGAGGGACCTACCGGAATTTCTGCGATGGAGATTTCAAAAATGGTTGGTCGCCAATTACCGTTTTTATCTGTAGTCATACCATTTTATTTAATCGTGATTATGGCAGGCTTAAAAAAAGCCTTCGAAGTCATTCCTGCAATTTTAGTAACTGGTATTACTTTTGCTGTAACACAATTCTTAAGCTCTAACTTCCTTGGACCAGAACTTCCGGATATTTTATCGGCTCTTGTTTCATTACTTGCTTTAGCAGTTTTCCTTAAATTTTGGAAACCGAAAACCATCTTCCGTTTTTCAGCCGAACAAGAAATGGCCGCAACACTTGCTGTAAATGAACCTACTGGCCACAAGCTAACTTATACCAGCGGACAAATTTTTAAAGCGTGGTCACCATTTCTGGTTTTAACGGGAGTAATCTCCCTTTGGGGAATTCCAACCATAAAGCAGGCACTAACAGGACACTATGAAGGAACAAATGTTGTTTTATCAATGATTAATTCTATAGGGCATGCATTTTCGTTTATTCCTAACGTTCCATTATTAAATAACAAGATTATAAACGCTGCGGGAGAAGCGATACCTGCCTTTTACAAGCTGGAATTGCTAGGTGCTGCTGGTACAGCGGTTCTGATTGCAGCAATCATTACAAAATATATTGTAAAAATTTCTTGGAAGGGTTGGATAGTTACATTCGGTGAAACACTAAACGAACTTAAATTTCCCATTATCACAATCGCTTCTGTTGTAGGATACGCTTATGTAACAAACTCTTCAGGAATGAGCACATCTATGGGGATGGTTTTGGCGAAAACAGGATTTTTATTCCCTTTCTTCTCTCCTATACTAGGCTGGCTAGGAGTGTTCATTACTGGTTCTGATACTTCAGCCAACTTACTATTCGGTAACATGCAAAAAGTTACAGCTACTTCAATAGGCATGGATCCGGTGCTCGCAGTGGCAGCGAACTCTTCAGGTGGAGTTACAGGAAAGATGATTTCGCCTCAATCAATTGCAGTAGCTTGCGCCGCAGTAGGCCTAGCAGGGAAAGAATCTGATTTGTTTCGATTCACTATAAAGCATAGTATTATACTGGTGATTATTGTTGGAATCATGACATATTTGCAGAATGGGGTGTTATCCTGGATGATTCCTTAAGTAAGATTGCAAAGCAAATATCTTTATTTAGAGTCAATATGAGATCAATATGAGTTGATAAAAATAAGAAAAACACCATTTAAAAGTCGCAAGTTTGTCAAACGACTTTTAAATGGTGTTTTTTCATTTGATTGTTGAAATTATTTCTGTGAAGTAGTATTGGAGAGGTACACTGATAATATTAAGTATTTACAGTGGGAATGGTTTTGGAGTTGGATAAGCATGTATGTTTTATTACATATTTCATATAGGATTTTCACTAGACTTAGAGCTTAGAAATAGTGAATAAATTAAGCACGAGGCGCTAGCCGATAAAAAGAAGAGAGCATCTGTAAACTACACAGGTGCCCTCCTGATCTTCTCCAAGATCCATTATTAATCTCGTAATTCTGTACAATGAAGTATTTAATCTACCGGACGGTCATCAAAATCATAGTCTACCGTGCCAGGAGCTACACGTGCATTTGTTAATGCCGGAGTTTCCGGACGGGCAATTTGATACACACTAGCACCGACAATTTCAGCTGCTTGCTGCAATTTTTCTTTCGATATCTTATCCAGTGTATCTGTAGGCTGGTGATACCAAGGCTCTACAGGGGAATGGATAAACAAGGCGGATGGAATGCCAAGCTCATGGAATGGTTGGTGGTCACTCCTGCCCAGCTGTCCATAAGGAATCGGAACATCCATCGTTCTGGCCCCTGCTGAGGAACCCAGGTCGGTCACAAGGTTTTTCATTCCATCAATGGTATACATAATCAAACCACCTGCAGGATTATCCTCGCCAGCATCACGTCCGCCTATCATATCCATTTGGAAGTGAGCCACCATGCGGTCTACATCCTCTTTGGGAAGGGAATCTGCATAGAAGGATGATCCAACGAGCCCTCTTTCCTCAGATCCGAACGTGAGGAAGCGAACTTCAGTGTCAATTGGCGTTTTGGCCAGGATCCTTGCCAGTTCCAGCACAGCTGATACACCCGAAGCATCATCATTTGCACCAGGACCGCCCGGGACAGAATCATGGTGGGCTCCAACAGTCACGATTTGACCATTATCCTTATTGGCTTTTGGTTTTAGGGAAGCGATGACATTGTAGGATGTCTTTTCGATCCTTTCAGCTTTTCCCACTTCCAGAGTGGACGTGATTTGTTTAGTTTTAAGCTGTTCGACCAACTCTAATCCTTGGGCTTGGGTAATGGCTACAGCAGGTATATTTTGCCCCGCTGATACTTGTCCGAAATTATTTCCTGATGGTGAGTTGTTGTACATTAAAACGCCAACCGCTCCTTTATTTAGGACATTCTGAACCTTTTCAACAAAGGTAATGTCTCCACGTTCAACTAGTGCAATTTTCCCGGATACATTTTCTCCAACTTCCTCTGGCTTTGCTTTTCCAACATTAACAAGTTCGGCCGTTACCTTTCCGCTGATACTGCCGCTAAGGGCACGCGGTGTTCCTCCTATATCACTGTCACCAATTTTCACTTTTACATTTTGCACCGTATCATAGATGGGAAAAGGCTGAACCTTTGTTTCAAAGCCAAGACTCTTAAACTGACTTTCTATGTATTTGACTGCACGGAGCTCCCCATCTGTACCAGCAGCCCTCGGTTGTTCTGATAGATAGGCAATCGTATTATACATATTGTCCGCACTAATTTTTTTGATAACTTTGTTATCAAAAGCTGTGTCAGACTGGGCATTTGTTGCCCCGTTTATTTGTGCAAATACTGTACCAGTTGATAGAACCATACCCGCAGCTAAAAGTGCTGTTAGTGATTTTTTATACACATAATCCCTCCTTATTCATAATATTCCTAATTATGTATTTAATTGAATAGTTTGTAAATGAGTCGTTAGTCTTTAAATTCCATCTATTAATCGGTGTCTGACACCCGCTCTCCCTTACGATTATGCCGCAAAGAAAAAGCGATCCTTCTTAATGAAGAATCGCATCACGTATTGAAGCCGTCAATATATAGTATTGTAAAAAAATGATCAAACATTCAAATCTATCAACCTCATTTTAATCTAACTTTTGAAAAGCAATATGATTCCGAAGTGAAGAAAAAGGCGGATGCCGACCGTTATGCAGTAGAGCAGGCGGCAGGCAAGGGGAGATTTGAATGAAAATATAGAGCTGATGAGCTTTACCTAATATGGTTTTCACAAGTGGACACTTACCAAGAACTGCTAACTAAATATATCCACCTATACAAAAATTGAAATTTTATCCAAATTAGACGAAAATTTAATGCCGATTCACCTAATATTCATTTTTTTATCATGGATTTTACCATTTTCTAGCCTATTACGATTTTCCCAAAATATGCTAATGTTCAAACTTTCACAAATTGTTCACAACAATAATGAAAACGCTTACGATTTTCAGTATATAATATAAGTATCTTAACTGATTTCATAGTATTGCACCAATTATCATACAAATATTAATAAATAATTGAAAAGACAGAAAGGAGATAATCAGATGATCTTGAAATCGTTGAAAAAAAAGGGCATAACGACCATCATTTATTATAAAGAAGGAGTATTAAAAACATGTAAGGGTCAATTGCATAAACTTAACCTTCATGAACAAACCCTTTCCTTAAAGGATGAAAATCAAAAGATTTTCTCTATTCGTTTATCTCGAATTATGGAAATATATTAACTTAATTCCTTTCATTTAACTCATTAAAGTTACAATATATTTATTAATCCTGAATCTCTAGTATTTTACTAGAGGTTCTTTTTTCGTATATGGAAAGCTAAAGGGTCGTTTAGCATTCCTGTATTTGGTAATTTTTCAGTTTTGAAAAAATAGGGCTCCTCATTTTTGAATTGATAAATTTAGTTTTATTCTTTGTAGATGGCAGTATCCTTACTTGAAAAGACAGTCTCTTTTATTTTTCCATGCTTCTTCTATGGTTTACGAAATAAAATCTTGAGTACATACGTTCAATATAAGTAAAAAAAGTATAATTGCTTCCACTGATGAAACGGGAATTTCCCTAATAATTAACTTTCAAAGTATCGTTAAAATAAACGATACGGCAGAAGAAGCTTAAGTGTTTTATTAAACTTTAAAGTGGTAAATAGATAGTATGAAGCTAGCAGGGAGGTATTAAAATGAGAGTACTTGTAATAGGAACAGAGGATATGACGGGAGAGCACGTTGTAAAACAGCTGGCAGACAGGCACCATAACCCGGTAGCACTAGTGGGAGCTGAAAATAAAGTTGAAGAAATGGTTAAACTTGGAGCATCAGCAGTGGTCTCTTTGGAAAGAAGGGAATTTTCCAGTGCTTTTTCGGACTGTGAAGCAGTAATCTACTTGAGTAGCGCCAGCCCTCGGACTGGGGAGGGCAAACCAATACTGGTTGACCATCAGTCAGTAATAGACTCAGTTGAGGCTGCCAAGAAACATGGGGTGAAGCGCTTTGTTCTCATGAGCGCCATGCGAGCAAATGAAATGGGAGATGCTAGTGCAATCCGTTTCAACTCAGAGGAGCTATTAAGACAGGAAAAGTTTACATATACGGTTATACGGACAAGCATGCCTGTGGACAAGCCAGGAATAGGTAAGGTAGAAGCTGGACTATCAATTGAGCATGACAAAGACGAGATCCCAAAAGAGGATATTGCTTCCGTATTGGTAGAAGCGCTGGATACTAAAGAAGTATTTAATAAAACGATCAACGTTACTTCTGGAGAAATTCTGATTCATGAAGCACTCCAAAGATTATAGACAGCTCGAATAACTTGCACAAAAAATAAGAAACAAAGGGTGATAAAATGTCCAAGTTGAAAAAATATCTTCCTACAGTTTTAAAAGGATCTGCCGTTTTAGGGACAGCTGTGGCCGCAGCGTATTTTTACCGTAAGGATGATACACAAAAACAACACTCAATCCTGAGGAATTTCCCCCTAATCGGTAGAATTAGATACATGACAGAGCAAATAGGACCTGAACTTAGGCAGTATTTATTTGAGAATAATAATGAAGGCACCCCTTTCTCAAGAAAGGAATTCGAGGATGTTGTAAAAGCAGGTAAATATAAGGAGCGTCTAATCGGATTTGGATCGGAACGTGACTTCAATGAAGCTGGATACTATATTCGTAATAGCATGTTTCCCAAACTCCGGGAAGAATTGAGAATAGATAATAGCCAAAAAATCAATACAAAGGTATATGAAGTAGTTGATGAAGGACTATTGACCCGAAAGGAGAAGCGGGAAGATAGACAAATAGAACCGTACTACTTACGAGACGAGGATGCTGTCATAATCGGAGGGGGTACATGCCAGAATCCATTTAAATTAAAGGGGCTCATAGGACAGTCTGCAATGAGCTACGGTGCACTCGGAGAGAATGCCATCACTGCACTGTCGGGAGGATTAGGCCTTGCAGGAGGAACATGGATGAATACCGGTGAAGGCGGTCTTTCCAAATACCATCTCTCCGGAAATCCCGACATCATCATGCAGATCGGCCCGGGACTGTTTGGAGTAAGGACACCAGGTGGGGAGTTCTCCTGGGAAGAATTCAAGAAGAAAAGTGAAATCGAGCAAGTAAAGGCATTTGAAATTAAGCTGGCACAAGGTGCCAAAATCAGGGGTGGGCATATTGAAGGACAAAAAGTGACTGAAGAAATTGCCCAAATCCGCCTGGTAGAGCCTGGCCGAACGATCAACAGCCCTAACCGGTTCTATGAATTCAAGAATTTTAATGAATTGTTTGAATTCGTGGAAAGAATGAGGGATGTAGGCGGAAAGCCAATCGGTATCAAGATTGTTGTGGGGGATCTTGATGCACTTGAGGAAATGACGAAAACCATGAGAGATACAAGTAAAGGGCCGGATTTTATCACCGTGGATGGTGGAGAAGGTGGAACTGGGGCAACCTATCAGGAGCTTGCTGATGCAGTCGGACTTCCAATTATGTCAGCTTTGCCACTTGTAGACGAGATGTTAAAAAAATATGATGTACGTAACAGGGTCAAACTGATTGCATCCGGCAAGCTGACTTCTCCAGATAAAGTGGCAGTCGCTTTAGCGATGGGGGCAGATTTGGTCAATATTGCCCGTGGTTTTATGATAAGCGTTGGCTGCATCATGGCTGAAATCTGTCATACAAACCACTGCCCCGCGGGCGTAGCCACGACTGATTCAAAGTTGCAGGAAGGGCTGGTTATTGAGGAAAAACAATTCCGGGTCGCCAATTACGTGATTTCACTCCGCGAGGGGCTGTTTAACCTTGCAGCTGCCGCAGGTATAGATACTCCGACCAAATTTGAACGAAAACACATCGTACACAAGGATGAATGGGGAAGAGTTTCGCCTGTCCGGGACATCACCCTCACTCCCGAAAAAGTGGAGAAGTTAAGAAATAAGGAAAAAGTGGAGAAATAAAGGGTTGGGTTTAATGGATACTCCATATTCCATATATAAGTTCTTTAACCCTGTTACAAAGAGGGACATCTTCGTTCCATTCTTGGGTCGATGACAGGGGAGGCAGATGTCGAAGTCAAGCAGAAGATTGCCGAATCATTTGAACAGTTCGGTTAGGCAGCCGTCATGGATATGATCTTGAAAATGCTTCCGGAAGATGCAAAACAAGCGGCAAGCCCGCTTAGTAATATCGACAAAATCACTGTAGTGGATACAGCTGGAAGCGGTGCGAATGGCGGGGCCTGGGTATGCAACGGATTCAATGGCCACATTGCAGGAGTCATTAAAGGCATCTTCGGGCATTGATGTCAAAGACTTTCTTTCAGAATTTCTTAGGGAACCGCAATATACCATTACCAGCCATCAAACAAGAAAATGCTGAAGAAAACATGAATAGGGCAGCAGGCAAGGAAGAGTAACAGAGAAGAATAAAATGAAGAAAGGTAAGAGCACTTATATGCTCTTACCTTTTTTTGAATAGTGCTCGTTTAAAAAAGGCAGGATCAGTTTATCTGGCCTTTTATACTTAACATATATGTTCGTCATACTCGGTTTTCAAGTAATTTATCATCTTTTGTTTTTGGTGGGAATAATGAAAGCAATTAAAATAAAAGGAAAAGTCGTCAAAAAAAAGAGGATTTTTATCATCGAATCCATAGGAATTTAAAAAATCCGAGATCGTTTTTTCTTGATCCACTAAGTCGAACAATCCGGATACATAAAAATGATAACTGAATTTATCATATAAAAAAAGGTATCCTGTATCATCAAAAATATTTTTCACTGTATGAGCATCCAATTCTAACCCACTCCTTCCTTATCAATATACCTTTTTATCAATGAAATTATTCAGTGCCCATCTTTCGGGAAATATTATTATATTTAATGTAGCGTGTTTTTTATACCTTCAATACATTAATAAATGGAGCAGAAGAATCGGGAACGAAAAAAGCACATCCAACTAAGGATGTGCTTTCATAAAGCATTATTTGTACATTTCAGCTACTTGCTTTTGCAATTCGCTATTTTCAAGGTATTCATCATAACTCATTTGCTTATCGACTGTACCTTTTGGTGTAAGTTCAATGATCCGGTTCGCTATAGTTTGGATGAACTGATGGTCATGAGAAGAGAAGATCATAGATCCTTTAAAGCTGATCAAACCGTTGTTCAATGCCGTAATCGACTCTAAGTCCAGATGGTTGGTAGGTTCATCAAGCATTAGGACGTTCGATCCGCTTAACATCATTTTGGAAAGCATACAGCGGACTTTTTCGCCCCCTGAAAGTACGCTTGCCTTTTTCGTTACTTCATCGCCAGAAAATAGCATTCTGCCTAAGAAACCGCGCAGGAAGCTTTCGCTCTGGTCATTAGGAGAATACTGACGGAGCCAATCGACAAGATTTAAATCGACACCTTCAAAGAATTCAGCATTATCCTTAGGGAAGTATGCCTGGGATGTCGTAACGCCCCATTTGAATGAGCCGCTATCCGGTTCAATTTCACCTGCCAAGATTTTGAACATTGTTGTTTTAGCAATCTCATCTTTACCGACAAATGCAATCTTGTCGCCTTTATTCATCGTGAAGCTGACGTTATCCAATATTTTTACACCATCGATCGTTTTCGAGAGTCCGTCTACACGAAGCAGGTCGTTCCCGATTTCACGATCAGGTGTAAAGCCGACATATGGATAGCGGCGCGAAGAAGGCTCGATGTCATCCAAGCTGATTTTATCCAATAATTTCTTACGGGATGTCGCCTGGCTCGATTTCGATGCATTGGCACTGAAGCGCGCGATGAAATTTTGTAGCTCTTTGATTTTTTCTTCCTTTTTCTTATTGGCATCTTGAGTCAATTTAAGGGCAAGCTGGCTTGATTCATACCAGAAGTCATAGTTCCCGATATAAATTTTGATTTTACCGAAATCAAGATCCGCGATATGTGTACAAACTTTGTTAAGGAAGTAACGGTCATGGGAAACTACGATAACAGTGTTTTCAAAGTTGATCAAGAACTCTTCAAGCCATTTGATCGCTTTTAAGTCCAAGTGGTTGGTAGGCTCATCCAGTAATAGAACATCTGGTTTACCGAATAGTGCCTGGGCAAGCAATACTTTAACTTTGTCGCCACCAGTCAACTCAGCCATTTTCTTTGTATGCAGGTCTTCTGCAATGCCAAGGCCTTTTAAGAGGATTGAAGCTTCAGGTTCGGCTTCCCATCCGTTTAATTCGGCAAATTCACCTTCAAGTTCGGCCGCTTTCATTCCGTCTTCATCCGTGAAGTTTTCCTTCATATAGATGGCATCTTTTTCTTGCATGACTTCATATAATCTTTCATGTCCCATAATGACAACTTTAAGGACTTCTTCCTCTTCATAAGCGAAGTGATCTTGTTTTAGAACGGCAAGGCGTTCGCCAGGGCCCATATGGACATCGCCGGATTGCGCTTCAATTTCACCTGAAAGGATTTTTAAGAAAGTGGATTTACCCGCACCATTCGCCCCAATCAGGCCATAGCAGTTACCAGGCGTGAACTTTATGTTAACATCTTCAAACAGTTTACGATCGCCATAGCGTAAACCAACATTATTTACTGTAATCATTTATTTACATTCCTCCAAAATACTTTTGTTTCAACGTGTCCAACACTTTGTTTCATTAGTTATACGCTGATTCACACAAACAGCAGTTTACGGTCTTGTATGTTTTAAACTGTGCATCATTTAAATTGTATCTTATTTCTTATGAAAATTAAAGGCAGATTAGCAAAAACAAACGTTTATAGGCAAAAATTACACAAGGATTAAATTTTATTTTAAAATTGTAGCGTATAAAGTATGTTTTATTATTTAAACAAAAATGATTATAGGTATAAAGACTCGTTACGCATCACCCTTTTAATTGGTAATATAGGTAACTGTAACTAACACGACAGGAGGATCATAAATGAGTGATTCAGTAGGTTTTTGGAAACGTTTTTTAGCAGGATTATTGGATGGCATAATAGTATCTTTACCATTAGCGATAATTTTCGGGTTGATTACTGGAGATTGGGAAAATGAAAACTATTCAACGCTCTTCGACTTTCTTTACATGCTGCTTGTCCCGATATTATGGTATGGCTATACAGTAGGTAAACGGATTATGGGAATACGCATAGTAAGGATGGACGGCAAAAAATTAGGAATCGGCACAATGCTATTGAGGTATTTAGTTGCTGCTTTGGTTTATGCCATTACATTGGGGATAGGGTTTATTGTTAGTGCATTCATGGTCGGCCTAAGGAAAGACCATAGAGCGATACATGATTTCATAGCTGGTACATACGTGACATCAAATAGACCATGATTCAATGATAAGAGTTTAATAGCTGTTTCAGACTGTAGGCAAACTTGGAGGATCAAGTTTGTCTATAGTTTTTTGAGGGTTTTTAAAAATTCAAACGTTGATTGGAACGGAGGGCACTCGCTTGTACGAACTTTTCTATGCGGGAGTCACTTTGTTTAACATTTAGATAGCCATCCTTTTGAAAAGCAGCTAATAGCTGCTTTTTTTTATGCGTAATTATCAAACCGATATGATTTTTTCAGGAACCCTACATGGCATCTTAATCAAATATGAAGGGGATTTTGCTGAATATTTTATAGGGCTATTTTTAATAAATATTATATTGGAAACCACGATAGAATATTTATCTATTAAACAGTGGCAGTTAGGAAGCAAAAAGCACTTCACCTATATGGTCAAGTGCTTTGGTTATTCAAAACCTCTTTATTTTGATTGATAATGATTTTATTTCTTAAGATCATTTCCTTATTATTAAGTCCAACATTCAGTTCTTTAGTATTATTCACCTTTTCCAGCAGTGACACTACAGATATTTCCAATAGTTCGGAGATAGGCATATTTGTTTTGGTTGATAAAATTTCAAGTTCATGGATTAATTTAGGGGATAGCATTGGTTGTCTTTCATTCATTTCCATGACAGTACCCACTTTCTTAAAAAAATTATTTAATTGTAATGTAAGTATATAATGGGAGTTTCCAATAAAAATATTAAATTAGCGTTATTTATGTTAAGAGATGATGACAATTGTAGAAGAAAGTATAATCGAGCACTTTATCCTAATGGAAGTGCTGGGTCATTCCAGAGAATCATGAGGACCATACATTATTGAAGCCAGAGACTTGATTAGTTATAGCCGTAGAAGAAACATTATAATATTTTTAGTCAGACCCTATCTGAAAAAAATGTATCTTGAAGTAAATTCCTTGCCGAATAAAGGTATGTCACCCCCCGCCAGTCCATTGGGATATCCCAATCCAACATACCCATGATGATGCCTAATGCACGGTCGCAGTTATACCCGCACAAATTGTAGCTTTCTATGATGTCCGCCCCTTTTACCTCGGCCAACTTTATTTGATTGAATTCCTTTTCAGGTGAAGGCTTTCATGGATAAGAAAAAGTCATTAAAGCGTGCATCACATACATAACTACACTAATGATCAATCCAATGGTGCCAAAGTGCCTGAATTAAGCCTTTCCTAATATATGAATAATAAAATAACAAGTAAAACGGTGGTATGGTTGCCCCCTAATACATGCAATAACTGTTGTGCAATCTTATAGCAGTTTTGATAGAGGAGGGGGGCAGTTGTTTTTTTGATATACATGAATTCATTGCATATCATTATGTATAAAGAGGATAGTATAATTGTCAATGCATCGGATCATGTGATATCCAACTGATGAAATGGAAATAAACTTCCCATTCCCAGAATGGTAAAAAAAGCATTAAATGATTTTCCTACTGGAAGTTTGAATGTTCCTTCATAAGTCAACATATTATAGCAAAATCCAATCTGGAATTATTAGCGCATTCTACAAATTATATGAAGTATCAGGGAAGGTAAAATTTCAACTATATCATTCTATGTCTCCAGATTTGTCAACCATTGGCTTTTCTGATAGTATAAATGTCCATTTCGTCTTAGCATCGGCATTTTAATGAGTGTGATAACTAAATAAGGAAGGGGAGGTGGTTTCATTGGGTAATCACCCTGATTTTGAACAGGAACGGCAGCGGCTGGATTTTACGAAACGTTATATCGATGTAGTCATCAAAACATCAGAAACAAGCAAAGATCAGTTTCAGCGGAATATGCAAGAAGCTTTTGGCGATGCCGATTGGTCTGAATCGGGCTTATATTCACAGTTACTGACGACGGCCAACTTTTTTGAGATGTCCAAAACCGAACTTGAAAGTTTACGCAAAGCAAGTAAAAAGCCTTATTTTGCAAGAGTGGATTTCGAAAGGAATGACAGTGATATAGGCGAAGTCCTTTATTTCGGAAAAACATCGCTTTATCAGAGGGAAAGCCAGGAACAGATCATCGTCGATTGGCGATCGCCGATTGCAAACCTCTATTATGAGGGACGGATTGGTGAAATAGAATATGAAGCCGAAGGAGAGACATTCAGCGGGAATATCACTTTAAAAAGACAGCTAATGATCGAAGAAGGTGTCTTGGAGGAGATAAGGGACATTGATTTGACAACGACGGATGAATTATTGCAAGAATCCCTTTCCAAAAGTTCCAGCAATCGACTGACAGATATCATTACCACGATCCAGGAAGAACAAAATAAAATCATTCGTGCAGATTTGAATAAACCTATCATTGTCCAAGGCGCAGCGGGCAGTGGTAAAACTACAATTGCTTTACATAGGATCTCTTATTTCATTTATCACTATAAAGACCTGTTCGATCCGCGCCAATTAATGATTCTTGCTCCGAGCCGGGTTTTCATTGATTACATATCTGAAGCTTTACCTGAATTGGGTGTGGAAAAGGTAAAACAATTCACATTTTCCGAATATGTTCAGGCAGCGATAGGAAAGCAGGTGAAGCTTGTAGCGGATGATAAATTAACTCGATTGCTGGAAAAGGATGATCAAGAAATTAATTCAGCGGTCTGGATATCAGGTCTGAAGGGCTCCCCTGTCTTTAAATATATATTGGACGAATATGTAAAGGATATTTTCAAGGGTTTCCATCCTAATGCTGATTTTTATTGTGATAAATATCGCCTCTATTCCGCTAAGAAGTTCATTAGATTATTGGAAGAGGATTATTGGTATTTACCATTATACAGCAGGCTGGACAAACTGAAGGCCATTTTACAAAATGAAGTGAAATTGAAAAAGAAAATAATGCTTGAACGTGTTGTTGATCTTTATGATGCCAAAATTGAGAAAGCTCTCTATAGAAATATTGATCCAGTCATTCGTAAGGATTTTGTTACAAAATGCCTCGATAAAAAGGAGGAAAGGATTGGTCAGATCCAAAAGGCGATCCGTACTTCCGTAAAAGGGTATTTTAAGCAATTCAAAAGTAAAGATCTCTTGGATTACTATAAGGAGTTATACGAAGATCCGGAGCGTCTTGCCTCTTACAGCAACGGTAAACTTACTGTTGAAGATGCCAGTGTATTATGTGAGTATAATCATAAATTATTTTCTGTCAAAAGTTACGAGCTGGAGGACTTAGGAGCATTATTATATCTTCAGGAGCGGCTTTTTGGTGTCGATAAAGAAAACAAAGCAAAAAATGTCGTCATTGATGAGGCACAGGATTACAGCTTCATGCAGTTACAGGCACTAAAGACGGCAGTGGATACCGATATGTTCACACTTGTAGGCGATCTTGCACAAGGCATCCATTCATACCGCGGACTTCAAACATGGGAAGAGGTTCACAGTCGTATTTTCCCCCGGGCAACGTATACTGAATTACAAAAAAGCTACAGAACTACTGTTGAAATAATGAAACAAGCTAATGAAATACTTCAGTTGTTAACATATGATTTCCCGGAAGTTGAACCTGTAGTCCGTCATGGCAAAGATCCAGAATTCGTTTCCATTGAAAAGGAAGATTGGGAAGAAGAACTTATCGAACTTATTGCAAGCCTTAAAGAAGAAGGATTTAAAACGTTTGCCGTTATTGCTAAAACGATGAAAGATTGCAAACTGGCAAACGAGAAACTAAAGGGATTCCATCAAGGCTTTCATTTAATAGATGAAGCTGGAAACATCCCTAAGGATAAAACGTTGATTGTTCCTTCCTATCAAGCCAAAGGTCTCGAATTCGATGTCGTTTTTGCAATATCCCTGGAAGAAGCGTATTGCCATGGAAATGAACTTGATATCAAATTGCTGTACGTAACAATGACAAGGCCATTGCACAGGCTTTATTTTTTAGGTAATGAGAAAAAGGCTTTCCTTATCGAGACGTGAAAGAGAGGGTGGAGTGTAACCACCCTCTTTGAGATACGATTACAAATGCAAAAGGATATCCTGAATATCTTCCCACCCGAAACCGACTTCGATGAGCTCGATGCCTGCCATTTTAACGGTTTTTTCAGCTATCACTTGACCGCCAAGGGCTTTGTAAAAACCGCATGAAGGATTATCCTTTAATGCCCAGATTATTAAATTCTTATGTCCCATTTCAATAAGCTCATGTATGACCGCTTTTATCATTTTTCGGCCGAGTCCCTGCCGTTGATATTCTTTTAAAAAATATATGGCATACACTTCACCTTGAATATGCGGATCCTTCGCTTGTTCAGGCCCGCCGGCAGCGAAACCGATAATTTCCCCATTGGCGTTTTCCGCTACAAAGGTGGCATTATGCAGCATCTTTAAATTTCTTAGCCAGTTTTTCTTTTTGGCTTCTAGATTCATGGAGGACATATATTGGTCCGGGAGGATTCCTTTATAAGTCGTTTTCCAGCTGTTAATATGGACATTTGCTATTCCAATTACATCTTTTTCTTTGGCTTTCCTTATCTTCATGAAAACACCTTCTGATTTTCGTATTTTTCCCTAGAATATCATGGAAAAAGTGAATTAGCATTTTATTTATGTTTAAAACTGCATGAGAAAGGATAAGAAATAAAAGAGTGATTCAACCAGATGAGGGGAAGGATGAGAAAGATGAAATTGAAAGTTAGTTTTTATTTTCCGGGTGGCAAAGAACTAGAGCATGAGGTTGAAGGCGATGACTCAACTCAAATGATTTCAAATATTCAAAAGCACCGCTATTATAATTTAGTTAAAGGCGATTGCCATTATGTCGTAGATACGGAAAAAGCAGCTTATTTTTCAGTAACGGAAATATTGGATTGAGAATAAACCGCATTGGACTTTTGTTCCATTGCGGTTTATTCTTTTTGTTGTAAGGAAACCGGAAAAGGAGTATCGACATGAAAATCAATTTTACCAAGAAACAGTATGAGACATTATTCAAAATGGTTCAGTACGGATATTGGGTTGCTTCCGATACTGAAAATAATAAAGAGTTCAGTGAAGTGGAACAGTATCTCAATTCCTTTGCCAAAGATTTCGGCATGGAAGGTGTCCAGTTTGTGAAGGAACATGAAATTTATGATATAAGCAGGGAATTGGAGGAGCAACTTCATGAAGTCATAAATGAGTATGAAGAAGGAGTGTTCAGGGATAAGCTTGCTTACCATTTGGCTAGAAAAGAGTTTGCCGAGGAGTCGGATAAACATGAATACAATCAGGAGGAAGCGTTTAAACGTATCATGGAGCTTGAAGAAAAATATCATCTTCATATTGAAGAACACGGATTAGTAAAATTGAAAATTGAAGAATAAAAAGAGAGAGGACATAATTTGTCCTCTTTCTTATCGTTCTTGGAAGTCATGATTTCCTTGTTCATCACGAATGTCTTCAACCACTACGCAAAGGTTTTATACACCAAGATTATGACCTAATTTTTCAACTGTGTATTGGTAAAATTCAATTAAGTCATTTTGTGACGCAAAACCTGCTTGTGCAGTCTGTTCGTTCCCTCCGCCTTTCCCGTTATAAGAACCGAGTTCGGCCCTGAAATATTGTCCGCAGTGTAAGGGCATGGCCCCACTGTGCGTAAGGATGACCTTTTGCTCCTTACGTGATGCTAATAATACGGTAACCTTTTCCTTTTTTACAATCGTACCTGCAAGGTAAAGAAGTTCCTTCATTGATCTATCTTCGAAAATATGAGAGATGAATTCCCCTGCATTTTCTGCAAGCAGAGAGTCAGCAAGAAAATTTGCATTTTCAAGTTTTAAGTTTTCATTTGCCGATAGTAACTGCTTATAGTCATTCTCCAGTTTCTCCACCCTATTCAGAATCTCTGTACGTCCGGTATTGAACTTATTCGATAATGCTGAAAGAATGCCTAGACTTTCGGAATAATCGTTCAATGCCCTGAAGCCGCACTTAAAATAGAGACGGGTATGCTCTTTCTGCTTTTCCGTTTTGAAAATTTTTATTAAGCCAATCTCACCTGTACGCTCTACATGGGTTCCACCGCAAGGGTTATATTCAATCCCTTCAATCTCGACAATACGGATATTCTCTGAAACTTTAGGCATTTTGACGACAGGAAGTGTCTGTAATTGCTCGTTTGTCACGTAATAGATAAGTATTTCGCGATTCTCGATGATATATTGATTAACTAGCTTTTCAGCAGCAGCCGTATGTTCTTCAGTCCATTGAACTCCTGACATTATATCGATCGTTAAATATTCGTTTCCAAGGTGAAAGCTGACCGTATTAGAGTCGAACAGTTCCCTGCAGACAGCAGAGAGTAAATGCTGACCGCTATGCTGTTGCATATGATCGAAGCGACGGGACCAATCAAGTTCACAGTGTACGATTTCTGAATCTGGCCTTTTCTCCGTCTTATGCAGAATCGTTCCATCATTGCCTTTTTTAACGTCAAGAACGGTGATTCCTTCTATTAAACCAGTATCTGCAGGCTGACCGCCCCCTTCGGGATAAAAAGCGGTTTCTTCAAGAGTGATGTAATAAAAGCCATCTTCTTCAAAGCTCTCCTGAATTTTGGTATCCCATTGGGAAGTCTTTGTGGATGTGTAATACAATTTTTTTGTCATGAATGATTTCTTTTTCCTTTCTGTTGATCATTAAATTATATCATCGAAATACCTGAGTATGAAATTGCGGATTTAGAAGAAAAAGTCAGGTAAATAAGTAAACTTTATGACAAATTTTAAATAAATTGTGCAAGATGGCAATATTCTATTTATCAGACTAACCCTTATGATGTAAAATATTCCTGAAAGCATATACTTTAGGCCTAGTTAAAGTGAGTTAAACAGATTTTAGTAGTCAAAAAGTCATTGTTGAAATTGTTGGGAGTAGGATGACCGTAGGGTCGTTTAGGTGGAAAGGGTTAAGTGATAAGAAGTGAATCTTGTAAATATGGAAAAATACAAAAATAGCTTATTTGGGAATATAAAAAACAAACTATCTGATTGGTTAGAGCTGGATGCAGAGCAGACCATTCCTGCCCAAGAGATATTCCGTTTTCTGCATTCAATCAAAGGAACGGCTGGTACCCTGCAATTGTGTGGACTTATGTCCATCACCGAACAGCTATTGGAAGGGATGGATGAAGATAGTGAGCAGGTCTGGAATCGGACGGAACTTAGGAATTTCCTTTTTGAGCTCATTGAACATACATATGAATATGAGCATTTTGATGAAGTTGAAATAAAAGCAAAACCTGTCCGCGATTCACAAGCCCCGCTCATCCAGATCATTGATGATGATATTTCCATGTTGATTTTATTGAAAGATCTATTGGAGGATAAGGGATGGATGGTCATAACGAACGCCGACCCTGTCAAAGCGACAAATCAATACTTTGAAATGCAGCCGGATTGCCTAATTCTTGATATTCAGTTACCTGCAAAGGACGGTTTTCAAATCCTTCAAGAGATTCATCTACATAACGAGAAATATTTCATACCGAAGATCATGATCAGCATACAGAACGATAAAGATTCCCGGATAAAAGCATTCAAGATGGGTGCGGATGATTTTATTGGTAAGCCGATTGATATCGATGAGTTTATCGTAAAGATGGAAAGGCATATACAGCGGAAGAAAATCTTTGATCAATCGGTGCTTATTGATGAGTTGACACAGGTATATAATAGAAGATTCCTAGAAGATACACTGCCACGCTATTTTAATGATTATAAGCGGTCAGGGCGTCATTTTTCGATAAGCATCATTGATCTAGATCACTTTAAAAGGGTGAATGATCAATATGGACATTCGGTGGGCGACTTTGTACTGGCTGAGTTTGCCCGATTCATGAAAAGCAATATAAGGAATTCGGACTTGATTTGCCGGTATGGAGGGGAGGAATTCATCATTATTTTCCCCGATACATCGAATGATGAAGCTAAACACAAGTTAACAAAGTTAATCAAGGACTTTTCTGCAAAGAAATTCAACCAGAATGGTCACACATTTTCGGTTACATTTTCTGCGGGTGTTTTTACGGTTGATAATGAAGATGTTACGCCCAAGAAGGCATTGGAGGAAGCCGACACATCCTTATATGAAGCGAAACGCTCAGGTCGCGGAAGAGTTGGAAGCATGCAAATAGCGGGAAATAACAAGAAATCCCTCAATGTGTCCGTTATCGATGATGATTTCATTATCCGGACCATCTTAACTAAAGCCTTGCATTCGCTACAAATTCCGCATTTTGATTTGAATATCGCTGTATATGAAGATGGTCCATCATTTTTGAAATCCAATCGAGCAAAAGAAGATGTAGGGCATTTTTTAATCCTGGATGGAGTGATGCCCATCATGGATGGAATTGAAGTGCTGCAAAATGTGAAACAAAGCAGTAATGCTGAGTTTTTCACCGTTTTAATGCTAACTGGAAGGAAAAGTACAAATGCTATTGCAAATGCTTTGAAACTTGGTGCGGATGATTATGTAACGAAACCATTTAGCATTAGGGAACTTCAGGCTAGGATAGAGCGTCTATTGACGAAGTTAATTTAACTGGGCAAGGGGATTTTACGGTCACATATTGCGATGGAATACCATCTGCAAAATGGAGCATGAACACTTCAGGAGTCAAGTCACCAATCGCATGAAGGTTAATTAGGAGGATGAATGATGAAGCGTATTTTATTAGCGGAAGATGAGGAAGTGTTACGTATGCTAGTAGTTGACACTTTAGAAGATGAAGATTATGAGGTTGATGAAGCAGCGGATGGAATGGAGGCCATACAGCTTCTCGAAAGCAATACGTACGACCTTATAATTCTTGATTATATGATGCCCGGATATACCGGATTGGAAATCATTGAAAAAATCCAGTCGTCTGAAATTAAAAACCAAGGGAAAATCTTGATGTTATCTGCAAAAAGCCAACAATTTGAACAAGAAAGGATATTGGAAGCGGGTGCGGATTATTTCATGTCCAAACCATTTAGTCCGTTAAAATTAATAGAAAAAATCGAGGTCATTTTGCATGAAACTGAATCCTTACTTTACTAAGAGCCTTTCTAGGCAAGTAGTTTCTTTAATGACGGGTTGTATCATTTTATTTATTGTCGGTACAGGGGTTTTATTTTATTTTTTGCAGTCTTTGAATACTGAATATATCCAACAGAGGCAAAGCATTGTGGATAAACAATTGTTGATGGATGAAATATTCGATCAATATAATACCGTCTTTTTAGATATTAAGGGATATATAGCTTTCAATAATGATGCATTAAAGGATAAAGCATTAAATGAGGAAACTTCAATCACGGAAAATATTGAAGCGTTTAAGGAGATTGCCAATACAAAGGAGGATAAGAATATCTCCAATGAGCTTGGGACTTTTACTGAATATTATTTTAGTGGGGTTCTTCCATCTTTATTTGATTCCGAAAAAAAAGGGGGGAAGTTAGAGGTTGAAAAAATGGATAGTACTGAAATTACGGCACAAATTACGAGTCTTCGCAGTACTATTAAATCATACTCGGGCACTTTAACGGAAAGGCTCGATAAAAATGTGAAGGATCTGACGAAAGAGCAGTCCTATATTCAAGGAGCCTTTGTCGGGTTCGTTCTTATTTTCTTATTCATCTTCTTATTCATCGTCAGATCGATCATCCGGAACATAGGAAGACCTCTTTCGGATTTTTCAATAGCGGCGAATGAAATTGCAGCCGGACGGGAGGCTGTTATTTCCGTCAAGGAGAACCGGAAGGATGAGCTAGGGGTATTGTCGATTGCATTCAAAAAAATGTTTACAAGCGTTCAGGAAAAAGAGCAGGAATTGATGGCGCATAATGAAGAACTGCTTGCACAGCAGGATGAACTTCAAGCCCAGCAAAATGAACTTCAAGTAACACTTGGAATCATCACTGATAATGAGCAGAAGCTCACGAGGAGAAATGAACTGATCAATGGTATATCATCGACTTTAGATAAAAAGGAAGTGCTAAAAAGCATTGTCTTTAATATGAGCAGGTTAATTTCTGCTGATCGTGGGATGATTGCTTTAGTACATGAGGATGTCTCCTCATCATTCGGAATATCGGAAAATGGAATACGGCAATTCCGGAATAATATCCACAGCGGTTTGAATCATCGTCTCCTTGAAGAGAAGAAACCCTTCACTATAAAGAGAGAACAAGATGTGGCTGAGAAAGGGTATCACGAAAATAAGAATTACAGTTATGATTTATATCTTCCCGTTTTATCCACGTTTAAAGAAGTGGATGCAATCATGGTTTTCAGCAGGTACGGGACACCATTTACCGATCAGGAAGTGGAAGAATGCGAAACCTTGGCTAAGCAAATTTCAACGTCGCTTGACAAGATCAAGCTTTACGAACAGACAGAAGAGAATAGGAAGCTGAATCAGGATATCCTGAACACGATTCAGGAAGGCATCCAATTGATTGATCAGGAAAGAAAGATCATTCAGGTCAATCAGCCATTTTGCGATATTTTTAAAATAGGTTCTTTTCCTGAGCAAATAATTGACATGTCATGGGAAACGTGGAGTGCTGAAATGGCTGCTCAAATGGAGGGGGAGAGGTTTTTATATGCAATGGATGAAGCGATCAATAATCCGGAGGGAGTGAATGATGAAGAACGAAGTTTTACATTTAAAAAGGAAGAGACGAATCAGGTCATAAAGGTATATCTTGAAACACTGCATTATCGCGATGAAGGCTATGGCACAATTTTAGTTTATCGTGATATTACAAAAGAATATGAAGTGGATCAAATGAAGTCCGAATTTGTCAGTACAGTTAGTCATGAATTAAGGACACCGCTTGCAAGCGTCCTTGGTTTTACCGAATTGATGCTGAACAAACCATTGAAACCCGAAAGACAAACAAAATATTTACAGACAATTTACAATGAAGCAAAAAGGCTTACCGCACTTATCAATGATTTCCTGGATGTTCAAAAAATGGAGTCCGGTAAACAAATATATGAAAAAAAATATGTGGAAATCATTCCATTAATTCAAAAGGTAATTGAACATTTGGAAATAAATACAGCACAGCACGATATTCGGCTCAATATCGAAGCCAAGGATTTAATGATCCTAGGGGATCGCTTAAAAATTGAACAAGCGTTTTCAAACCTTTTAAGCAATGCAATCAAATATTCTCCTGATGGGGGCGGGATCTCTGTCCGAGTATATAGCAGGAACGATATGCTTTTCATAGATATCCAGGATGAGGGTTTAGGCATCCCAAAAGAATCACTGCCGCATTTATTCCAGAAATTTTATAGGGTCGATAATTCAGATCGCAGGCGGATTGGAGGAACGGGCCTTGGATTAGCCATTGTTGATGAAATCATAAAGTCACACGGCGGAAATGTTTCGGTGGTTTCCAATTATGGACATGGAAGTACATTTACCATATCCTTACCTAGAGTAACTCTGAAAGAATTGGGGCAGAACCATGAAGGACAGCCAAGAAAACTTAACCATGAAATCATGGTCATTGAAGATGATATAAACTTAGCGGAACTGCTAAAATATGAATTGATGGACAGTGGCTTCCACGTTAGCTATTTCAACAGTGGTAGAAAGGCATTTCAAAAACTGAAAACCTCACCTCCGGATGCCATTGTACTGGATATCCTTCTTGAAGAGGGAGAGATGGACGGCTGGACTATCCTAAGGGAATTAAAAGGATCTGCTCACTTGAATGAGATTCCCGTTTTTGTATCGACTGCACTTGACGAAAGGGAGAAGGGAATTTCCTTGGGAGCGAAGGATTATTTAGTTAAACCTTATAAACCGAGCCAATTATCCAAAGTGATCATGCATACCTTGTTAAGTAACGGTAAACAAGGGCAGATTCTGATCCCGCAAGTATTCCATGAAGAAAAGAAGGGTTAAAAAATAAAAAACCGTAATAGGTATACAGAACACCAAAAAAATGATAAATTCAAATATGTTGGAAAAATAAATAATTGGGTACAATTGTAGGTAAAGGTAAGTTACAGGAGGATTTTTATTCATGCAAAAAATTCAGGCCGGTATGGCTGTAGAGTTAGAAGTGGAACGTAAGGCTGATTTTGGATGGTTTTTAACGGATGGTTCAGAAGATGTCTTACTTCATCATAATGAAATGAATGAAGGAACGGAACTTGAGATTGGCGATGAAGTAACTGTGTTCATCTACCATGACAAACAAGCAAGGCTAACAGCGACAATGAAGATACCCGAAATTCAGATTGATCGATATGGCTGGGCGGAAGTTGTCAATGTGAAAAGGAAACTGGGTGTTTTTGTGGACATCGGTCTTTCCAAAGATATTCTTGTATCCCTGGATGACCTTCCGAATATAGATCGCTTATGGCCCGAGGTTGGTGATCGTTTATTTGTATCCCTGAAGACAGATCGTCATGATCGCCTGTTTGGTAAACTTGCAACGGAAGATATAATTCAGGAGATTGCAGTGAAAGCTCCTTTAAAAGGAGTCCGTAATACCAGTATTAAGGGAAATGTCTATCGTTTGCTTATGGTTGGATCTTTCTTTATTTCGCAAGAAGGGTACCGCTGTTTTATTCACGAGAGTGAACGCAAGGAGGAGCCCCGTCTTGGTGAATTAGTTGAAGGGCGCGTCATTGATAGTAAAGAAGATGGAACGCTTAACGTTTCATTAATCCCCTTTAAACAAGATTTAATGGGGGAAGATGCTGATATCATCTTCACTTACTTAATGAATCGCGGCGGTGCAATGCCTTATGGTGACAAAACGCCACCTGATGATATTAAGT
This sequence comes from Peribacillus sp. NPDC076916, assembly GCF_050269675.1. Lineage (NCBI taxonomy): Bacteria > Bacillati > Bacillota > Bacilli > Caryophanales > Bacillaceae > Peribacillus > Peribacillus sp. NPDC076916. The sequence continues at coordinate 669,378 of NZ_JBNNIU010000002.1, forward strand.
TTCACTTCGGTTTGAGCAAGGGAGCGTTCAAGCGTGCTCTCGGCAAACTGATGAAAGAAGAAAAGATTTACCAGGAAGATGGATGGACATATTCTTCAGACCGAAAATGAAAAAGCAGCGGATTTTCTCCGCTGCCTTTTTTTATGTGAATTTCATTAAAAGAACTTCTTTTTACCTTTTTCTTCTTTTAAAATCTCCACAGCTTCCCTGAACCTCATCGAATGGATAATTTCCCTTTCACGTAAAAACCTGAGTGAATCATTGATATCAGGATCATCCGAGATGTCAATCAACCACTGGTAGGTTGCTCTGGCCTTTTCTTCAGCGGCAATATCTTCATATAAATCAGCAATCGGATCGCCTTTAGCTTGAATATATGTGGCAGTCCACGGACTTCCTGCCGCGTTTTGATAAAAAAGAGCACTATCATGATTGACATAATGTTCACCTAGGCCGGCTGCGGCCATCTGCTGTGGTGTGGCATCTTTTGTAAGTTTATAAATCATTGTGGCAATCATTTCCAGGTGAGCGAATTCTTCCGTTCCGATATCCGTCAGCAGGCCAATCACTTTATCCGGAATTGTATATCGTTGATTTAAGTATCGGAGTGCTGCAGCCAACTCACCATCAGCACCCCCGTATTGTTCTATTAAAAATTTAGCCAATCGAGGATTACAGTCCCTGACTTTAACTGGATATTGCAGCTTCTTTTCGTAAACCCACATAGCTCATCTCTCCTTATACCTGCCATGGCCAAGGGCCTTGGCCCCATTCCCATTTATTTTCACCGCCTGGACTGTTTCCAAATCCCAATAATGGACCATATTTAGGCTCAAAAACCGATTTCAACTGTTTGGAATATTCATGAAATTGATTAAATTGCTGTAAAGCCTGCTGGTCGTTAGGGTGTGTATCCAAATAAAGAGTCAACTCGACAAGTACGAAATCGGCAGCCTGTATTTGTTCAAGCAACTGATAATATTCATCATCCAGGTTCTTATTCATTTACGTCTCCCTTTCCCGATATGGATTATCATAAAAATCATAAAAGAATTTCCAAAGTGTACCGTATTTCAAAGCTTCTTCCGGTGTGAACTGCTCCATATTAGGCGGTTGAAAATTAATATACAAATTAGGAGGTGTCCTGTAATACTTTCTCCCAATAGGCGGACAAGGATCGAATTTACTATGGAAAGGTTTATATGACTTAACTAATGTAAAAGTCTTTTCGCGAGTCAAAAAAATACCTCCTTTGTAAAGATATAGCTTTTAATTTTTATGCCTGGATAATGCATAATATGACTTCTCTGGCCTGGAAAGGAAATTATCTGGAAAATGATGTTTTTTCAGAATATTAAAAAATCTTGTTATAGTCCCGTTATCTTGCTGTGATGTTTGTCATCTATTCTTTATCTGTTTGTTCTTTGTATAGAAGAATACTATGTTAAGATTTAACTCATAGCTTATAAAGCAGCTCACAAGGAGGTAACAAACATATGAAAAAATCAATCTTATCGTTAGCGGCAGCGGCTGCAATATCCGGTGCATTTACAATTCCGGTACAAGCAGAAGATGTCAAAGTGAAAGATGGAGACACATTATGGGGGATATCTCAAACATATAAAGTATCAATAGAAGATGTTAAGTCTTGGAACAATTTGTCTTCAGACGTGATTTATGCCGGAGAAACCATACATATTTCTCAAGAGGAGCATTATAAAGTAAAGTCAGGGGACACATTATCGGAAATTGCAGACAAATATGATGTAGCGGTAAATGATATTAAATCTTGGAACGGTTTAAATTCAGATACAATCCATCCTGGCCAGAAACTGGTCATTAAACCTGCAGCTAATAAAGTAGAAGCTGCGAGTGTAGGGCCAGCGCAGGAATCAAAGCAAGCTGCACCAGCAGAACAATCAAAGCCAGTGGAACAATCAAAGCCAGCAGAACAATCAAAGCCAGTGGAACAATCGAAACCAGCAGAACAAACAAAGCCGGTTGAACAATCGGAACCAGCAGAATCATCTGAAAAAGCAGACACAAACAATGAATCCAACGATCAAGCAGGAATCAAAAAGGAAATCACTGTTAGGGCAACTGCCTATACGGCTGATTGTCAAGGCTGCAGCGGTACTACAGCCACAGGAGTTAACCTGAAAGCTAATCCTGATGCAAAGGTAATATCAGTGGACCCATCAGTCATTCCGCTTGGATCTAAAGTTTATGTAGAGGGTTATGGCTACGCGACCGCAGCTGATACAGGCAGTGCCATCAAAGGGAATAGAGTGGACATTTTTGTACCTAACGAAAAAGATGCCGTGAATTGGGGCGTTAAAAACGTCAAAGTTCAAATCCTGAATTAATTAAACCATACAAAACATGTTTATATATTGAAAAAAGTAGACACAGACATAATGTGTCTGCTTTTTTTGTCCTTTTGGTTCACGGGAAAAGCAGGTACAATGAAAGAAATAGATCCTTATGAATCCTAACAAGGAATATAGGAGGAGTAGTAAATTGATGGAAAAAGCTCGTGATTATTTACAGGAATACTTTGGTTATGAATCATTCCGAAAAGGTCAGGAACAGATTATCGAACAAGTTTTAGAAGGAATAAACACGGCGGGAATCATGCCTACTGGCGGAGGTAAATCAATATGTTACCAAATTCCAGCCCTTCTGTTACCAGGTGTAACACTCGTGATATCCCCACTTATTTCCTTGATGAAGGACCAAGTAGATGCCCTCGAACAAAATGGGATTGATGCCACATTTCTTAATAGCTCCATTTCTGGGATAGAATCATCCAATAGAATGAACGATATTAAGCAGGGTAGATATAAGCTAGTTTATGTTGCACCTGAACGGCTGGAAAATCCTGCATTTCAACAGGACCTATTTAATGTGGAAATTTCATTGGTTGCCATTGATGAGGCCCACTGTATATCTCAATGGGGACATGACTTCAGACCAAGTTATTTAAAAATCAAAACCTTATTGAAAAACATGCCATCAGCTCCGACTGTACTGGCATTAACGGCAACAGCCACACCGCATGTGACCGATGATATATGTCAGTCACTAGGAATATCAGTGCAGCATACAGTATCAACGGGATTTTCCAGGGATAACCTGTTCTTTTCCGTTGTGAAAGAAGAAAATCGCGGACGGTTTTTAATGCGCTATTTAGAGAAAAACAAAAGTGAATCCGGTATCATATATGCAGCCACTAGGAAAGAAGTCGATACCTTGTATGCCAAACTTATTAAAGCCGGGTTCAAAACAGGTCGATACCATGCTGGCATGAATGAACAAGACCGGTCGGAACAGCAAGACCAATTCATTCGGGATGACGTTCCCTTGATGGTAGCAACATCCGCCTTTGGGATGGGAATCGATAAGTCGAATGTCAGATACGTCATCCATTACCAAACTCCAAAGAACATGGAGAGTTATTATCAAGAAGCGGGCCGTGCAGGGAGGGATGGATTGGAAAGTGAATGTATCCTCCTATATTCCCCTCAGGATATGCAGATACAGCGTTTCTTGATTGATCAATCTAATCCCTCGCAGGAGTGGCAATCCCAGGAATTAAAGAAATTGAACAGAATGAAGGATTATTGTTTTACAGAAGGGTGCTTGCAAGCCTTCATCCTTCGATACTTTGGAGAAGAAAATCCGGAAGATTGCGGTCATTGCGAAAATTGTACAGATAAACGTGACTCTGTTGAAGTAACTACTCAGGCACAGATGGTCCTTTCATGCATGTTGCGAATGGGTGAGCGATTCGGTAAAACGATGATTTCCCAAGTGCTTACGGGATCACGCAATAAGAAAATTGAAGAGTTTGGATTCCAGAAGCTTTCAACCTATGGTATCATCAATGATCAATCTGCGAAGGATGTAGGTGATTTCATTGATTTCCTGACCGCAAAACAGTACATCGAAATGACGGGCGGCCAGTTTCCGGTCCTCAAGGTCACCAATGCTGGCAGGGAAGTGTTACTGGGACAGAAAAAAGTCCTGCGTAAGGAAATGAAAAAAGTAAGCAGCATCAGTGCAGATCATGGGTTGTTCGAAGATTTAAGACAGTTAAGAAAAGAATTGGCAAGTAAGGAAAATGTACCTCCATTCATTATTTTTTCCGATGCATCTTTGAAAGATATGGCTGTCAAATTGCCGAGGACAGAAGAGGAATTCCTGGAAGTTAAAGGCGTAGGGATGCAGAAATTTGAACGCTTCGGATCTGTGTTCTTACAAGGTATTTCCCAGTATGTACAGGCACATCCTGAAATAGAAATGAATACTATGGTTACAAAGGAAACGGTAAAGCGAGCTACTAAACCATCTCATTTAGAAAGCTACCGCTTATATCGGGAAGGCAAATCAATCAAGGAAATAGGAACATTGAGAGGGCTGTCTTCCGTTTCAATTGAAAATCATTTATTAAAGTGTGCAGAAGAACATTTGGATATCAAATGGGATGAGATTTTCTCGGATAAAGAGTTTGATCTTGTTTTGGAAACTGCGAAACAATTGGATTCTGAAAAATTGAAACCGCTAAAAGAAGCCTTGCCTGAGCATATTTCCTACTTCATGATTAAAGCGATCTTGGTTAAAGCAGGGTTGGAAAACGAAAGGTGATAAGGTTTTTTGGATAATTTTTTCATTGAATAAATAAGAATTTAGTTTATTGCGTATACTAGGAATGATAAAAAGGAGGAATTTTGCGCCTTTAATCAGAGTCTTTATATAAAAAAGAGGAGGTTGCTCATGTATTTTGGTAAAAAGAATTCAGAGGAACCAGAAATCGTTATGGAAGATACGATAGTATATGCATGTGGATCAGCGGATTGCAATGGTTGGATGAGAAAAGATTTTGCCTCGGAAAACTATGATTGCCCAATGTGCGGAAGTCAATTAATTGAGGAAGTCAGGGAACTTCCAAAAATTGAAAATGAGTATAATGCGTTTAAATAAAAGAGGTGAATCATAGCCTCTTTATTTTTTATTTTAAGAAAGAAGTATGACGAGTGATTTCATTTTGAATAACGCTTTACATATAAAAATATTTATGGTATTATTAAGTTTCAGTGTTATGGAAATAAAGCACTGGAGGGTAATTTAAAGTAACATTTTTATTAATAAAATAATTTTTCATCATTTTCATGATGAAGTAGAAACAAGTTAAACACATCTAGAAAAAAGAACTACATGTAATTATTTTCCTCGATCCATTTCTGTTCTTCATTAACTTACTTCTATGTACCATTTGTCTTTTGGAATTTAATCTACCCAATTGGAATTACGGACGGTTTTAATTAATAAACATGTACTTACAAGCTTTTATCTGATTCTCGCAGGCACGGTCTAGGAACCGTATGGATGGGAGAGAGGCAGGGCTTTCATTGTTTTAGGTTTTGGCATTAAAAATTACTCTCATGCTCGATACGCTTTGAAATGTTCATTGAACGAGCAGGAAGAACCATATGGAATGGATTCTTGAACAGCGCAGTCTCGATTATCTTGAAGGGTAAGTCAGGGACTGTGTTTCATTTTGGGGAATCATTTCTTTTTTAGAATTTTTCTTCAAATAAAAAAAGCATATATATGATATAATGGGTACTGAGATATGAAAAAATCATGTCGTAATCTCAAGTTCTTACCATTCAAAAGTTTGTTTTGAAAGAAAACAATAATCATACTTAAATTTGCGAATGGTTATTTACTCACAATTTAGATTAAACGCCATCTATTCTTTCTTTTATCTTTATGGCTTGTGATCTGTTATGCAGGACGGAGTCAATTCAATTCTAAGGAGTGAGATATATGTATAGAAGAAATAATACGGAAGAAATCATTCCTGAAGAAACTAAGGTGTGGGAATGTACATCAGAAGATTGCAAAGGTTGGATTCGCGATAACTTTACAAGTAATGATGAACATGTTTGTCCGTTATGTAGCAGCGAGATGAAACCCGGCACCAGAATGCTTCAAGCAATCAACAATCCAAGGAACTATTAAGGCTAGATAAAAAAAGCTGAAGGGGATTCTCCCTTCAGCTTTTTTTATCTTTTTGCCAATTGGATGAAGCAAAAAGCAGGTGAGGTTAGTGGATATCTTTTTTCTTGAATCGACCGCCTCGAACTTCCGCGATATCCCCTACGGCAAGAAATGCAGATGGATCGAAGCTTTTGACTATCTCTTTAAGTTTTGCTTCCTCAAGCCTGTTTATTACACAAAAGATGACTTTTTTATCATCACCAGAATAAGCACCTTCTCCAGCTAAAAAGGTTACGCCCCGTCCAAGACGATTCATTATCGCTTCGCCGATATCATTAAATTCATCACTGATAATCCAAACAAATTTAGATTCGTCTAAACCTGCGATGACGATATCCATCGTTTTATATGCCACGAAGTAGGCTATGATCGAATACATGGCACGATCCCACGAGAATACGAAGCCCGCACTGCCAAGGATGAATAAATTAAAGAACATGACGATCTCCCCAACGGAAAAAGGGAGCTTCTTGCTAGCGAGAATAGCAAGTATTTCTGTGCCATCCAACGAGCCGCCATATCGAATGACCATTCCAACACCAATTCCAAGAATCATACCGCCGAAAGCGGACGCTAGAAGGATATCCTGAGTGAAAGCTGGTACATGATGAAGCAATGCAGTGGTAATGGAAAGGACTAAAATTCCATAAAGGGTAGAGAATGCGAAGGTTTTTCCGATTTGTTTATAACCGATAAAAAAGAAAGGAAGATTCAAAATGAAAAGAAAGATTCCAAGCTTCCATCCAGTGATGTAAGATAACATAATCGAAATACCCGTTATGCCCCCGTCGATTACGTTATTCGGCACTAAAAAAATCTCGAGGCCGACAGCCATTAAAACTGCACCGATTGTAATTAATAGACCTCTTTGTAAAATTTGTCTAAGTGTTAATCTTTTATGCTGGGTCTTCTTTTGCATAATTTCTGTTGTACTTGCACCTGCCAGGTCTGACATAATCATGCCCCCACTCCTTCTCTCTATATAAGTTCCATTTAATTATAAACCTATAGGTATAATTAAATAAAGAAATTAACATTCCTAATTATTATATTCCTGAATAATTTTTGGTATTATTCATCATTCCCTGGAATGATGAAGCAGGGTTGTGAATGCTTGTCAGTACCATGTATTCATATTCTACTCCATATAAAACAATAGTATTTCTCATTTAATTGATTTTATGAAAAAACCTGCATTTTCTTGAGGAAGGGGTTGCGCCGAAAGAATCAGAGTGTAAATATACAGGAGTAAGGAAATAAAAACCTTTGAGGTCCTATGAATTTACATTACAATATAGGAGAATAGAACGTTAGAGGTGATCAAGTAAAAAAATGGAACAATCAATTGTGGCATCAAATCCTGTCCTCTTTATGATTGCAGTACTATTGATAATAATGGCGTGTTATACGGCATTGGATTTATTGACAACATTACTGACGATAGAGAGATATAAACGCCTGGTATATATAGGGAGCAGCTGCTCTATGGGAGTGGCTATCTGGACGCTTAATTTTGTGGTCATATATACCCTCGATAATTCAGGAATGGCAGCATCCAACTTTTCTACAATAATTTTTTCGTTAGCTTTAGCGATAGCGCTCGCAGGGGTTGGGTTATTGGCCATATCGTATAAAACCCAAGTCCTGCAAATCGTATTTTGCGGCTTTATGTTTACGATGGCCATTTTATCTAATTATATAATGGGAACATCTTCTTTAAATCACTCCTTGCACTTTAGCCCATTGTCGGTTCTCAGTACGCTTTTCAGTATCTTTGTATTATTTGTAGCAGCGCTTGCAATATTATTTTATTTTAACAAATTAAGTCAATCTTCGCTAAAGCCAGTCAGTACGCTCATGATGAGTGGTGCAATCATTGAAGGCTATTATCTTTTTGTGAGAGTGTTACCAATGAATGTGAAAAATGAAACGGATGAATTTGTTCCACTCACTCCACTTATGCTTTATCTTACATGCTTCGTTTCAATATTCATCCTTGCCAGCTTGATAGCTTCAAGTACGATCGTGGGCCGTAGGTTAGCAAAAAGTGATAATACTGTGAGTGATATCCGTTATGCTTTAGATCAATCGGCAATCGTCGCCATCACGGATGCAAAAGGAATCATTACATATGTTAACGAAAAATTCCTGGAAATATCACAATTTGAAAAACATGAACTAATTGGAAAAAATCATTCGATAATCAATTCTGGTTATCACGCAAAAGAATTTTTCACTGACTTATGGCAAACGATCAGCCAAGGGAATACATGGCATGGTGAAATATGCAATCGGGCTAAAGATGGTAATCTGTATTGGGTGGATACAACTATCGTTCCGTTTATGAAAAAGGGGAAACCATATCAATATATTTCCATCCGTTCGGACATTTCCGCTCGTAAAAAAGCAGAAAATGCTTTAAAGGGGTCAATCAAGGAACTAGAAGATATGCAATATGCAATTAACCAATCTTTGATTGTGGCGATAACCGATGATAAAGGAGTCATTATTGAAGTGAATGAAAAGTTCTCGGAGGTTTCAGGTTATGGCAAAGGTGAATTGATAGGCCAGACCCATAGAATGGTTAATTCCGGATACCATTCAAAGGAATTCTTTGAACAAATGTGGAAGACCGTCCATGAACGGAAAGTTTGGAAAGGTGAAATTAGAAACAAGGCGAAAGATGGCAGTTTTTATTGGGTCGATACAACGATTGTTCCATTTTTCAGCGAAGAAGGAAAGCCGTTTCAGTTCTTGGCACTGAGATATGATATAACTGAGCGTAAACAATCTGAAGAGATGCTCCATCGGCAGGATAAATTAGCCGCTGTCGGTCAGCTTGCTGCTGGGGTGGCGCATGAAATACGGAATCCGCTGACCTCCATGAAAGGGTATACGGAATTTTTGCAATTGGATGAAACGGACGAAAATAAACAAGAATATCTAGAAATAATCATGGATGAAATCAATCGTGTGAATGAGATAGTTGAAGAGTTCTTACAATTGGCCAAACCACAGGCATTGATATTGGAAACGAAGAACCTTGTGTCGATCATTCAAAATGTTGTATCTTTGACGGAGTTTGAAGCCAGGAAGAAGAACATCACGCTGATTTCGGAATGTAATGACGAAGAAATCCTCGTTCGTTGTGATGAGAATCGGTTAAAACAGGTCATATTGAACTTCATTAAAAATGGTATGGAAGCTATGCCTGACGGTGGATTCATAAAAGTCATTACTGAACTTAAAGAGGATAATGTGCATATATCCATAACCGACACAGGAATTGGGATGCCGCCAGAGCAGCTTAAGAGATTGGGAGAACCATTTTTCACAACGAAAAAATCTGGTAATGGGTTAGGTCTCATGATCAGCTTTAAAATCATAGAAAGCCATTCTGGAAATGTCTATGTCGAGAGCGAAGTCAATAAAGGAACAGTCTTTAATATCGTGCTCCCTAATGTCTAATAGGAAGCAATGAAAAAAATCATCAACTTTTTAGAAGATGTCTGTGTGGGGGAACGGGATTTGGAAAAACAAAAGCATGTCAATATTATTAGCTTGAAGGTATTTTACCTTTTTTCTTTTTTTGCAGTGGGAAGTTTAACACCGCTATTAAGCGTTTATTTGGCCAATGAGGGAGGTTTATCAGGTATTGAGATAGGGACGATCATGTCTGTTGGACCGATAGTGATGATCGTTTTTCAACCTTTTTGGGGAATTGTTTGTGATTGGAGCGGGAGACCAGCAAAAATACTCGCAATGACATCGTTTCTTGCTGGTCTATTCGGTTTAGGCTACTTGCTGTTCGAACACTATTTCCTTTTCGTATCCGTCGCAATCGCTTTGGCCATCTTTCAAAGTGCGATAATACCAGTTTCTGATAGCATCACCCTTCAATATACAACAAAAATCAAATCGAATTATGGGAAAATCCGTTTATTCGGATCACTTGGTTACGGTGTGGCTGTTTTTATAATGGGCAAGTTATCTGAATCCTTCATGGGTCCTTCCGTTATATTTTATGCCTTTTTCTTCGGCCTGCTGATAGCGGCTGGTCTGGCTCTTCGTTTGCCCGAAGAACCACCAGGGGGGAAAGTGAAACTTTTTGGTGGAATGAAAGAATTGATTACCATGAAGCGATTTCTTATCTTTCTTGCTATAACGTTCTTGCTTTTTGGTCCTAATCTTGCAAATAATGTATACTATGGTTTGTTTGTCGAGGCAAGAGGCGGTACATATACAGGAATTGGCATCGCGTTCCTATTAGCTGTATTATCGGAAATCCCCTTTATGAGAATGGCAGGTGCCTGGATTCATAAGATAGGCTTGCTGCCAATTACCTTACTGGCTGGCACGGCTTCATTGCTCCGCTGGGGTTTATACTTCACTGAACCAAGTTTGGCTACCGTATATGTGACTTCGATCATTCAAGGGTTTTCACTTGGCTTATTCATTCCAGCAGCTTTACAATATATCAGGGAAGTTGTCCCAGCACGTATAACAGTAACAGCAATAACGCTTTATTCCGCCATTGGCAACGGATTGGGGAACTGGTTCAGTACCTTCAGCGGCGGTATAATATTGGAAAAATCAGGGATATATTCAGTCTATTTATTTTATGGATTACTCACACTGATCGGGATCCTGCTTACAATATGGCTCATGAAGGTAGAAAAGAATGTAAAAGTAATGGGGAAACCCATAGGTATAATGGAAAATTGATGAGTGAACAGTTCTAATAAGGAAGATCAAAAATGATTTCAATTGAAGTGGGCATGCAAAACTCAGGTCTAGGGCTTCATTAACGACCGTTCATTTCTCATCACTAGCGGCCCCCGAGTGCCTTCTTTAGGGGGTGGCATCATGTTTCAGGTCAAAAGGAGTAGACAATATCAAAGGGTATTACGTGAAAGGTCAGGAATCGATTAAACAGTCATTCCAAAAAGGCAGAAAGGGAATACATATGTCCCATTCTGCCTTTTTTTTTGATAAGTTGTTGGGATTTTGTCCATAAGTAAACGTTTTTTTATTTTTGGAAATAATATGATTTAATGGAAGATAGAGAATGAATGGAAGGGTGAGTGTTTTTGAGTAAACCAAAAGTGTTAGCTACTACCATCGTATCAGCCCTAATCAGCCTGTTTTTTGCATTTTGCCTAGGATGGGCGATGATGGACCATTATGGAAAAGGATCGTCCGATATGGAAGTAATTGAAGAAACCCCCATTAAAAGTGACCTTCCTGCTGATTTTACGGTATTGGCATTAGGCGATTCATTAACACGTGGCACAGGTGATGAAACAGGCAAAGGCTATGTTGGACTTGTTGTTGAAGAGTTGAAGAGTCAATATAAAAGAAAACCAATCATTCATAACCTCGGAATTAATGGACAAGTGTCTAAAGAATTGGTGCAGCAAGTGAAACAACCGGAAGTTAAGCGCCAAATCCAGGCAGCTGATGTTATTTTAGTTACAATCGGGGGGAACGATTTATTTCAAAAAGGGCAGACCCTGCTTGAATATGATCGTGAAGCTATATCCGTTTCACAAAAGAATTTCTTGGGAAATTTACATGAAATTTTTAAAGATATAAATAAAGTCAATGATTCAGCTACTATTTTGTTACTTGGTCTGTATAATCCATTTATAGATTTGGATAAAGACTTAGATACGAACCGCATCGTACGGGACTGGAATAATGCAACGGCGGAAGTCGTGGCTCATTATGAAAATGCAATTTTTGTTCCAACATTCGATTTATTTCAATTGTCGGTAAATGAGTATTTGTATTCGGACAATTTTCACCCTAATAAGAAAGGGTATCGTTTAATTGCTGATAGAGTTGCTCCTTTAATCAAATGGGAGGATGTGGAACGATGAAACAGGTGACATTGTCTGTTAGGGAATTGAGAAAAAAGATTGGCAAACGGGAAATTATTAAAGGAATAGATTTTGAGTTGAATGAAGGTGAGGTTTTCGGCTTTTTAGGACCGAATGGGGCAGGTAAGACGACGACAATCCGCATGTTGGTCGGATTGATTAAGCCATCCTCAGGTTCCATCCATATATGCGGTTATGATGTTCGTCAGGAATTTACGAAGGCCATGAAGCAAATGGGCTGCATCGTTGAAAATCCAGAATTATATCCATTTTTGAGTGGGTGGGATAATTTACTCCACTTTGCAAGAATGTTACCTGAAGTCGATGAAACAAGAATGATCGAGGTTGTTGAACTCGTCGGTCTGCAAGCGAGAATTCACGATAAAGTGAAGACCTATTCGTTAGGTATGAGGCAGCGTTTAGGAATCGCGCAGGCAATGCTGAACAGTCCTAAGCTATTAATATTGGATGAACCGACTAACGGTCTAGATCCTGCCGGAATCCGTGAAATGCGACAATTCATCAGGAAGCTGGCTGAAGAAGAGGGTATGAGTGTGCTGGTTTCCTCACACTTATTAGGTGAAATACAGCAACTTTGTGACCGGGTCGCAATTATTAAAGGCGGGGAAATTATTAAAACGGATACAGTGGAAAGCTTATTATCCCAGCAGGAGCGGATAATTTGGCGGGTGGAACCTATTCAAAAGGGAGCGGAAATTCTTAGCCGCTTCACCGATATTACCTTAGATCAAAAATATATCATTACAGCTTATGATGAATCCGAAACGCCTGAATGGAATGCAGCACTTAACCAAGCAGGGGTGAGGGTGCATGAAATGAATCGAAAGCTCCCAGGATTGGAAGAGTTGTTTTTACAAGTTACCGGTGTCGGAGGTGCAGGCATTGAATAAATTGGTCCAAAATGAAATGATGAAGATGTTGGCAAAAAAACGGCTGATCATAATCGGTATTATCGTTGGAATTTTAGTGTTGATGTTTACATATGCCCAATACAAACAAGTGGAAGAGCAACGGGAGAAGTTGGGAACTGATGATTGGCGTGCGGCTCTTCAGCAGCAAATCATTGATACTCAAAATCGGTTGGGCTCGAATAGGATGCTGGATGAGTGGCGTGAACAGCTGCAAGTAAGTCTGAAGCAGCAGCAATATTATCTCGATCATGATATTAATCCCTCAGAACCAGGCGCAGCTACTTTTACACGCATGTTTTTGGAAAATGCAATTGATTTGTTCATTCCGCTGTTGATCATGATTGTGGCCAGTGATTTGGTTTCTTCCGAAAATGGACAAGGCACGATCAAACTTCTGTTGACAAGGCCAGTGGAGCGCTGGAAAATCTTATTGAGCAAATATGTAACATTATTATTATCGGTTTCGATTATCGTGGCGATGACAGCCTTATTGTCTTACCTTTTATCAGGAATCGTTTTCGGGTACCAAGGCTGGGGGGCCCCCATAATAACGGGATTTGAATTGAATGGTGCTGATGTAGATGTCAGTCAAGTAAGGTTAGTTGAACAATGGAAATTCCTATTGATGGATTTGGGACTTGTCTGGCTGGTGGCGGTTGTTGTAGGGACTCTTTCTTTCATGCTTTCGGTTTTAGTAAGGAGCACTCCTGCTGGCATGGGCATCATGCTGGCTGCATTAATTTCCGGGGCTATATTGAACAATATGGTTTCATCATGGGAATCAGCGAAGTATTTCTTTATGGTGAATTTGAAGTTGACCGCTTATATTAGCGGCACGGCTCCACCGATAGAAGGGATGACTTTATTATCATCTGTCATTACCTTGCTCGTTTGGTGGGCTCTTGCTTTAATTGTATCTTTTACAGTGTTTACCCGGAGGGATGTATTCTGAGAAACAGACTATATAGATTATTGGATGTTTCAGTTTGTTGACAAAAGGGCTTCCGGAAGTGTCGCAGCCCGAACCGGATTTCAAAAGAAGACTCGGTTTAATGGCTAGCCGTGACCCCCGGCGGACAGACGGCGGAAAGCGAGCGGATTTCTGAAATCATCTTCATTTTTAAAAATAAAAAAAAGAAGGCAAACTCGCTTTTTACTTTGAATTTGTCTTCTGTCTGAAACAGCCTATATAAATAATAGGTTGTTTTTTATTTTCTTGTACAGGGTATCCTTTTAAAAAAGAATGTTCAAAATTAGGAGGATTATAAATGGATGATAATCATTTGAATAAAAAATTCATGCCAATGACTTCAGTCTCCAATGGTGATGTACAGAAAATAAATGAGGATATATATTGTCTGTCCGTCCAAATCGTTAATGTAATATTTGTAGGGTCACCCAAAGATGATCAATGGGTATTGATAGATGCAGGGATGCCACGCTCAGCAGAGGTAATAAAGAAAACTGCAGAAGAAATATATGGACCGCAAAATCCACCTGCTGCCATTATTTTGACACATGGACATTTCGATCATGTTGGAGCACTGATTGAGTTAATGGAGCATTGGGGAGCTCCAGTTTATGCCCATATAAAAGAAATGCCTTATTTAACGGGACAGGAAGATTACCCCCATCCGGACCCTACTGTTGAAGGAGGGATGGTTGCAAAAATTTCCTGGATATTTCCGAATGAGGGAATCAACCTTGATGAAAAAGTTCAGCCATTGCCTGATGATCATAGTGTTCCCGGACTTCGTGATTGGAAATGGGTTCACACTCCTGGCCATTCAAAAGGACATATTTCACTTTTCCGTGATAGTGACCGAAGTTTGATTGCTGGAGATGCTTTTGTGAATGTCAGGCAAGATTCACTATACAAGGTCATCACTCAGGAGAAAGAAATAGCAGGCCCACCGCGGTATTTGACAACCGATTGGGAGGCTGCAAAAGAATCTGTAAAGTTATTGGAAAGTATGAAGCCGGCTGTTGCCATAACGGGGCACGGGTATCCTGTTGAAGGGCATGAGCTGGAAATGGGTTTATCAAAGCTTGCAAAGGAATTCGATTCATTAGCTAAGCCGGACCATGGGAAATATGTGGAATGAAACATGAATATGTTTCATGAATAATTTCTCTTCAGAAGTCAAAAATAAACAAGCAACTTATGAAAATGGAGGGATATCCGTGACTACATTAAGAGATATCATGACAACAGACGTGAATTGTTGCACTGCGGAAGATAATATATATGAAGCAGCAGTCAAAATGAAGAATGATGATGTTGGTGTCATTCCTGTTTTGGAGAATAACCATTTAATTGGTGTCATCACGGACAGGGATATCGTCATTCGCTGTGTGGCAGAGAAAAAGCCGAATTCAACTAGAATTACTGATGTCATTTCCACGAACCTTGTAACAGGCACGCCAGGTATGTCAGTGGAGGAAGCTGAAGAGTTAATGGCTACCGAGCAAATCAGAAGGCTCCCTATCATTGAGAATGACAAGCTGGTGGGAGTCGTGGCATTAGGTGATCTTGCTGTACACCATCAGACAAATTCAATGGCGGGAAATGCTTTAAGTTCAATTTCCGAAGACAGGGACCAAATTCAACACTAAAAACAAAACTCTGTTAGCTTTTGCTAACAGAGCTTTGTTTTTAAAGATACTTATTGAACCATCCTTTGATTTCCTCAACATGTTGCAGGCGCATTTTTGGAGATCCGCTTCGGGATACTTCGTGAGTTTCATCTGGGAATGAAACAAGCACTGCTTCTTTTTTTTGCCGTTTTAAAGCGACAAAAAATTGCTCGCTCTGTTCAATGGGACAGCGGAAATCCTTTTCACCGTGAAGTAAAAGTAAAGGGGTAGTCACATTGGAAACATATTTTAAAGGAGAGTGCTGCCATAATCTTTCAGCAGAGTTAACGATATCGCCGCCTACTTCCCACTCTGTAAAATAATAACCAATGTCGCTGACACCATAAAAACTTAGCCAGTTACTGATGCAACGCTGAGTCACAGCGGCCTTAAAGCGGTTGGTATGTCCGATGATCCAATTTGTCATGAACCCTCCATAACTTCCTCCGGATACACCTAAATCTTCATGCTGAATAAAATCATACGTAGCTAGAACGTGATCAACTCCAGCCATTAAGTCCTTATAATCCATGCCTCCATAATCGCCCCGGCAGGCATTTACGAAATCTTGGCCATATCCAACACTTCCGCGCGGGTTAGTGAACAAAACAGTATACCCTTCATTAGCCAAGGTCTGGAATTCATGAACATATGTATTGGCATACATCATATGCGGACCGCCGTGGATTTCTAAAATGAGCGGATATTTTTGATTACTTTTAAAATCAGTCGGTCTCATGAGCCAGCCGTGAATGGTAAGTCCATCAACAGATGGAAATGTAATGGGTTCAGCCATGGACAAATGTTTATCCTTCAAAAAATCCTCATTAACAAAACTGATTTGTTTCTTATCGCCATTGGTAAGGTTATAAGCAAAGAGATCCCCGGGATGAACAGGTGTACTTATGGCCACGACAGCACGATGGCTTTGGGGATCTATAGTCAGGCCGTATATATGCTGCGGGTCAAGGATCGATGGATACATGGCTCCTTCAATGGAACCATAATAAACTCCGGTATTTCCGTAATCGCTTATTAAAAAATAAAAGCCTTGGCTATCGTTTGTCCATAAGATACCTGGGTCGACAGCTCCGATTTGGAAATCCCCAATTGCGGAATCTCCAATTTGGACGTCCCATCCATCGGTCAAACACTGAGTCGTTTGATCGAATATGGAATATAACCAGATATTTGAAAAGGTGGCACCGGCAAATTCTTTATTATGGCCAATGAATGATAGATATTCACCATTTGGTGACCATTTCGGATCTCTAAAGAAACCTTTGCCATCCGTTATCTTCTCTAAAGCTTTCGTTTCTAGTTCCATGATGAAAATATCGGAAAAAAGTTCATCATCACTTCTTTCTGCATCTCCGCTTATGAAGGCAATATGCTGTCCGTCTGGGGACCATGCATTCGGATGATGATCAATATTGTTTTCTGTTAGCAATGTGGAATCTCCCTTAAAAATTCCTACTATAACCAGCTGCTGATATAACTGATCAAAATAGCCTCTCCCATCCCATTTATACTTAATACGGTCATACCTATGAACTTCTTTGGACAAATCATTTTCCTTAACCGTATTAAGGTTTTCGCCCACCTTTAATCCGGTTGAAAGCAGCAACTTTGTGGAACAAGGAGACCAAATAGGCTTTGTTACGCCGTTAACGAAATGTGTCAGCTGTCGAGCTTCCCCACCAATGCTCCCAATAATGTGAACTTGTTTTTTACCTGATCTGTCCGATATGAAGGCGATATGCTTGCCGTCGGGGGACCAGGCTGGTGATGTATCACGATTATCCCCAAACGTCCATTGCTTAGTTTCATTCGTAATCAGGCTGAACATATACAGATTGGAAATGTATTTTTCCGTTTTTTCATCTATTCTGGTTTGGACATAAATCGCCATGCTGCCATCCGGGGATAGCTTTGGATCGGTTACTGATTTCAAGTGAAATAAGTCTCTTGCTGTAATGCCTATTTTGTTCATCCTTTTCACCCTTTCATTTCTCATAGTTATGTATTTCGCTAAAGAGAAATATAAATCCTTTAGTAAATGGTAAACGCGTAATGTTTATTTATCAAGGACAAAAGAATGAAAATAATCCGGCCTATTCATCAGGTCGGATTATTAGGCTATATAGGCAAAAAAACATACAATTACTTATGCATGTGCCGAGCATGTGGGAGGTGCGGCGGAATTTGGAAATTATGTTCTTCCATCATTTTATAATGTTCTTCAAAATGTGAAACCATTTTATCGGCTTCTTCTTTCGAGAGAGCGCCATACTCGACATATTTTTCGATCAATAGCTTTTTGTCAGCGAGTATCTGCTTTTGGATCTTAGCGATTTCCGATTTTTGAGCTTCAGTGAATTGGACACTTTCCTGTTTTACTTTATTTTCCTGTGCAGCCGGATGATTCAGGTTAACCAAGAACAGGGAACAGGCTGTTAGACAGATGACTAAAAACTTTTTCATGAATGAACGACTCCTTCTAATTGATTTTTGCGGTACCTATAAAGCTTGTAAGTCTCTTCCTGATGGTGGATGTTTTTCAATATGGAAGATTCCTTATTTCTTTATTATCATTTACAGCATTTACAGTTTTATGTAAAAAATAGGGTGAGGGTTTGTTACAGAAAGATATGGGTAATTTAAATGTAAGCAAAAAATTTCGTTGTAGCTTCTTATTAATAAAAAATCATTTAAAGAAGGGAAGAAGGAGGATTATCATGATTTGGACAATTATTGGTATAATATTATTATTATGGGTTCTTGGTTTAGTCTTTAAAGTGGCTGCAGGATTTATACATATCTTGCTTATCATTGCGGTCATTCTCATTTTGGTTAAAGTTTTTAAGGGAAGGAATCGAATATAGATGTGTATGGAAGGCTAACGTGGAAAACTTTATAAATACCAATGTAAAAGGCGGCCTGGTGGACAGGTCGCCTTGTGTTTTTCCATCAGGTTGTCAATCGTATGGAAGTGGCTGGCCTAGCAGCCTTTTATGAATCCATATCGCTGCTTGGGTGCCATCCCCCATCGAAATGGTGACTTGTTCGGAATGGGCAACGAGGTCGCCGCCTGCCCAGACTCCTTTAATATTCGTTTCTTTAGTCCGTGGATGAATCACCACATGATTGTTTTCATTTACTTGCACACCTAATTGCAAGGCTAGCTCATTATTAAGTTTGTTACCTTTAAATGCCGTGAATGCTTTTTCAGCTTCGATTATTTTACCGGATGTTAATTGAACGGCTTTCAACTGCTGTTTGGCATTAATATGAACTTCACAAACTTCCTCTTCAATTACAGGAATCTGATTTTCCTTTAACTTTTCCCTATACTCATCATCAATTCTTGTTTTCGAATGATTTACGTAAATGATATCTTTTGACCAATATAATAGAGTAAGCGCCATGCCCGCTCCCGCATTTCCGCCTCCGATGACAACGGTTTGCTTATCCATGATCTCATACCCATCACAATCAGGGCATATATATGTGGATGTCCCAAGGGTCGGATAAATGTTTTTGATTGGAGGAATGTTATCAGTAATGCCAGTACCAAGAAAAATCATTTTGGCTTCATAATCCATGTCATTCTTTGTTCGGATAAAAAACTTGTCCTGCTTTTTTTCAAGAGATTTCACTGTATCATCCAGGAATTCGACACCGAATTTTTCAGCGTGCTGCCTGCCAAGCGTCCTTAATTGTTTGCCGCTTACCCCATCAGGCCATCCAAGAATGTTATGGTAAGCCTTGGCAATGGAAGATCGGCCTTGAGCAGAATCAATGACGATAATATCATGTTTATATCTTCCGAGCTGGATGGCTGCCTGAATACCGGCTATCCCTCCACCAATAATAATGCAATCTGCTTGTTTCATGAATTCACCGCCCATAAATTTGGAATAAACCTAGTGTTATTCTATCTGTAAAAAATATACCACCAGTCTCTGGCGCTTAAACAAAAAAGGAGGGAGTCCGCAGCTGGCGGAACTTCCTCCTTCCTTTAATTCCTATGTCATTGATTCTGTATTGGTTCAAGCCATTCTTGTGCCCAATTTTGAATTTCGTTCATTACCGGTGCAAGAGCCTTTCCTTTTTCAGTTAAGGAATATTCAATCCTGACCGGTGTCTCTGGATATACGTCCCTTTTAACAATACCTTCAATTTCCAAGTCCTTTAAACGTTCAGAAAGAATCCTGCCGCTTATCGGGAATGCAGATTCAATATTACAAAACCGTTGAGGGCCATTAAGTAATTGATTGACAATCAATCCAGTCCAGCGTTTACTCAAGATTTGCATTCCTTTTTCAAATCGTGGACAAAGTGTCGTATTATTCATCATATCACCTCATTATTAATATATTATAATCCATTTACCTCAAATGTAACAACTTTACCGATAATTATTTAGTTACTAGAGATGTTATAGTATAAGAAATTTATGAACTTACTTTAAGTATTATGAAAAGTAATCCGCCTCTGAATTGCCACATTTTAAAAAAATGCGCTTTTAAAAAATTGTGTTTTTTAGAGATACCATGAAAAATATGTTATTTTAATATTATAGTCAAAGTTTTGCAAATGGAAGGATCCGTGGAAATGATGAATGATTTACTGCAAGAGGCCGTATCCTTTATCAGGACAAGTTATCCTGAATTATTGAAAACGGAAGAGGACATAAATGGCAGGATCGAACAAATTAACGAGGAAATAAATGAAACAGGCAAATATGAACATACATATGAAGAATTGGTATATGGTGCTAAATTAGCTTGGCGTAATAGCAATCGTTGTATTGGGCGCTTTTTTTGGGAATCGCTGAGGGTGATTGATAAAAGGATGATTCAAAGCGAAGAAGGAATAGTATCGGCTCTCTTTGAGCATATCGAATATGCTACGAATAATGGGAGCATCAGGCCTGTGATTACAATTTTCAAACAGAAAGATCATGATCGAAAAGTGGATATTTGGAATCATCAGCTCATTCGATATGCAGGATATGAGACGGAACATGGCGTGATCGGTGATTCAAGTTCAATCGAATTCACCAAGCAATGTATGGCATTAGGATGGGAAGGGAAAAACGGACCTTTCGATATTTTACCCCTTGTAGTCCAATTGGACGGTAACCCCCCTAGTTTTCATGATATACCTGAAAGCCTCGTTAAAGAAGTCCAAATCACCCACCCTAAGCTAAAATGGTTCAAAGATCTTCAAATCAAATGGTATGCGGTTCCAATCATTTCCGGCATGAGATTGGAAATTGGCGGTATTACTTATTCGGCTGCGCCATTTAATGGGTGGTACATGGGAACTGAAATCGGTGCCAGGAACCTTGCGGACGAAGAACGCTACAATATGCTGCCGGCAATCGGGGAGAGGATGGGCTTGGATATTAAGCGTGATTCGAATTTATGGAAAGATAGAGCCCTGATCGAACTGAATGAAGCAGTCCTTCATTCATATAAAAAACACGGAGTCAGCATCGTAGATCACCATACAGCAGCCAAACAATTCAAGAAATTCGAGGAAAAAGAAGCCTCTTGTGCCAGGAAAGTAACGGGGGACTGGACCTGGTTGATTCCACCGTTGTCCCCAGCGACGACACACGTTTTTCATCAGCCATATAACAATGAAATAATGAAACCTAATTTCTTTTATCAAATTCCTCCATATAAATAAAGGTTTAAATTAACTGGCGTGGGGTATAGATATAGCAAGTCAATAAATAAGGGGGAAGGTAATGATGGCATTAGGAAAAAACGTTGTATTAATAGGAGTCGGAGTTGCCGGAGTCTCATTTTTATCGAATAAAGCGAACAGAGGAAAAGTGAAGGACATATGGTCCAATGCAAAAGCAAAAACAGTAGGTTTTTGGAATAGGAAGGCTTCCGAGCTGGATCCCGTAATTGAAAAGGCAGGTCACCCTGATCCATATGATCATGACGATAATAAAATGGTAGATGAAGGCGCCATGTATGGTGTTCACTATTATAATAATGCGAAGCATGGATAATGCAAACAGACTCGCTTGGGGATACCCAAGCGTTATTTTTATTATATTTTTAAAATTATAAAAATCAGATAATTGCGAATTTCACAGATGGATTCATGGTATTAAATTCTTTATTGTGCTTTAAATGAATAAGGATTAAGATTAAAGAATCGAAAGGAAGTGGATACAAGTGAGCAGCAGTTCTTATGATCCTGAACCCAGAAAGAAAGAGGAAGCCGATATGATGCTAGAAGTCGAGACTGTTATTCTCCCTGAGTATCCGCTCGAAGAAGGTAAATAAGGCTTTCTCTATAGAAGAGGAGGTCAAGAAATGATTGAAATCTACAAGACGGATGAAAACCGTCACCTAATCAATATCGAGGAAATGACAAAAGGTTCCTGGGTGAACATTGTTGCGCCCACAGAAGCTGAAATAGATTATATATGCACGACTTTGCAATTACCGATTAACTTCATGAAAGACCCACTGGACGATGAGGAAAGGCCACGAATTGAAAAAGAGGATGATAATGTCTTAATTATTGTCGACTTCCCATATTTGACCAGGGACGAAGCCGACTTACCGATCTTTGAAACGATCCCCATCGGTATGATCTTTACCAAAGACTGTTTCATTACAGTGTCTTTGAAAGAAACACCGATATTGGCGAATTTCAAAAACAATAAAATCAAAGGGTTTTTCACCAATAAGAAAACCAGGTTTGCGTTACAATTATTATTTGAGATTTCATCCTATTACTTACGTTACCTCAAACAGATTAACAAGATGACTAATGAAGCGGAACGTGAATTGCATCAGTCCATGAAAAATAAAGAATTATACACTTTCCTTGCTTTGGAAAAAAGCCTGGTTTATTTTACGACATCATTGAAATCCAATCGAGTAGTACTTGATAAGATCCTCCGTTTTAATTATTTGAAAATGTATGAAGAAGATAAAGAATTGCTAGAGGATGTAATCATCGAAAATGCTCAGGCAATCGAAATGGCGGAAGTGTATCTATCCATTCTTAGCGGTATGATGGATGCATTCGCTTCGATCATTTCCAATAATGTCAACAATGCCATGAAGTTTCTAACCTCAGTGACCATTATTTTAACACTTCCGACGATGGTGGCAAGTTTTTACGGAATGAATGTCGAACTACCATTTGAACATAATCGGTTTGCTTTCATTTTTACATTATTAATTGCCATCACTTTAGCTGGGACGACGGCTTTCATTTTTTGGAAGAAAAAATATTTTTAAAATTAACCGGCTTATTAAGCCGGTTTAATTTTGTAGAAAAAGGGATTTTATATTTTAAAACAAAGTTGATTGGAGAGGGTGTGCGAGACTCCGCAGGCGCAAAGGCGCAAAGGCGCCGAGGGGCTCCGGACAGCCCGCGGAAAGCGAGTGCCTGGAGCGGAAATCAACGTCCAAATTGTACAAAGTGGTTTGTTTTATTCCTCAAAAAAATCAGAAAATCCTTCACTGTTTATCCGATCCGCATAAGGGTTCTCATCCTTTACATTCTTTGCATCCAAATTTGTTTGAATCACTAAACGGGGACTCTGTGATGCTTCTCTGATGATACGATCGTTCAACTCTTTAAAATCCGGTATATTCTTATTGCCGGGTTTGTTTGGTTCCAATAAAACCACCTCCATTCCTATCTTTGCAATAAATGATGGGGTGTATTCATGAATATTCTTAGGTTTGGGAAGAATAAAGGACTGAGGAGGAGATCATGATGACCAAATGGAACGAGCAAGCAGCGCCTAATAATAATTTAAGGGCAAGTGATTTAAACCCATGTGAAGCCGAAAATGCAAAAATGGATTCAAAAGCAATTGATGGAGATCAATTGAATGATCTAAAAATTCAAAGGGAAATCAGAAAACAAAATATATAAGACCCTTATTGATTGTATGGCAAAGAAAGGGTCATTCAGAGGAAAAACGCTTGGCGGTTAAACCAAGCGTTTTTTTGCGTATCACGAAGGCGGAGTTCCATGATTGATTTAGAATTCTTTTTTATCAGGAGCGTTTTTGCTTTTTAAGTGAAGAAGGTTGAGTGAAGGCCCCGGTTTCCTTGCCCCTCTATCTGAGAAGAACCTAAACGAGTTTGTGAAGCATCTTTCTTGTTTTTCCCATTCATGTTTATCACCTCGATATTACTTTCCCTATTTCCTTTGCATCCTATACATATATTGAACGTGAAAAGGACAGGTTAGAAGGTAGAGGAGGTGTGTGTTGATGTCAAAAATCGGTGTTGAAGAATCTTTAACGAATATACAGGAAGCACTTCGCGAAAAAGGTTTTGATGTTGTGGAGATTAAACAAGAAGCTGACGCAAAAAACGTGGATTGTTGTGTGGTAACAGGTTTGGAAAGTAATGTGATGGGTATAAGCGATACTTCATTGAAAGCGTCCATCATTGAGGCAAATGGTTTAACGGCTGATGAAGTGTGCCAAGAGGTTGAAAATAAAGTGAACTTGATTCAATAGTTCAAAAAGTGCCTAAACCAACATAGGGTTAGGCACTTTTTCTGTTTCAAGGTTGCTGTGCTATGGAAATTTTCGCATTCAGTTCCACCGCTACATTACCTTTGATCGCTCTAGAAATCATACATGAAGTTTCAGCTTTTTCAGCAAGTTTCCTCGCTTTTTCAACCACTTTTTCAGAAGTGCCCGATACTAATACAAGTGCAGGGCGATGAATGATTTTCTTATAGGTGAATACACCATTCGTAACATCCACTAACGCTTCCGATTGCATGGATAAGCTCGCCTTTTCTATATGGGCTCGCTCTAACATGGCAGCAAAGGTAATGATATAACAGGTCGATGCCGCCCCAAGAAGCATTTCATCGGGATTGGTCCCGATCCCTGGTCCTTCCATTCCAGTAGGAATACTTATTTGTGTTTGTAGATTCCCTGAATGAATCGTGCCGATATCATTTCTGCCGCCGGGCCATTCGGCGGTTAAATGAAAGTGATGTATAGTCATTTTTTAACCTCCTTACTGTTCTATAGTGTAAACGATTTAACAGGTTAAGTATCCGATTTTGCTCACTCAGTCGAATAATCCAGTTATCGGTCGAAAAAAGTGACGAAACGTTCGAATGATCTACTTCCAGCAGGACAAATTAAGTTTCCAGTAGGCCGAATTTCCGACAGCTGACCGAAGCATTCTCATTGATATAAAAGATACATGTTGATGAAAACAAAAGGCAGGGGCATTTGGCTATTTTAAGCACAATATTGGATAGGCTTTTCTATAATGATATAGACAGTTTTATATAAAAAATTCTTCATAAAGAAAGGGCTGAAAAGTTGACTACATTGAGTAATATGTTTGATTTGACTAATAAAACGGCTATCATCACCGGCGGCGGCAGGGGACTGGGCAAACAGATCGCCATCGCGTTGGGGGAGGCTGGTGCAAATATAGTCATTGCTTCACGAAATCTTCCTCTATGTAAGGAGGCATGTGAAGACTTGCGATCGATGGGTGTTAATGCCGTTGCCTTTGAATGTGATATCACGGATGAGAGTGCCATTGACCATGTCGTCAAGGAAACGGTTGCTCAATTCGGCACGATTGATATTCTTGTCAATAATAGCGGTACGTCCTGGTCAGGTCCGCTTTTGGATGTTCCCAAGGATAAGTGGGAAAAAGTATTGAATGTTAACGTTACAGGTACTTTCCTATTTTCACAGGCTGTAGCGAAGGTCATGAAGCAGCAAAATTCCGGAAAAATCATAAATATTGCATCAGTGACAGGTCTTGGCGGGTCGCTTCCTGAGGTATTGGATACGATAGCTTATAACACCAGTAAGGGCGCCATCATTACAATGACCAAGGATTTAGGAGTTAAACTTGCTAGATTCGGAATCCAAGTCAATGCAATTGCACCTGGATTTTTCCCGACTAAAATCACAAAGAATATTCTTGAACAGTCTAACTACGACATATTAGGTAATACTCCGGCTGGCAGGTTTGGCAATGAAGATGATTTAAAGGGTGCCGCCGTATTTTTAGCCTCACAGGCTTCTGACTATATGATCGGTCATATTTTAATCATTGACGGTGGAGTTTCGGCATTAGCGTAAACGGAGAAAGGAAGAAATATATGACAGGAAAATCAAATTTTTATAAAGGGCTTAAATTACTAGGCGCACAAAAAGAGCAACAGCTTAATGATAAAATTCAGAATTTGCTAAATAACCGTGAGTTAATAGAAGCAGTAAGCGACAATGCCCGATTGCAGATTCCAAAAATAAATAGAATGCAGGAAGCCTCAGAAAGAATGTCCATCATCATGAATTATCCAACAAAAAAAGATGTAGCGAGTATTGCGAAATTAGTCATCCAGCTCGAAGAAAAAATTGATAGTTTAGAAGAGCTGATCTCAACACTTGTAGAGGATAGGGGCGGGAATGTCAGAGGTAAATCTGCAGTTAGTAATAAACGCACTTCTTTTTCATCGCCCAGTAAGAAAAAGAAGTCAAGTTGGGAATCCAATGAAATGGAAGGGCGTAAAAAAAGATTGGCGGAATTTATTAATGACTCCTTATTGTTAAGCTCGCAGTTACCTGGGTTCGATTTACATGGACAGGGAAATTCAAATGTCTAAGCGGAAAGTGCCGAAAAATCAATCCGAATCAATACCTAAATGGAAACGTTTTATGGATATTCCCAATCAGCCAATGCCTGAAATGGGAATGACGCCGAAAATTGCGGTGTGGAAAAAAAACAAATCAACGCTTTGGTATTATCCATCAGCACAAAAAAAATATGATGTGCCGGTTTTTCTTATATATTCACTAATCAATACTCCTTTGATTCTTGATTTGTCCCCCGGCAATAGTTTAATAGAATCTTTTGTAATTGAAGGTTTTGATGTGTATTTGCTTGATTTTGGAAGTCCGGGCTTTGAAGATGGTGAAATATCGATCGAAGATTATATCGCCGATTATATTCAAAAAGGAGTACAGCGTGCATTACGCCACTCTGGAGCATCAGAAATTACCGTTATGGGGTTTTGCCTCGGCGGTACATTAGCCGCAATATATGCTGCCATTTCAGACGAGCCAATCAAGAATTTGATCCTTTCCGTTACACCTGTAGATTTCAGTGCCTCAGAATTTTTTGATCAATGGCAGGCAGCGTTAAAGGAAGGCACCGCGGATTTTGACGATACGATTGATATTTATCAAACGATCCCAGCCAGTGCAGTTAAATATGGAATCCGATTAATGACATCCCCTATCTATATATCACCCTATCTATCTCTATTGAATCAAGCGGATGATGATGAATACGTTCAAAATTGGCGCCGCTTCAATGCTTGGGCTAATGGGCATGTACCATTATCCGGAGCAGCCGCAAAACAAATAACGAAAGACCTTTTGATAAATAACAGCTTGGTTAATGGGAGTTTTAAGGTAAGGGGAAAAAAAGCGAAGCTATCGAAAATTGATGCTAGTGTTTTAGTAATAGCGAATAAGAATGATCGATTGGTCCCACAGGAAATGATTTATCCGGTAATGAAGCATTTAAAATGTAAGGATAAGACATATAGCCTACTGAAAAGTGGACATGCTGCTAAACAATATTCCGGTGAACTCCCATATTATTTGAAGGAATGGCTACTAGGGCGTTCCTCACCAATTCAATAGTTTACTAGGGGGATGCGAAATGTACATGTTGAACGCCATTGAGGATATCAAAATCATGCCGGTTGTAGAATATATAGGCTTTGCGTCATTGGTATTTTCAAAATTTTTTGCTGCATTTCCGGATTACTAAAGTGAAATAAATGAAAGGGCTGGCTCGTTATGCAGA
Source organism: Peribacillus sp. NPDC076916 (assembly GCF_050269675.1). Taxonomy (NCBI): domain Bacteria; kingdom Bacillati; phylum Bacillota; class Bacilli; order Caryophanales; family Bacillaceae; genus Peribacillus; species Peribacillus sp. NPDC076916. Next base: position 696,762 of record NZ_JBNNIU010000002.1, read on the forward strand.
GACAGCCCCTATTGTTTCAATGATAATATTTCACACGTTCTTCAAGTGGTGAGAAGTCTTTATCATCAGGCTCTGCAGTTGGTTTTCCAAAGGGCATCAGTGCGATGAGTTTCCAATCACGTGATATATCCCATGTCTTTCTCACTTCGTCATCGATTAAAGGATTATAATGCTGAAGACTTGCACCAAACCCCTCAATTTCCAAGGAAGTCCATACGACAAATTGTAAAATGGCAGATGATTGGTCCGACCAAATCGGAAAGTTATCGGCATACGTTTTGAATTGTTCTTGAAGCCTATCTATAATAGCCTGATCTTCAAAGAATAAAACCGTACCATAACCATTTATAAATGAATTCATTTTTTTTTCAGTTTTTTCAAAATCTTTGGCGCCGATTGCTTTTCTTAATGTTTTTTTTGTGATATCCCATAATTGGTCGTGGTTTTGACCAGTTAATACAATCACTCTTGCACTTTGGGAGTTGAAAGCGGAAGGGGAATATTGAACGGCATGATCGATAACTTCTTTAATCCTTTTATTAGGAACAACACGTTCCTTGCTAAGGGAATAATAAGAGCGTCTATCTTCAATTGCGCTAAAAAAATCTTTAACCATATATCACACCTCCATTCTTTATACTACCGATTTATTTTGACCTGATTTAAATATTTTATGATAAATGAAAACGGGTAAAATTATTTGTGTGAAAATGGTTGACAAATTTATCTATGTCGTTTATCTTTAAATCAAGATATTTGTATTAAAAGTATTTTGAAGGTTAAATACCTTGAATTCGAGATATTATTTTAGGATTAATTCATTTCCGTAAGGGGAGATTTATAAAGATAGGAGTGGTTTGGATGGAATTAAAAGGATTACATCACGTTTCGGCGATTACAGCTAAAGCGGGAAATAACTTTGAATTCTACACAAAAGTCTTAGGGTTGCGATTAATTAAAAAAACGGTGAATCAAGATGATGTACGTGTATATCACTTATTTTATGGAGATCAAATTGGTTCACCGGGTACGGAATTGACGTTTTTTGAAATTCCCAATGCTGCCCGCACTCATGAGGGGAATAATAGTATTTCAGAAATTTCCTTAAGGGTAAGAAATGATGAAGCACTAGAATATTGGAAAAAACGGTTTGTTGAATTCAATGTTGAGCAGGATGAAATATCGAGCCGCTTTGAAAGGAAGGTGCTTTCTTTTAAAGACCCTGAAGGGCAGAGGCTTCTTTTGGTTTCCGATCAGGATAATAACGGCGTTCAAGGAGGATTACCGTGGGATGGAAGCCCAGTGCCGCAAGAGTTTTCCATTCTTGGATTAGGACCAGTAAAACTTACTGTACCTGATATTGTACAAACAGAACGCGTTCTTACCGACGTATTGGGTTTCAGGCAGTCAGGCACATACCCATCCTCAATCAGGGGGCAAAATCCGATAGTCGTTTACGAGACAGGTGAGGGAGGAACAGGCGCCGAACTCCATATTGAAGAAAGGAATGACATACCTCGGGAAAGATTGGGGAGGGGGGGAGTACACCATATTGCCTTCCGGGTGGATAATGAAGGGGAACTGAGAAAATGGATAGAGAAAATTAGTGAATCGAAATTCGTGAACTCTGGTTATGTGGACCGCTATTATTTTCATTCACTCTATTTTAGGGAGCCGAATGGCATCTTATTTGAATTGGCTACTGATGGACCAGGTTTTGCAGTGGATGAAGCAGAGCAGCACTTAGGTGAGAACCTTGCCCTGCCACCTTTTTTAGAATCGAAAAGAAAGGATATTGAAGCGAATTTAAAACCACTGAATACAAAACCAACAAATTAATCAATGGGAAAGGAAGTATTGGGCATGCAAAAGCAAAATGCAGGAATACATCATATAACCGCAATTGTAGGCAATCCTCAAGAGAACGTGGATTTTTATGCTGGAGTATTGGGACTGCGTATGGTGAAGAAAACCGTTAATTTTGATGACCCTGGAACCTATCATTTGTATTTCGGTGATGAATCAGGTTCTCCGGGAACTATCATCACTTTCTTTCCTTGGCCTGGGGCATACAAAGGGAGAATTGGCTCAGGACAAGTGGGGGTTACAACATATGCTGTTCCGGAAGGATCAATGGGTTTCTGGGAAATGCGTTTAGGTAAATTTAACATAGACTTTGAAAAAGTTTCACGTTTCGGCGAGGAATATCTGGAATTCCAAGACCCACACGGTTTGCAACTTGAACTGGTTGAGCGTAAAGAAGGGAAAAATAGCGAGTGGTCATTCGGCGGTGTACCAGCTGCCAAGGCGGTCAAGGGATTCGGTGGTGCCGTATTATTGACGTCAAAACCGAACAAAACGATGGAACTATTAGAGAAAGTGATGGGCCTGCAAAAAATTGGGGAAGAGCGCGATTACATTCGCTTTAAATCCACATCGGACATCGGAAATTTGATAGATGTTAAAAAAACGGTTTTGCCAAATGGGAAGATCGGAGTGGGAACTGTCCATCATGTTGCATGGCGTGCAATCGATAATGAAGATCATAAAGAATGGCGGGAGCATATCGCCAACCATGGCTATGGTGTGACACCCTTTACAGACCGTCAATACTTCGATGCCATTTATTTCAGGGAAGATGGAGGCATACTTTTTGAAGTTGCCACAGATCCTCCTGGCTTCGCTCATGATGAAACGAAGGAAACGATGGGCAGTAATTTAATGCTGCCGCCATGGCTGGAAGAAAAAAGGGCGATCATGGAGAAAACGTTACTGCCGGCAGTGCCGAGAGTACTTGAGGAGGATAAATGATGAAGCATATTTTTCAAAAAGGAAGTAATCCAGAAGCGCCATTGCTTTTGCTTCTACATGGCACTGGAGGAACGGAAACAGATCTCTTGCCATTAGCGGAAATGGTTTCACCAGGATCATCCGTATTGAGCGTAAGGGGAAATGTGCTTGAAAATGGAATGCCTCGTTTTTTTCGCCGATTATCAGAAGGGGTTTTTGATGAAGAAGATTTGATCTTTCGTACGAAGGAGCTTTATGACTTCTTGGAATCAGCGTCCAAAAAGTATGACTTCGACCGTGAAAGAGTGGTAGCATTAGGTTATTCCAATGGTGCAAATATAGCGGCAAGTTTGCTGTTCCATTTCGAAGGGGCATTACTAGGAGCGAGTCTTCATCATCCAATGGTGCCTAGACGAGGGATTGCATTGCCTTCCCTTTCGGATATACCTGTATTTATTGCTGCAGGTAAAAACGATCCGATTTGCCCGGCAGCAGAAACTGATGAGCTTAATAACCTTTTGCTGCAAGCGGGTGCTATAGTGGATGTTCAGTGGGAAAATTACGGTCATCAGTTAACACGGTCAGAGGTTGAGGCAGCGGGTTCATGGTTTCAAAAGAACTTTTTATAAGAATGGGAGGGAATGAAGATGATTTCTGTTAATCCTGAAAGTCTGACTGAACGGGATAATTATAAGTTTTTGACTGGAAGCATCATACCGAGACCTATAGCCTTGGTTACGACAAAATCCGAAACAGGTACAGTCAATATAGCGCCGTTCAGCTTTTTTAACATAGTCAGTTCAAATCCTCCGATGATTTCCGTTTCTGTCCAACGGAAAGAAGGGGTTTCAAAGGACACTGCCCGAAATGCAATTCAAACAGGTGAATTCGTTGTTCATATCACTGATGAGAATAATGTAGCTGATGCAAATCGAACAGCGAAGGAACTCCCGTCTGACGAAAGTGAATTGAGTCTGACCCATTTCACGACAGCTGTTAGTGATAAGGTATCCGTACCAGGATTGCAAGAAGCGAAGGTACGCTTTGAATGTACATTAGAGCATGCGATACCTATGGCGGGTTCCAAGGATAAACCAGGTTGCGATTTATTGATAGGGAAAATAGTCTGCTATCATATCGTGCAAGATATTTACCATAACGGTCGAATTGACCAGAATGGGCTAAAACCTGTAGCAAGATTAGCGGGTCATACTTATACAAAACTAGGGGAATTATTTGAATTAGAACGTCCTTAAGTTATAAGAAAGAAAAAATGGCGTCATCTTTTTAAGATGGCGTCATTTTTTTAGATCAAAATTATCCCAGTTAGCTTTAGCTGCAATTTTAATGCGGTAAGCGACTGTTCGAAATTGAGCAACCATTTCATAATTATGCCGCCCGGCGTTGCAGGTGTATCCAAGCCTGCTGCAAAAACAGGAAAAAGGGAAATTAAATCATATTTTATGATAGCTTGGGAAAACTAAACAAACAATGATTAGAAAGGAGAGAATGAGTATGAGTCGTGGTAAAAGTTTTAATCACAAAGAAAAAGGGCATCCAGGAAATCTACCCGATAATAGAATTAGCGAAGAGAAGGAACATAGCCGGCAATATGAACAAATCGAGGATATTGTCACACATGAAGCTTTCAAAAATCGGGAAAAAGATGACGAGATGCCTTGATTTTTGAGAAACAGTATATCAAATGAGGAAGTTTTAAACATACCAAGATATTGAGCGATTTTTAAATTTCGCTTTCAGCTTTAAAGATGAGACAGCAATTTCTATTTATATACCGAGGAAAACCATAAGCTTTGCTGTGGTTTTTCTTTGATTGCAAATAAATCAAGAGGGAAAGTCGGAGATTACTTAAATAAGCATAGATGGTAGCGAGAAACAGCGGAATACTCATCTTCCCTTGAAGTAAGTTAAAGAAGATAACAGAATAATGATGATGGATGCATTTAATTAGCCGACTTTCTTCTATTATAATTAATAAAACTTAATTTTCTAAACTCGGGTACTATTCAAAAAGCTACAAAGACCTGTTAGTAAGTTTAAGCTGTCATCCAGGAATAATTACATGTAGCGTCAACGATTAATCATAACCGTCATATCCTAACTGTTTAAAGCCATGGGATTTTACAGTCATTCCAGTTGCATCGTGAATATTATAAGTACTTGGTGAAGTGCGGTTCATTCCCCATAACGTCTTAAGCTCAATGTCTGCTATGTTTCTTTTTGTTTATGGCGAATTATTTCCACTTCTCGTTTAGCTCTAATAAAAGCGATGAATTGAATCGTTTCCTCTTCAGAAAGAGAGATTCCATCGACAGCAAGCTTCATATTTGGTGAAGCCGTCAATTCCATGGCTCGAGGTGACTCTGTGGTAATATCTTTAGATGGATAATCCACTCGACCTAGAATGTAATCAGTGGATGTATCATATAAGCCTGCTAATAAATTTATCGTTTCCAATGAAGGACGGCGATGGCCCGATTCGTAACCTGCATAGGTACTCTTGGCTATTCCGAGTCTGTCAGCGGTATATTGCAAAGACCACCTTTTGGCCTTCCTTAATGAAGTTAATCTATTTACGATCATTCTTATTACTCTCCTTTTATATAAATCGATTATAACATCAAATTGGAATAAGCGTACGCGTAATGAATGTTTTTTAGCTTGATTTCACTCTGGAACATGACTATAATAACATGTGATGTACGCGTAACATGTATATAACCAGCAAAAACATCCTTTTCTAAGATGATGAATGATTGTAAAACAGGGAGGCTTTATAGGGGGTAGTTTATTGGGGAAGTTGAAGTCAAAAATGAAGAAGTTGATGTTAATTACTACAGGTGGTACAATTGCATCGTTAGAAGGGAAAAATGGACTGGTTCCAGATATGAAAGCTGACGAATTTTTAGGACACCTGCCGGGATTGGATTTACTTTATCAGATTGATAGTAAGCCTTTGATGAATATTGATAGTACAAATATGCAGCCGGAAGATTGGACAGAAATGGCACAAGCCATCCATGAGCACTACCATGAATACGATGGCTTTGTGATTACCCATGGAACAGATACAATGGCTTACACTTCAGCTGCGCTCTCATATATGTTACAAGATTTAAGGAAACCAATTATCATTACAGGTTCTCAAATCCCAATTGCCTTTAAAAAGACAGATGCCAAAAGAAATATCTCTGATGCGATTCGGTTTGCTTGTGAAGATATTGGAGGAGTATATGTTGTATTTGATGGTAGAGTCATTCAGGGTACTAGGGCCATTAAATTAAGAACTAAAAGCTATGATTCATTTGAAAGTATTAACTATCCATATATCGCTACCATATTCAAAGATAAAATTGAGTATCTAAAGCCAGTTCATTCACCAAAGAAAAAGGAAGCTAAGTTAGATGCTTCCCTATGTACTGATGTTGCTTTAGTTAAGCTGTATCCCGGTATTAAACCTGAATTCTTTGATTCTCTGAAAAATCAATGTCGGGGAATCGTAATTGAAAGTTATGGAAGCGGTGGTATTCCATTTCAAAGAAGAAATATTTTAGAAAAATTGAATGAGTTAGTACAGTGTGGAATATCCGTAGTCATTACTACCCAATGTTTAGAAGAAGGGGAAGATATGGATATTTACGAAGTGGGACGAAAAGTGAATAAGAATGTCATCATTCGTTCCAGAAATATGAATACGGAAGCCATCGTTCCTAAGTTGATGTGGATTTTAGCCAAGACACAGGATCCAAAAAAAGTGAAGGAAATGATGGAAACACCGATTGCAGAGGACATTACATTATAGAACAGACAAAGGGGCAAGAGGAAATGTTGACAGAAGAGAGAACATACCGCATCGAGAAAGACTTTCTAGGGGAAAAGGAAATTCCAGCTGATGTTTATTATGGAATACAAACTTTACGCGCTGTAGAGAATTTTCCGATTACCGGTTACAAAGTCAATGAAGAAATGATTCGTGCACTAGCTATGATTAAAAAAGCAGCCGCTTTAGCAAATATGGATACCAAACGGTTATATGATGGTATTGGAAGCGCTATCGTCAAAGCTTCTGATGAAGTGATCGATGGAAAGTGGCATGAATATTTCATCGTTGACCCAATTCAAGGCGGTGCAGGTACATCGATGAATATGAACATTAATGAAATCGTTGCCAACCGTGCGTTAGAACTCATGGGACACAATAAAGGGGAGTATGTACAAGTAAGTCCAAATAGCCATGTTAACATGTCGCAATCAACCAATGACGTATTCCCAACTGCCATTCATTTATCAACACTAAGACTTTTAGAGCAATTGTTACAAACAATGACCAAGATGAGTACGGTTTTAAAGAATAAAGCAAAACAATTTGATCATGTTATCAAAATGGGACGCACACATCTTCAAGACGCAGTGCCAATTCGACTCGGTCAAGAATTTGAGGCATACAGTCGCGTGTTGGATCGGGATATAAAACGAATCAGTCAATCACGCCAACATTTATATGAAGTGAATATGGGGGCAACGGCAGTGGGAACGGGATTGAACGCAGATCCCCGTTACATTGAAAATGTTGTTAAATATTTAGCTGAAATCAGTAACTTGCCGCTTGTAGGTGCAGAACATTTAGTGGATGCAACCCAAAATACGGATGCATATACTGAAGTGTCAGCTTCATTGAAAGTATGTATGATGAATATGTCTAAAATTGCTAATGATTTACGTTTGATGGCTTCAGGACCGAGAGCGGGATTAGCGGAAATCACTCTTCCAGCACGTCAACCAGGTTCATCCATCATGCCAGGAAAAGTAAATCCAGTAATGCCAGAATTAATTAATCAAGTCGCTTTCCAAGTGATCGGGAACGATAATACAATTTGCTTAGCATCAGAAGCAGGACAACTAGAGTTGAACGTAATGGAACCAGTCCTTGTATTCAATTTATTGCAATCAATTAGCATCATGAACAATGCTTTCAATGTCTTTACAGATTATTGCTTAGAAGGCATTGAAGCTAATGAGCAACATTTAAAAGATTATGTCGAACAAAGTGTTGGTGTGATTACAGCAGTCAATCCGCACCTTGGGTACGAAGTGGTTTCACGTATAGCGCGTGAAGCGATATTAAAAGGCAAATCAGTTCGCGAACTTTGTTTACAATATGATGTGTTGACAGAAGAAGAATTGGATCTAATTCTAAATCCTTATGAGATGACAAAACCCGGTATAGCGGGAGCTTCACTTTTTGAGCGGCAATAACCAGTAAATTAGTAGGAAACAATCTATATGATTTTGATGTAATGACTATGCCTTTAGGACCGTTGGTGTAAAGGCATAGTCATTTATTTTATGTATTCCATTATGAAATGTTACCCAAACCGTTCGGCAACAGCTTCTCGGTATTATTATCTGAATATGCAGATAATATTTGCCATCGATCTAATCATGGAGGGTGTTAACCAATCATAAAAAATCCATCGCCTTTAGAATATATCTAATAGCATCAGCCGCTATTCAATCGCAATTAGATCAATCATTAGGTTGCCAGCAGGGTTAAACCAGTAAACAAGGACTGCGATTAAAGCACCAGGCATAAAGACAATCCCCGACGTTCTTTAAAAACTTTATCCGAGATATAACCGCATAATAAAGTGCCCGGAATGCCTGATGGAAAAGTTTTTACGAATTGAATAATACGCTGCATATCCAATGAAGTTTCCGAGGAAAACTTGTAAACTGAGTTTCTTATTTTCGGAATCTATCTTTCCTTCAGGTAATCTCTCAACTGGTAAAACTGGCTAAAGTAATTTGAGCATCCAATTCCTCCTTAATATGATATTTTTGAACCTAATTGAATTAAGTATTGATGATGACACAAATAAAAACTCATGCTTAATTAGCAACCTTAAAGGTCCTATTTAAGCATGAGTTCTCAAAATCTCCACCATTGTTAGCTTGTATGAATTAACTATCATCATAAGAAAACGGTGTGAGCATTTTTTTGTGCCCACTCGGACAAATGAGGTGCCATTTTCGTCAAGTTAAATAGACTAATATTTCATGCTAAGTTTTTTTAAAAACGAATGGTATGTGTCCAAAGTTCCAATGAATATTAATGGTAAAGGTAAAACTAACTGGAATGACATAAGAATTTTTTCATTTTTTTTAGATATTTAAAATAATGTACTTAGTCACTTCCAGGTGGAAAGGGAGGATACCTTTGAAACAAGTGAATCGTTTTATCAAAAGTGTTACATTTCTAATGCTCGCATTTCTCATGTTTAGTGGTCAGGCTGCTTTTGCTTCATCAAATTCACTATCATCACAATCCACGCCGGACCTTTTGATTCGGCAGATCATGGGTTTGGCCTATGAATCCCAGCAAACCATTAGCAGTGGCCCATTTTCTGTAGGTGATTCATTGAAGAAAGTGGAAAAAGCCTGGGGTGCACCGGAAGATTTAAGTACCGTCGCGGCCAATTATTGGTCCCATAATATCCGTTTCCTCTATGACGGTTCAACAGGAAGAAAAACGATTACCGCCATTGATGATTTTGATCCGCAATTGCAAACCATCCATTTATCCATGTTGAAGGGATTGATTGGTGAACCTGTAAGTGAAGTGGAGCAAGAAGGGATGTACTATGTCACTTATACCGATTACGCAAATTATAAAGTGGTATTCGTGTTTGAAAGCGCCTGGATCAACCCTGATCCAAATTTGAGTATGTATACGGTTGAAATTGCGTCAGATTGATAAGGAACAAGACAAAAAAGAATCGTCCCTATATTGCATAAGGGCGATTCTTTACTGTTAGTATCTTTAAATGGTTTCCTTACCAGAGGGAGAATTTTGTTTAAGAATCTGAGCTTACCGTTCTATTCAATAATATTCAGCCATACATTAAAAAGATGTAAATAGAATGATTAAGGGGGAACTGCTTTGTCAGAAGGTGTGCACAGTATCATTTTACCTGTTTCAATAAAAACGGTTTGGGGATTTGTAAGTAGCATAGATCGTTGGGCACCTCTTGTCCCAGGATATATCAATCATGAGATGATGAATGAGTGGACACTCATCTGGGAGTTTAAAAGCGATTTGGGGTTAATGAAGAAGAAAATAAAACTTGAAGTGAATATATTGGAATGGATTGAACCCGAAAAGGTAACATTTAAACTTAAGGGATTAAATGAAAAATTTGATGGGCATGGCTATTTTTTAGCAGAACAGTGCGGAGTTGGCCAGACTAAAATGACTGGCTGCCTGGCGATTACGGCAAAAGGAGCCAAAGCCCCTATCGTCAATGCTTTGTTAAAAACCTACGTTCCACAAATGACGATTGAGTTTTCTGAGGCAGTTGCACAAAGTCTCCTAGTACAAAAATAGAAATTACATATTGGAGCTATCATTATTGAATTTTGGCACTTGACAATTATACCTAAGTGGTATGTATTATAAATTGTAAGATTTTTTATCAATCCTTCATTTCAACTGAATTTGTTTATGATGGATGTCTGGATAGGATTCATAAGTAATAGGCAAGGTAGGAGGCCTCACATGGAATATGACAATCAGGTTAAAAATAGAATGAAGCGAATAGAAGGTCAGCTTCGTGGGATATTGAAAATGATGGAGGAAAACAAAGATTGCAGAGAAGTAGTAACACAGTTATCTGCCACTAGATCTGCAATCGATAGGACAATCGGGGTAATAGTAAGTTCAAATCTTGTAGAATGCGTCCGGGAGGCTAATGAATCCGGAGAAAAAAATCCCGAAGAGCTAGTGAAAGAAGCTGTGAATTTATTAGTGAAAAGCCGATAAGCAATTATATTTATTGTTATTGTTGGATTGGAAGGTTTAAGACAATAATTAAAAACAATCTGACCAATCTGAGAAATTCTAAATTTCCAGGGTGGGATTTTTTTAAAAGGGGCCTCTACAGGAAGAGGTCCTTTTTTTGAATTCTCTGTTTTCACTTCTGATAAGCAAATCCTTTGATATAAAGAATTTGCATGGTATCCTTAAAGGGATAAAAATTGAGTGAGGGAATACTATGGAATTTACGCATGTTACATCGGTTTTGCTCGGCCTCGTCATCATTCTAAATATTTTATTTGCCACGATTGTCATATTTTTTGAAAGAAGGGAAGCGAGCACCACCTGGGCTTGGTTATTGGTGTTATATTTTCTCCCTGTAGTCGGTTTTATTTTATATCTCCTTTTTGGAACGAGTTTAAGGCACGCCCATTTATTCCAATGGGAGGACAAGAAGAAAATCGGGATTGAAGAAATCCTTGATAAACAGATGGAAGAGCTTTCAACGAATCATTTTCCTTTTCGAAATGCTTCTTCAAGTAATTACCGTGATTTGATTTATATGCATCTCCGGAACAATGATGCCGTGCTTACTGAAGATAATCAAGTCGATATTTTTACGGAAGGAAAAAATAAGTTTGACCAGCTTTTTAAAGATATCGAAGCGGCAGAAAATCATATACACATACAATACTACATCATTCAAAGGGACGGCCTGGGTAAACGATTCATTGAAGCTTTGACTAAAAAAGCGAATGAAGGCGTCAAAGTTCGGCTGCTTTATGACGAGCTCGGTTCCAGAGGGATGACTAAAAGTTTCTTCAGGGAATTTAGGCAGGCGGGAGGGCGAGTGGAAGCATTCTTTCCATCCAAATTAAAATTTATAAATTTACGGCTGAATTTCCGTAACCATCGAAAGCTAGTCATCATTGATGGAAAAGTAGGGTATGTTGGTGGCTTTAATGTTGGTGATGAATATTTAGGGCTTAATCCAAAATTCGGTTTCTGGCGTGATACACACCTTCGAATAAAGGGTTCAGCTGTCAAAGCCATTCAAACCCGATTTATCCTGGATTGGAATCAGGCATCAAAGCACCATGATATAACTTATCAGCCTCATTATTTCCCTGTTTTAAAGCCTCAAGGCAATATAGATTTGCAAATAGTGACAAGTGGGCCAGATTCTGAATGGGAACAAATTAAAAACGGCTATATTAAATTAATATCTTCAGCAAAGAAATCGATTCTCATTCAAACACCTTACTTCATACCGGATGCAAGTTTATTGGATGCACTCAGGATTGCCAGCTTATCAGGGTTAGATGTAAAAATCATGATTCCGAATAAACCTGATCACCTTTTCGTTTATTGGGCAACAACTTTCAACGCAGGGCAGTTATTAAGAGCGGGAGCTAAGGTATACATCTATGATAACGGCTTTATTCATGCGAAGATGATCGTGGTGGACGAAGAGGTCTCCTCGGTGGGGACAGCAAACATTGATGTCCGTAGTTTTAAATTGAACTTTGAAGTCAATGCCTTCATTTATGATGAAGGAATGGCCGAAACACTGACAAGGATTTTTTATAAGGATGTTGAAGTCTGCAGGCAGCTTACAATTGAAGACTTTGAAAAGCGTTCAAAATGGATTCGTTTTAAAGAGTCCATTGCAAGGCTGGTATCACCCATATTATAATTTTTAATTACGGTCCATTACTATATGAACCGCTCAGACTTTAGACAAATTCGTAAAAGCGGGTTTGCCTGCAGTTTTTTTCTTTGATCAACGTTCATAATTTCACAAATCCGTTTCTTTCCGCCGACTGTCTGCCAAGCCTCATCAAAGCAAGCGTTTCACCGGGGTCTCGGCTAGCAAATTTTCGGCAGGTTCACAAATTTCATCAATCCAATGAGGATTTATTTCATATAATTGAAAAAATCATGGAGTATAGCCAATAAGGTTTATAAATTATAGTAATCATCCTTGGTAAGAATAGTGAAAGGAATTCGGAAGGAGACCATTCGGACTCCATTTTGGTACAATAGTTTATATTCATAAAAGGGGGAAATGCCGTGAAAACGTTTATAATCACAGGAGCTTCAAAAGGTTTAGGGGCTGCCATCGCCAAAGGCTGTTTGCAGACGAGTGATCATTGCATCTTAGTTTCCCGTACAGCACATCCTGAAATGCAGCAGATGGCTGACAGATCCGGGAAGAAACTTACATTTATTTCGGTGGACTTGAATGAAACTGAAAAGTTACCTTCCTTAGTCAATGAGATTCTTGCTGCTGTCGATGAAACAAGTGACATTTATTTCATTAATAATGCAGGTGTCATTGAACCGATAAAGCCGGTAGGAAGCCTTGGTAGAGTAAATTTGGAAATGAGCATGCGGGTGAATTTCTTGGCACCCATCGTACTGGCTGATGAATTCGTTAAACAGACAAAGGACTGGAACAGAAAGAAGGTAATGGTCAACATATCTTCAGGAGCAGCAAAAAACCCTTATCATGGCTGGTCAGCCTATTGCAGCACGAAGGCAGGGCTAGAAATGTTTACACGGGTTGCAGGGTTGGAACAGGATAAAACATCTTTCCCTGCGTCTCTCATTTCTTTTTCACCGGGTGTAATGGATACGGAAATGCAAGGGACAATCCGGTCAGCAGACGAACGGGACTTTTCCGATCGAGACAAATTTCATGAATATAAAGAGAATGGCATGTTAAGAAGTCCCGAATTTGTGGCAGATAAACTTTTGCAGCTTCTTGAGGCAGAAGATTTGGAGAATGGGAAGTTCTACGATATTAAGAATTTACTTTGATGTATGGGAGAATGTGAAACGGAAATCAACTGATTGCTTATATTGTGGGGCTGTCCCTTTGGACAGCCTCTTTTTTTGTGATCTTTATTCCAATTAAAATAAAGTCTAAAAAACCAGGATTTCATCATTAGGAAATGTGATAATGCGTTCTATCCAATTGACTGAATGACATAAACTTTTTTTGAAGGGGTTTGGAGGGCTTTTAATGACGATCATTATTGTGAAAAAAGGTGACAGTCTTTGGGGAATTGCCACGAAAAATAAAGTTGACCCATCGAAGATAATTGAAGTAAACGGATTGGAATCAACAACTTTGGTCCCTGGCCTGGCATTGTATATACCTATTGAAAAAACGGTGAATAGGAGGTATCTAATTAAAAGTCAGGATACCCTTACTAAAATTGGCAGTCGTTTTGGTACGAGTGCAGCGGAAATCATGGCGGCAAATCCAGGAATCGTTGCAAACTCGCTAAAAGTCGGTACGGAGATTATAATTCCGTCTCCTTACAAAAATCAATTGATTACGCTGGGTTTTGCCTTCCCGACTTCAGGTGGGGTAGTGTTTAAAACACTTGAGCAGAATGGTGATAAATTATCCTATTTAGCCATTGTAGCTTATTCGTTTACAAGGGAAGGAAATGCATACGTTGATGGTGATGATCTCCCCCTTATTGCGAAATGCGAGCAGACAGGGGTGAAGCCGCTACTGATGATCCGGAACTTCCAAGGTGGTGATTTTGACGCTGATTTGGCTGGTGAAGTCCTTGCCAGTTCAGTATACAGAGCGAATTTAATCAATAGTATGCTTAATTTCGTTAGGGAGAAAGGCTATGGGGGTGTCAGTATGGACATCGAATTCATCCCACCTGCCAGGCGTTCCGATTATGTGCTTTTTTTAAAAGAATTAAAGGAGGGGTTGAACGAACTGATCCTGCATGTGAACGTACATGCAAAAACAGCCGATAATCCTGATAATCGAATTGTAGGCGGGCATGATTATCGGGGGATCGGAGAGGCAGCCGACCTTGTTGCCGTGATGACCATTGACTATGGGTATCCAACTGGCCCGCCTGAACCCATTTCCCCACTTTGGTGGATGGGCGAAGTTCTTCGTTATGCTTTGTCGACTATACCTGAGTATAAACTGCAGTCGGCATTTCCTATGTATGGCTACGATTGGATAATACCAAGCCACGAGACTAAGGCTTTATCAGCTCAAAATGCCCAAAATCTTGCCATTGCAACTGGCTCTGAAATAACTTTTGACACTTCAGCGGCTTCCCCTACCTATTCTTATCGAAGAGAGAATTCGAACCATGTCGTTTGGTTTGAAGATATTCGATCAATAAGCGCAAAATATGAAATGATTGATGCATATGAACTGATAGGTGCTACTTATTGGCAAATCGGTTTGGAATTTCCGCAGAATTGGGAGTTTATAGATAAGAATATCTGGATTATCAAGTAGAATGAATGGGTGTCAGGTAATGAAAGGAAGTTTTATATATTTTTTTTCCTTGTTTGGTTGTGCAGCTTTAATCAGGGGCAAGCCAATCACATCGAGCAAGTTTTTAAAGAGAGACAATATGGTTCGAGGAGTCTTGAAACATAAAAAAGGAGCCATGGAAAAACCAAGGTTCCTTTTTTATGTTAAATCGAAAGAAAAGCATCATCTAGGAATGTTAGAAGGCTGACTTGACAGTGATTGATCACATTTTTTCCCTTGTAGTTCCTTCCTTTTAAACGTTGCATAAAGAAAGGCAAGGAATATCAGGGTGGAAGAAAATTGGAACGTTGTTTTGACACTGTATGTTTCCGTTATATAGCCTAATAGTAAGACAGAGCCGGCAAATGTAAGATTGATGACCGCTCCCCAAACGGCATAAATTTTTGCAAGAGTCTTTTCCGTTGCATGGTCTTGGAATAGCTTGGTGTAAATCACTTCCCGGATTTGTTCCGGGAGACCGTATAGGCATGCCAGCAGCAAAGCCAAAGCTGGAATACTGGTAGTTCCAAAAAGCAGAATCAGCAGTGAACTTAAAAATAGTCCGAGAATGATGAAGAATCCAATATATTTTTCTAGTAACTTGGCAAAACGGATGACGATCAATCCACTGAAAATCATGCCGACAAAGTAGCTTGTGTTGATGTATCCCCACCACTCCTCACCAAGTTGCAGGTTCTGTTCTACATATAAATAAATAATGGCAGCCACCCACACACTTGAAGCTAAAGTAGTTATAAAATCAATGGAAATGAGTGTACGGATAGTTGGGATTTGGTGAATCGCAACCCATCCGGATTTAATGGAACCCCAATTTGTCGGAGCAACAGAATCCGTCGTTTGCCCAGAGATTTCGATTCTAACTGTATAGATCGTTGAAAATGCAAAAAGCATGACAGCAAGCCAAATGATGAAGCTGCTGTTGGTGCTTATCAATAAAACGGACCCTAGTGGCCATCCTGCTACAAAAATGGTCTGGGTGATCACATTCAAGAAACCATTCGCTTTCATCCGTTCATCTTTTGGAACTAATTGAGGAACCAAAGCTGCGCTGACCGGGGCTGCGACTCCATCCAATAATGAAATCAAGGCGATGAAGAAAATGACGGCAACAGAAAAACCATGATTGAAAATTGTTATATAGATTCCTAGGCAAACGAGTAAGATAGTTTTCCACCATTGAGATTGTACAAGAATTCTTTTTAAAGGAAACCTGTCGATGACAAGGGGGGCAAGTAAACTGCTGAAAAACCTAAAAATCGTTGTAGTGAACGGAAGCAAACTCAAATAAAAAGCAGATCCCGTCAAGCTATATAATAGTGAAATCAACCCGACTACATAAAATATATCCCCTAGATTTGCAAACGCCTGACCTATCCAAAGGCATCGAAACGATGTATTTTTCATGAATACCATCCTTTTAAGAAAATAAAGATCATGGATATTTAAAATGGTTATTTTTTTACACTGGATTCACTCCCAAATTTAATAGATTGTATGAGCCGGGTTGGGCTGTTTTATATAGACGATTTTACCATAATATGAAAATGGGGGTTATGAAATGCTTGCTGAATATTGAATATGGAATTATACTCCTTAATATATGTAAAAAAGGAGAAAAATTTGATGATTCGACGTTTTGCTTCATATTACCTTCCGCATAAGCGGTTATTCATTATTGATTTCTTCAGTGCAGTGGTTGTGGCTGTACTTGAACTTGCATTTCCGCTAGCCGTTCAGTGGTTTATAGATACACTGCTGCCTGGCGATGATTGGTCTGCAATTGTTTCGGTAAGTGCCGGATTGTTCCTCCTTTATATCATTAGTACCTTCTTACAGTTCATCGTAGGGTATTGGGGTCACAAATTGGGTATTAATATTGAGACTGATATGCGTGAGGAATTATTTGAGCATGTGCAGAAACAATCTTTTCGTTTTTTTGATAACACGAAAACCGGCCATATCATGAGCCGCATAACTAATGATCTGTTCGATATTGGTGAACTTGCTCACCATGGTCCCGAAGATATATTCATTGCCTTCATGACTTTTATAGGTGCATTTTGGATTATGTTGACGATCAATGTGAAATTGGCACTCATATCGGTTTGTATTTTACCGTTCCTCGTTTTATTAATTGTCATAAGTAACTTAAAGATGAATAAAGCCTGGAAGAAAATGTATACAGAAGTTGCAGATGTAAATGCCCGTGTGGAAGATAGCGTCTCAGGGGTGAGGGTTGTCCAATCCTTTACTAATGAAACATATGAAATGAAAAGATTTTCTACTAATAATCGCAGATTCCGTAAAGCGAAACTTCTTGGCTATAAGGTAATGTCCTTTAGCTTATCAGGCATTTACATGATGACGAGGTTTATGACCCTTGCCGTGTTGGTGATAGGAGCTTGGCTAACATTTCATGGGCAGCTCTCTTATGGTGAATTGGTTGCATTCGTCTTATACGTTAACGTATTATTTAAACCGATCGACAAAATAAGTGCGTTGATGGAACTTTATCCAAAAGGGATGGCCGGCTTTAAGCGTTTTACGGAACTTTTGGATGTCGCGCCTGATGTCGTGGATAAAAAGGATGCAATAGAAGTGACCACCCTTTTGGGCGATATTTCCTTTAAAGACGTTTCTTTTAACTATGAAGATAAAAAGCCGGTTTTAAAAGGTATTGATCTAACAGTTAAAGCGGGTGAAACCATTGCCTTTGTCGGGCCTTCAGGAGCCGGGAAAACGACTATATGTTCATTGATCCCACGATTTTATGATGTTAATGCAGGCTCGATTTCCATTGATGGAATTGATATTCGTGAGATGACGAAAAAGTCATTGCGCTCACAAATTGGCATAGTCCAGCAAGATGTATTCCTTTTCACAGGAACAGTAAAAGAGAACATTGCGTACGGAATGCTTGGAGCATCGGATGAACAAATTCAAGAAGCCGCAAGGAAAGCCCATTTGGAGACTTTCGTTGAAGGACTTCCAGAAGGCTATGAAACTCAAATAGGTGAACGAGGCTTGAAATTATCCGGAGGACAAAAACAACGAATTGCAATAGCGAGGATGTTTTTGAAGAATCCGCCAATATTAATTCTCGATGAGGCTACCTCTGCACTCGATACTGAAACGGAAAGAATAATACAGCAGGCTCTTACTGAACTGGCTGAAAACAGAACTACGCTAATCATCGCACACCGTTTGGCAACCATACGAAACGCTGACAAGATCGTGGTAGTTACGGAAGAAGGAATTGCTGAAGAGGGCGGTCACGATGACTTACTTAAGCAGGGGGGCCTTTTTGCCAATCTGCATCAATTACAATTTCAAAAAAGATAAAAAGCTATATGTCCTCACAAGGACATATAGCTTTTTTTAATATGGTGGAGTTATTTTCATGAAGTGAAATAACTTCAATTCAAGAAAAAAAGAAGGTATGGATGTGTTGGTCCTTTTCGTAGACTAATAACTTAATATTTTACCAATGCTTCATTTACCTTAGTATTTACTGTCTTAACATTGCATTTTATGCAACTGAACTACAATTTCATATTGGGATTAGTATAATGATGTCACTTCTGCTACTTTAGTAAGTTCTACGAAGAGTAAAGGGTGAATCAAGGTAAGCTAACGGTCCAAGTCAAGGCGTGTTCTTATATAGCTTCCGCACCCGGCAAGCCTTAATTCATTTCAGGCTGTTAGGATCCTAAATGTTATCACTGTTGGGTATGATATCAGTACAGCAGTCGGGAAGTCAGCACTTAATCTGCCAGTTGGTCTAGCAGGCATGGGTCAATTGGATGAATCACTATAATTGGCGATACCGCAATGAATGACAGAGGAAGTATTCTTGGCGTAGTAACTAATCGAATCACGGTAAATCTAGGTTGGGAAAAATATAATAATGTAACATATGTTTAGCAGAAAGGACTTGGAGTTAATCCAGGTCTTTTTTTTGAATTGGGTGTAATTGAGTGAATGCGGATATGACTTCTTATGAATTCGTTTAGTGGCTAACTTTTTTTAATGGAGAATTCTTATTACAGGATTAAATAAACTCATGCTACAATTCCGCAGATGCAACGTTACCATTCTTCAAGTATTCCATAAAATAATAATATTTAGTATAGAGTTTTGTATAATTTGTGAAAATTTATATGGAGGGGTATGAAGAAGGTTGAAGCACCCAATATTTTTACAACCGGTTTTCAAAGAAAAAATTTGGGGAGGCACTGCGTTACAAGACAAATTCCATTACAACATTCCTTCACAAAAAACTGGTGAATGCTGGGCCATTTCTGCCCATCCAAATGGGCAAAGTGTTGTAAGTGCAGGTGAATTTAAAAGCCTTTCCCTGGGAGAGCTTTGGGGAAAATACCCTGGGATTTTTGGTGGAATGAATCAGGGTGATTTTCCACTTTTAATAAAAATTTTAGATGCGAATAATGATTTATCTATACAAGTCCATCCTAACGATGAAAAAGCTAATAAAAAGGAAACCGGTACGCAGGGTAAAACAGAATGCTGGTATATAATCCACTGCGAAGAAGATTCAGAGATTGTACTTGGGCATAATGCAAATACAAAGGAAGAATTAATAAACATGATTGAAAATAAGCAATGGGACCGTTTGCTTAAAAGAGTAAAAATTAAACCTGGTGACTTTTTCTATGTACCAGCTGGTACGATACATTCTCTAGGTAAAGGAATCCTTGTTTTGGAAACACAACAAAGCTCTGACTCCACTTACCGTGTCTATGATTATGACCGTGTCGACAGTAATGGTAACCTTAGAGAATTACATTTGGATAAAGCGATTGATGTAACAATAATTCCTCATGAACTAAAAGAATCAGGGTACATGGTGATAAACAAAGATGAGGCAACAATTACAAAATTTTTAGGTTCAGAGTATTTCTCTGTATATAAATGGGAAATAAATGGTTCTTTTTCTTATACACAGAACGAAAGGTTTCAATTAGCAAGTGTAATCCAAGGAAATGGTCAAATTAAAACAGCAGAAGGAACATCTTTAATCAAAAAAGGAGACCATTTTATTCTGCCGTTCGATTTAGGGGATTTTGAAATTAAGGGTAATTTAGAGCTAATCGTTTCACACCCATAAGAATGTAGGGTGAAATGGCAGTGAATGGTGTGGAAAGTAAAATATAATAATAATACCCAAATATCAATAATAACTTATAAAGTAAACCATATTTATTCAAAATATTATGTCAAGTGAGTATGTCAGTCATATAGTAATATGTAATATCAACATGATTGGAAATGAACTCCTTGATTCTTGTAAAACATCTGATGCTAATACAATAAAAAGGTGGGAAAAAATGAAAGGAGTCATACTTGCTGGTGGTACAGGGTCTCGTCTAGAGCCATTGACTAAATTTCTGAATAAGCATCTTTTGCCAGTAGGACCATATCCGATGATTTATTGGTCAATTTTAAAGTTGAAAGAAGCCGGAATAAATGAAATTTTAATAGTAACAAATAAACACCATCTTTGTTCCTTTATCGAGTTATTGGGGCTTGGGGAAGATCTTCATGTAAACATTCAATTTAAAATACAGGGGAATGAAGGTGGAGGAATAGCGGATGCACTAATATCAGCTAAAAATTTTATAAATAATGAAAAATTTGTCGTATTACTAGGAGATAATATTTTTGAAGATTCATTATCCCCATTTGTTCAGACATTTCAAAAACAGAAAAAGGGTGCAATGTTACTTCTAAAAGAAGTGGAAGATCTTACTCGATATGGTGTACCTCATTTAGACAAAACCAATCAAAAAATAAAGTCCATCATTGAAAAACCGAGCAATCCACCTTCTTCATATTGTGTGACTGGAATCTATATGTTTGATCAAAAGGTTTTTGAATATATTGAAACGATTCATCCTTCACATCGAAATGAGTTGGAAATAACCGATGTGAATAATCTATATATTCAAGATGATCAACTGCAATATGATATTTTGCAAGGATGGTGGGTTGATGCAGGTACACATGATTCACTTTATCAAGCGAATCAATATGTACACGAAAAAATAAAGAAGGAGGATGCGACGTGAAACGACACCTCCTCATTACAGGTGGCGCCGGTTTTATTGGATCCAATTTTATATCCTATTTACTTGAGAATTCTAATTACTATATAACCAATGTGGACTCTTTAACCTATGCCGGTAATCTTGAGAATATCCAATCATTTGTGAAATCGAATCGCTGTCGTAGTATTCAGGCGGATATTGGTGAAAAAACAGAATTATCCAAGGTATTTGATCAAGATTATTTTGCCATCATTAATTTCGCTGCCGAAACCCATGTAGACCGTAGTATTGAGGATGCATTTCCGTTTATTCATACAAATATTATTGGGACATATAATTTATTACAAGCAGTTACATCTGGAAAAGCTCATAAAATGATCCAAATCTCAACAGATGAAGTATATGGTTCTTTAGAGCCGAATGATTCTCCATTTACTGAAACAACCTCTGTTTCTCCGAACAATCCATATTCAGCAAGTAAAGCTAGTGCGGATCTATTAGTAAGATCCTACTTCCAAACCTATCAACTGCCGTTAATTGTTACACGGTGCAGCAATAACTATGGTCCGATGCAACATACAGAAAAATTCATTCCTAAAGTCATTACGAGAGCCTTGAATAATATGGAAATCCCTTTATATGGCGACGGTTTAAACATTCGTGACTGGATATATGTTGAAGATCATTGCCGTGCCATCCATGCCGTTCTTGAAAAGGGATTGGCCGGAGAGGTCTATAATATTGGAGGTTCTGAAGAAAAAACAAATCGAGAAATAATCGACTATATTTTAAAGAAGTTAAGAAAAGAGGAAAAACTAATCAAGCATGTAGCGGACCGGAAAGGGCATGATCGTCGATACGCCATGGATTCCTCGAAAATCTCGAGGGAACTAGGTTGGGGGCCAACAATTACTTTTCATGAAGGGATTCAAAAGACGATCGAATGGTATCGCCAAAACGAACAAAAGAGTGGGTGAGACTTTGGATATTGTCATTACCGGTGCCAATGGCCAGTTAGGAAAAGAACTAGAAAGACGGTTAGGTCAATTTCATACTGTAGTAAGTTTAAGTAGAAATGATTTAGACATCTCAGAAAAAGAGGAGGTATATAAAAAAATCATCCAACTTGAGCCCCAAATCATTATTCATGCTGCCGCATTTACTGCCGTGGATCAATGTGAAACGGACCGTAAAAAGGCTTTTGAAGTAAATAGCCTTGGTACGGGCTATGTTTCGCTAGCTGCAAATATGGTTGGTGCCCGGGTGTTTTATATTAGTTCTGATTATGTATTTGATGGAAATAAGCAATCCCCTTATTTGGAGGAAGATGTTCCAAACCCACAATCAACTTACGGTATGACCAAATGGATTGGGGAACAATTCGTACTCTCAATAAATAATGGGACCGTGATCCGCACTTCCTGGTTATACGGTCATGACGGAAAGAATTTTGTGAAGACTATGTTAGAACTGGCGAAAAAAAATAAGGAAATAAGAGTTGTAAATGATCAGGTGGGTTCCCCTACCTATATTAATGATCTTGCTGTAACAATTAGTCATTTATTCGATAAGAAAAATGGCATTTATCATGTAAGTAATGCTGGTTCATGCTCTTGGTATATATTTGCAAAAGCGATTTTTGAGGAAGCCGGATTCGATGCAAATTTGGTAAAAAGCATAACTACTGAAGAATTTGGTGCTTTAGCTCCGAGACCTCATTTTTCAGTCTTGGAAAATAAAGCATTGCTTCGGGAAAAGGTTCAAATCCCCCGTCCATGGAACGAAGCATTAAAGGAATTTATTCGAAAAGAGGTCTGTCATGATTGAAGGTGTGAAGGTAAAGAAACTTGTAAAACATTGTGATGACCGTGGTTTTTTTGCAGAGCTTGTCCGTGATGATGAACCTGAATTGTTATCGAGGTTTGGTCAGGCTTCTTGTTCGATGAGTTATCCGGGAGTCATTAAAGCTTTTCATTATCATGAGAAACAGGATGATCTATGGTTTTTTCCTTCAGGGAATGCCCAAGTCGTTCTTTATGATTTGAGGGAAGGTTCTTCTACAAAGGGAGAAACTGATGTGTATTATATGGGTGAGGAAAATCCCATTATGTTACTGATACCAAAAGGTGTTGCGCATGGGTATCGTGTTCTCGGGCAAAAATCTGCTACGATTCTTTACTTCACAACAGAGTCATATAATCCGAAAAATCCTGATGAGAAACGGATTAATTGGGATGATTCGGCAATAGGTTTTTCATGGGAGACAGAAAACAAATAATGAGGGGCTTTTCAGAAAGAAATAAAATGTATCTGGGGCCGGTTCAATTGTAGCAATTTAGTGGAAGCTGGTCTTTTTCTTTCTCTTTTCCAGATTCAAAGAATGCTACGTGACGTCTTCAATGATTCTTATTTTAATAAATTAATGAGTATATATAGAAATAACCATAGTATAAATACATATATATCCTATGCCCTAAAATAATTGATGTTTCCAATGCATTTCCTTTATCCAAGTATTCACAAGTTTTTATTTAAGTAGTCCTTCATTAAACTTGATTCTTTTCAAAATTTGATTTAGAAGCAAAAGTAATCTTGATTTTCCTGATAAATGGTTATATAGGGTTAATATGTAATCTTAATCCTATATAACGTGAATGATATCCACTATTTTTTATAATCAAGTAAAATTCCTGAAAGGAAACGAATAGTTAGAAGTGATCGGAATTAAAAGGGAAATAATCCTAGATATATAGCAATTGAGGTGGAAATGATGAAAAATGGAGTAAATCTTATCGGATATGCTAGAGCTGAATCAGGTTTGGGTGAAGCATGTCGTTCGGCTGCAAAAGCTCTGCAATCTGTCGGAGTTCCGTTTTGCATCATTAATTTTCCTAGATGCCCTTCAAGACAAAGTGATCTTAGTTGGAAACACAAAGAGGTAAAACAGCCTATTTATAAAACTAATATCTTTTTTATAAATGCAGACCAACTGTATTATCACTTTAAATTAACCAATTTAAAAAGTGAATGGTTTAACAATCGATATAATATTGGATATTGGCATTGGGAATTGCCTGAATTTCCAGATGCTTGGGTAAAAAGCTTCGATTTAATAAGTGAAATTTGGGTTCCTTCACTTTTTACATTAAATTCCATTTCTTCAAAGACATTAAAACCTGTTCATTTTATTCCTCATGCAATTTCCGTTGAAATCCCAAAAATAAATCGGACTCAATTTAGTTTACCAAATAATCGCTTTCTATTTTTAACGATGTTCGATCTTCACAGCACATCTGCCAGAAAAAATCCTCTAGCGGTTATAGAGGCATTTAAAAAAGCTTTTTCGCAAAATAATCATACTGTTGGTTTAGTTCTTAAGATCAATAATGCATCGCATTTTCCAAACGAAGTTAATCTAATAAGACAAAACATTATGGGGTTTAACAATATATTTCTAATTGATAAAGTGTTAAGCCGCAAAGAGGTTAATGGGTTAATGAATGTCACAGACAGTTTAGTTTCCCTTCACCGTTCAGAAGGATTTGGTTTACCGTTAGCTGAAGCGATGTATTTGGGGAAACCAGTGATTGCAACAAACTGGTCGGGAAACGTTGATTTTATGAATGAAAACAATTCAAGCTTAGTTGATTTTACATTGAAAAATATTGAGGGGAATTACGGACCTTATATAACAGGTCAACAATGGGCAGAACCTGAAGTTGATCATGCTGCGTTTTTAATGAAACAAATGGTGGATGATGTAGATTATGCTAATCGAATTGGTTTACAGGCTAAAAAAACAATATTAATTAAATATTCACCCAAAAATATAGGACGTATATATAAAATACGTCTAAATCAAATCGAATTATTGTGATTATTAAAAGTATCATACTACAATTTGCGCGAGAATGAGAAAAACTAAAATCCTAACTTGCTTGTAAAAAAAGAAAACTGTAGAGGCAACTTTTATTATGCTTATAAGGGTAACTTTGGTGTTCCTATTGTTCTTTATGACACATACTATGTAATTGACAGATTTTGTATTTGTTCTGAGTGCACTTAAATTTTATTACAAGGGTGTGTAGTAAAGTATGAAAGCAATCATTTTAGCGGGAGGACAGGGAACACGGTTTTGGC
This sequence comes from Peribacillus sp. NPDC076916, assembly GCF_050269675.1. Classification (NCBI taxonomy): domain Bacteria; kingdom Bacillati; phylum Bacillota; class Bacilli; order Caryophanales; family Bacillaceae; genus Peribacillus; species Peribacillus sp. NPDC076916. Next base: position 721,924 of record NZ_JBNNIU010000002.1, read on the forward strand.
CTTTAAGTACAAAAGATAAGCCTAAACAGTTTCAAAAAATAATTTCAAACGAAACAATGCTTCAACAAACTTATCAAAGATTTCGGGATTGGCTTCCAGCTGAAAAGGTGTTTGTAGTAACTACTGAGAAATATTTGAAACTTGTAAAAGAACAATTACCAGAGATTCATAGGGAAATGATTATATTGGAACCAGATCAAAGGGATACAGCTCCATGTATTGCACTGACCGCTCTACATTTTTTAGAAAAAAATGATGATGAGGCTTTGGTTATATCTCCTTCTGATCAGTATATACAAGGCAGTAAACACCTTCAAAATGCAATTAATTTAGCAGAAACTATAGCCGACAGTAAAAATGCAATCGTTACACTTGGTGTAACTCCTATTAACCCTGAGACTGGATATGGGTATATTCGCACAAAACCGAATGCTCAATTTTATTCATCCGTTTATGAGGTAGAATCATTTATTGAAAAACCAGACATTAAAACGGCAGAAAAGTTGTTGCTTGAAGAAAATGTATATTGGAACACAGGCATTTTTATTTGGAAACCTTCGACAATTTCATCATATTATAAAAAACTGCAACCAGAAATGTGGGAACTTATAAACACTAAAGAAGTGGACTTAAAAACAGCTTATTCAATGATTCCAAAAGTTTCTGTCGATTATGCAATCATAGAAAAAGCAGATAATCTTTATACCATACCAGTAAACTTTGTCTGGGATGACTTAGGTGTATGGACATCTTTGGAACGTGTTGAAACAGCTGACAAAAATAATAATTATCAAAAAGGTGAAGTTACTACATCCTCTTCTGAAAATTGTATTGTCTACACTGATCGTAAGACGCTCCTTATTGGAGTGGAGGACTTAATTGTAGTTTCAACAGAAGAGGGGATATTGGTTTGCCACAAATCAGAGGAACAAACTATAAAAAGGCTATTGAATAACGAATGCTTCCCGGATAAACCAGCCAAAGATGAATAGGAATCACCAATAATAATTGATTTACGATGAAAATAACGGAACGGAGGTTTAACTTATGAAAACAGCATTAATAACAGGAATTACAGGCCAGGACGGCTCATATTTGGCAGAACTGTTATTAGATCAGGGTTATAAAGTTTATGGATTAAAAAGAAGAACAGCTACCCCTAATCTTGAAAATATCAAATCTTTGATAAATGAAATTGATTTTATATCAGGTGATCTTCGCGATATTACATCTTTGACTGAAGCAGTGCAATTAGCAAAACCTGACGAAGTTTATAACTTAGCAGCACAATCCTTTGTCGGAGATTCATGGCGTCAGCCAATCTATACGGGAGAGGTAACGGGACTCGGAGTTACGAACATACTTGAGGCGATCCGTCAAGCGAAACCAGATGCAAGGTTTTATCAGGCATCAAGTAGTGAAATGTTTGGGAAAGTACTTGAAACGCCACAAAAAGAAACGACGCCATTCTACCCTAGAAGCCCTTATGGTGTGGCAAAGGTTTATGGTCACTGGATTACTGTGAATTATCGAGAAAGTTACAATATGTATGCTTGCTCTGGAATTTTGTTTAATCATGAATCTCCTCGCCGGGGAATAGATTTTGTTACCAGGAAAATTACTGATGCCGTTGCCAAAATAAAGCTTGGAATACAAGATAAGTTGCATCTAGGAAATATAGATTCAAAACGCGATTGGGGTTTTGCAGGAGATTATGTTAAAGCAATGTGGCTAATGCTGCAGCAAGATGAACCCGATGATTATGTTATTGCAACTGGAGAAACCCATACTGTTAAAGAATTTGTTGAAATAGCTTTTGAACATGTTGGTTTAAACTGGCAGGAGCATGTCGTTCAAGACCCACAGTTCATGAGACCTGCAGAGGTTGATATTTTGTTAGGAGATCCTTCAAAAGCAAAACGAAAATTAAAATGGGAGCCTCAAATAAACTTTGAACAAATAGTAAAGATGATGGTAGATCAGGACCTCGAAAATTATCATTAAAAATCAATGACCTAGCTTGTTTGTCGTTAAAAAATCGATTGCGCAAGTGGAAAAAGGTTGGGGGAACAGCCTATGTATTTTAAAGGAAAAGAGCATGTAGTAGTTCAACCAATATTTGAGAACATTCGCAACTCCTTCACGTATGAGTTTTGGGTTAAACCAAAAGAGTCCCATAAAATAGTCGATGAAACTATAAATGGAATTAGTGGACTATCCGGTCAAAGATACTTAATTGGGCCAGGGCATGCTGTAATCGGGGAGAGAGCAGGGGTAGGGGTATCCGCAGGTACCAATGGTGTAACGGTATTTGAACATACTTCTTCACATCTCCCAGCCTTATTGGTATATGAAATTCCGTTAACAGAGTGGACACATGTTGCAATTGTTTATGATGATAAAACACCATTCTTGTTTATCAATGGTGAGTTTAAGAGTAAGGGCTTAAGCAGTAGTAAAAATAATGTTTATGCTTCTGGTCTTATTGGCGGCTATGATCCATATGGTTTTTATATTGGATACATTAAGGATATAAAACTTTGGGACTATTCTAGAACTGAAAAGGAAATTAAAGAAGGAATGCATGAGATATTGACCGGGGAAGAAGAGGGGTTATTTAGATATTGGTGGTTTCATAATAATATAACAATTAGCCCTCCCAACCTTATCAATAATTTTATTTTGACCGCCCTCCCAAGAGCTTATTAATTTAGCAAAGGCTTTTGTGGATGCCTAAAGTAATTGATATTTAAGGAGATGATTGAAAATGAATTCACCACCGATCGTTTTTACCGACTTTCATCATCCCTCTCTTTTAAATAGTCTAATTTTGTTATTCGAAAAAAAACTGGGAGGAATGGTTTTTCGTCCTATTGGAAAGGATTGGTATTCACAAGGGTTTTGGAAAATATATCTTTATCATGATGCAGTTGACCAATATTTGGAGATTGGTAATAGTAAACATAATAGTGTTGTGAGCCACTTATGTAATGATTCTACATTTAATTTACCGGTTTATGTATGTAAGGACTATACCGGATTTTTAAATAAAGCTATTACTTTAGAGAGTTTTTATAAAATTCCGATTGACATACTTATTGCTACCATACCTGAACATATTGAAACCTTTCGCAAACTATGTGAGACTCATCCAAATAAACCTAAGTTAGTTTACCAAATTGGTAATCATTGGTCTATAGAAACTGGAATTTCGAATGTAATGGCCAGTGCAAAAATACAAAATGTTCCTCATAATATCAACTTTATCTCATACCATCAAGAGTTTGATCTTTCTATTTTTCACTCTGATTTTTCATATCCAGCTCAAAATATTTGTTCTTTTGTTAGCTGTTTTAATACTGCAGATATTTATACAGATGACTGGAAACTGTTTGAATCCGTTGAAAGTATAATGTCTGATTGGAATTTTAAGTCTTATGGAGCCTTATGCCGTGACGGAGAAATTGCAGGTCAAAATAAACTAGCTGATAGAATGAGGGATTCCCGATTTATTTGGCATACAAAGTTTGGTGGCGATGGCTATGGTCATATAATCTATAATTCTGCTGCAGTAGCAAGGCCGTTGGTGGTTAAAATGGAATATTACGATGACAGACTTGGTAAAGAACTTATGCAAGAAGGTAAAACTTGTCTTGCAATAGATGGATTAACCCCTCAAGAGATCGCAAATAAAATACGATACTATTCGGAGGAAAACCGCTATGCAGCCCTATGCAAAAATGTAAATAAGAATTTTAAAGAAAAGGTTGATTTTGATAAAGAGTATATTACCCTACACAGTTTTATAAAAAGATTGAAATAGTTGGTGTTGTTATATAATCGTAAATTCAGTTGGAATTGACATTCTAACTAGGAGATGGATAGAGAGATTTCATCTCCTATTAGTTTTAACAACCTTTATCAATTTGCACTTATTATATAGTATAGTTTAATTCTTTTGTTCCAATGTGTATTGGTGGTAGTATTTTTCGACCTTTGGGCACCATGTTAAAGTGCAGGATCTAAATTCTTTGCTTCCCTTTTTAAACCTTTTTACCCTTTCTTATGAATTCCACCAAGAAAAACCTGTTTAGAATACACAGGTTTTAAATATTACTATTAGTTAAAAAGACAACTTTATGGATTCTTGAATTCTGTCAACGAGTAATATTCCCTTTAAGGACTAGCACTCGTTTTTCGAAGAATGACATGACCAATACTCTCTAGCAATTTATTCCCATACACCTACATTTTGGGTGCAAGTATTCCTGAAACACCCAAAGGATTTATATGACGAATCGAAGATATAGTTTTTGGTATAACATTTTCCATGGCTTCCACTGCCTCTAAATAGGGTATACCCTGCTTGATAGAATTTCTCCAAGAATTATAGAAATTATTTGAGAACCCGTATAATCTGAAAATATTATCTGGATGACAATTTTAATATCAATCAATGGCTGTTAGGAGGAGATGGCTTTGATTCCAAAAAATACAATGATGATTGTATTTCAACAATATAAAAATTTAAATGACTTCATCTCTGGTGGAAGAGAATAACGTTCAAATTTCCTATCATAAATTTTTGAATCTATCGGATAATGTATAAATTTTAGTTTGGTAGTATATACTAATTAGCAAATGATTTAAATTAAACTCCGAGTGTACCCAAATTTCATCCATTTTATTGCATAGATTGACTCAATGTCTTGGTATACGATCTGCCCTCAAATAAAGTTATTCCTATCTTTTTCTTTATTTGATTATTTTCTATGTTATTTTCAATTAATGATTCATATGATTCAGGGGTACTATGGATAATTACATAGGAGTGATCACCAAGGTCGGTGTTTTCATTTGTTGTTTTAAGTAAAAATCAAAATCTTTTTTCCATTTTCATGATCGATTTGTCCTATATTCAAACCTTTTAACGGTAAATCAATATATCGGAATGTCATCAAAAAATTTCCATATCAAAGATTGGACCCGCCCATAAAATCCCTGTAGGTTGCACCATATTTTTACCACCTTCTTCAAAGTTTTTAGTAACCTCACATTACAAATTTCGATTATCATTTACTTACTTGACCCTTGCAAAAAACATGTCCTGAAGAATCTTGTCTAATTGAGTGTTTGTTTTGAAACCTTTGTCGTATTCCCAAAATAAAAAAGGACATCTCTACCTTGTTGGTGAATATTGTGGTTACCAAGCCCAATCTTAACGAAAAGGAGAGTGTCCACTTTTGTGGTAACCCGTTATTCTTATTTCGTCAATTTTGTTTTTGCCTAGTGTCTTGGTCTATTGAAGCCACAGTTGAATAACATGATTTCGCTTATCCATGGAATCATTCTTACAGATGGCCGATAAACGATTACCCGTACCCGGCATAGTCGGTCAACCAATGAATATCGTGATCTAGGTTGTATAACACGATTTCTAAATGAATCACCGTGGTGTCCCAGCCGAGTGACACGTCACCAGCTTCAATATATGATGGATCGAGTGAAGGGAGCCAGCCAAAAAAGGGGACACTCGACCAGTTGTGTTCTTCCTCGTTGACGACACTCAGTGTAAAAAGGATCGTACGACCCGTTGAATGGAAGGGCTGGGTAATCACTTTTCCCACTCTGATGGAAAAACGGTGTGGCCCCATTGTCTCGTAACGGCCCACCTCTTCAGAGAGAGGCACTCGTTTGCCCGGGATTTTCGCCCTTATATTCGTGAGGTTTACTTTCAAGAACACGGCCAGATCTTTAAAAGTAAAAATGACCTTGCGATTAAACTGATACAATAGTATAAACCGTTGGAAGACGAACAGGTCTATGTCCTTGTAGATAGTTGGTACACAAGTAAAACTTCATTGATGCCTATAACCAGAAAGGATACCACTTAATTGGTGGAATATGGACCAATCGTAAAATCTATCCGAACGGGATCGGAATCAAGTCCGAATTTGCAACTGATTATATTGCTAAGTCATATCTCCACTACGTTACAGTTGACGGTCATTTTATAAAACCAATCCGTATAAGGGACCTTTAAGTGATGTTGAAAATGTCCAGGCCTTTTTATCTTGGGAAATCGGCATTCGAAGGAGACGCCATTTTGCCTCCTTTGTAAGACTGTAGCTTGAATGTCGTGACCATTCTGGCTACAACAATATCCGGTGGAATATTGAAACCGGATACCGTTATTTCAAGGATTTACTGGGCCAGCTGCTTTCCTGTAAAGGTATTGAGCGATTCTGGTGTGTACATTTCTTAGCGTACAACTATCTCGAGTGTAAACGAAAAGACAGGGAAAAAGGGCACCCGCTCACAATTGGTGTTGTTGTCCGAAGAATACGGTGAGAACATCTTGGTCAGCTCTTTGTCTACGTTTATGAACAAGCAATGGCAAACAAACCTTTAGAGGGAATCTTACGTAGCCTAAAGTTATTTGCTTAAGTAGTCTGCGATGAATACTACTGGTGTGTAGTAATTGGAAAAGACCAAACCCCCATCCTTTCCCAGGATGGGGATTAACTGTCGTTTACATAAAAATGATTATTATAACTGTTTACCGGGTTGATCGACATATTACGAGCAAGGTTTATGTGCTATATAGATTTTTAAAACTTTCTTTCTGGGCAATGATATCGGTGAATGCTTCCTTATGACCTTTGGGAAACAAAACACCAAGTCCAAAGGAGTGATCGAATTCAATATACGGAAACACGGATTTTAGATCATCCCACAATCGGTATACCCCAACGTCACCGCCTCTCAATGCAATATCGTGAAACAAAATAACTCCATTTGGCGCCAGCTTCGGTAACCATGTCGTATAGTCGTGAGAAACGGCTTCATAAGTGTGATAGCCATCGATATGAAGCAAATCAACAGATTCATACGTAAAATTTTCCAATGCTTCGTCAAATGTGCTTCTTATTAGAGTCGCTATTCCTTGAAATTCTCGATTCACATGATTACTGACGCCTTGATATATATGGTCACCGTAATACCCCGTATGAGGATCACCTTTCCAGGTATCTACCGCAAAGCATTTTGTACCAAGTCCACCGTCTTTGACAGCCTCACAAATGCTCAAAAAAGACGTTCCCGCAGCTGTCCCAAGCTCAACGAAGGTTCTAGGCTTCATAAAGCGGACTAATTCATAAGCAAATCGTCGGTGACCCGACCAACCACCAGTATCGCCGGAAAGGAATTTGTCTTTATATTGGGTCCAATTCATCTGCTATTACCACCTCGTATGCAATTTTACGTTCTGTTCTCTATACTATATGAATGAATTGATATGGTTACTTGGGAACAAAACGTATATATTAAAAAATGCGAAATTAAAAAATCAAGGTACTACATCAGGTGCGAAATATACGTTTTAATAATCTTGTAGGACTTTTCTTTTGCAATCAGTTAATTAGATTTGTTACTGAAGTATTCGGCGATTAATTTTCATAAATATCTTGCTCAGTCCAGCTATAAGTAAATGGTTCCTTCCCATAGACACTCACAAGTTTAGCTTTTAGTCAGGACATGAATACCAGTTTTTTAACCAATCCAATAATAGTATTCTTCAACTTTCTGTATTTCCTTTCTCGTCATTGTCCTACGTTAATCCTAAATACCTTTTTGCTGTATTTTTCCAAGAATCAAGTAATGGCACTCTAACTTTTAAACACTCTGTCAGCCAGAGCTTAAACTGCCCCGGATTATAATCGATCGGTTCTTGACCATTCTGTATTAAATGCCAATTATGTGATAATCCATTAAGATGCAAGTAGGTATATTCCGGGATAGCTGCGGTAAGTATACCTTTTTCATGGAGTTGCTTTTGAATACATCCAAAATGGTCATATTCCGGTGGTTTGGCTGAAAAGTCTTTTTTTATTTGACTGAGAATTGTTTTGTGTAAAAACCAACAGCAAGGATGTATTCTCCGGAGTGCACCGGATGGGGCACCAAAGTCCTGATATACGGCTATGCTTTTTTCGACAGTTGCTAGGTGTTGTACATCCTTCCAAAATTTACTATCACTAATGATAAAATCTTGTTCTGTAAACCATACCCATTCACTGTCCGAATATTTCAGTGCTTCATTGGTAGCGACATTGCGCCAGTCTTCATCGCTAGAATGATCCCTATTGGTGATGAAGGTTACATTGTCTTCCATCATGTTTTTTTGCACGAATTCCTGAAAATTTGGAAGAACATTTGTCTCGGTGAAAACGATAATAACGCGGTAAAGTCTGTTGCGGTTATCCCGAATGAATTGTCGCCAAAGTGGGTAATCGCAATTATTCGGCCATAAAAGTATTAAATCAATTTGCATATTACAGTCCTCCTGTTCAATTACTCTTTCAAGTCCAATGTAGTATCCTCCGCTAATTCTACCAATTTATCCTGATCTCGTGCTTCCTATGCCCTTGTCCAACAGGTGGTGATACGCCTTTCAAATTCTTCTTTCTCAAGACTCGAATTACACCAATGATTAGGAAGCGATGCTTTCTCTTCCTTGCCATTAATTCTCTAAAAGTCAATGGCCTGTTCTAATGATCCCTGATTATTCCTCCCATACCGGATGATAAACTGCCCATTTGTATCCAAGGCGTGCCGTTATCAAATAAAAAGCGTTTTGCTTCGTAATCCCTCAGGTCATCCGGACTTGCGTGAAATTACGGGATGTATCATTGCCCATAGTTTAAGTGGCGTCCCGACGAATGTATCGCCTGCTGCCTCTCTGCTGCCTCTTCTTTAAAAGTGTAATCAAGTGCTTCGCAGTACTCGCCGGCACTCCAATGAACAGCACCAAATTTACGTGAAGTATTCCGTAGCGTACCAGTTTTAGAAAAAAAGAGAGTAGGCCAAAAGTTACACCCCTGATTACTTAGCCCTTCATAATTCAACCCCATAGCTCTGCTGCCCTGTCGAGGATTTCCTTGCTGCACGATACCCGTTAATTTCCGATTAAATCCACATGACCTTGCTCAAGCACTTGTCTATTTGACCAGGCTTGAATACAAAGCTATCGTCTTCTATAAGCATCAGGCACTCTGCCCGGAACTATCAAACTCAATACATAGCATTATATCCACTTATAGTCAGATGGATGCGTTTTATATAGCCCGGTGAGACCACGAGGTGTTGCAAAATGGAATGGTCTTATTTTTTCGTATTTAACTAATCCATTTATTTCTCCTGGAATCTCCCCCCACGGCCAATAGGGTTGATTGGGATGGTCCGGATTGTCTTTTACTTCTTGCCCTAGATGCCTGTGGAGGTCATGGATAAAAATAAATCCACCCTCTTCTAGGTAGTCGTAGAATTTAATAATCTCCGCAAAGCGTGTCTGTGGCTCTGTATCCAGTAAGATCAGCTTATATTTCTTCTCGCCTGGGTCAAAATCTTTGACATCTTTACAATATAAATTCACATGACTTTGTAAGCCCATTCGATGTATTCGCTCAACTGCCCGTTCATGAACATGTCTCGAAAATTCAACGGTATCAAGTTTACCCTTACCATTGTCTTTGAGTGCCATGCCCATATAGGAGGCACCTGTTGCATAGTGGGTGCCCGTCTCAAGTACCCATTCAGGCTTTAAAAGCCGGACAAACGCATAGAGAAACTCCCCTGTTTCACACTCAATACCACCAGAATTGAATGCGGAATACAGTTTTGATTCCTCTCCACCTGACCATTCAGACTCACTATGGAGCTGGAGGGTTGGATCGAGAGATAATAATAGGTCAGTTATGTTCATTTACTTTTCTCCTTTTTAAGTTCCTTAATCATAAAATCAAGATCAGCTTTCATTTGTTCTGCATATTCGATAGCATCATCAGTTAGTTCTTGAGCATACTTTCCGAGTGAAAAAAGGCAGGTATCAACGAATCAGAAAATTTTAAAAAAATTTTCTGTCAATCCTGCTTATAATAAATTCCCCATACGATGAGCTCATATCAAAGTATTCAGCCCAGAGAGCAAATGACACAATAATTCAGTTTAATTTTTTAGGGGATTTTGGGAAATACAACCTCTAAAGTCATGCATAAATTAGTATTTTGTATGCATATTGTTGCTTAACTATCAGTACAGCCAGTTTTGCGAGCGGTTCAATCAGTGGAAGAATTCGCTTCAGCTATCCTTACGCCAGGAGCACAAGGCTGGAGAGAAGCTTTTTCTTTGATTAAGCCGGGCCAACCATCCCCGTAATTAACGTTGAAACGGGAGAGATGAAGGAGACTCAGTTTTTTTTCGCCACACTCGGCGCCAGCAGCTACACCTACGTTGAAGCCCAATTGTGGGATAAAGAAACCCAAATAGTCTTATGCGTAAAACTACACCTGTCAGGCAACTGGAAAAATATATGAACAGTATTGGGGTTGATGTATATTTCATACATTTCAAGCCGGAATAATTGTTGTATTATAGTGTTCAGCTATTTATTAGATTATCTGGGACCACAATCCTTGGTACACCTCCATAGAACTCAAAGCAAGCCGTGGGCTTTAATCCAATTTTCAGTTCACAAAGAAAAGCTTCTACACAAGCATATTGACTACACGGTAGAGTTGAAACAAAGACATATACAGGAATGTCTTCCCAAATATAATAATCTTTCATATTCATGGTTTGGCCCGCCCATCCACTTCTAAAAGTTCAACAGGTTTTCGCTTGATACGCATAGTTGCCTTTGTCTTGGTGGCATACTCATGATAAAATCGGCAAAACTGACGATAGCTATAGGGAATTTCTTGATTCGCTCTACTACTTAAGCAATATTAATCCCACAAAAGTGAAAGTGTTTCGCCACTTCTAGCCAATTCCTTGTGGAAGTGTTAACGATCTGTCTTTTTCTTTGAAGTACAGTGGATTTCGCCGTCACAATTGTTTGAAGCTCAACATAAAGTAATTTAAATGGCAAACTCTTTTTTGGGTGTATAGTAATGACTGAGTTTAAGCTTTGGGTCCGGATTGTAGTGGAACTCGTGTAGTTATAAGAATTCTTATGAAAGTAGGTTGATTTTGATTAACCTTGGCAAGTGGTTCAAAAAAACCACTTGGTATGCCACAAAAAAATTAAGGAGGATGTCTTATTACAACCTCAATTTCTCAATTTTAATAATGAAGAATATTTACTTACTTACTTGGTGGTGGATGCACAGGGAATTCTTATTATAATGAGGTTCTACAGATCAATCTGTAGAAATTTGTAGGCAATATGCGCCTCATTGGGAAGTGCAAGATTCCTAAAATTTCAAGAGTTTGATGCAGTTAATGCTGATTGTGACGTAATGGATATTGAAAAAGAAGTTACAGGTTGGTAAATGGACTGAATTCCTTTGTTGTCGAGATAAAGAAGAATTTTTCTTCTCTAGACGATTTAGGCGGGTACGGTACACGTCTTAGAATCAACAAAACAAATATGAAAAATAGGCTTTTTAAAGAAAATGATTCGGCGGACATGATCCATACAGTGCAAGCAAGGGAGGGTGTATTAATATTAAATGAGATGTAGTAGAAAAACGAACCCTTAAAGGAGTGGAAATTATGTATTCAAAGCCAATTGTTTTTTCTGACTACCATCATGGTTCACTTTTTTATAGCTTAACTTTGTTATTCGAAAGGCGACTGGGTGGTAGTATTTTTCACCCTATTGGATATGATTGGTATACTCATGGTTTTTGGAAAGTATTTGATCATCCGGACACAGTTAAACAGTATTTAGATTCCAGTAGAGCCGAACCATATGGGAAAGATAACTCTATTTTTTTATGCCCTGATACTGGTTTTACTGGAAAAGGCATTACTTTAAAAGGTTTCTACAAAATGCCTGTGGATATCGTAATTGCTTCACTCCCACAACATATTGAACCATTCCGTCGTCTTTGCAAAAGCCACCCTAATAAGCCAAAGTTAATTTACCAAATTGGAAACTCATGGGCAGTTGAAGCAGGACTTGCCCAAAATATCATGGCAAGTGCGTTAATCAAAGGTGTTCCAGAAAACATACGTTTTATTTCATATCACCAAGAATTTGATCTCTCCGTTTTTTATCCTGACTTTTCCTACCCTGGTCAAAAAATATCTTCTTTTGTTAATTGTTTTCCTACCTCTGAGGGATACGCCTTTGATTGGAACTTGTTTGAGACTGTAGAAAGGCTGATGCCTGATTGGACATTTAAAAGTTTTGGTAATGTGTGCCGTGACGGCTATGCGAATGGCCCCAACGAATTAGCAAAAGAAATGAAGCAGTCCCGCTTTATTTGGCATACAAAAAATGGGGGAGATGGGTACGGTCATATCATCTATAACACTGCTGCCGTAGCAAAGCCAATGATTGTGAAGATGGAATACTATAAAGACAAAATGGGAAGAGAGCTCATGATCGATGGTAAAACATGCCTTGCTATAGACGGATTAAGCCCCCAAGAGGTGGTAAATAAGATCCTATACTATTCAGATGAAAAAAAATATGAAAATTTATGCAAAAATGTATATGAAAACTTTAAAAGTAAGGTTAATTTTGATAATGAGGGAAAATCCATTCAAAATTTTATGAAAGGTTTGAAGTAAAACAAAGTTTTGTGATGTAGAAGAAGACATCTTTTGAATGGGGAAGGTGTCTAGGTTCTTGTTAAAAAAGTAAATAAATTATCTGTGGAAAAGCACATGGATTATTATCCTTCATTAAATGGAGGTTTTTAATTAATGAATAACTTAATTGATGAATTCCATAACTAAAATTACTATATTATGGTATCTTCTATTGCGAAATGGCTAGGGACGTAGGTAGTAAACTTCCGTTTGATTTTTTTTATATCAATAATTATTTATGAGATAAAACCAGACGTTACTATGAAAAATGGAACATTCGGTGGAGGTAGTCCATTATTCCTTAAAACTATACTTGATCTTATAAATAAAGGTTAGATTAATACCAATGGTATTCGTCAACAACTTAATAGCCCTTCTCACGCAAGAATAACATACTTGGAAGCATCTTCAACAGCAGAAGAAACGATAGGAAATGTTAAGAGTATGATCAATCTAACGGATACTGTTATGGTTATTTTAGACTCAGTTCATTCTAAAAACCATGTTCTAAACGAACTGAAATTATACGGTAATTTCGTTACAGTCGGTAGTTATTTAATTTTAGAAGATACCAAAATTATTGATCAGTAGAAACAGGGGTTTGGAGAGGTGGAGTATGTATTTTTATGAGGGGTTTTCTAAAGTTCATGAAGTAAATGATAGACAAGTATGGGTTGCTGACTCCATTGAAGGATTACCGATACCTGATAAAGATAAATATCCCAAAGATAAAGGGGATCCACATCATACATATGATTTTTTGAAAGTACCATTAAAAGAAGTACGTAATGGAAAACTTCAAAAAATACGATCTCTTAGATAATCAGGTTGTATTCTTAAAAGAAACCTTAGCTCATGTTAAAAAGTTAGCTGTATTATGATTGGATGGGGACATGTATGGTTCCACTATGGATAGTTTAAAAAACCTTTATAAAAAAGTCTCTATGGTGGGTATATAATTATAGATGATTATTATTTACCAGGTTGTAATGCTGCTGTGAAAGATTTTAGACCCGAATTAAATATCGCTGAACCTCTTGTAAACATTGATGTAAGTGGTGCTTGTTATTGGAGAAAATTGAAACAGATATAATTGTTTAAATCATAGTGCTGTTTAAAGCTAGTTTTAGGTTGAATATATTTTAATTATGACCGATGTTTAATAAAGGCAAGTATCTCCGATTATTCCATGAAATCGGTAGAGTGTCTTTCCTAGCCGCTCTACTGTATTCCTATTGGAATTTAAATAAAAAAGAATCCATGCTGTTTTTTTTTAATGAATGCTATGTTTAAAAGGATCTTAATTAATTCCTTCAGTGCAATTTAAAAATATAACAAAAATGTGGACAAAAAAATAATTCCCTTTTTTAGATTAGTTAATTAATTACTTTTGTCGCTTCAGGCATAAGCATTTCCGTTAAAACAAACAAATATTCCCAACATGCCGGATGGTTTAACTAACCTATTTGGTATCTAACAACATACTTCATGTGTAGAATGATAACAATCATATTCAAAATCCAACTTTATTTGAATTCACTTCAGCTAACCTTGATACGAGTGTTATTTGAGGTGCCTTTCTCCAGCATAAGATTACTCGTAATCTTACCACATAACGTTAACGCCTTTCATTTCCAAAAAAATGCTTTATTTAATATCAGAGTTTTCGAATTAACAAACATAACAACTTTTATTAATTAAAAAAAGAATGTTAGTTTTATTACTTTAATGTTATGAAACTGGCTGCATTACTTATACTGAATAGCATTGAGGCTTCCCGTTTACCATAATTAAGCCTCACTACAAATTTGTATCCACAAGTTCTTATAGTAATGAAACCCTAAATATTTATATTAAAAAACATTCTTCCAAAATGTTAAGCATAGGATATTAAAAAGACTTTTGTTAAAAAAAGAACTACGAATAACTATGAAACTTCGCATTTTGGGTGAAAAAACCATTTCAAAATTAGATTTAATACAAATAAATTTCATCTAGGAAGAGGGTAGAATATGCGCATTTTATATATTTCTGTTCATGAGGTATTAGAGTATGATGAATTAAAAATATTTAATGAATTGGGATACGAATGTTTCTCTCATGGCGCTTATAGTCGACCACATATAGGAAGTTCACTTCGCCCACCTATCCCTGATATGAATTATGACCCCAATTTCGCAGATTTGGTTGATCATTCCCCTAACAAAGATGATCTTGATCCCAGGCTTATTGAAGATAAGGATATTATTATCATCATGCATACACCTTCAATCGTGGTTAATAATTGGGAAAAGATTAAGCATAAACGCGTTATCTGGAGATCAATAGGGCAGTCTGTTTCTTCAGTTGAACAGTTACTGAAGCCGTATCGTGAACAAGGTTTAGAGATAGTCCGCTATTCACCAAGAGAAAAAATGATTCCCGGATACCTTGGTGAAGACGCATTAATACGCTTTTACAAAGACCCATTGGAGTATAATGGATGGAATGGTAATATTAATCAAATAATGGCTTTGAATCAATCGATGAAACAAAGAGCAGTTGATTGTAGTTATGATTTTTTTCATGAAACATGTAAAGGATTTCCTGTAAAATTGTTTGGTGGAGGAAATGAGGGATTACCAGAAAGTGCTGGGAAGATAACATACGAACAATTAAAGCAGGAAATGAAGGATAACCGTATTTTTTTCTATACAGGAACGCAAGTAACGAGTTATACTCTAGGCTTTATTGAGGCGTTCATGACGGGAATTCCTATAGTTTCAATTGGAGAAAAACAGGGTAACCATCAATTTTATAAACAACAAACCTTTGAAATTCAGGATATTATTGAAAATGGTAAGGAAGGATATGTATCAGATAATATTTCAGAGTTAAAAATGTATATAAGTGAACTTATGAATAACCATCAACTTGCTAAAGAAATTAGTGATCGTGCCAGAATAAAAGCGATAAATTTGTTTGGGAAAGATAATATTAAAAATCAGTGGAGACAATATTTAAGTAAAGGTTGATAATTTAAAGGTTTATTTTGTATGGTGTGATATATTAACAACAAAGCTAAGATCCATGAAGGGAAATTTAGATTCGTTCCATAAATGTAATATAATTTGATCCAAGGTGCATTTAAAAAAGCTTAAATAAGGAGAAAAATAAAATGATAGAGCCATCAGGAATTACGTGGGTAGGACCAGTAGGTGATATCGGTGGATATGGAAATGTTTCTAGAAATTATTTAAGAGCATTGAAATATATTGGGCTTCCAGTACTAATTAACTTAAAAGGCTCAATTGAAAAAGAACTTGGAAATGATGATAAGGAATTGCTGTCCAAATACGGATATATCCGAACGCCAGATAATAACTTAGGACAGTCTTCAATACTATTTATTCATGGAACACCAGAGAATTTTGTTAATGGTAACAAATTTAGCTTTAAAAAACGGATTGGAATAACCATTTTTGAAACGGATCGTATCCCAATGAGTTGGGTGAACTTGTGTAATTCAATGGATGAAATTTGGGTACCTACTCAATTTAATTACAGGACGTTTACAGAATCTGGTGTTGATCCATCGAAAATAAAAGTTATCCACTATCCAATTGATCATACAAAATACGATCAAATATTTCCCCCATATCCTTTTCCACCACAAGTAAAATCCTTTAGATTTTTATATACTATAGCCTTTGATTTTCGTAAAGGTCTAGATTTACTTATCCCAAGTTTTTGTGAAGAATTTTCAAATGAGGAAGATGTTAGTCTTATCTTAAAGATTTACGTCCCTAGTTGGAATCAAGAAAAAGAGTATTTAAAAGTAATATCTTCATATATTCCCATTAAAGAAAATAATCCCCATATCCATTTCATTATTGAAAAAATGCCTCAGGATACACTTTTATCCTTATATTCAAGCTGTAGTTGTTATGTTTCTACTGAGAGGGCTTGCGGTTGGGGAATGCCACAGATGGAAATGATGGCTATGGGAAAACCAGTTATTTCTATAAATTGGGGAGGAATTACAGAATTCATGAATAATAGTAATTCTTTTCTTATTCAACCAGAGCCGGAATTAGAACCTGTCCATAATGAACTCCAAAAGACAAGACCTGAATTTTATTTGGGTCATAAATGGGCGAAAGTTTTGAAACAAAATGTAAAGAAAGTTATGCGTGAAGCATTTGAAAATCATATAAAAAGAGAAGAAGTTTCTACAAAAGCAAAACAAGATATGAAAAATAAATTCTCATTTCAGAATATTTCAAGTCAAATTAAAGAGAGGTTATGATAGTGAAAAAAGTAAATGTCTTTTAAAGGAACTTTAATAAAATGGAAAATACGTAATAGCTATTATTTCCAGGCCTAAAGTTCTCCTATTTACTAAAAAATCAGAAAAGTGATAGGAATTGACAATACGGATATTGAACTTAAAATATACGTAGTATAAGAGTGAGGAGGGTGAAATTTTTAAAAAAAATCGATTAACGGAGGTGGGTGATATTCAAAGTGAAATTGAATGGGATCAATAAATTGAGCAGATGTGGCCATCCGTTGGTACATCTGCTTTAATAATACTCCTAAATATTCCTAATTAAGTTTAGTGAAATAGACTTATTATTTCACCCACTGTTAATGATTACTTTCTTTGCTCCAGAGAAAAGTGGTTACCATCTAGCTAGCATAGGCCAAACGAAAATCAATGCATTACATATGAGTTTGAAATCAATAGTTGTAGCAGCATAGGACCTAGCACTGACGCCCGCTCGAGCGCTTTCATATAATAAAATGACATTCAGCTCTTTTCCACAGATCGAAGCAATGAAAATGAACCAAGTTATATTCAAAATTAAAACTAAAAGAGGTGAATAGCAAATGACTCCCATAATATCAATCATTTTAACTAGTTATAACAAACCCAATACAATTGGTGAATCCATAGAAAGTGTTCTCGATCAAACTTATCAGAATTGGGAACTTTTCATCATGGACGATAACTCCAATGAAGAAACAGTAAAAATCATAAAGCAATATATAAATAAGCCAAGAATACATTATTTTAACAGTAACATTCAAGACAGTGAAAGATACAAAACAACAAGGTATGCAACATTAATTAATGAAGCGATTCCTAAGACAAGAGGAAAGTATCTTACTTATCTAACGGATGACAATTCATTTTTACCTTCACGCTTTGAAACGATGGTAAAAGTTCTGAATCAAAATTCTTCTATAGAAATCGTATATTCACAGCAATTGGTGAAAACCATTAATGAATATGGAATAGTTGAACAGGAGAAAGTTCGAAAAACATATGGAGTATTAAAGAGTCCTGTGGGGTGGGTTGATCATTGTTCAATCATGCATACTCGTAACCTTGCAGAAAGAATATTCGAAGAATTTGGAAGCTACTGGAATGATGATCAAGCATACTGGTATAATGGGGATGCAGCTTTTTGGAGTCGTTTAACTAAATATAAACCATTTCATCCTATTCCGGAAATTTTAGATATCGCGATTAAAGATGATCAATCATTCCAGAGGCTGTATACTCATTTGCCAAAGAGCATTCCAAACGGAACTCTTGTGAGAGGGCCTTCCTCTGAGACTTATATTATTGAAAATCAAGTACGGAGAAAGATTTTCCAAGAAGTGTTTACAAAATTAAAATATGATCCTAGTATGGTTGTGAAGATTCCGGATCCATTTCTTTTCAAATATAAAGAGGGGCCACCAGTTGACAGTCAGGTTTTTATAAATTTGGCGCTTTTGCCAAATCAAAGGCTCATCAAGTCTAAAAATCACCCAGCAGTATATTATCTGCAAAATAATCGGAAGCACCTCATTAAAAATGAAAAAGCATTTAGAGATTTTAATTTTAGGTGGGATAAGATAATATCCACTGATGAACATTTATTAGCCCAATTACCAGAGGCTTTTCCTATTGAAGAATTATCCGAAAGCACCCCTATTTTGCCAGATGGCACCCTATTTAAGCATGAAAACTATTACATTAGCCTGAAGAATTGTTTACATCCTATAGAAAAACAGGTAGCAATGAAGCTGAAGCTTCCGGTTACGAATCCAGTTAAAATGGAACATTCGTTGTTATCTAAATTTAAAACAGGAGAGCCTTTTAAGTGGGAAATTCTTTTTTGAAAATAAAAAAGCCAATCAAAAGGGAATATAATGTTGTTCCCGTTTGAATGGCTTTTCACGTTCCACAGTTTCTTTAATTTCTTTCAAGTCACTCATCTTCCATTTTAGAAAAAACTTCTTTCGGTTTTCTAGGATGATTTTATTCTGCAATGCTCTATTTATTCTAAAACTACTACTGCCATAATGATGAATAAAAACATCATTTGCTACCCATAGTTCTTTATTGGAAATTTGAGCTCTTATACTGAAATCTGTATCTTCAAAATACCCTGGGGAAAAGCGTTCATCAAGACCCCCAATCATATCAATCAAACTTCTTTTAAAGATCATACAAAGACCACTTAAGTAATCCACTTCATAGCCTTGCTGATCATGCGTTTGTGCCCATTCATTAGCGAATTTTTGCATTTGGTTAATTGTCTTGTATGGAGCTGGAGTAATTGCTTGATGTGAGACGACATTATTTGATCTCGGTCCAACAATGCCAATTGAAGGATTTTTATTGAGTTGCTGTAGTAGCCGGTATAACCATTCGTTTGTAACAACAGTGTCATTGTTCAGAAGAACTATACAATCTCCTCTTGCAAAAGTAAATGCCTGATTGCATCCGCCAGAAAACCCTTTGTTTTGTTTGTTTGCAATGACCTTAGAGTTAGGGAGCGTTTTAAGAAATTCAAGGGTGCCATCGGTAGACCCATTGTCAACTAAGATCAATTCAAAGTTTTCCTTTGTGTGGCGAAATATGCTCGATATGCATTCCTTTGTAAAAGGAAGACCATTTCGGGTAAGGATGATAATTGAGATAAGTGGTGATGCATAAGATTGGTGTTCATGATTAACCGTCAAATTTTTTCGCCTCCTATATTAATCTGTTTTTTTAAAAAAATACCCAAGATTTACTCTCAAATCAAACCAAATAGTGGATTCTATACATTCTAAAAATCTATATTAAATTTGGCAAAGTACCAATCATCATCATATTTTCGTTTTTGAAAGTAGGCCCGACGCTGCTTTTTAACTCCATCAAGGAGAACTTGGGATTCAATAGGGTTAGCCTTTACATGGAGCATGAGTTTTTTGCACTTTTGAATGCGATGATTATTAAAATGAGAGTAGGCCATTCTTAATAAATTATAATAAACTTCATCATAGCTAACTTCATAGGGGTGAGCCTTTCTGAATAAATGGATTATTTTTACACTAGGCAGAGCGTGGCAGCGAAATCCAAACAGCCATAGCTTAATAGAAAGCTCTACATCTTCATGTCCCCAAGTTTTAAATCCGGTTTCAAATCCGCCAACCTCTTCAAACACTTTTTTTGGGATAATAAAGCATCCTCCGGGTAATACGGCAGTTTCAAAGAGTCCATTTTGTTTAGAGTTCCATTTAATTCTAAGGTTTGACTTTAAGGTTTGACCATAGCCAATGAAATCGGAATTGTCAAACGAGGCGATTGCTGGGGTTACTGCATCTGATTTGCCTGTAAGCAGAGGTTCTACAATATGATCGATCCACAAATCTTCAAACTGTAAATGAGCATCGCAAAAAATCAGAAATTCTCCGGAAGCTTTTGTTGCTCCGAAATTTCGTGCGTTAGCAGCTCCAATTCCTTCTGTTTGAAAAAGTTTAACCTGGTTTGCATGAGTATAGGTATTAAGGAAATCGCAGCAATTATCTGATGATCCATCGTTAATAATAATCACTTCGAAGGAATAATATGTTTCAACTGAAAATAATGAATCAAGAGTGTTTTTCACATTTTCCCCTTCATTTTTGGCTGGAAAAATTATTGAAATTAAAGGATGAGTTTTCACTTCATTTTTCTCTCCTTTTGTAACGAATTTTTCATTATTAAGAAATAATCAAGGACTGTGAAATTGATGTTAAGAGGGGGATTATCACAATCCTTGATCTTCGGTTGAAAAAATAGTTAAGTTTTTGTTTGTTGTTGAGTTAAAGTGAGAGTACATTAACTATAAATAAAGGTTATTATTTATGCTTTCTATAATTCTTAAAGGGATCTATTGGTGTTTTTTGCGCTCCCGAATGTAAATTATATAAAGGGTGATTTTTATAAAACATATCCAATGAATCTGTATGAGTGTTTTTAAATTTAGTATCTGTGTAATCTTTTTGCTGATACGATGACATTATTCTGGAATTATAATTTTGTTGTGTTCTATCCATTTCTGTGTAACTCGATTTATTTGGGGGAAAGATTGTTTGACAATGTGATGTTTGCATATTAAAATTTTGGGTTGTAGTTTTTTGTTGGATTGTTTCATTCGAGAATCGAAACGCATTTGGTTGTTTAATTACTTCTTCGTTATTTAGCGAATTGTAATTTCCCATATTTACACGAGTATTTCCAACTTGCTTTTGAATTCCATTATTATTAAAAGGTTTTTCCATTTTTCCTGTTGGTTGCAAATGATTTTTGTCTCGTTCAAGAATAAATTTTGCTAGTTCATCTTTATAAAGTATTTCTTTTTCTTTATGATCCATTACCGTTTTATTTAGGGTTTCTATTTTTTGAATAAAATTAATTTCTTTTTCTGTAAAATCTGTTATGGATTCAGTTAAGTTCTTAATTTCCTGTTGATGCAGATTTTCATTTTCCTTTAGATTGTTAATCGTCTTTTCTAAATTATCAATCTCCACTTTATAGTGATTTTCTTGCTCTGAAACAAGAGCAATCGTTTGCTTTAAATGATTAACTTCCTGTTGATGTAGCATTTCGTTTTCCTTTAAATTGATAATTGTCTGTTCCAAATTATCAATCTCCACTTTATATTGATTTTCTTGCTCTAAATCAAGAGCAATCGTGTGAGTTAACCGATCGATTTCTTGTTGATGTAGATTTTCATTTTCCTTTAGATTGTTAATCGTCTGTTCTAAACTTCCAATCTCCACTTTATATTGATTTTCTTGCTCCGAAACAAGAGCAATCGCATGGTTTAACTGATTGATTTCTTGTTGACGTTGATTTTCGTTTTCCTTTAGATTGTTAATCGTTTTTTCTAAATTAACAATCTCCACTTTATATTGATTTTCTTGCTCCGAAACAAGAGCAATCGTGTGATTTAACTGATCGATTTCTTGTTGATGGTGATTTTCATTTTCTTTAAAATTAATAATCATTTTCTCCAGATTTTTACTCTCGGCTTTATATTGATTTTCTTGCTCCGAAACAAGAGCAATCGTGTGATTTAACTGATCGATTTCTTGTTGATGGTGATTTTCATTTTCCTTAAAAGTAATAATCATTTGCTCCAGGTTTTCAATCTCGGCTTTATATTGATTTTCTTGCTCCGAAACAAGAGCAATCGTGTGATTTAACTGATCGATTTCTTGTTGATGGTGATTTTCATTTTCCTTA
>NZ_JBNNIU010000002.1:744157-953816 GCF_050269675.1 Peribacillus sp. NPDC076916
AAAAGTAATAATCATTTGCTCCAGGTTATCAATCTTAGCTTTATATTGATTTTCTTGCTCCGAAACAAGACCGATGGATTGACGTAGATTATCAATTTCTTGCTTATAGTTGTCTTCTTTTTCGGAAAGTCGTTTATTAGCTTTTTCTAAGTTACCAATGCCCACTTTATATTGACTTTCCTTTTCCGATAGGTGATCGATTGTCTGAACATAATTTTTAATTTCATGTTTAAAGCTTTCGATAACTTGTATATGATGATTTTCCTTTTCGGAAAGTTCAGTCATGGCTTTTTCTAAACCTTCAATCTCCACTTTATATTTATTTTCTTGTTCAGATACAACGCTAATCGTGTGATTTAACTGATCGATTTCTTGCTGATGGTAAGTCTCTTTTTCCTTTAATTCTAAAATCATCTGTTCTAAATTTGCAATGTCCACCTTATATTGACTATCCCGTTCCGATAAGTGGCCGATCATATCATTGAAATTTTCAATTTCATGATTAAAGTTTTTGATAACTTGTTTCTGTTGCTCTTCTTTTTTGGAAAGTTCGATCATGGCTTTTTCTAAATTATCGATCTCCACTTTATATTTATTTTCTTGTTCAGATACAATGGTAATCGTGTGATTTAACTGATCGATTTCTTGTTGATGATAGTTCTCTTTTTCCTTTAGATCGGTAATCATCTGTTCCAAATTCTCAATGTTCACTTTATATTGATTTTCCTGTTTCGATAGTTGGTCGATTGTTTGAGTATATTGTTCCATTTCATGGTTAAAGTTTTCGATAATTTGTTTATGATGATTTTCCTTTTCGGAAAGTTCAATCTTGGCTCTTTCTAAATTATCAATCTCCACTTTGTATTTATTTTCTTGTTCAGATACAACGGTAATCGATTGATTCAACTGATCGATTTCTTGCTGATGGTAGGTCTCTTTTTCCTTTAAATCCAAAATCATCTGTTCTAAATCTGCAATGTCCACCTTATATTGACTTTCCTGTTCCGATAGGTGTCCGATCATTTGAGTATAATTTTTAATTTCATGTTCAAAGTTTTCGATAACATGTTTATGATGCTCTTCCTTTTCGGAAAGTTCGATCATGGCTTTTTCTAAACTTAAAATCTCGGCTTTATATTTATTTTCTTGTTCAGATACAACGGTAATCGTTTGATTTAACTGATCGATTTCTTGCTGATGGAGGTTCTCTTTTTCCTTTAGATCGGTAATCATCTGTTCCAAATTCTCAATGTTCACTTTATATTGACTTTCCTGTTTCGATAGGTTATCGATCGTTTCAGTATAATTTTCCATTTCATGTTTAAAGTTTTCGATAACTTGTTTATGATAATTTTCCTTTTCGGAAAGTTCAATCATGGCTTTTTCTAAATTTTCAATCTCCGCTTGATATTTATTTTCTTGTTCAGATACAACTCTAATCGATTGACTTAACTGATCGATTTCTTGCTGATGGTAGTTTTTATCTTCTTTTAAATTGTTAATCGTCTGTTCCAAATTTGCAATGTCCGCCTTATATTGACCTTCCTGTTCCGATAGCTGGTCAATTGTCTGAACATAATTTTCCATTTCATGTTTAAAGTTTTCGATAACTTGTTTCTGCTGCTCTTCCTTTTCGGAAAGTTCGATCAAGGCTTTTTCTAAACTTTCAATCTCCACTTTATATTTATTTTCTTGCTCCGAAACAAGTACGTTGGATTGATGTAAATGATCAATTTCTAGCTTGTATTGGTCTTCTTTTTCGGTAAGTTGGCTAATAGCTTCTTCTAAGTTACTAATTTCCATCTTATATTGTCTTTCTTGTTCGGATAGGTGATCGATTTTCTGAACATAATTTTCCATTTCATGTTTGAAGTTTTCGATAACTTGTTTCTGCTGCTCTTCCTTTTGGGAAAGTTCAATCATGGCTTTTTCTAAACTTTCAATCTCTAATATATATTTATTTTCTTGTTCAGATACAATGCTAATCGTGTGATTTAACTGATCGATTTCTTGTTGTTTAAAGTTTTCATTTTCCTTTTGATCCATAATCATCTGTTTTAAATTTTCAATCTCCGCTTTATATTGACTTTCCTGTTCGGATAAGTGGTTGATTGTCTGAACATAATTTTCCATTTCATGTTTAAAGTCTTCGATAACTTGTTTCTGCTGCTCTTCCTTCTCTGAAAGTTCGATCGTGGATTTTTCTAAATTTTCAATCTTCAGTATATATCTATTTTCTTGTTCAGATACAATGCTAATCGTTTGATTTAACTGATCGATTTCTTGTTGATGAAGGTTTTCATTTTCCTTTTGATCCAAAATCATCTGTTTTAAATTTTCAATGTCGGCCTTATATTGACTTTGCTGTTCTGATAGGGTGTCGATTGTCTGAACATAATTTTCCATTTCATGTTTAAAGTTATCGATAACTTGTTTCTGCTGCTCTTCCTTTTCGGAAAAATCGATTATGGCTTTTTCTAAATTTTCAATGTCCATCTTATATTGACTTTCCTGTTCGGATAAGTGGCCGATTGTCTGAACATAATTTTCAATTTCATGTTTAAAGTTATCGATAACTTGTTTCTGCTGCTCTTCCTTTTCGGAAAAATCGATTATGGCTTTTTCTAAATTTTCAATGTCCACCTTATATTGATTTTCCTGTTCAGATAGGTGGCCAATCGTTTGAGTATAATTTTCAATTTCATGTTTATATTTTTTAATATCTTGTTTATGATGCTTTTCCTTATCTGAAAGAGTTTTTTCTAAATTATTAATCTCCATTTTATATTGCTTTTCTTGATCGTATAAAAGATCAATGGTTTTAGTAAGTTGATTCAATTCATTTTTATAATTCATTTCTTTTTCGTTGAGAGAAATAATGGTTCCTTTTAACTCTTGAATTTCGTTTTTGAAAGTATTTTGCTCTTGAAAATAAAACATGACTTTTTCAATTAATTTCTCAATTTCTAAATTAATGCTTTGTATATCTAATTTAGTTATTTTTTTATTTACTGGAGCGAGAAGTGATTTCACCTCTGAAAGCCCATCCGCCATTTTTTTAAAATCTTCATCGCCGAACTTTTTGAATTCCTCATCGTTTACATTTTGTTTTTGGGCGGACTCATAATCTTGAATTTTCTTTTGAAGAGAAGCTATTTCCCTTTGTAATATTTTATTCTTATCTACAAGTGTTTTTATTTCATTTTTGTTCTTTTCGTCGTTTGTTTTGGTTCCTTTAACGTACTGTAGTTCGGTCTTATATTTCTTTATTTCTTCTTCTAATTTATGAACCTTGGTTTCTGCACTCTTCCTTTCATGTTCCTTCCGATTGATTAGTTCTTGATATGTTCTTTGTTCATTTATCATTTCTTCATTGTGTTTTATTATTTTTCTTATTTTCTTTCTACTATAATCCACTTCGTATTCATTAACTTTTGATTTGTATAGGGAAAGTTCAGATCTAAGGTGAATGATCATTTGCTGAAGTTGTATTGGAGTTATTTTATTCAATTTACTTTTTTGTATTTCATTAGCTTTTTCATCATCTATATACAAAAATAACCACTCCTTATTTTTGATCACGTGTTAACAGTCTGCAATCTCCTGCCATTACCAATAAGGAATCAATTAGACAGGATGAGATTCAGCTACTGTAAATGACCAAGAAGTTCCTATGCGGAGATGTTTATCAAGATTTTTATGGGTGTGGTAACTTTATATGGAGCACTCGTTCGTGAGAGTATAGGTGTTTGTTCGTGTTAAGGAACACAGCGACACCGGAATCATTGCAGGTGCTTAGTAGACAAAAGTAAATTCCTCCTCATAAATTATCAACTTGACCGAAAATCTTGATTTTTTTCAATATTCATTTGACGTGTTTTAATCAAACACCGATCCCTTTATAAATGATTCCATAATAGTTATATGTACCGTATTTCAAATGGTGATTATATTTAGTTACTTTTTAATTCCCTCACAATTTCACAAACAATTAAAGACTGCTATGTTTATTCTTTATCATTTCTTCATTACTCTTACATATCATTAATATTGAGTGATAAAGGGTTGTGATGAAACAAGCCGCACGGTATTATTTTATCCTTTTGAAAATCAAATCTGTACCTGGATTAACATAAAGGGGGGATCCATAAATGGATTTTAGAGTAGAAGTTGGAGATAAGGAGGCAGGAACCATACCTTATGAGTCTCTCCCGGCATTTACTTATCTTTTTAGGGAACTGGGTTTTGATGTGCAGTCAGATACTGAAAATCAAAAAGTACAATTAAGTTCTGCCTTGCATGGTAAAGAAATTGTACTTTCTTCCAATTATGATGTTACACATAACACCTTTAGAAAGCACCTTCAAGAAAGGAAGGTGCTGGAGTATATTCGAACATTCCTTTCTGCATGTGGGGCAAAGGTGATACTTATAGATGAAAAGAAGGAATCAGAAAGGGCTGATTTTCATGTATACTTTTCACTCTTTGAAATTCCAGTAATAAAAGAGCCCATTCTTGAATTGATTCATAATTCAAAATCAACTAATAAAAAGTTATTGGATATTTTTCATCATGAATGTACAAGAACTGGAACAAAATTTAAAACTAATGAGGTTGTTAGAGGCGCAAATAACCCTTTTATTAACATACAGATTATGTATCCAGTTATTGCGGATGAAGATTTTTGGGAAAAACTTGGTGAAAAATATGCGATGTCCATAACAATAGGAATATTAGCTAGATTTCACGAAAGTTCGCCTTTATCTGTTTTATCATTAGTTCCAATGGGAATTTTATCAAACATGTTTGTTCATTCTGGAAATACTGGGCTAAATTTAGAGCCGGCCATACAAAAAGAAAAAAGGTTACCAGAAAAGAAAAAGTTTTTATTAAAGAAACCAGCTATTACTAAAAGAAAAGAAGCTGAAGTATTTTTAGATTATCATATCTTTATAGAAGAACTTGAAGAGCGTAACAAAATCAAGCTTATTGGAAATCTTCATATTAAAAATATAGGTACGGAAGTTTTGCGGAATCCAGTTATCTGTCTGCGTTCCACCCCTTCAGAAAGTATAAAAATATCCGGGCAAATATTGCCGCCGAATGTTGCCGAAACGTTGGGGGTCATGAAAAATGAAGAAACAAAAGGGTGGAAATATATGAATGATGAATGGTTTGAAGAAATGGAGAATGGAGAAACCTGGATATGTCCAATTCAAACTAAAAATATTAACCCTAGGCAAACAGAATCTTTAACTAACTTACAAATAAGCGTCCTTCAACCTGTAGAAACCAGCAATATTCGTGTAGAAGCTTTTGTGTTTTTTAAAGAACAAGATCTGGAAATCAGTTCAAGTAATCAAATTTCCTTATTATTAACGAAGAAAAAATAATATAAAAGGGTAAATGGCAGAGCATATCGGGGGTGGAAGTGGGTTGGTTGAAGGAAATTATCACTTTGAGAAATACTTATTAGATAATATGAAGGTGATAAAATTATTGGACCAAGCGATAAAACAGAAAAAAGGCTTTTCTCTTGCCCGTTTTGGAATAGGTGAAATAAGCTATTTAAGCTGGCCAGCCAATGGATTATTGGTTCAGGAGTTTAAACGATATGAATCTTATGCGGGGGTATCCAATTCACCAGAGATAATTAGGAGGGAATTGGTCAGCTCATTGCGGGATACAGACATTGCTGGTTTGATAGCTCCTTGGCGACTGAATCCTTGGGCAAAACAAACCCGAACTGTACTTAAACAACTGAAGTTCATGCCTTCGAAAGTTTGTTGTGCTTGGATCATGCAGAGCCTCTTAGGCGAGGGAACATTATGGCCGTGGCTGCGTAATAAGAAGGTATTTCTTGTTGGACGTCGTTCAAAAGAAGCAGAAATCGTTTTTAAAGAACATGGTGTACAAATTACTGGCAGTATAGATTTTAATGGTTATGAAGAATTAAATAATGTACAAAATGAACTACAGTCTAATCAGAAATGGGAAATGGCGTTAATTTCTGCCGGGATTCCGGCAACCATTTTAGCTCCAAGAATTGCAAAATTCACCCAGAAGGTTGCCATCGATTTCGGCCATGCCCTTGATATGATTCTTGATGGAAAAGAATACAAACATTCCGACCTAGTAAAAAAGTGGAATGATCAGTTTTCCTAAAAGGAAAAAAACAAATATAATCATTGTGTGGAAAGAAAAGAAATAAAAGGATATAAAATAATACTCGCAGATTCAACCTTGAATGCATAAGGAAGAGGTGCGAGTATCTTAGTTACACTAAATTCAGTTTATGAATTTTAATTGAATCGGAAATGCTTTTTTTTCTGTTAGTTTGAAACATTTTAATTCAGGGGTCGAGTTTGCAAACGAAATAATTAGGTGTCCTACCTCTGGGTAGTTATTTAATTTAATATCCCCCTCTGACGGATAAGCATCATCTGTTGGGTGGGAATGGTAGATGCCAATCAATTCTTCATTACTCCTATCGATAAGTTCAAATACGTGACGAATTTGATCTAAATCCATTGAGTAGGAAAAGGAGCTCCTATTGACATTTTCCATAGGCCAAATTGTTTCTGCAACCCCATTTCTACCTGAAAGCAGTCCACAGGCTTCATAAGGAAGTTCGCTTTTGCAATGAGAAATCAATTTTTGCCTAACATGATTTGTGATGTAAAAAGTACCGGATGTTAAACCTAAATCATTTGTTTTTACCACAGCAACCTTTTGCTCGTACTGGCCGAACCTGAAGGGTAGAGGGAGTGCTTGGTTGTTGTTGTTGTTGAGCGGGCTGCAGGTTGGAAATTCCCAATTTTCTTCTTACTTTACGTCTTAGCTTATCAGATGCCATTTTTTTCTCTCCTTTTATAGGTATGCTCTATAAATATGAAAACATGAATCCTTATGTAACCTAATAATTAATAAATGGGTCGCCTAAAATCCGGGAAACATTTGTGTTGAAGTAAATAATGGAATTAGACTTATCCAAGTTTCTTTACAAAAAAAACCGAGAGATTAATATCCCTCGGGTTTTTATTTTTATACTGGAAAACGATCGCAATCTCCTACTTCAACCTCTAATCCTGGATTAGCTACTTCTGTAAGAGCAATAGTGACGGATAAAGATGGACTCAATATAGTCAGTGTAGCAGTATCTCCAACAGGATCAGTATCATTTAGAACAAGTGTGAATGTCGCGTTTTCTGGTACACCTCCGGCTGGTGTTATAACACCAGTGCCAGTTGCAGTAAGCCCAGTTACTACTCCAGCAGCATCTGTAGCACATGTAGGCTGATTAAAGTCATTGGCTGTAAACGTGAAGCTTTGGTCAATATCAGCATCTGGGGTTCCAATTGGAGTAGGTCCTAATGTATCGATGAAGGTAACTTGAATTCTGCTACCAGAAAGCGTACATTGGTCACAAACTAGGGCAGTCAAATCTAAGTTTCCTGTTGTTGGACCACCTAGACCGTCCTCAAATACAAGGATGGACGCTTCGCCATTGAATTCTGCTGCACCTTGGCAGTCACAGTTCAATGTCGGGAAGAAGGTCGGGCATTGTTGCGGGAATCGTAGTGTTGGGCACACGACCCCTTCTTCTTGAATTGGAATGACAGGACGTGGTCCACAGAACTTAGCCTCGACCTCCAGCTTAACCTCAGCCTCTACTTGAACATCTTTACACATGGTCACATCAAGTACAACCATATCACCAAGCATTTGATTTAAAACAACTGTACATTGAACATCGAAAATATTACAGTTGATTTCTGTTCCCTCAGGGAAACATAGGATTACTTCATCCATGAAACTAACAGGTACTACGAAATTACAACCTGGTAGTGGTTCTCCATTGCAAAAGAATTGAACGCGGATATGGACATGGAAGGCAAGGGAAACAATTTGGGCCCCTGGAACACTAGGAATGTTAGCTGGAATGGCTCCGATAAAATCACAGCTTCGTGTACCAACTACTTCCGAACAAGTAGCGGTTATTGTGTTACCATCATGACGTGCATCTTCAATTGCCGCAAAGCATTCCTCAGGTATTTGAACTTTATTGCGGTCACGATTTGTTAGAACAACCCAGTCATATACTTTAGTAACTCGAATACATTCAGGTCCGATGGGGTTCGGTACCACTTGTCGGCCCTGAATAGATTTGACGTTCCTTTTTTTCATCAAACATCTTTCCCTTCAGTATCAGGTTTTGAACACATTAACATACTATGGGGATATCATTTTATGGGTACATTTTTCTTAGAAAATGGGCTAATAATATTTTATGAATTTATAAATGGATATTTATATAATCTAAACTCAAATCATAAAATATTAAAGAAGATTAGGAGGTGAATATGTGTTTACTATTGAATGGCTTGATTTTCTTATTTTAATATTGGCTACCTTCCGGTTAACTCATTTAATTGTATTTGACGATATTACTTCATTCATCAGAAAACCTTTCTTGACTGCCACCATCCAAGAAAATGCCTCTGGACAACTGGAGGAAATCATTGAAATAAAGGGATCAGGACTTCGTTATTTCATAGGTTCGCTTTTAAGTTGTTATTGGTGTGTAGGGTTTTGGTGCTCCCTTATTACTGTACTTATTTATTATTATTTTCCTGCTGCTTTTCCAATCATATTGGTCTTTGCTGTTGCGGGAGCTGCCGCCTTTATTGAATCTAAATCATGAAAGTATAATCGTGTAGGAGGAGAATTTTATGTAATTTGATATCCAGACTAAAATTATATGTTGAACATCATAAAATTGCTTCACAGACAGATAGGCTAGGTTTTAGATTAAAATCAAACTAAAACGCTGTTGTAGATTGATAGCAAGTACAAAAGGGGCATTAAATTTTATTATTGAGCATCAGGGAAGCAAACGATTGATTAAAATCCATTCGATACGAATGGATTTTTTTCTTATAATAATAGGAATTGAAGGCGGGCCAGTTTCCATTAAACCAAATAATTTACCTTTTGAGGAAGCCCAGCCGTTCCAATCGGGGCACGTACAGCTTATTTTATCTGAGAAAAGCTAACATTCAGAGTGGTCAAAAGATTCTTGTCTATGGTGCTTCAGGAAGTTTCGGAAGTTATGCAGTACAAATTGCCAAGTATATCGGAGCAAAAGTTACAGAGTTTTGCCGTACCGCGAATGTAGAATTGGTAAAATCTCTAGCACCGATAAGGTCATATTACACTTCTGAGGATTTTTCCAAAGATGGTGAGACCTATGACGTTATTTTGAAGCGGTAAAAAGTTTTAAGCAAAGGGAGTGAAATAATGTTTGCTATATTAGAAACTGAACGGTTGATCTTGAGGGAATTGGTGGAAGATGATGCAGTGGATATATTAAAATGCTTTTCCAATCCAGAGGTATTACGATATTATGGGCAAACTCCATTAACAAATACAGTTCAGGTGAAGCAAATCATTAGGAAGTTTTCAAAGAATTTCGATGAAAAACGCGGTATTAAATGGGGAATTGAATTGAAAGGGAAGGATGGCATCATTGGGACAATTGGATTACAAGAATGGTCTCATGAACATAAGAGAGCAGAACTGAGCTATGCACTTTTCCCAAATGAATGGGGAAACGGTTATGCAACGGAAGCTGTCAGTAAGGTGATTTCTTATGGCTTTAAAGAGCTTGACCTAACTCGTATCGGAGCAATTGTTTTTATTGAAAATAAAGCATCCAATAAGTTGTTGACAAATTTAGGGTTCAAAAAAGAAGGGATATTGAGAAATTATATGTACCAAAATGATGTTTCATTTGATACTAATCTATACTCTTTAATAACGGCAAATCCTCAATAAAATAACAAACTACAGACATAGGGGGGGATTGTTAACTGTTTTATGGGAAACAAACAATGAATATTCAAATCTATATATTTAAAAATTCATTGTTTTCCTGTAAGATATCAATATGTAAAAACCTTGTCGACTTGTCGGCTTACTTAGAAAACGTGAGGAAAACATAAATGATGGAATTCGAAAAAAGTCTTGAGAAAAGTTTGAGCAATCAACAAAATGCAGGTTTAACAGCATATTTAAAGAAAATGAAGGGCGAAGCTAGAGAAAAAGACAGAATTGATTATATGGATTCCTTTGTTTCAGCCATAGGTGGACTCATTGCCATTATCATTATTAGTTTTATAGCTGTCTATTTAGGATATCCTATGGCATTAGCTCCTCTTGGGGCGAGCTGCGTTATTGTTTTTGGTGCGCATAAAAGTCTCTTGTCACAACCCCGTAATGTTGTTGGTGGACATATAATCTCTACAACATCAGCCCTTATCATTTGGAGCATTTTTGGTAAGAGCCTATTCATTATTGGTCTGGTACTGGCTATTGTATTAATTATAATGACTTTTACAAAAACCGTTCACCCTCCCGCAGCAGCAAGTGCCCTTGTTTCGATCAATTCTCAAGTTGGTTGGGGATTCCTGATTCCGATTGTAATAGGTACCTTATTATTAGTTTTTGTATCGATGATTTATAATAATTTATTTCAAACAAGACAGTATCCAAAACACTGGTTATGAAAAAACTATTTCATAAACTTTTATATGTGACTCATTATTAAAAAGAGAGATTCAGGTTATTGACGAGATTTAGTTTCCTGAAAATTATCCATTAATCTCGCGACCATATTTTCGCAGAATGCAAAAAAGCATGTATGCGATTAAATTCATAAAAGGCATTCGGAATTAATTCGTTCCGAATGCCTTTTGTCTAAACTGAAGCCAATTTTGAGAAAGGGTGTTTATTTTACATAATGGTTTTTCCATTATGTTCATCAGTTGTGTTATTAGCCTGGGTGAAAGGACGAATGTCAGCGGGCTGGATTTACTACTGCCGGCTTTTAGGGAATCGGCTTGACGTTGAATTTTCAGAAAGCGAAATTTCCAATATGCTTGATAGTGTGAAAAATACGATTCACGATTCGCCGGAACGAACGAAATCCGCTATGAGTAATTTTCTATTCACAGTGGGGATTACATATTTGCCACACCAAGAAAAGGTGTCGGGACTGCAAAGGCAATTAGGATTTTAGAAGGGACAAGAAAAAAGCAGTTTTCTAAATGTTTACGAAAAGATCCAAAAAGAAATCAATTAAGAAAGGCTTGGGTTTAAACGCAAGAGCCTGTATCCACCTTGGAACAGGCTTTTATGTATATATAGAAAATTAATCACAAGGGAAATTACGTTTATAGACTTTGAAAAAAATCATGCTTGAATCTGCGATTGTCTAGGATTCTTTTTAAAAATCATTTTCGCTTTAAAATGTGAGAACAAATAACAGCCTATAATCACAATGCCACTACCAATTCCTTGTACCCACGTCATTTTTTCACCTAATAATAGAAAGGCTAAAATCGCAGTGAAAATAGGATTAAAATTCAAGAAAATACCTGATGTTGTTGTACCTAATTTTTGTACACCAATATTCCAAAGTACCATACATGCTACAGTTGAGATAACGCCTGTATATAAAATAGATTGTATAAAAGAAGTATTTATATTAGACACTGTAAAATTAGAAAAATTAAACGGAAGAAGAACTATAAGTCCAAATATACCAGAATATAATGTAGCCATCATGGGTGTTGTTGTTATCATTGCCCATTTGCTACAAACGGAATATATTCCCCAAACGCATACAGCAGCCATCATATATAAATCACCTGAATTAAATCGTAATGAAAGGAATAGATCAATATTTCCTTTTGAAAGTACCAGTATTACGCCAATAAGCGAAAGAAACATCGAAAACATTTGGAGAATATTAATTCTTTCTTTTAAAAAGAAAAATGAAAAAATAGCAATTGAAATCATGTTTAATGTTGATATTAATCCAACATTAGTGGCGGTAGTTTTCTCTAATGCTGCAAATTGTAATAGATTAAATAGAACCACACCAGTAATTCCCATCAAAAATAAAGGAATGATTGCACTTCGAGGGGGAAATATTTTTCTCTCTTTCCACCATACAATTGGCAAAAGACAACTAATGGCAATGATCCACCTTAAACTCGTCAACGTCATCGGAGAAGCATGACCGACAAGCGATTTTCCTACGACAAAGTTTCCACCCCATAATAAACTTGTTAAAAGTAATAACGAAAAATAATAATATTGCATATCTTTTTGCTCCTTTTCATCTTTCACAGTTTAAGTGAAAAAAGATCGAAGCCATTGTGCACAATGACATTTCAATTTTCATAATTAATTACTACTAATTTTAACATTATAGTTCAGTTCTTTATATATTATTTTGTATAATAGAAGAAACTTAAAATATTATTTAAAAAAAATACTGATATGCAGAATTAAATTAAGTTTTGCTATTGGGATGATACCGTTTTTGGAACAATTGTAAAAGGAGTGACTATAAGTGGAATCTATCGTAAGCAAGGTTCTTGATAATGTTGATATTCAAATTTTAGATTTACTGCAAAAGGATGCACAAATAAGCAATACTGAGCTTGCAAAGCGTGTCAAGTTATCTCCACCAGCTATACATTCAAGGATAAAACGTTTGGAAAATGAAGGATTTATTAATGGACAAGTAGCAATTTTAAACCAGGAGAAGCTAGGTTTTGATTTATTATGTTTTATTTTTATGAGTACGAATATACATCAAGCTGAAAAACTGGAAGTTTTGGAGAAGGCATTAGCTTCTATGTCAGAAGTATTAGAGTGCCATTGTTTAACAGGTGAGTATGATTATCTTTTAAAAGTGGCTAACAAAGATCGGAAGGAATTGGAAATATTTATTAGGAAGTTAAATAAACTAGGTATAACAAGAATTCAAACTAGCCTAGCTCTCAGAGAAATTAAATATTCAACAGTTTTACCCATATAGAAAAAAAGTTCCGTTCGTAAAAGTCACTTTTACGAACGGTTTTTGATAGAACAAGAGAGAGAAAAGTAGTAGAAAGCGACTTCAGGCCATGAGATAAAAGGGGTTGGATAAAAAAACTCGTCAAAAAAATAGCCTTTATAAAAGAGAAAATAGGCTATTATTCATTATCAAGTTATATAAGTTGATATCAATCCATTTCTAAGTTGAACTATAATAATGTTCGTTCAAAATTTTGAACGTCAAAGCTATAATTACTTTATTTCTTTTGAATTTGTTAAGGAGCCATTATAGATTGAAGGAACGACTCTGTCTTAATAATTACATATCAACATCACTAGAAATAATAAGCTTATGATCAATCCCCGTAATCATTGCTATAGAAAATTCGACATTTACAATTCCTACTGGATACACCATATATTTTTCTTGAAAATGTAAATTCTCCTTTTGCCCTTAATCCTATAAAATCATTATATTGCTCAACTAGTTTAAGCATTGAGCCATGCAGCGATTAAAAAGCAGTACACTTCATTCAAAGTTTGTACTGCTTTTTTTAATTTCGCCCGGTTATTATGGGTTTTAATCAGAAAATCGGTATTGAAGACTCGAATAATGAATCATTAAGTTTATTTACTTAACAAAATTCCTTCTGCGTTACTCGGTTGTAGAGCTATTTGTAGTGCTCTTTTTTCTTCATCGTTTAAAGAGACCAATGGTAAGCGGACACCTCCAACATTTAACCCCCGCATATTTAATGCTGATTTTACCGGTGCTGGGCTTGGTGCAGCAAATAATGCTTTCATAATTGGAAGAAGGTTGCGATGTGCAGTGGCAGCACCTTGGACATCCCCACTTTTAAAGCTATTGATCATTTCTTGCATTTCATTGCCAATTATGTGGGAAGCAACCGAAACAATGCCTGTTCCTCCGATGGCAAAAACCGGTAATGTTAACCCATCATCGCCGCTGTACAATGTAAAATCGCTAGTTGTTTTGCTGATGATTTGTGCCATGGCATCTAAGTCACCACTTGCTTCTTTTACTGCCACAATATTGTTGATTTTTGAGAGGCTAACAATCGTCTCAACGGACATGTTCACGACACTTCGTCCTGGGATATTATAAAGCATTACCGGTAATGATGTTGAATGGGCAATAGCACTAAAGTGCTGGAATAATCCTTCTTGAGACGGCTTGTTATAGTATGGGGTAACGAGCATGATTCCGTCGACTCCTGCTGCCTCTGCTTGTTTGGTTAAGCTGATGGAGGCCTTCGTGTTATTTGAGCCAGTTCCAGCTATGACTGGAACTCTTCCATCAACAACTTCTACAACCATTTTGAATAAATCCACTTTCTCTTCTGCAGTTAATGTAGGAGACTCTCCAGTTGTACCAGCTATTACTAATCCATCAGAACCATTAGTAATTAAATAATTTACTAAAGTTTTCGTAGCATTAAAATCAACCTCATCATTATGATTAAACGTGGTAACCATTGCGGTTAAAACTTGGCCAAAATTCATAACTTCACACCCTTTTGTATAATTTTTATAAAAATTCAGAGGTGGTTAGGGCCATTCAGGAATAAACGCAAAAAAGCAACAACGAGGATTCGCTGCTGCAGTAGAAACAATATTTATCAAAAAAATGTTTCCGCGCATAAGATAGCCCTCCATATAGTTTCCTATATGACAGTCCTGCATTTATTCAATAGCAGAACCAGCTTCAAGAACATGAGATTCTTTCCGCTTCGGCAAATTCCCCTTTCCACAATAGTCATGGGATCTCATTCTCCTCAAAATGTGTACTAATGGTCTTTGCTCCTCTATCCTCACTTCAAAAAGTATGAAGTAAGAAAATATTTAATTGACTGTAATATAACAAGGAATCCTCTTTATTGCAAGGACAATTTAGAAATGTTTTTTTAGAATACATGGATTCACCTTTTTTAATATTATGTAATCTCAACATTTATAGTTTTATTAAATAAACTGTATGAAAAGTTTCAATCTTTTATAGTCAGTTTTACAATTGATAGAGCTTATGAAAATTGATATGTATCTTATGAATACTTAGAATGATGATCAAGGTGGGGAGGACGACATGATACAAATTTAACAAAGGGCAGAAAAGATATGAAAATCAGTGTCGTTTAGGAAGCGAGAAAACGGATCGCTTCCATGTAAGTAGGACTCCATTGATTCAATTACACTATCAAAAAATTGAAAAGGATGGCCATTGATAACATCAAGCTAATGTTAACCAAACCAATGACAAAATTATCTGTGGTCCGATAAAAACTGGTCAGAACAATTGCATGCAAAAGGAAAACAAACCGAAGATGTTCGATAGCATTATAGCTGGCAATTTTACCAGCGAGTATGTTGCTGAAAATGGATATAAATCCACAGCCAAACAAGATCAAACGGATTGAACTCTTGGTGCTTTCATTCCTTTCAGTATTGGAACGAGATACGTATAACAGCATACCTATCTACAAATCCATGAGATGGAATGATAAAAGCCATTAAGATTCGTGGGGATAACTACGTAGTTTAGGGGTAGTTCCCCCTTTACATCAAGCAAAGGCAAATCATTACTACAAGCGAAAAATTATCTTGAGTTTTCCTCCAGAAACAATTTAAGTGAACCGAATGACTATTGCCCATAGGTATTATTTGATTTATTAATATTTAAATTACACTGAACCTATATTTTATTAATAATGTAAAGTTACTATTTTAATTGGTAAACCACATAAAAATTAAAAAATGAGGAGGATATTTTATTTCTTGGGAAATACTTACATAATTATAGCGACTAAACGATATATAGGAGGAAAATGATTTTGAAAGCGAAAAATAAATTTGCTGCAATGTTGACAATTGTAACGGTGGGATTAACAACTTCTTTATCAAATGTACAAGCATCCTCGGAATCTTCAAATTCAGATAATAAACGTAAGCCCGAGCTCGTTTTTCCTGTTATCAGTGATGTACATATAGATGATGGATCAACTGCTGATATGGACAAGTTTAGAACAGCGATGGATCAATTAAACAAAGCTGCGCCTAAACAGGATGCTTTTGTTGTCGTTGGGGATTTAACGGACTATGGCTACGCTACTGAATATGATAAGTTCTTCTCCATTTATAATGAGAAGAAACAAGGCGATGTTCAATCCATGTTCACTATGGGAAACCATGATTATTGGAATGGACTTTCAGTAGAAAAAGCACAAGATCGTTTTCTCGAGAAAACAGGAATGGATTCTCTTTACTATCATAAAAAAGTAAATGGATATGATTTTATTACGTTAAGTCCGGAAAATGGTAATACGCATGGTTTATATTCTGTTCATCAAATTAACTGGCTAGGCGAAAAGTTAGCTGCAGCAGAAAAAGAGAATCCGGGCCAACCAATCTTTGTTTTTCTTCATCAACACATTAAAGACACTGTGTATGGAAGTGACTTATGGGGAACTCAGGAAAATAAAGAACTTTTATATGATACATTAAAGAAACATCCACAGGTTATTACATTTTCAGGCCATTCTCATTATCCACTCGAAGACCCTAGAACGATTCATCAAAAAGACTTTACATCTGTTGGCACGTCTTCTGTAAGTTATTTGGAATTAGAGCCGGGTAAACTTCAAGGGTTTCATCCTGAAGGATATCGGGATATTAGTCAAGGTATGATTGTAGAAGTTTATAATAATGAAGTGGTCCTTAAAAAACGTGATTTTCATAAAGACGATTGGGCAGGAAAACCATGGGTAATCAAACACCCTTCTAAAAAAAATAACTTTACATATACAGACGATCGAGATCGGTTACCACCGGTTTTTGCAGTTAAAGACAAGGCTTCGATTGTAAAAGAAAAATCGACACTAAAAAGTTTGAATATTACATTTCCACAGGCAAAAGATAACACGCTCGTACATTCTTATCACATTACAGCGAAAAATAAGGAAACAGGGGAGCTGGACGCAGACTTCATCGCATTTTCTGAATTCTATATTGATCCTGTTCCAAAGAATTTAGAATTCCCTGTAGCTGGTCTTAAGCCAGGTACGGATTATGAAATTAAGGTACAAGCACTAGATTCATTTAACAATAGCAGTAAAAAGGCGTTACTGGCTGAAGGTCAGACAAAAGCCCTGGAAATGGTCTCAGCACAAGCTTCCCCTTCTTTAGTAGCGGTAGGTGAATCGACTACACTACAAGTAAAGATGAAAAATTATGGAAATGGTAATGTGAAAGGGAAAATTAAAGTTGATGCACCTGAAGGTTGGAGTGTGGAGCACAATGAACTTGAGTATGAGCTTTCAGGAACTGAAGAAAAAACGTTGCCAATAAAAGCTACACCTAGTAAGGAAAGTTCCGGTTCATCAAAATTCACGATTACTGCTTACGAGGGCGGCCAAAAAATTGGCTCCAAAAATATAAATGTATTCGTAAACATGTTGCTTGGAGAAAGTTTTGACCAATTAGAGTCTGCATTAAAGCCGGCAGTGAATGAAAACATTCCAAGTTCTATTCTCGGTTGGAGCCATGCAGCTCCTAACGGCTGGTCGGTTACTAATAGCTCAAATATGCCAGCTGGTACAATGGAGTGGCAAGGTTGGAGTTTCACAACAAAGGACTTTTGGACAAAAGCAGAAGACCAAGATCGTAGCAAATTTGAGCTGGGTCAAGGTGTAATAGCTGTAGCGGATCCTGATGAATGGGATGATACCGGTTCACCATCATCAAAAGGCTTTTTTGATAGTACATTAACTTCACCTTCTGTAAAAGTCGATGGTGCAAAAGATCTCTACTTAGGATTTGCATCCCATTATAAACAAGAAGGAACGCAAACAGCAGAAGTAACTGCTGTCTTTGATAATGGTGAAAAACAACAAGTTCTCGTTTATGACAATAAAGATGCTTCCGATAATAAAAATGGACATGTTTTGAATAAGTATGAGGTTAAATCGATTAAGGTTCCTGAAGATGCTTCTTCGATGAAAGTACAATGGAGAATGCATAATGCGAAAAATAATTGGTTTTGGTCGATTGACGATATTAGATTGGATGACCAAATGATCGTTTCACCAAATGAATGAGAAGAAGAGGTGAACTTTTCTTTAAACTTGTATTAGTAAAAAGCGGACTTTCCTTAAGGGGTAAGTTCGCTTTTTTTTATTTATGGCTATGTAAAATAACTCTGTTGAT
The DNA here is from genome assembly GCF_050269675.1 of Peribacillus sp. NPDC076916. Classification (NCBI taxonomy): domain Bacteria; kingdom Bacillati; phylum Bacillota; class Bacilli; order Caryophanales; family Bacillaceae; genus Peribacillus; species Peribacillus sp. NPDC076916. The sequence goes on from NZ_JBNNIU010000002.1 coordinate 762,269, forward strand.
AATTGAATAAAAACAAAACTCCTTTCAGCCATCAAAGAGATTGACTTTGACCAATTCGAAGGTATTGGGAAATGGACGAGACTTATTTCCTATTCTCAGAAAAGGGAAAACGCAAAGTGGGAGGTCGAAAAGCTCGTAAACGCGGTGGTTCGTCTTCACAACGAGGCATCAGCAAAGAACATGTCTGTGTCCTTGTCGCAAGAGACCGTCAGAAAGTAACATATTCAAAATTGGTTGGTCAGGTTCGGATTGTAAAGACTCGATTGGAGGATGCTATTGGCTCTAAAGTTGTCTCCTTCCAACGTTCTTTGTACCGACGCTTGGCGGGCATTTATGACTTACGCAAAAGAAAAAGGAATTGAGCATTACAGGTTTAAATCAGATGGTAAGGAACGTGTCCGAGGTGTGTACCATATTCAAAATGTGAATAGTTATCACAGTCGCTTGAAGAGCTGGATAAATCGTTTTAATGGAGTGGCGACAAAATACCTCGACCATTATTTGAGTTGGTTTCAATTTTTAGACCAAATCAGACACCGCAATAACGACACAACGGTTAGCCAGATGATTGTTGAAAGCTGCCTGTTCTCAACGGATGTGACCTATGATAAACTCAGGTTATCAGAATTTCCCAAATGAACATTAAACCTATAAACGTTTATATCTATAAGCATAGGGGAGGGATATTTTTTGGGGAAAGGAACCATTTATAAAAGTGAAGGGAAAACGCTTATTACTCAACATTACGATAATTATCTAAAGTCGTTTGATTTTGATGTTGAGCAGATATATGTTGATACAAGTTATGGCAAAACACATATTCTTGTAGCAGGACCACCAGATGGGAAACCTATTTTTATATTTCAGGGTGGTAATTGTATAAATCCAATGACTTTATCTTGGTTTTTACCACTCGTAGATAAATACAGAGTTTATGCACCAGATACAATTGGTCATCCAGGATACAGTAGTGAAAGTAGAATTTCGGCGAAGGATAATAGTTTTGCCCAGTGGATAAAGGAACTAATGGATTACTTTAATATAGATAGTAGTGCATTTGTTGGTCCGTCCTACGGTGCAGGTATTATTTTGAGATTAGCCACATTTATGCCAGATAAAATTGACTGTTCTGTATTAGTATCACCAGCAGGAATAAAATTAGGTTCTAAGATTAGAATGATTAAAGATATCTTACTCCCTTTATTCTTATTTAATGGTACTTCATCACAAAAATATCTCAATAAAATTACTAATACTATGTCAGATAATAGTATGAGAGAAATTGATAAGAAAATCATTGGAGATGTATTTAAATATATTAGGCTTGAGCAAGAAATGCCCAAATTAACTACGAAGGAAGAATTGTTACATTATAGCTCGCCTACTTTAATCATAGCAGGGAAAAAAGATATCTTTTTTCCTGAAAGTAGATTAAATAAAGTTGCTAGTGAAATCATTCCAAATTTAATTTCATTTAAAACCTATGATATGGGACATTTCCCATCTGAAGAACATCTAATAAAAATTAACAATGATATTGTAGAGTTTTTAAATGATTATTACTAACCCTGTTCCTGTATCTTTATTAAACTTATGGGAGCTAATGCAACAAGGGAACTCCAAACCAATATGGAGTTCCCTTTACTTTTTTGAAAAATCAACACTATTATTTAATATAGCTTTATTTATAATGGTTTATCACTCATTTATTTCGTATCTTTGTCAAGATAATACATCAAAATGAAGGTATAGTTATTAATTTAAATAGCATTGAAATGCAGCTTTATTTAACTCTTGGATAATTTATAAACCATTCCATTATTATAAAAGGTAGGATGAAAAGCCAATATTTTAACAAAAAACTAGCTAGCCGAGACCCCAGAGAAGCTTGCGTCGAGGAGGCTTGGCAGACAGACCGCGGAAAGGGAGCGGATTTCTGAAAACAACAGGAACGTTTTTAACTGTTGTCCGACAATTGAACAGGATTTTTTTCTATGTATTTTAGAAAATTTTAAGATTTGTGTGATATGTTTTTTAAGTTCTAAGAAAGATTACCGTAGGAAACTTTCTTCAGGCAAGAACAGCAGATGAATGGTGAACTTTTCTATAAACGATATGGGGTGAAAATATTTGTCAATAAAAATGAGATTTCTATTGTCTTACGTTGGCGTAATTCTTATTTCCATCACCTTATTTTTAGCAGCTGGATTTTTACTTATTTTTGCAATAACAGGTGATGTAAAATCGATAGAGCATTTATACAAAAAATCTTATCTCCAAAAACCTTTGACTGCAGTAGAAGAAAGTGTGTTTCTCGATTTAAAACTTTTGGCAAAAAATAATCCAGAGCAGCTTCTGGACGAAGAACAGCTGGAGAAGATTGACCATAGAGATATTAAGATTGTTGTTAGAAAAGGAAATAACATTGAGTATTCGTCCCCCACACTTGATAAGCTAGACTTGGTTCAATCACTTCCCGTATTCGAGGAAACGAACATCAATACGCGGGACACAATCAGATTGAAAGACTCTTTTTTCACATATGTGAAGTTTGATTTTTATTTTTCGGATAAAAGTGAAGGAAGTATTTTTGTATTGAGAAAGGCAAGTTCCTATGCTGAGCTGACCCGCGAGTCATTTCCCATTTTATTCGCGCTATTGTTATTGCTGCTTGTAATGATTATTGGACTTTTAAATTATTTAGTTTCAAGAAGCATCATCAAACCTATCTCAATACTTAAAGAAGGCGCAGAGCGTATAAAATCAGGAGATTTAAACTTTGAAATCAAAGCAACTTCGAATGATGAAATCGGACAATTGAATAGGGAGTTTGAGGAAATGAGAAGGAAGTTAAAAGAGTCCGTAAACCTTCAGATTCAGTATGAGGAAAATCGTAAAGAACTTCTTTCAAATATTTCTCATGATTTGAAGACACCGATCACTTCGATTATGGGATATGTTGAGGGGATAAAAGACGGAGTAGCAAACACCCCACAGAAAATGGACAAGTATTTATCGACTATATACCTAAAAGCAAGAGATATGGATTCATTGATAGATGAATTGTTTTTATTTTCCAAGCTGGATTTAAAAAAAGAACCATTCACATTTGAATCGGTCAGACTAGATAAATATTTAAAAGACTACGTTGAGGAACTTCAGCTGGATTTAGTCCAACAAGGAATCCAGATTGAACTTCAACAGCTTCATAAACCGATATACGTGACAGCGGATAGAGAGAAACTAAAACGTGTATTGGCCAACCTAATTAGTAATTGTGTAAAGTATATGAATAAAGATGAAAAACATATTTCCATTTCCCTGCATGAAGGACTATGTGATGTAGTCGTACAAGTAACAGATAATGGCTATGGAATAGAATCTTCTGCTCTGCCTTATATTTTTAACCGTTTTTATCGTGCTGAGCAATCTAGAAATTCTCTGACAGGTGGAAGTGGTTTAGGGCTTGCTATCGCAAAAAAAATTATCGGCGAGCATGGAGGACATATTTGGGCTACTAGCGAGATAGGAAAAGGTACAAGTGTCTTCTTTTCCATAAAGAAAGGTGAGGTAATGTGAAAAAGATATTACTTATTGAAGACGAAGTCAGTATTGCTGAATTACAAAGGGATTATTTGGAAATTAATGATTTTAGTGTCGATATTCAACATACTGGTGATGCAGGTCTCCGACAGGCCCTTCAAGGAAATTATCATTTAATCATTTTGGACATCATGCTTCCAGGATTGAATGGATTTGAGATATGCAAACAAATACGTGCTGTCCATAATATTCCGATATTGTTTGTATCCGCCAAAAAGGAAGATATCGACAAAATTCGCGGGCTTGGTTTAGGGGCAGATGATTATATAACAAAGCCCTTTAGTCCAAGTGAACTAGTTGCAAGAGTGAAAGCGCATTTAGCGCGTTATGAACGTTTATCAGGAAGTCACCCCAAATCCAATTCAATCTATGTTCATGGCATTTCAATAGATAAGTCTGCACGTCGAATTCACATAAACGGAGAGATGGTCCCGTTTACAACAAAGGAATTCGATACTTTAGTGTTTTTTGTCATGCATCCGAATCAAGTATTAAGCAAGGAACAGCTTTATGAAAATATTTGGGGATTGGAATCGGCTGCAGATGTTTCGACTGTCACCGTCCATATCAGGAAACTACGTGAAAAAATTGAAAGGGATCCCGCACAGCCTAAATTTTTGGAAACCGTTTGGGGAGCAGGGTATCGCTTTAATGTTTAAATAATATGGTTTATAACCCGTCACGAAGGTGGCGGGATTTTTTTATAAATATTAAGAAATTTTATGAATAAATTAATCATTTTTTAAGAAATTGTTTAGAGGGAGTTTAAGATTAGGCACTAATATAATGGAGACGGAATAAGTAAGCAACTAAAAATAAAAAGGAGATAAAATCCTCATGCAGCCTAAAAAAAGCTTTTTGAACAAGCCCTTTTGGTGCGTGCAGATGATGTACAAACGGGGAAAGGGATTGAATGAACAGCTGATTCAAGCTGTAGCACGAAATGAAACGGATAGAATAAGAAGTTTGATTGAGCAAGGTGCTGATCTTAATACACAGGACTCGGAAGGGCGAACCGCAACCATGATTGCGACTTATAACAATGATGTAGAGACTGCAAAAATCCTTATTGAAGCGGGTGCAGACGTCAACATTCAGGATGACATGAAAAATAGTCCCTTATTATATGCCGGTGCTGAAGGTTACATAGATATACTTAAACTTGCAATTGAAGCAGGTGCCGACCCGTCCATTACCAACCGTTTTGGAGGAACGGCTTTAATCCCTGCATCGGAACATGGATATGTCGAGGTTACTAAAGAACTCCTTACTAAAACCGATATTGATGTGAATCATGTAAATCATCTCGGCTGGACAGCTTTACTAGAAGCCATCATTTTGAATAATGGTGATGGAAAACAGCAGGAAACAGTGAAATTGCTAATAGATCATGGGGCAGATGTCAGCATCCCTGATAATGGTAGTATGACACCTTTACAACATGCCCGCGAGAAAGGGTTTATAGAGATTGAACAAATTTTACTATCAGCAGAAGCAAAATAACCAGATCGCCGATACTTGCAATCTGAAATGTCACTGTACTACTAATTAATTACAACCATAATATATTGAGGAGACGAAAAAATGAACAAAAAAGCAAAAATTTCATCATCTATACTACTTGGGTTAGCATTGGCCTTAACAGGATGCAACACAAACGCACAAGACAATCAAAGTGCTCAGAAGCATGAACAAACCGCTAAAGAAAGTAAACAAGAAAAAAAGTTAACCGCAGGACAGGAAATGACTAAAATTCTTAGTGGCACGAATTGGCAAGGAACAAAAGTTTATGATAAGCATAATAATGACTTAACTAAGGAGAATGCAAACTTTATTGGTCTAGCGAAATATGATGATGAATCATCGAGATATGAATTTTTTGATAAAAATACTAAAAAAAGTCGTGGTGATAAAGGAACTTTCTTTATCACAAATGAAAAGATGCGAGTGTTAATTTCAGAATCAATGGGTTACCAAGCCGTTGTTGAAATAACAGAACTGAATGAGGATATGTTTACCTATAAAAGAATGGGTAAAGATGCTAATGGTAATGATGTAGAAGTGTTTGTTGATCATATTCCTTATACTGAAACAGAACTTTCTTTTACTGATCCAGATAAAACTTTGGAAACTTACACTGGGGAAGTAGATACAGACGTTGATGGAGACAGAATTTTATCCAGCACCACATGGCAAGGAACAGTGGCGTTGGATGAAAAGGGAAATGATGTATCAAGCTATAACTCGAATTATTTATGACTGGCAAAATATGATGATAAAACAAATAAGTATGAATTTTTTGATGCTAAAACCGGTGAAAGCCGTGGAGATTACGGCTATTACGATGTTGTTCATGGAAATAAGATAAGAGCCCTTGCTTCACAAGGGGAAAATAAGTATGGTGCAGTTCTTGAACTTACAGAGCTTAATGAAAATAAATTCACTTATAAACGAATCGGTAAAGATAAAGAAGGAAAAGATATAACGATAACGGTTGAACATATACCATATGAAGGTAATTTGAAACTAAAATCAACTAAATAAAAAGAAAGGGATTTTGCATAAATAGCAAAATCCCTTTCTTAATATAGTAATAGAATAGTGGTTCAAGATGTTTACGCGTTAAACTGTTCAACAGATGTTTCCAGGTCATTAGCTAGCTTTACCATCGAGGAGGTCGAGAAGGAAATATCCTCCATGGATTTCGCTTGTTGATCTGTTGATTGTGCCACTTGTTTTGAAGCCACTGCAGTTTCCCTTGTTAACCCCGCAAAATCTTCTATCGAAGCATTGATTTCCTGGGAACTTGCTGCCATTTGTTCTGTAATGGCTGATATTTCTTGAATCTGATCACTAACATGCTCAAAAGATTCTATTGTCTGTTTAAAAGTTTCTCTTGTATTCAGGACAAATTTTGTCCCTTCCTCTACCTCTTTAGTTCCAGTTTCCATCATTTTGACTGACTCATTTATGATGGATTTAAAATGTAGGAGGGACTCTTGTATATTGATAGCAGATTCCTTCGTACCCACTGCCAATTTCCGTACCTCGTTCGATACCACCGCAAAACCTTTACCCTGTTCACCGGCCCTGGCAGCTTCAATTGCCGCATTTAGTGATAGCAGGTTTGTTTGCTCGGCAATTCCGGTAATTAATTGTACAATATTCACAATCTCATTTGCTTGTTCATCCAATTTCTTTATCTTTGAACTTGTTTGCAGCATCACATCTTTTACTTGCAGAATTTGACTTGAGAGTTCATTTATATCTTTATTTCCTATGGACATTCTAGTTGAAACATGATTAGTCTGTTCGCTGACTTCTGAAGAAGCTTCTGCAATTCTTTGTATTCCTATGGTCATTTCCTCGATGACCCTCGATGATTCTTCACTTCTGTGCAATTGTACTTCCGCAGCTCCTGCGACTTGCTGAATGCCATTAACTATATATTGTGTGGAAGTATCCATTTCTTTGATTTTGTGTTCGATATCACTTGATGACTCCAAAATCTGGAAAGATGAGCTTTTCATGGAGTTGACAATCATAATTGTATTGGTAATCATTTCTTCAAAGGATTTCACTAAAACCTTGATTTCGTCGTTCCCGTTTACTTTTATGTTGCTTATCAGTTTATTGGCTGTTAATAAATCTCCATTAGAGATTTCCTTTGCAGCCAAGCTGACCTTGAGAAGGGGGCTTAACTTTCTAGTCAAGAACCATATTAAGGCACCGACTACGATCGCCATTAAGATCACATTGATTATTATGGTCAGGGGAAGGATGCCACCCAAAACCTTGCTGGCCGTAGTGTCGACTTTGCTGGCATCAATATCCACCCCTAGTATTCCTATGACCTCGTCCCCTTTCTTGATGGGAACAAAAACGGATAAATAGTCACCATATTCAGGATCATGAACGATGGAAGTGGTAGAAACCTTTCCCTTCATGACGCTTTCTACATCCTGATATGAAGTTGCGGTTGTGGGTGTTGAAATGGGAGCTGCTTTTTTATCTCCCTTACCCGTTCCATCTATAAGAATATGGACTTTTTCGCTACTTTCGTTAATCCCCAATGTATATACATACAATGCTCCAGTTTTTTGTCTATAATCGTCTAACTGTTCGCGTATCTCCCAATATGTAGAGGTTTCGGATTGATTACTTAAAAAATCAGCATAAGATGTTGGATTTATTCCTTGAGAGATGTTGCTAGCTATGTCTAAGCTGCTCATAGCGATTGTTTTTTCAACGGTATCATTTGTACTTTTATACATCAATAGTAAACTTCCAATTAATGTAATGATCATGCCTGTTAAAAGAACAAAACCTATTTTCGTACTGAGTTTATTCATCTTTGTTTATTCCTTCCCCGTGTTATATATTAACCATGTTTAGTATATCGGTAATAATTAAATATATTTAATGAGACCTTTTTAAAACCTTCGGGTGAAGTTTTTATACCTTTCATCTTTAACCTGTTGTATGAGAGGCAATATTAAATATGGATTGTAATTTTTCAAAAGAAAATATAAACCTTTAAAAATTGAATATACCTTTTGTAGGAATGGAAGGGGGAATAAACTTAATACAAGGAAAAAACTTAAACTCTTAAAGACTGCCTTTTCAGCAGGAAATACAATTAAAAAGAGTAAGAGAACCTGATATTGTATGATTTTCTATCCTAGTATAGAAAAAATACATTTCAACTTTTACGTTCTGGATCTATAAATATTAATTAGTGAAATAGAGATTTGTTAAGTTGTTGTAAAATTCAAAAAAATGGTTTGACATTAGTAAAAATGGAAGCTTATAATCAACGTAAGATTTCAAATGCAAAAACAGAGTTTTATATTATAGAACAAATTAACCCTTCATTTTATTAAAAGTAATCATTTAAAAAGTCGAATCCACTTGAAAAACGTATTTAGAGGTAAAGTGTTTTCCTTACTCCGAATAAAACAAAAACGGAGTTTTATAATATAAAACAATTTTATTTTGGCTTATACAAGGGTGAGGAGAAGTTATAAGATCAGTGATAAATGATAACGCTTACAAAAAAACTTCGGGGAGGGTTTTTATTGAAAAAAAGAAAGCTTTTTGTATTCTCCACAAGCTTAACTCTAGCAGTGGCATTCCTTTTATCAGGATGTGGCGGAGGAGAGGGAGAAAAAACCAGTGGATCTGGAGTTGAAAAGAAAACGATTAAAGTGGCGCATTATTTTGCTGAAAATCATCCTCAAAACATTGCCTTGAAAGAAAAATTCAAAAAAATCGTTGAAAAGGAGAGTAATGGTGAACTAGAGGTGCGGATTTATGCGAACAGTACATTAGGTGCAGAAAAAGAATTTTACGACGGAGTCAGAAATGGAACGATCGAAATGGGTGTTCCAGGACTAATTATGCAGTCGGACATTCCTAAAATGGGTGTTCCTGAATGGCCCTTCCTATTTAGGGATTACGGTCATGTAAAGAAGGTATTGAATGGACCTATAGGAGAGGAATTGACAAAAGAGCTTGATCCAAAACATGGAGTGACACCACTTGCATGGAGTGCAAACGGATTTAGGATGTTTTCGAGTAATCGTCCAATTAAGAGTATGAAAGACTTTGATGGACTTCGACTCAGAATGCCGAATATCCCGAATTACATAAAACTAGGTGAATCATTGGGGGCGAACGTTAGCCCATTACCTATTTCAGAAGTTTTCACCGCACTTGAACAAAAGGTAGTTGATGCTCAAGATAATCCCATTGCCACGCTGAGATCCTCGGGGTGGAATGAAGTTCAAAGTGATGTACTGGAATCCAAGCATATGTTCAGCCCCAATATTTACATTATCAATAGCAAATTTTATAAAGGGCTAACAAAGGAGCAACAAAAAATCATTCAAAAAGCCGCAAAAGAGTCGGCAGCATATGAGTTTGAATTGATGGAAAAAAGTTATGAAGATGACAAAGCATATCTTGAAGATAATGGAATCAAATTCACTACGCCTGACGAAGACTTTTCAGAAAAAATGTTAAAAGCATCTCAACCTGTTTATGATGAAGTCTTTGAGAAAAATGACTGGGCGGAGGAGCTCATCGGAAAAATAAAAGCAGAATGAAGCAGGCGCTCCAGATAGGAAGGGGGAGATGTATAGGTGAATAAAATATCCAGAATCTTGGAAAATTCGTTAAACATTATTATGGCAGCTGCTTTAGCAATAATGGTCGTACTCGTGTTTGGTAATGTAGTTCTTCGTTATTTCTTTAATTCAGGGATTACTTGGTCAGAAGAAATGTCAAGGTATCTCTTTATTTGGTTGACGTTCCTCGGCGCCATCGGAGCTTTCAAAAACAAAGAACACTTAGGTGTCGACATAGTCATTAAACGGCTCCCGAATAAGATGAAAAAAGTGGTACTAGTTATTAGTGATTTGATGATGTTATTCGTTCTTCTCTTAATCTTGGATGGAAGCTGGAAAATGACCATGATAAACATTGATAGTGCTGCACCGGCCACTGGAATGCCACTGGCATTTGTATATGGGACAGGTATTCTTGTAAGTGTTTCAATGGGCAGCATGATCATATTCAACTTGTATCGGATTTTCTTCAATAAAATTAAAGACGAAGAATTAGTTATGATAAGTGAGTCAGAAGAGCTAATTTCCCTCCATGCTGATGAATTTGAATCAGATATTAGGATAATTAAGGAGGAGAAGCAGGGATGATAGGTGTATTTGTCGGATCTTTACTGGGAGCCATGGGACTTGGAATACCTATTGCATTTGCCTTACTTGTTAGTAGCGTAGTGCTTATGTACTTTCTTGGCATTTTTGATAGTCAAATTATCGCACAAAACCTAATCAGTGGCGCGGATAACTTTCCTCTAATGGCCATACCGTTCTTTATGCTGGCAGGAGAGGCGATGAATCGGGGCGGTTTATCAAGGCGTATTGTTGAGATGGCGATGAAATTCGTTGGCCATATCAAGGGAGGCCTTGGCTATGTTGCGATCATTGCGAGTGTGTTGTTTGCGAGTTTATCGGGATCTGCTGTTGCCGATACGGCAGCGCTTGGGGCTATATTAATTCCAATGATGGTGAAGTCCGGTTATGATGTGAAGCGGTCAAGTGGGTTGATTGCATCAGGTGGCATCATTGCCCCGATCATACCGCCAAGTATTGGCTTTATCATTTTCGGTGTCGCGAGTGGTGTGTCCATTACAAAGTTGTTCATGGCAGGAATCGTTCCAGGTATTTTACTAGCCGTTGGACTTACGGTTACCTGGGCCATTGTTGCACGAAAAGATAAAGTCGCCGTTAACCCCCGAGCCTCAGCAAAAGAAATACTTACATCTCTTCGTCAAGGCATCTGGGCTCTATTCCTGCCCGTCATAATCATTGGTGGATTGAAATTCGGTTTATTTACACCGACTGAAGCGGCAGTGGTGGCTGCAGTCTATGCAATTTTTGTCGGTCTTGTAATCTATCGCGAAATGAAAGTGAAAGATTTGTTTGAGGTCTTTGTTCATGCAGGAAAAATGACGAGTGTTGTCATGTTTCTGGTCGCTGCAGCACTCGTGTCATCCTGGCTGATAACTGTAGCCGATTTACCTGGTCAGGTAATTGGATTGCTGGAGCCATTTATGGATCATCCAGTCCTTCTATTAATCATGATAAACCTATTGGTTATCGTAGTTGGAACTGCTATGGATATGACGCCGACAATCCTTATTCTAACACCTGTCTTGATGCCATTGGTGGTCGCTGCAGGTATTGATCCAGTTTACTTTGGTGTCCTGTTTATCCTGAATAACGCCATCGGTTTACTTACACCACCTGTCGGAACCGTTTTAAATGTCATGTGCGGCATAAGTAAGATCAGTATGGAAGATATCATGAAGGGGATTTGGCCTTTCTTGCTCATTGAAGTGATTGTATTGATCTTGTTGATTTTGTTTCCTTCCTTAGTGCTGGTTCCTCTAGAATGGTTTACTTCCTAAAGGGATTTATCAAGTAATTGGTCTGTATGCTGATATTCATATTATTTATTAGGAGGAAAATGAAAATGAATAATTTGTTCAAGCGTTTGGCGGTTGGAGTTTTACTGCCTTCATTACTACTATTAAGTGCTTGCGGAAGCGGACAAAATGAAAGCGCTTCAGCCGACGGTATTCAGAAAAGAACAATCAAAGCAGGAATCGGAAATAGTAAAATGCATCCACAAGGAAAAGGAATGGAGAAATTTAAAGAACTGGTTGAAGAAAAAAGCGGGGGGAAAATGAAAGTCCAAAACTTTTTTGATGCCACCCTCGGAGATGATCAGAAAATGACAGAAGCACTTCAAGGCGGTTTACAGGAAGTAACTGTACCTTCAACCTCACCACTTGTGGGGATGATTAAGGAATTTGGAATTTATGACTTCCCATTTGTTTTTAATAATGAAGAGGAAGCTTATACAGTACTTGATGGTGCAGTAGGCAAAAAACTTTTGGATAAATTGCCGGAACATGATTTAGTTGGTTTGGGATACTGGGAAAACGGCTTCCGAAACTTAACCAATAGTAAACATCCGATTAAAACGGCTGATGATTTCAAAGGTCTGAAACTCCGTACCATGCAAAATGAAGTGCATTTAGATGCATTTTCAAAGTTAGGGGCGAACCCATCGCCGATGGCCTTCTCTGAAGTATTTACTGCGTTGGAAACTGGTACTGTTGATGGGCAGGAGAACCCACTCGCAACAATTCAAACGCAAAAATATAATGAAGTGCAAGAATACTTAAGTCTTACGAATCATGTTTATACTCCATTTGTATTCCTGGTAAGTAAAAAGTTCTGGGATGATTTATCAGAACAAGAGCAAGAAATCATGAGTGAGGCCGCACAAGAGGCTGGAAAGTATCAACGGGAAGTTAACCAAAAAGAAAATGAAAAAGCACTTAAGTATCTAAAAGAAGAAGGAATGAAAATCAATGAAGTAGAGCCGGAAGAAGTGGAAAAAATGAAGAAAGCCATCCAGCCAGTGACGGACGAATATGCCCAAAAATTCGGGCCGGATCTTGTAGAGGAAATGATGAGCGAAGTTGAAAAAGTACGTGGTAAATAATCCAGGCTGTTTGGAGGAAAGAAAATGGATATTATCTCTGAACTATTACGTGAAATCCAATTACCGAAAATGGTTAAAGTGAGGCAGAAATTTCGTACACCTCAAATCGCTGATGTAGCCGGTGAGGTGAAGAAGACGATAAAAGAAGCAGGTGTCTTATCAAGAATAAATGAAGATGACAGGGTGGCAATTGCAGTAGGAAGCAGAGGGGTAGCGGACCTTCCTATATTAGTAAGAGAAACGGTAGCGGCCGTCAAAGAGGCTGGCGGCAATCCTTTTATCGTCCCTGCAATGGGAAGCCATGGGGGTGCTACAGCGGAAGGGCAGATCGATGTGTTGCTTCAGCTGGGTATTTCAGAGGAATCGGTTGGAGCGCCAATACTTTCATCAATGGAAGTTATTCAACTGGGTGAATTGCCAAATGGGCTCCCTGTCTATATTGATAAGCTTGCATATGAATCGGATAAAATCATAGTCATTAATCGGATAAAACCACATACGGCATTTCGTGGGCCGGTTGAAAGCGGACTAATGAAAATGATTACAATCGGCTTAGGCAAGCAAAAGGGAGCCGAAGCTGCACATGCATACAGCTTTAAGTATATGGCGGAACATGTCCCTGAGATGGCGAAGATTTCCTTAACAAAAGCTCCTATCATATTTGGTCTTGCGACTATTGAAAATGCCTATGATAAACCAGCGAAAATCGTCGCAGTCCCTGCAGAGGAACTGGAGGAAGTGGAACCCGGACTATTGCTTGAAGCAAAATCATTGATGCCAAAATTACATTTCGATTCGATCGACGTACTTATTGTAAATGAACTCGGAAAGGATATTTCGGGGGATGGAATGGATCCGAATATTACGGGTAACTTCGCCACTCCATATGCTACCGGGGGGCCAGACGTTAAACGGACCGTTGTACTTGGACTTACTGAAAAAACTCACGGTAATGCAAACGGCATCGGCATGGCTGATATGACGACGAAGGCCGTCATGAATGAAATTGAGTGGGAAAAAGGCTACGCCAATGCACTCACAAGCACAGTGACAGATGTAGTAAAGCTCCCGATGTTTTTAGATACGCAGGAATTGGCTGTTAAAGCCGCTATCAAAACGTGCAATGCCTTCGATCTGAATAAAGTGAGAGTAGTAAGAATACAAAACACGCTTGAAATCGGTGAAATTTGGATTTCTGAAAGCATGATGGAAGAAGCTTTAAAAAACAAAAATATAGAGATCCTTTCAGAACCAGAGGAATTGGCACTGGACTAAAAACCTTCTTTAATATTTTTAGAGAATGGAAGAATTCATTTGAAATCAGAAAAGGAGTGCTCAAATGACACACCTATATCCAATAATCGATAACGAAATTAACCCTTACCGCGATAATGTACAGGGAAAAGCAAATGAACCCATTACGGTTGCGGGTCTGTTGGACCGTTCGAAGCTGACGCTTGGCTCCACATATGAAGGGGGGAAGCCTGATTGGACGCTTGAGGAAATTTATATGCGGCTAGAGAGGAATGCCCCGCGTATCGCAATTATCGGTGGTTCGTCCGATCATCCGGCCCACATCATGGATTACCAAACGTCGGCACGGGCAGCAATCCGCATCTGGCAAAACGGCGGCGTGCCGTTTCATTTCTCGACACCGGTAATGTGTGATGGAACTGCGCAAAACAATCAAGGAATGAGCTACTCTCTCCAGAGCCGAAACGCGGTTGCGCAAATGGTTGTCAACCAGCTAGAAGCTCACAGTTATCATGGTGCATTCGTCATTCAAGGGTGTGATAAGCAGCCTCTTGGTGTTGTAAGTGCACTCGCACATGTTGATCGTGTTCGGCGAAACCGTGGTGAAGCTCCCTTTTTCGCAACATTCGCACCTGCTCACGTATTAGAAGGCGGTTCGATTCCAGCTGACGTGATTGAGGAATTGGAAACTCTTGCGAAAAAAGCGGAAAGTAAAGGAGCTACTGATGTAGCGGTTGATTTACGAGATACGATGGCATATATATTGCAATGTTCATCGAATACTGCATTCCAGGGTGTGTTTGAACGGGCGTATGAACGAGGAATATTGACGAAGGAACAGCATAAATATTTTGAAATGAGACTTGCTGTCGCAACATGTGACGGGCAGGGAGGTGTATGTGCCTTCAATGGAACGGGGAATAGTTCACGTCATTTAGTGGCAGGCATGGGTCTTGTTCATCCAGCCGTGGAGCTGTTAACCGATCCACCAACACAACGCCAGATTAACTCGGTGCTTGATAGCTTTGCAGGCATGATAAACGAAGAGCGTTACGGCGTGGCCAACATTGTCGCTGCGAACATAAAAAATGCAATCCGTATTCACAGCGCTTCGGGTGGTTCTACTAACTTAATGATGCATATTGTCGCCGGCATGCTTTATGCAGGATTCAAATTCAGCTTATGGGACCTTGACCGCATTCATCATTCCCATCCAATTCCTGACTTATTTGATTACAGTTTGACAGAGGGAAGGGACATTTATTCACTTGCGATGCAATGTTGCAGTGGGACAAGCAGGGGTATGGAAACACTTTTTTATGAACTTATCGAGAATGGTGTACCAATGGATCAGGATGCGCCGACTGTCGCAGCAAAAACCTGGAAAGAACGTCTTGCGATTACAAGTAGCCTAAAAGCGGTTAATGTAAAGAAAAATCAGGTCATTTTATCCAATCCACGCCGTGGATTCAGCGGTGTTGATGTATTAAAAGGAAACTTCTTTGAAAGCGCCGTTGTAAAAATCAGCGGAATGCCGACACCACAGCTTGACCAATTCGATGATAAGCTGGCATTTGTCCTTTATTACGAAAATGAGGATGATGCAAATAAAAGCCTGCTTGATTCAAATCTGCTTTCAAAAATAAAAGAGCAAAAGCTTTTCGGACATAATCTATTGCTCGAGTCTCTTAAATACAACAATGAGTCGGAATGGTCTCTTCTAAAAAATGCTTCCTATGGGGAGTTATTTGACAGGATGGTTGAAGAAGGCACATTGAAAATTGCGGTCATTATCTCAGGGCAGGGGCCAGTAGCATTCGGAATGCCGGAAATGTTTACACCAATGCAACACATCAATGCAAATCGCGTTATGAAAAAAATCGCTACAATCATTAGCGACGGCCGCTATTCAGGAGTTACATATGGTGCTGCTATAGGACATATGACACCGGAATCATATGAAGGCGGAGGCATTGGTTTA
Organism: Peribacillus sp. NPDC076916; assembly: GCF_050269675.1. NCBI lineage: Bacteria > Bacillati > Bacillota > Bacilli > Caryophanales > Bacillaceae > Peribacillus > Peribacillus sp. NPDC076916. Next base: position 778,203 of record NZ_JBNNIU010000002.1, read on the forward strand.
CTAAATTCAGGGGATGTAATTCACCTTCAGCTTCGTGATCGACGGATTGATTTGGTAGATGCTACTCAACTTCATTCAGGAAAGGTTGTTCATGATTTTGCGGATCATTTTATAGAAGAAAGACAATCATTGGCAACTGAACGCAAGCAGCGGATGAAAGTTAGACAAAAAATGGTTGCGGCCAGCAACAGGATGTTTGGACATACAGATGCTGCAAATGGTGTTGTTCCAATCGCTGTCATTGAGGATGCGGTCCTTGATTATGAACAGGATGTCTTACTCCAAGGAAAAAAAGTTGAAATAAAGTGAGGAATGCTCGTCATAAATCCGATAAGATAAAGGTAGACAGATTATAAAAGGAGTGAGGAACAGATGCCTATCATCCAATCGGTGGAGCGTGCCTTAAAAATATTGGATTTATTTGATGAGCGTGAGCGCGAACTAACTATCACAGAGATAAGCAAGCGAATGAATTTACACAAAAGTACGGTTCATTCACTATTAAAAACCTTACAGGAGCATCACTATATTTCACAAGGCGAAGAAAATGGAAAATACTCGTTAGGATTAAAGCTATTGGAGAGGGGAAGCGTTGTTGTGACCCATCTCGATTTGCGCAACGTAGCAAGAAAACATCTTGAATGGCTTTCAGCAACAACGAATTTAACTCTGCACCTTGTCATATTAGACGGGCAGGAAGGTGTTTATGTCGATAAAGTGGAGGGCACTGGGGTAACGGTCCTCTACTCCCGTATTGGCCGACGTGTTCCGATTCATACGAGTGCAGTTGGCAAATCCCTTGTTGCGACGAAAACGGTTAGTGAACTGGATTTGCTCTTGGACGGCTATGATTATACGGGACCGACCGAAAGATCGATTAGATCCAAGGAGCAGTTTTTAGCGGAAATCGAAAAAGCACGCATTAATGGCTATTCAATGGATAATGAAGAAAACGAACCGGGCATTTGCTGTCTTGCCGTCCCAATAAAAGATTATTCAGGAAAGGTAATCGCTGCAATGAGTGTATCGATGCCTGCTTCGAAAGTAAATGAAGAAACACATGAGTATTATGTACGTCTTTTAAAGGAATGCAGCAGTAAAATTTCGCAGGAGCTCGGTTATGAATATCAAAAAATATAAATGAGGCCTGCCATTTAGGAGGAATTAGAAAATGAGAATTATTCGCTATGTAAAAGACAATAAGAAACAACTTGCTGCCGTGACAAACGAAAACAATGTGGTGGACCTTCCATTTACGGATTTTATGTCGTTGATTACAGCGGCACGTCATGATAACAGAACATCGTTTGATATTGTAAAACAAATTATCGCCAAAGGGGAAAAGCGACCATTGGAAGGTCTTGAATTAACAACGCCAATCGATGCGCCGGAAGTATGGGCATCTGGCGTTACATATAAAAAAAGCAAGGAAGCACGTAACTACGAAGCGACACAAGGAAAGCTGGACCGCCAAACTTTCTATGACAAAGTTTATGATGCAGTGCGTCCTGAGATTTTCTTTAAATCGACTGCAGCAAGAACCGTGGGCCCGAATGATCCGGTATACTTGCGTTCTGATTCAAAATGGCAAATTCCGGAGCCGGAGCTTGGTCTTGTCATAGATAAAGAGGGAACGGTACTTGGATATATCGCAGGTAATGACATGAGCTGCCGTGATATTGAAGGTGAAAATCCGCTTTATCTTCCACAAGCAAAAGTATGGAAAAACTCTTGCTCCATTGGACCGGCCATCTTGTTAAAAGAGGCTGTTCCGGATCCATATGAGCTTAAAATCATGTGCCGTATTTATCGAAATGAAGAAAAAGTATTTGAAGGTGAAGCGAAAGTAAACCAACTGAAACGAAAATTGGAAGAGCTTGTCGACTATTTAGTCTTAGATAACACTATTTTTGACGGATCAGTGTTACTTACAGGGACATGCGTGGTTCCGCCAAATGAATTTACATTGAAGGGCGATGACCGAATCGAAATCGAAATACCAGGGATTGGAGTATTAAACAACCCGGTTATCCAAAGTAAAGCAGTTCAAACAATTTAGGGGGGACAAAATGGGCGAGTATAAAACACTTTACTTAAGTACGAAAGATAGTGTAGCTGTCGCTTTATCCGAAATCCCTGCAAACACATCAGTCATTGTGAAGGCAGACCTTGAAGAACTTGTCGTACCCATTCTTGAACCGATTCGTTTTGGACATAAGTTCGCAGTCAAAGCCATCGAACAAGGAGCAGACATAATTAAATATGGGGAAGTCATAGGGGCAGCCTCAGCTTTTATTCCAGCTGGTGCACATGTTCATGTACACAATCTGGAAGGTAAAAGAGGAAGGGGTGACAAAATTGCTGAATGAAAAAATGCAGTTTTGGGGCTATCGCCGTCCGGATGGCCGCGTCGGAGTCCGGAATCATGTACTGATTTTGCCAACGATAACATGCGCAACCCAAACTGCACAGCGCGTCACAGAATTGGTGAGCGGAACCGTCACATTCATTCATCAGCATGGCTGTGCGCAAGTGGGCTCTGATTTTGATCAGACGGCCAGAACCTATGCGGGAATGGGGATGAATCCAAATGTATATGGTGTCATAGTACTCGGCCTTGGCTGTGAAACACATCAGGCGCACCGTATTGGAGATGAAATTGCTAAATGCGGTAAACCAGTGGAAACTGTATCGATTCAGGAACATGGAGGCACGCTTCAAACCATTGCCGAAGTAGCTAAAATTGCGGTTAAAATGGTCCAGGATGCCTCGATGGTGCAACGGGAATTATGTGATTTCAGCGAGCTGATTGTCGGCACGGAATGCGGTGGGTCTGATGCATGCTCCGGCTTATCGGCAAACCCGGCTGTCGGACGTACAAGCGATTTGGTTGTTCAGCAGGGGGGAACCGCAATATTAGCGGAAACGACTGAACTCATCGGTGCAGAGCATTTGATCGCAAACCGGGCGGCAAACGACCAGGTAGCCAAAAAAGCTTATGCGGTTATTAAAATGATGGAAGACCGCTCGATGCAAATGGGTGTAGATATCCGCACCGGAAATCCAAGTCCGGGAAATATTGAGGGAGGTCTCAGCTCACTCGAAGAAAAATCATTGGGGGCAGCGACAAAATCGGGCACAACCAGGCTGGAAGAAGTCATTGATTATGCCCAGGTTCCCACAAAAAAAGGACTCGTCTGGATGGATACGCCTGGCCACGACATTGAGCAATTGACGGGAATGGTCGCAGGCGGCGCCCAAATCGTTCTCTTTACAAGTGGAAGAGGCACGCCAACGGGTTCTCCTATAACACCTGTCATAAAAATCTCAACTAATACACCAATGTTTGACAGGATGAATGAAAATATGGATTTAAATGCCGGTACGATTGTTGATGGTTTAGAAACCGTCGATGAAGTGGGAAGGCGCATCATGGAAGAAATTCAGCATGTTTCAAACGGAAAACTAACAAAAGCGGAGATCTTAAAGCAGCATGACTTTGGTATTTGGAGAATTGGACCGACATTCTAAAACGAAAAAGGAGCTGAAGATTATGATATCAACTACATTCGCAACGAAAACATATAAGAATTTCATTAATAATGAGTGGGTGAATGCATCTTCTGGAAATACAATCGAAAGCATTAATCCTGCGGACAAAGAACCGGTTGGCTACGTACAAAGCTCAACAGAAGATGACTTGAACGAAGCTGTGGCATCTGCACATAATGCAAAGAGGGATTGGCGCAGGATCGGGCAGTCTGCACGTGGACAAATCCTTTTCAAAACGGCCAATATATTGGAAGAAAATCTAGATGAAATTGCCGAAACCATGACTCGCGAAATGGGTAAAACGTTACCTGAAGCAAAAGGCGAAACTGCACGAGGCGTTGCAATCCTCCGTTACTATGCTGGGGAAGGGATGCGGAAAGACGGCGATGTTATTCCATCTTCTGATAAAGATGCCCTGATGTTTACAAAACGCTCACCACTTGGTGTTGTCGGGATAATTACGCCATGGAACTTCCCGGTTGCCATTCCCATCTGGAAAATGGCTCCAGCTCTTGTATATGGCAATACAATCGTATGGAAACCCGCTACGGAAGGCGCCGTTACAGCAGCGAAAGTCATGGAATGCTTTACGAAAGCAGGCTTCCCTGAGGGTGTTGTGAATTTTATTACCGGTAAAGGATCGATCATTGGCCAAGGGCTCATCGATCATCCGCTTTTAAATGCAATCACATTTACCGGTTCTGAAAGTGTCGGTCAGAGAGTCGCAAAATCAGCTTCCGCCCGCGGGATAAAATATCAGCTTGAAATGGGAGGCAAGAATCCAGTCATCGTGACGAAAGATGCAAACATCGACCAAGCAGTCGAGGCAGTCATCAGCGGTGGATTTCGTTCCTCCGGCCAAAAATGCACAGCTTCAAGCCGTGTTGTTGTTGAATCCCCGGTCTATGATGTATTTAAACAAAAACTGGTAGAAGCAACAGCGAAAATAAAGGTTGGCAACGGCCTTCAAGAGGGAATTTGGATGGGCCCATGTGCAAGCGAAAGCCAGTTCAATACGGTGAAAGAGTACATTGAAAAAGGGAAGCAGGAGGGAGCAAAACTCATTCATGGCGGGGAGATATTAACTGGCGGAGACTATGATGGGGGCTTTTTCATTACACCTGCGATTTTTGAAGGCGTGACGACGGATATGGTGATAGCACAGGAAGAAATTTTTGGACCGGTTATCGCGCTTATGAAAGCAACCGATCTTGCCGAGGCGATTGACATGGCAAATAATACGAAATACGGATTGAGTGCATCAATCTTCACATCAAATATTAGCTCGATTCTAGATTTCATCGATGAAATTGAGGCAGGGCTTGTCCGTATTAACGCAGAAAGCGCAGGCGTTGAGTTGCAAGCCCCATTTGGAGGCATGAAAGCATCGAGCACGGGTTCGCGAGAGCAAGGTGAGGCGGCGAAAGAATTTTATACAGCCATAAAAACGGTTTTCATTAAAGGTTCTTAATAAGAGAAAGAGAGGTTTCCATGTTTGAAAACCTCTCTTTCCTCCAAAAAAACAATGCGAGGTGCTTGATGAAAATCAATAAAATTTCTTTATACAAAGTTCCGCCCCGCTGGCTGTTTTTAAAAATCGATACGGATGAAGGCATTTCCGGATGGGGTGAGCCTGTCGTGGAAGGGCGTGCGGAAACGGTTAAAGCAGCAGTTAACGAACTGAATGATTATTTGATCGGGAGAAATCCGAACGACATTGAAGATATCTGGCAAACGCTTTATCGAGGTGGATTTTACCGTGGGGGGCCAATTTTAATGAGTGCCATTTCCGGCATTGAGCAGGCACTATGGGATATAAAAGGAAAATACTTCAATATTCCTGTATACCAAATGCTCGGCGGCAAAGCACGTGAAAAAATTAAAGTGTACTCATGGGTCGGAGGAGATCGGCCAGTGGATGTCGTTGCAGCTGCCATCGAAAAACAGAAAGAGGGCTTCCTTGCTGTCAAAATGAACGCATCAGAAGAAATGAATTACATAGATAGCTTTTCGAAAGTAGAGGCGGTCATCGAACGCGTTGCTTCAATTAGGGAAGCTGTTGGCAAAGACTTTGGCATTGGTGTGGATTTTCACGGGAGGATTCATAAAACGATGGCAAAGGTGATTGTGAAAGAACTCGAACCATACCGTCCAATGTTCATTGAGGAGCCGGTGCTGCCGGAAAACAATGAAGCACTTCGTGAGATTGCCTGGCATACTACGTGTCCGATTGCGACGGGAGAAAGGATGTATACACGCTGGGGCTTTAAGCAGCTACTTCAAGATGGTTATGTCGATATAATTCAGCCGGATCTGTCCCACACAGGTGGTATTTTAGAAGGGAAAAAAATTGCCGCAATGGCAGAAGCGTATGATGTAGCGATTGCGCCGCACTGCCCGCTAGGTCCGATGACTCTCGCTTCATCCATTCATCTGGACGCAACGACACCGAATTTCATAATTCAAGAACAAAGCCTTGGTATTCATTACAACGAAGGCATGGACATTCTCGATTATATGAAAAATCCAGAATTATTCGACTATGAAAATGGTTATGTGAACATTCCGGATAAACCGGGTCTTGGGGTGGAAATTGATGAGGAAAAAGTGAAGCAGGCAGCAGAAACCGGACATGATTGGAAAAACCCAATTTGGCGTAATGAAGACGGGAGCATCGCTGAATGGTAATAAAAGGAGGAAAAACAATGGACTTTCATGGCATCATTCCACCGGTAGTCACCTTATTTGATGAATCGGGGAACTTGGATATTGCGCTGAACAGAAGTTATATCGACCTATTAATCTCACGGAATATAGACGGTATTTTATTGATGGGAAGTTCAGGTGAGTTCTCGTCGCTTACAACGGAAGAAAGAAAATTATATGTACGCGAAATGATCAAGCATATTAACGGACGAGTGCCTGTCATGGTTGGAGTCGGGCATACCGCATTAAAAGAGGTGCAAGAACTGACTTCTTATGCAGAAGAGCATGGAGCGAACGGTGTTCTCGTAGTCAACCCGTATTACTGGAAGCTGTCTGACGACCAATTATACCGTCATTTTTCCAGTGTAGCGAATCATACTAATCTGCAAGTTTTCATTTATAATATCCCGCTTCTGACAGGTCAAAATTTATCAATCGAATTGATTAAAAAATTAGCTGAAGATCATTCAAACATTGCTGGTATTAAAGAGACGGTCAGTGATTTCGGGCACCTTCGTCAAGTGCTGGCGGAAGTGAAGAAAGTTCGCAGTGATTTCCGAGTCTTCTCGGCTTTTGACGAGCACTTGCTTCCGGCTCAAATGATTGGTGCAGCGGGAAGCATTAATGGAAGCGCTGTCTTTGCACCGGAAATTTCCGTTGATTTATATCAATCGTATCATAAAGGTGACCTTGCTGAAGCACAGAAAAATCATCAAGTGATTTCAAAACTGATGGATGTATACAATTACGGTCCGACATTTTTTACTGCCATGAAAGAAGCGGTTCATCAGCGCTGGTTTGACGTTGCGGCTGGACACCGTGCACCCTGCGATGTATACCCTGCTGATTTGAGTGACAAAGTAGCTGTTCTTTTAAAAAATATAATTATGAAAGAAGGCGTCCAAAAATGAAAGAATCACGAGACTTGCTCGAACAATTAGGATATCCATCAACTGATTTAAAAGAACTTCCTACATCAACGAAAACATTTCCAGACGGTGCTCAATACCGCATTGAACTCCCAAGCGTAGAAGGTCCGATAGCACTGAAAGAAACATTGAAAGAAATTGACCGGCTCGGTTTGACTATTCACCGAATATCTCAAGGCAGCGGCATCATGCTTCAAACCGATGAAGAAATTATAGAAATGTGTAAAATGACAGCAGAACGTGGCATGGAGCTGAGTTTGTTTGTCGGTCCCAGGGGTTCATGGGATGTCAGTGCGGGACCGCTTACGACAGGAGGCAAATCTCAGGGAATTCGCCATGAGGGCTCCGATCAGCTTGTTTATGCCATGGAAGACCTGAAAAGAGGGGCTGCACTAGGTCTTCGCGGTGCGTTAGTTGCGGATGAAGGACTCCTTCTTTTAACGAAAGAAATGAAAAAATACGGACAGCTTCCGGAAGAATTTGTTGTTAAAGTATCGGTTCAAATGGGTTCAGCCAATCCAGTATCCGTCAAATTAATGGAAGACATCGGTGCGGATACCTACAACGTGCCACCTGCATTAACGCTGTCTAAACTTGCAGCGATCCGACAATCAATAGACATTCCAATTGATTTATACGTTGAAGTTCCGGACACTTTCGGAGGATTTCTTCGCTATTATGAAATACCGGAAATAATCCGTGTATTGGCGCCTGTCTACATCAAATTCGGTCTTCGTAATCACCCAGATGTATATCCATCAGGGAAACAATGGGAAAGTACGAACATCTCACTCACAAAGGAACGTGTACGCCGTGCCGCAATTGGTATTCAAATGATCGAACGATACTATCCAGAAGCAAAAACATCAAAACTCGGTGCAAAAGGACTCGGAATTGCGAAAATTGAAAAGGCAGCAGTTAAATAATGATATTAACGTGAGGGATCCCCTCAGATATTCATGTATTTATTACTAAAAGGGAGTTGAGCCCAAATGTCCTTTAAAATATTAATAACGGATTACGAATTTGAACATTTGAAATATGAAGAAGAGATTTTTCAAGAAAGCGGTCTGGAAATCGAATTCATCAAAGCGCAATGCAAAACTGAAGAAGAAGTAATGGGGCAGGCAAAAGAAGTGGATGCAATTTTGAATCAATATGCTCCTATCTCACGCCGAGTTATTAATTCGCTTGAAAACACCAAAATCATTTCCCGCTACGGTGTTGGCGTCAATACAATTGATCTCAATGCGGCTAAGGAAAAGGGGATCACTGTCGCCAATGTACCGGATTATGGCATGGAAGAAGTATCGAATCATGCATTGGCACTTTTACTTTCTTCTGCGCGGAAAGTGACACTGTTAAACAATGAAGTGAAAAAAGGTAACTGGGATTTTAAGGTGTGTGTCCCGATTCATCGATTTAACGAGCAAACTGTTGGGGTTCTAGGCTTTGGTCGGATTCCGCGCCGTTTCATTGAAAAGGTGAAACCGCTCGGCTTTAAAACTGCTGCATACGATCCTTTCGTATCGGCGGCAGACATGGCTGCAATTGGGGTTCAAAAAATGGAGCTCGACGAAATTATAGCGGAAGCTGATTATTTGTCGATCCATGTGCCCTTAATTGATGATACATACCATCTGATCAATGAGGAGCGCCTTAAACAAATGAAGAGAAATGCGGTTATCATTAACACGGCACGGGGACCGATAATCGATGAAAAAGCACTTTCTGATGCACTTGAAAAAGGGGTAATTGCAGGTGCAGCACTTGATGTGACAGAGAAAGAGCCGGTCAGCACCGATAGCCCGCTACTCACAATGGACAATGTCATCATTACGCCGCACAGTGCCTGGTATTCAGAGGAAGCAATGGTTGAACTTCGTCAAAAGGCAGCGAGAAATATCGTTCAGGTCTTAAACGGAGAAATAACACCATACGCTTTGACTTAGGAAAGGGGAAAAAATATGAAATTAGCGACTTTTTCCGTACAAACCGAACAACACATCGGTCTTGTTAAAAATGATCAAATCATTAGTTTAACGGCTCTTGGTCCAGAAGAATTTCCAACTTGCATGAAAAAATTCATAGAACGCAGCAGAGAATTTAGAATACGTGCTGAACAGTTAATTGAGCAACGAGTTAATGACGATGCAATATTCAAGCTGTCAGAAGTAAAAATCCTGCCGCCAATCGCAAAGCCGGATAAAATCATTTGCGTAGGACTTAACTATTTTGATCATTGCAAGGAAACGGGGATGGAGCCTCCTGAATCACCGGTCATTTTTACCAAATATGCAAATGCCATTGCCGGCCATAATGATGCGATTGAAATTCCAATTAATTCAACCGAGGTCGACTTTGAAGCAGAGCTTGCGTTTGTCATTGGGAGAGAAGCGAAACATGTATCTAAAGAAGAGGCGAATGATTACATCTTTGGCTATACAATTATGAATGATATTAGCGCCCGAGACTTGCAATTTCAGGATGGCCAGTGGTCGAGAGGCAAAACGGCGGACACATTTGCGCCATTTGGTCCTTTTATCGTGACGCAAGATGAAGTGGGTGACCCCCACAATCTTGCGATTTCTCTTGAATTAAATGGTGAAATTATGCAGGATTCAAATACAAGCAACCTAATTTTTACGGTTCCGAAAATCATATCATTTTTATCACAGTCCATGACACTAATGCCGGGTGATTTGATTGCAACTGGTACGCCACCTGGCGTTGGAATGGGACGGAATCCGAAAATCTGGTTGAAAAACGGTGACCGGATGAACGTCAGCATTGAGAAGATCGGCACGCTTTCTAATCACGTAATAGCATGACAATAGAAAGAAGGTGATGACATGGATGTTGTAACCATCGGAGAAACAATGACAGTGTTTACCCCGAATGAAGAAGGTCCACTTCGCCACGCCCGATCTTTTTCAATGAAGTTCGGCGGTGCGGAATCCAATGTCGCGATCGGGCTAAGCCGACTCGGTCATAGGACACGCTGGATAAGCCGTCTCGGCGAGGATGAATTTGGCGATGCCATGCAATCGTTCATTCGCGGAGAAGGTGTTGATATCTCTTATGTAACAAGAGATCCTGATGCGCCTACCGGAGTCTTTTTTAAAGAATACAGACGGCTGAATGATACCAGAGTTTATTATTACCGGAAAGATTCGGCAGCTAGCAAAATGACGGCGGAATTACTAACTGATCTCGCCATCCAAGACGCAGCTTATCTCCATATTACCGGAATTACCCCCGCACTAGGGAATGCGTGTCAGTCACTCTTGGATAAAGCGATCCGCATTGCTAAAGAAAACGGAACAAAAATCGTCTTCGATCCGAATATTCGCTTGAAAATATGGTCGGATGAAAATGAAGCACGTCACATCATAACAAAGTACGCCTCGAAAAGTGATATCGTCATGCCTGGGGTGGCGGAAGCTGAATTTTTATTCGGTTCCCATACTCCGGAGATGTTAGCCGATCATTTTCATGAACTCGGTGTTGAAACAGTTTTACTTAAATTGGGCAAAGAGGGCTCTTTAATTTCAGCCCCGTCTGTACCGAAAACATACGTACCTGGATTCCATGTGGAACGGGTCGTGGATCCCATCGGTGCTGGTGATGCTTTTGCATCCGGTGTACTTTCCGGCCTACTTGATGGACTGCCTCTATATGAGGCTGCAAGGCGCGGAAATGCCATGGGAGCAATGGCAACGATGGTAAATGGTGATGTTGAGGGTTTACCGGTCCGTGCCGACCTCGCTTTGTTCATGAGTGGCGGCACTGACGATGTGACGAGGTAGAAAGGTGGAAAAAATGACTAAACTTGAAGAGCTTAAACATGGGAAGCTGGTCGCCGTCATTCGCGGTGCACGCCCAGACCAAATTATACCAATAGCCCGGGCCCTGAAAGAGGGTGGCATCAGAACTCTTGAAATTACGGTGGAAACTCCCCAAGTGTGCCATTTAATTGAAAGAGTGAAAGAGGAGTTCGGTGATGATATCATAGCGGGTGCCGGCACGGTATTGGATCCTGAAACGGCCCGTGCGGTCATCATGGCAGGGGCGGAATTTATCTTTTCTCCAACCGTCAATGTCAAAACGATTAAAATGGCAAAGCGCTATGGCGTTATTAGTATCCCCGGTGCGCTCACACCAACCGAAATATTGACTGCTTATGAGCATGGAGCTGACATTGTCAAAGTTTTCCCGGCAGATACACTGGGTGTTAGCTACTTTAAAAATCTTAAAGGACCGTTTCCTCACATTCCCCTTATGCCAACTGGCGGTGTCAACCTTGACAACCTTGCATCTTTTTTTAAGGCAGGTGCCATCGCGGCAGGACTTGGTGGTTCATTGATCACTCCTGTGAAATTGACTACGGGTGAGGATTATACCAGATTGACAGAAATGGCAAAAAAATTCGCAGCCATCGTACAAAAAAGCTAAAGCAATTCGTAGCTTATATGAATTTTGGTCCAATAGGCACTGGGAATGATAGTATGACAGTGTTCATTTCCTCCTTTCCTGCCAATTTGATGTATCTCGTTCAATCTTATAGTAGTCCATCAAGAGTATTATTGCTGGCGGAGAGTGGATAAATTCAGACAAACCAGAAAGGGGAAAAGTGCTATGTTACTAGAAAAGTATAGAAATCTGCAGGGGATTCTCCAAAAAATGGAGTCGGTAGTGGTCGCTTTTTCAGGAGGGGTGGACAGCACTTTTTTGCTAAATGTTGCGATTGAGACTTTGGGTTATGATAATGTGTTAGCCATTACAGCAGATTCGGAAACCTATCCGTCGAGTGAGTTGAAAGAAGCCATTATGCTATCAAAATGGATAGGTGCCAACCATCGAGTCATTCAAACTTCGGAGTTGGCCATTCCTGGATATTCAGAAAATAATCAGAATCGCTGTTACTTTTGTAAAAGTAGTTTATTTGACCACCTGCTTCCTATTCTTGAAGAATATGAATTTAAAAATATAATTTATGGTGTCATCGCTGATGATGCTAACGAATTTCGTCCAGGCATGAAAGCAGCTAAAGAAAAAGGAATCAGGGGACCTCTTCTGGAAGCCGGTTTATACAAAGAAGAAATAAGAGAATTGTCCAAGCAAGCCGGTTTGCCAACCTGGGATAAACCATCATTCGCCTGCCTATCTTCACGCATAGCATATGGCGATATCATTACGAAGGAAAAGTTGACGAAAGTGGATAAATCAGAAGCTTACTTAAAATCATTGGATATTCATCAGGTAAGAGTCAGGACGCATGAGGATACTGCCCGAATTGAAGTTGAACCCGTTGATATGCCGCGAGTTCTCCAATACCATGTGGCGATCACGAAACGACTGAAGCAATTTGGTTATAAGTATGTATCATTGGATCTAACGGGCTATACAAGCGGAAGTATGAATATAGCGCTAAAAAAGGAAGAAATGTTATGATCGACAATATTTTAGAGCAGGTTCAAAATGGTTCATTGACAGCAGCGGAAGCAAAGGAAAAACTTGCATCATATGAGAATTTAGGGTTTGTAAAAATTGATCATCATCGAAAAAGGAGACAAGGCTTTCCCGAAATTGTATTTGGAGAAGGGAAAACGGCTGAGCAAATTTTAACGATTGTACAATCCCTGCGGACAAGGAATGATTCTGTGCTTGTGACTCGAATTTCTCGGGAAAAAGCAGTTTTTGTACAAAAAGAATGTAGTGAATTTGAGTATAACGATATGGCCCGGACACTTGCTTGGGTTAAAGAAAAACCCAAATCCGTTGGTTCATATATTGCAATTGTGTGCGCCGGGACATCAGATTTATCCGTTGCTGAAGAAGCAGCCGTGACGGCCGAAACACTAGGTATTCCAGTCAGGCGTATATACGATGTTGGTGTTGCTGGGCTGCACCGCCTCCTTGATAATATAGATGAGATACGAGGAGCCACCGTATCAGTTTGTGTAGCGGGGATGGAAGGGGCTCTCCCAAGTGTGTTAGGAGGCCTTGTCACGAATCCAATTATTGCTGTACCGACAAGTATCGGTTATGGTGCCAATTTTAACGGTTTATCGGCCCTTTTATCCATGCTTAATTCATGCGCATCGGGTGTAAGTGTGGTGAACATCGATAATGGATTTGGTGCAGCCTACAATGCAGCGATTATATACAAACTTGTACATTAAAAGGAGGCCAATGATGATGAGGACATTATATTTTGACTGCTTTTCCGGCATAAGCGGAGATATGGTTATTGCTGCGTTGATCGATGCGGGTGCAGACCCTTTACAAATGGAAGAAGAGTTAAAAAAGCTGAATATAGATGAAGAATATACTCTGTCATGGGGGAAAGTCGTCAAAAATGGCATTACGAGTACTAAATTTGATGTCATTCTTACCAGTAAATCAGAGCAACCACATGAACACAGCCACAGTCATGGACATAAGCACAGCCATAATGGTGATCACAGCAACAGTCATGAAAATGAACACAACCATAGCCATGCACTTCACAATCATCATGGCAACCGCACCTACAAACAAATTGTAGAAGCTATCAATGAGGCGAACCTTAATGAATCGGTAACAAACATGTCACTCGCCATATTTAAGAAGATTGGTGAAGCGGAAGGGCACATACACGGGCTTCCGCTTGATAAAGTTCACTTTCATGAGGTAGGAGCTGTAGATTCGATAATAGATATAATCGGGGCTGCAATTTTAATCGAGCAGCTAGGTATTGAATCAGTTCAGTCATCAGCCATTCCAACGGGATCTGGACATATACATATTGATCACGGCATATACCCGGTTCCTGCACCTGCCACACTTGAAATATTAAAGGGGGTACCGATTGCCTCAAACGCTATTCGTTCTGAATTAGCAACGCCAACCGGTACTGCCATCGCTGCGGTTTTAGCTGAAAAATTTGGTTCGCTTCCAGCCATGACTGTCGAATCGATTGGCTATGGTGCGGGGACAAAAACATTTGAAAATCATCCGAACGTCCTTCGCATTATTATAGGGGAGATCCAATGAAGCGCCCACCTGATCATGAGCATCTTGATGGACAAATGGTAAAAATGGAAGTGAATCTAGATGATATTTCCGGTGAATGGCTTGGTCATGTAATGGATTTGTTGTTTGAATCAGGAGCAAATGATGTATTTTATACGCCTATCTTCATGAAAAAAAATAGACCAGGGGTGTTATTGCAACTTCTCTGTTCACAGCAGGTGATTTCGAAAATCAAGAAGATATTATTTGCTGAAACGACGACTCTCGGTATACGCTACTATCCTCTTACCGTGCACAGACTCGAACGATCTTTATTATATGTAGACACGCAATGGGGGCAAGTGACGATAAAGAGAGGTTTCCATGAGGGCCAACCCATACAGCAGGCACCTGAATATGAAGATTGCCGTAAAATTGCCGTTCTGTACAATATACCCCTTAAAAGGGTTTATGAAGAAGTATGGAAGTGTCTCGGGGAAGTGATAGAGAAATGAGCTTGGTGTCGATTCTTTCATTAGGATTCCTATTGGGGATAAAGCATTCGTTAGAGCCGGATCATGTTATTGCCGTAGCAACCACTGCAGGAAAAACGAAAAAATTATCGCGGTCCACTCTAACGGGGGTGTATTGGGGAATAGGCCATACATGTACGCTGTTTTTTATAGGTATGCTATTCATTTGGATGAAAGGGGAAATTCCAGAGTCGTTAAGCATGACGCTGGAATTCGGCGTTGGTATCATGCTTGTTATGCTAGGGGCGAAAAGTTTATTTAAAGCTTGCCCTAATATCACGAACGACAAAGATAGATTTCGCCCTTTTTTGGTGTCTGCTTTGATTGGGTTCGTCCATGGTCTCGCGGGCAGTGCCGCAATGGTCATTCTAACGATGTCGACCGTAAGCGGAATAGGTGAAGGATCCATCTATATCATTATATTTGGCGCAGGGACGATTATTGGCATGCTGTGCTTTACAACTTTACTAGGCATACCGTTTGCTTTGAATGGTAAGGACATCGTTTTAAACCGAATCTTCATCAAAATGGCGGGAGCTTTAAGTTTTGCATTCGGACTTTACTATATATACAAATTGGGTGTAACAGAAGGCTTGTTTGCAATCTGGGCTAATTGATTTATTTTATAAGCGTGACTGGAATCTCAGGCTGTCTGTAATCCGTAGACAGTCTCTTTTATATTCATTAATTTAACAAACAATATGTCTTCAACATGGTTTCTCAGAAAGAAAAGGGCCATGGCTGACAAAAAAGCTTGTCATAATGGGCATACTTCAATGGATATGTCCATGTGAATATAGGGATATATTGTAACTGATATGAATCTCCAATTATTATACTGAAAGTATGTTTCAAGGGCTTATAATCATCTGTAGATGGAGGAGAGGATGGACAATATATAATAAGACCCTATGACACTGCTAAGCCATTGGGATGGTAGTGTCATAGGGTCTACTATTCTGGTATGAAGAAAGGTACCTGAATCTAGGGGCTGCCGTTGCCGCTAGGCAGAAATACGTTTATTTTTCCTTTGAAGAATCCATATTTCAATTGCACCTGAGCCAAGCAATACCCCCGAAACAATGAAGATAAGTCCAATGAAATGTGCAGGTACAATGGCTTCATTAAGGAAAAAAGCTGCCCCTAACAAAGAGAATAAGGTGTTTAAGTTAAGAAAAATGGATGATTCGGCTGCGCCTACCTTACCAATGGCATAATTATAGCTCATGTGCCCGAGGGCAGTGGCGAAAATGGCGGAGAAAATGAAAGCTCCCCAGATGGAGGACGGTGCAGTTGCCAGTGAAGATAAGCCCTCTGGTTCCTTCCATAAGCTGATGGCAAAAAGAATAAAAGATCCAATCAGCATCATGTAGCCGGTTAGTAATCGTGGGTCCATTGTTTTTGAGGCTTTATTGATAAGTATGAAACTTAATGCCTGTGAAAGTATGGAAAGTAAAATATCCACATCCCCCAGATTAATAGAATGAAGTCCTCCACTTCCTGCCATAACGGTAAAACTCACACCCATGGCACCGCATATAAAGCCAAAAAGCCTGATTAAAGTGGGCTTTTTACGAAAGAATATCATGGTCAAGATGACTGTCAAAATTGGCCCCATGCCCAAAATCAGTCCAGCATTCGATGCAGAAGTCTTCGTCAATCCCTCAGCTAAAAAATAATGATGAAAAACGACACTCAAAAGTGCTCCTCCAAAAACGTAAAAAAGTTCACTTTTTTTAGGAAGGCGTATTAGTCCAAAGAAGAAAAGGATAAGAATGACTATAAGAGAAGCAGTAAAAATTCTCAAAGAGGTTATTGTTACGGGCTGTGTATTCGCAACTAAAATTTTAATAACCGAGACATTTAACCCCCATGTAATCATTATTCCGGTAAGTAAGATGTATATTCTCAAAAGACTCATTCCAAACAACCTTTCAAACTTATTTAACAATTGATATATTATACAACTTTCTCCAAATTAATAGCAAAGAGTAAATTTAATGGAAAGCCCGAGGATGAAAAGTCAGAAACTCTTAATCATTAAAAAGAGGGAAGGAATAATTCCTTCCACTTTACCGCAATAATAAATTTTACCAAAAAATAAAATGGGAAAACTGCGAATAAAAATAAAATTAAAAATTATCAAACTTTTCTATTGTTTTTGATAGGGTTTTCATTTACAATTTCCTTATGATTTACCAAACCGGTTTAGTACTTTACTAAATCGATTTAGCTAAAAGTTATAAGATCAAATGTTTTTTGTTTTCATTTGTGATTGTTCGAAAGAAGGAGGTACTGTATTGTCATCAAAATATGGTGTTTTAACGCTTGGCGACGCCATGATTACGCTAAATCCGGAAGAGACAGGACCTCTAAGATTCGTAAACCGTTTTGAGCGAAAAGTAGGAGGCGCTGAACTGAATTTTGCGATTGGCTGTGCAAGGCTTGGAATGCGGGCAAAATGGATAAGCCGATTGGGCAAAGATGAATTCGGAAAAGTTATCTATAATTTCGCTCGTGGGGAAGGCGTGGACATGAGTGATGTTGCCTATGTAAATGGATATCCAACATCTCTTAACTTTAAAGAAATCCGGGAAGATGGTTCCGGAAAGACATTTTATTACCGCCATCAATCTCCCATTTTAACTTTAAATCCGGGAGATATAACAGAGAAGATGTTTGAAGAGATTGATATAGTCCACCTTACTGGCGTGTTTTTGGCCATAGATCCCAAAAATGTGGATATTGCCAAGAGGGTAATGGATATTGCAAAACAAAAAAATATACCTGTTTCTTTTGATCCGAATATCCGCTTAAAGCTATGGTCCATCGAGGAAGCAAGATCCGTATATAGTGATATTTTTCCATATGTTGATATTTTGCTTACAGGTTTGGATGAAATAAGATTGATCATCGGAACGGACTCTAAAGAATCTTTGGCGGAATTCGCAATGGTGAATGATATTGATCAGCTTGTCATTAAGGACGGGAAACATGGTTCAAAACTATATACCAAAAGTGAATGGCATGCAAAAGAAGCATTCCCGGTGATACCTGTTGATACTGTTGGTGCGGGAGATGGTTATGATGCAGGTTATATTTACGGATATCTTCATGGCTTACCAATTGATGAAAGGTTGACATTCGCAAATGGTGTAGGAGCTCTTGTCACAACTGTTGCAGGCGACAATGAAGGCTTACCTTATTTGGATGAAGTGATGCCTTTCATACAGAATGAGGCTGTTATAGAAAGATAGATGAATGAAAAAAATGGGGGGAGAAAATGGCAACAGTAACTATACAAGCAGAGGAAGCAAAACGATTAGTCATACAACAGCTGACCAAAGTGGGTTTAAATGAAGAAAATGCCGGAAAAATCGCGGAAGTATTGGTTCATGCCGATCTCAGAAACGTCAATTCCCATGGTGTTTTGCGAACAGAGCATTATGTGAACCGTTTACAGGCAGGAGGCATAAATCCCGATGCCCGGATTTCCTTCCAAAAGACAGGGCCAGTTACCGGTGTGGTTGATGGAGATGATGGTTTTGGGCATGTGATTAGCGACGTGGCCATGGACCATGCAATCGATATGGCTAGAGAAAATGGCGTTGGCATGGTGACAGTTTTTAATAGCAGTCATTGCGGAGCACTAAGCTATTTCGTTCAAAAAGCCGCTGAGGCAAAGTTGATTGGCATCGCGATGTCACATACCGATAAGATTGTGGTCCCGTTCGGAGGAAAAACATCATTTCTTGGTACCAATCCAATCGCTTACGGAGTTCCTGCCAAAACGAAGAAACCATTTATTCTTGATATGGCAACATCCAATGTTGCGCTGGGTAAAATCCTCCAGGCACGCGAAGAAGGAAAGGAAATCCCTGAAGGATGGGGAGTGGATGAAAATGGAGCTAATGTGACAGACCCGAATAAAGTCGTTTCCCTTTCCACTTTCGGAGGTCCGAAAGGCTATGGCCTATCCGTAATTGTGGATGTGTTTTCTGGATTATTGGCCGGTGCGGCATTTGGCCCGCACATTGGGAAAATGTATGGCGACCTTGATAAGAAACGGAAGCTGGGACATTATTTTTGTGTAATTAATCCTTCGTTCTTTACGGATACTGATATATTTTTAGAGCAAATGGATCAAATGATCGAAGAGCTTCGACAGGTTGAACCTGCTCCAGGATTCGATCGCGTATATGTACCGGGTGAGCTTGAACAAATCAATGAGGAAAAAAACCTGAAACAAGGTATTACGATAGCATCAAGTGTTTATGAATTTCTTACAAAGTAGGTGGGGAAATGAAAGCGGTTCAAGTACGGAAAGCTCATGAACTGATCATTCAAGAAGTGGAAAAACCTCGGATTTCAAACTCGACGGATGTCCTTGTGAAAGTAAAAAGAGTCGGGATTTGCGGATCGGATATGCATATTTATCATGGTACGAATCCACTTGCTACACTGCCGCGAGTCGTTGGACATGAAGTAGCGGGAGAAGTTGTGGAGATAGGTCAAGATGTCGCGGGCATAAAAGTGGGGGACCACGTTGTTATTGAGCCCATCAGTTATTGCGGGGAATGTTATGCCTGCCGCAAAGGCCGCCAAAATGTTTGTGAAAAACTGTCCGTTTTTGGCGTGCATGAAGACGGTGGAATGAGGGAATGGTTCGTCCTTCCGGAGAAACAATTACATGTCGTGGATCCCGCTTTAGCGTGGGAAGAAATAGTATTGGCTGAGCCATACACTATCGGCGCACAGGCCGTATGGAGAGGCGAAGTGGAGGAAGGGGAAACAGTGCTTATCCAGGGAGCTGGGCCTATTGGCATTTGCATATTAAAGATGGCAAAGCTTCAAGGAGCATCAGTGATGATCACGGATTTAAGTGATGAGCGTTTGGAATTCGCTAAAGAAAGCGGCGCCGATATCACCGTCCATGCTGGTAAAGAAGATGTTCAAAAACGAGTGGAAGAATGGACGAATGGCGAAGGGGCCAACGTCGTCATTGATGCAGTATGCTTGCCGATGACATTTGAATTGTCCTTCGATGCCGTGTCAACGGCGGGGCGGATTGTCGTACTCGGTTTTGATGAACGTCCTTCATCGGTTTCCCAGCTACCGATCACAAAAAAGGAAGTATCGGTGAAGGGGTCTAGATTGCAAACCGATCAGTTCCCAAAAGTGGTAAAACTTTTGAATGAAGGAAAACTCAGACATGAAGGTTTAGTTACCCATACATTTTCGCTCGATGATATCCAGGAAGCATTTAATTTTGTTGAAAATCATCCCGAACAAGTTCGAAAAGCGATCATCGTTTTTAATTAAGGGGGTAGGAGATATGGATAAACATTCAATCATACATCGAATAACGGAAACGAAAGTTGTAGCTGTTATCCGGGGACAGGATGCAAAGGAGGCGGCACAACTTTCTAAAGCAGCTGTGGAAGGCGGTATTCAGGCAATTGAATTGACTTATACAACACCGGGAATTGAAGAAGCTTTCAAAGAATTGCAAAATACGGATGCACTATTAGGAGCAGGCTCTGTACTAGATTCTGAAACGGCTCGGCATGCGATTTTAGCTGGCGCCAATTTTATCGTCAGCCCCTATTTTGTCAATGGCGTAGCCGAACTTTGTAATCGATACGGTATTCCCTATATGCCTGGATGCATGACAATTAGAGAAATGGCTACATCATTGGAAGCCGGTTGTGATGTTTTGAAGTTATTTCCGGCAAACCATTTTGAACCTTCTTTCATCAAGTCGGTTAATGGTCCATTGCCCAAAGTAAGGATCATGCCAACCGGCGGAATTAATTTGGATAACATGAAGGACTGGCTGAATGCAGGCGCGGTAGCAATCGGAATCGGCAGTGACTTGAACAAAGCCTATCAAAATGGCGGCTATGAAGCCGCAGTGGAATTAAGCCGAAAATACATGCAAAAAATTGCAGAATAATGGAGGTGCATGATGAACATTACATTTAGATGGTACGGGAAAGACAATGATACGGTTACGTTGGAGCACATTAAACAAATTCCTGGAGTGAAAGGGATTGTTTGGGCACTTCACCAAAAACCTGTTGGTGAGGTTTGGGAAAAGGAAGAAATCCAAGCAGAAATTGAGTTTATCCAATCATTTGGTTTTCACACAGATGTCGTAGAAAGTGTAAATGTCCATGAATCGATTAAATTGGGTAACGAATACCGCATGATTTATATAGAGAAATACAAAGAGACGATCCGGAATCTTTCGGAAGCTGGAGTGAAAGTCATTTGTTATAACTTCATGCCGATCTTTGATTGGACTCGGACGGAAATGTTCCATCCTTTGGAAGATGGCTCAACTGCCCTGTTTTATGAAAAGGCGAAAGTGGATACGTTAGATCCGCAAGATTTAATACGTACTGTAACGGAAGCTTCAGATTTAACTTTACCCGGTTGGGAACCAGAAAAGATGGATCGAATTTCTGAATTGTTCGAATCTTACAAAACTGTGGACGAAGAGCAGCTATGGGCGAATCTTGAAATATTCCTAAAAGAAATATTACCTGTTGCCGAGGCTTGCGGTATAAAAATGGCAATACACCCGGATGATCCGCCATGGTCCATTTTTGGCCTGCCAAGAATCATCACCGGAGAGTCGAGCTATGAAAAACTGATTTCGATTTCAGATTCACCAGCGAATGCGTTTACCTTGTGTACAGGATCGATGGGGGCAAACCCTGAAAATGATATGGTCCAGGTGGCTAAAAAGTATGCTAACCGTTCCCCTTTCTCCCATATACGCAATGTGAAGATCTATGAAAACGGTGACTTTGTGGAAACATCCCATCATACTCAGGATGGATCGATCAATATACAGGGCGTTGTGGAAGAATTGAATAAGCAAAATTATACTGGTTATGTCAGACCGGATCATGGCCGCCATATATGGGGTGAAGTTTGCCGCCCAGGTTACGGTTTATATGACCGAGCATTGGGAATCATGTATTTGCTCGGATTATGGGATGCATATGAAGCTACTAAATTAGGTGAAAAATCATGATTCCCATTCATGAAAACTTATCCAACAGGGTGGCAGTGATCACTGGAGGCAGCGGTGTTTTATGTTCCAAAATGGCGGTGGAATTGGCCCGCCATGGTGTCAAGATAGCTATATTGAACAGAACGGCGGAAAAAGGGCAAGAAGTGGTCGAACTCATTGAACAAACTGGGGGGACTGCGATATCCATCGCGGCAGACGTTTTGGATAGGGCCTCATTGGAAAATGCAAAAGGGAAAATAATAGAATCGTTCGGAAGAGTGGATCTATTAATAAATGGAGCGGGAGGCAATCATCCTGATGCCATTACCGCTCCAGAGAAATATGGGGAAGAAGCAGAAGGAAAATCCTTCTTTGATTTGGATGAAAATGGTTTCTCCCAGGTTTTTGCCAGTAATTTCACCGGTACATTTTTGGCGAGTCAGGTTTTTGGGAAAGAGTTATTGCAAGTGGAAGCACCTGTTATCGTAAATGTATCATCCATGAGCGCCTACGCTCCAATGACTAAAGTACCAGCATATAGTGCTGCCAAAGCATCGATAAATAATTTTACGATGTGGATGGCTGTTCATTTTGCCGAGGAAGGTTTACGGGTGAATGCCATTGCTCCAGGATTCTTTTTGACGAAGCAAAATCGGGATCTTCTGCTTAATGTAGATGGCAGCCTGACGGCAAGATCTAATAAAATCATTACATCAACACCCATGAAGCGCTTTGGGCAGCCCGAAGATTTACTTGGTACATTGCTTTGGCTCGTTGATGAATCCTATTCGGGCTTTGTCACAGGAATTACGGTACCAGTTGATGGCGGCTTCATGGCATACTCAGGTGTCTGAATGCAGGTCCAATAAAAAGGCAAACAAGTGACCGTGATTAAATTAGTTCCACGGTATGGGAAATTGACTTTTTTACTGCATCAGAAGGTGATTGTAAAGCGTTCCTAATTATAATAGAATATTCCTTATATATCTAAGCCATTTTGGTATTAGAGATTTGAAACCATACGACAGGAATGAATGAAATGAAAACCATTACAATTACTGATGTCGCCAATCACGCTAAAGTATCAAAAAGCACAGTTTCCCAATACCTTAACAAACGTTACGAATATATGAGTGAAAAAACCAGGAAAAAGATTGAAGCAACAATAGAAGAGTTAAACTATCAGCCTAATATAATAGCACGCAGTTTAAAACAAAAATCCACTTTTACCGTCGGGGTAGTGGTTGCCAATATCCTTCATACGTTTTCAACGCAAGTTATTAGAGCTATTGAAAACTACTTTTATGAACAAGGGTTCCATATTATCGTATGCAATGCAGATGACAATCCTGAAAAGGAAAAGAATTATATTGAAATGCTAAGAGCTAAACAAGTGGATGGGATCATCATTTTCCCCACAGGGGACAATCTGGATTTATATCAACGTATGAAGAGTGATCATTTCCCGATTGTTTTCATGGATAGGACGATCGAAGAATTGGATATTGCAACTGTCATGCTCGATAATCATCTTGCTTCCAAGTTAGCGATCGACAGGTTTATTGAAAAGGGTTATGAAACCATTGCAATCATAACCACTTCAATCATACGCGATATCAGTCCTCGTATCGAACGGATCCAAGGGTACAAGGATTCCCTCGCGTCACATGGGATTCCATTCAATTCAGACTATATTAAAACAGTGAACGCAGATGAAATTCCGGTTGCACTTTCAGAATTTTTTGAATTGGAAAAGCCGCCTCAAGCCATATTGGCAGGAAATGATATCGTACTTAATGAAGTGTTGCGTTATATGAAACAGCACGAAATAAAAATACCTGATGACATGGCGGTCATAGGGATCGATGATGTACCCTATGCCAGTTTCTATACACCGACCATCACTACGGTTAATCAGCCTGCCATTCAAATGGCCAACTTGGCAGCAGAGTTACTGCTTAGTCAAATCAATAAAACAGGAAAAGAGGATACAAGCGTACATCGCTTGAAACCGACATTGCTTTCAAGGAATTCTTGCTAGAACCGTTTGTAAGAATTCCTAGTGAAAAAGAAACGTTTTTTATACGGGGATTCTAAACCGATTTAGTTAAAGGTCATATAGGCTTTACTCTTGGTTATTAAATGGAAACGTTTCCAAAAATGCTGCTGCATTTATAGAAACGTATAGGGGGGTACTTTATGTTTTCAAATGGTAGAGGAATGGTTATTGTTTTCTTGTTCTTGGCAGGGGTGATAAATTATCTGGACCGATCTGCACTATCCATTGCAGCTCCGTTCATCCAAGATGATTTATCCTTAACAGCGACACAGATGGGGATTATTTTTAGTAGCTTTTCAGTTGGTTATGCCATATTTAATTTCCTTGGTGGAATGGCGTCCGATAGATGGGGTGCAAAGCTTACGCTTTTCGTGGCGATGATCGTTTGGTCTTTATTCAGTGGTGCTCTTGTACTGGCTGTCGGTTTTGCCAGTATAATCGTCATTCGCATCTTGTTTGGAATGGGCGAAGGCCCTCTTTCGGCAACCATCAATAAGATGGTGAATAACTGGTTCCCAGCGAATCAACGGGCATCTGTCGTTGGTTTGACGAATAGCGGTACCCCGCTTGGTGGCGCCATAGCAGGTCCGATTGTTGGATTTATTGCCATCTCATATGGATGGAGAGTTTCTTTCATTGCCATAATGGTGATTGGTCTTATATGGGCGATTTGCTGGTGGAAATTCGTTAAAGAAAAACCAGAAGATTCAAAAGAACAGAAACATACGGGGAAATCATATGTGGCGGCAACATCGGAAGGGAAGTTGAAATTCACCTTTTATTTAAAACAAAAAACGGTTTTATTTACTGCTCTCGCCTTTTTTTCTTACAACTATATTCTCTTCTTTTTCTTAACTTGGTTCCCAAGCTATTTGGTGGATGCACGCGGCCTAAGTGTAGAAAATATGAGCATCATCACTGTGATTCCTTGGATTTTTGGATTCATCGGACTTGCTTTGGGTGGTTTCGTGTCGGATTTCTTCTTTAAAAAATTCGCTCAAAAAGGTGTTTTATTCTCACGTAAGCTCGTTCTTGTAACATGTTTGTTCTTATCGGCGGTATGTATCGGTTTTGCCGGACTGGTATCCACAACGGTCAGTGCAGTTACGCTAGTCGCACTTTCCGTCTTCTTCCTTTATTTGACTGGGGCCATTTACTGGGCAATCGTCAACGATGTTGTCGATCCTGGTAATGTTGGATCTGTTGGAGGTTTTATGCATTTCTTGGCAAATACAGCAGGTATCATCGGACCGACGTTAACAGGATATATTGTCGATACCTCAGGCACATACACAGTTGCATTCTTGCTTGCAGGTGGATTGGCCATCGTTGCATCGCTTGCAGTCATCCGTTTTGTAAGACCGATAGTAAAGCCTGTTTAATAGATTATCAGAATGGAAGTGTCTCCCAAAGGAAATATCAAGGGATGACACTTCCATTTTTAAAGAATTAATATTTTTCATATTTATTAGGCATGCTTAGCGCATCCGATTTTCTTTTCGAAATGTTGCTGGCGTCTTTTCATTGTATTTTTTAAAGCTACGAAAAAATTGGGGCATGCTTACAAAACCACACATTTCAGCAATATGGGCAATGGTGTGATTCGTTTCCAGTAAAAGTTCTTTTGCCTTGATGATTCTTTTCGTATTTAAATATACTATTAAGCCAATTCCAGTCGTTTCCTTAAAAACTCTGCTGAAATGAGCGGGACTGACCAAAGCTTTTTGTGCAAGAGTCGTCAAAGTCAATGCTTCATCGATATGTTCATTGATATAGATTAAAATATCTTTGATCCATTCTGAACTATAGCTATTGCCCTCTGGTAAATCTTCTTTGCCATTTATCCGAGTGCGGTATAAATCGAGTATGATTTGATGAACGGTCAGCAAACAAGCATGCCTCGAGCCAATTGATTCGCTAGATGTTTCTTGCAGGATGAGTTGTAGCTGTTCCTCCATCTTATCTTGTTTCTTTTGCGGCAATGATATTTTATAATTCTTACTCTTTTTTGTCAGGTCAAACAAATGTAAATATGAAAAAGAATCATCAACCATATCTTTATATATCAATGTGGGACTGAAAAAGATAATGGTGGAGGTAACGGGATCGTCCTTATTGGGTAAAGCCCTATGAATCGTATTATTAGGGATCAGGAATACATCCCCTTGCTGCATATCATAAAACACATCACCGATAAAAAAGGTCCCCTTACCATTATAAACATAAACAATTTCATAGTAGTCATGCATATGATCGGACAATTCATTCTGGGGACTTTTCGTATCTTGATAGACAAAAGAAAATGGGAAGAGTAAATCATGATTTAATGCATTATGAATTTTTTTCATTTCGTTCATCTCCTGAAAGTATAATACAACAAGAATGAGTATATTTATAGCAAAATACGCAATTTATATTTCAAAAATTGATGGTAAAATTAAAATAGATTTAAAAATTTAAAAAGTTCACGCGAAAAATGAAAGGGCTTTCTGAATGGATTGACGTTTGGTTTTGAACGTCTTCACTCATGATAAGGAGGGGACAAAATGAATAAATTTGTTCAATTGCATTCAAATGATGATGTTGTTATTTCCTTGGAGAAAATTCATAAAGGACAGAGCCTCCAAATTCAAACGGAGGACAGGGGAATGATCAATGTAAAGGCAAGTGATGACATTCCCAAAGGGCATAAAATGTTAGTGAAACCGGTAAACCGAGGGGAAGATGTAATCAAATTCGGCTACTCGATCGGAAAAGCAAAAGAAGATATTTCCATCGGCGATTGGGTTCATACCCATAATCTAGCATCCGGTTTGCATGGTATATTGGATTATTCTTATCAACCTAGCAGTCAAAAAACCAAAGAGCTAAGTCAAAGTCATACCTTCGAAGGATATATCCGTGAAAATGGGGAAGTGGGTATCCGGAATGAAATCTGGATCATCAACACGGTTGGTTGCATCAATAAAACATGTGAAGTTCTCGCTAAAATGGGAAATGAGCAGTTTAAAGATCGGCAAATCGATGGGATTCATCACTTTTCCCACCCATACGGCTGTTCTCAATTGGGTGATGATTTGACACATACACAGAAACTTTTAGCTGCCTTGGCTCAACATCCAAATGCAGCAGGGGTTTTAGTTGTAGGATTAGGATGTGAGAACAATCAAATCGAAGCATTTAAAGATGTCATTGGTGAATTTCCTCCCGGTCGCATTAAATTTTTAAAAGCCCAGGAGGTTCAAGATGAATTGGAGAGCGGCTTGCGTTTAATGGGAGAATTAGTGGAATATGCCGAAGGGTTCGTACGCAAGCCAGTACCGCTTTCAAAGTTGAAAATAGGCTTGAAATGCGGGGGGTCCGACGGTTTTTCAGGCATTACCGCTAATCCATTGGTTGGTGCTGTTTCCGACCTTATTGTAGAAAATGGAGGGATCACGATATTGACAGAGGTTCCTGAGATGTTTGGAGCGGAAACGATATTGATGAACAGGGCAAAAGATGAAGAAACCTTTAATAAAATCGTTGGGCTTATTAATGATTTCAAACAGTATTTCATTCGCCATGATCAGGAAATTTATGAAAACCCTTCACCTGGAAACAAGGAAGGCGGCATAAGTACGCTGGAGGAAAAATCACTTGGGTGCACGCAAAAAGGCGGCCATGCCACTGTAGTGGATGTTAGCCCATATGGTGAACGGGTAGTGAAGCATGGTTTGAATTTAATCAATTCTCCTGGAAATGACCTGATTTCGGTGACGGCTTTGGCAGCAGCGGGAGCACATATCGTCCTGTTCACAACGGGAAGGGGTACACCATTTGGCGGACCGGTGCCAACTGTGAAAATAGCAACGAATTCAGATTTAGCCAATCGTAAAAAACACTGGATTGATTATAATGCAGGGCAGTTAATTGAAGGTCGAAAGATCGAGGAATTGAAGGACGATTTATTCCAATACATTCTTGAACTTTCATCTGGTAAAAAGAAAACGAATAATGAAAAATTCGGTTTTAGGGAGATAAGCATTTTTAAAGAAGGCGTCATTCTCTAACAGGTGATACATATCTATTAAGTTATTAAAAAGGAGTGTTATTCAGTGAAAAGTATTGTTTGTGAACGACCTTTTGAATTTAAGATGATCGAGTCGGAAAAACCGGTTCCAAACTCAGGAGAAGCTTTGATTCGTGTGCGCCGCATAGGAATATGCGGTACGGATATTCATGCCTATGGTGGTAATCAACCCTTTTTTAGCTATCCTCGAATACTTGGACATGAATTATCCGGTTATATTGAATCCATATCGGAGAATGAATCAGGGTTGAATGTCGGGGATCAAGTATCGATCATTCCCTATATGGAATGTGGAAAATGCCTGGCTTGCAGGAGTGGAAAAACGAACTGCTGTACGGATATGAAAGTTTTGGGTGTACATGCTGAAGGCGGAATGAGTGAGTGGATGACGGTGCCTTATAATCATTTGGTGAGAACGGAAGGTCTTACACTTGACCAATCCGCAATGATAGAGCCTTTAAGTATAGGGGCACACGCAGTTAGGCGCGCCGCTATTCATAAAGGGGAATTTGCACTGGTAATTGGTGCCGGTCCAATTGGCTTGGGAGTCATGGCATTCGCTAAAGAACAGGGTGCGAGGGTGATCGCAATGGATGTAAATGATGAACGCCTTGCGTTTGCTGGCAAATGGGCAAATGTCGATTATACTTTGAACGTTTTGGAGAATCCAATGGAGAAATTAGCCCAATTGACGAATGGAGATATGCCAAGCGTGGTATTTGATGCGACAGGTAATGCTAAGTCAATGATGGATGCATTCAAATATCCTGCTCACGGCGGAAGGCTGATTTATGTTGGTTTAGTTAAAGCGGATATTACCTTTAATGATCCTGAATTCCACAGTAAAGAGCTTACATTAATGGGAAGCCGCAATGCAACAAGGGATGACTTTGATTATATTGTGAATACGCTGAAGAATGACAAGCTGGATATGGGCCAGTATATTACACACCGCACACATTTGGATGAAATGATCAATCAGTTTGAAGGGTGGTTAACTCCTGAAGCTAAAGTGATCAAGGCTATTGTCGAAATATAAGCATTAGGTATGCTTCGTAAGGGCGACCTCTTAAAACGCACTCTGAATTGTATATTTCAATGAGAAAAGGGGTTCTTTGATCATGAAAATAAAGAAAGGTCAACTAAACGGTCTGAGTAAAGAGACAAAAGCTGTCCAATATTCACATATGATGGATTTTCCCATCAAAGTATTGCAGATTGGGGAGGGGAATTTTCTTCGAGGCTTCTTTGATTGGATGATTCATGAATGTAATAAACAAGGTCATTTCATGGGAAGTATTGCAGTTACCCAGCCTCGCCTCGCCGGAAAAAGGAAAATAGAGGAGGTGAAGCGGCAAGATGGACTGTATACATTAATGTTACGTGGTTTTCACCAAGGGGAGAAAGTGGAGCGAACAGAGATCATTTCCGTTTTTTCGAAGGTAATTGATCCATATGAAGAATGGGAGGGATTCTTAGCATTATCAGAAAATCCTGAATTGGAATTTGTAGTTTCCAACACGACTGAAGCAGGGCTCAAATACCAGCCGATTCCTTTGGAAGAAGGAAAGCCAATGGAATCTTTTCCAGGAAAACTGACTGCTTTTTTGCATCATCGTTATTTCCATTTCAACGGAGATGCGAAAAAAGGACTGATCATGCTGCCATGTGAACTTTTAGAGAGAAATGGTGATTCATTGAAGCAATGCGTTCTTAAGCATAGCAGGGATTGGGATTTACCAAAGCCATTCATGGAGTGGGTGGACCGGGACAACCTATTCCTAAACTCGCTTGTAGACCGTATCGTTACAGGGTTCCCAGCCAATGAGTCGGAAAAACTATTTACGGAATGGGGATATAAGGATACGCTGCTAAATACGGCAGAACCATACCATTTATGGGCTATAGAAGGTGACCCTTGTATTGATCAACGTCTTCCTTTACAACAAGCAGGCTTAAATGTGCGTTGGGTAAAAGATTTAACACCTTATCAAATGAGGAAGGTACGGATTCTTAATGGTTCTCATACCTTGATGGCTCCTTTAGGCATTTTATCTGGAATGGAAGAAGTAAAACAGGCAATCGATCATCCAGAATTCAATCAATTTCTGAGCAATGCCATCGAAAAGGAAATAATTCCTTCATTACCTTTTGATCAAAACGAAATGTTGTTATATGGGGAAAGTGTTCTTGAGCGATTTAAGAATCCTTTTGTACAACACCTCCTGGCCGATATTTCGCTGAATAGCATTTCGAAGTTCAAGGTCCGTCTCCTGCCTACCTTAGAAGAATATCATAAGACGCAAGGCGGTCTTCCTCACTGTATCGTACGGGGTTTTTCAGGCTTGATCCGATTTTATAAGGTTCACGAAGTGAAGGGGCGTTATATTGGTAAAAGCTTTGCGGGTAAAGCTTATGTCGTTAAAGATGATATAAAGACCATTGAATTTTTCAAGGAACAATGGCTTCGTTATGATAAGCAAGAAATCCCACTTAGACAATTGATAGAGGCCACCTTAAGTAATCAATATTTATGGGGGAAGGATTTGAGCCATATCCCCAACCTAGGAAACGAAATATGCCAATATCTAGAAGGGATGATTGACTGAAATTATCCCTTGAAAGGATATGAACTAGTTAAGTATCTCCTGCCTATCTCTATTTTTTTCTTTATTTTATTTGTATTTTTGGTATACTGAATTAGTGATATTTTTTCTTGGTAGTTTCCTAATGGAAAGATAGTAAAAGAGTTACATATTTTTTATTCCCGTGAAGGGGAGTAGCGTCAGGGATAACCTGAAATAAAGTCGTCATTACGTGGGGATCCCACCGGCTTTATTGGCCTAATTCATTTAGTGCTTAGCGAGACCTTTGCCATTTATGGCAGAGGTCTCTTTATTTTTGTATAAAGGAGGAAATGGTGTTGGATTTTTTATCAGGTGAATTCATTTCAGGACTTTTAGCGATCATTATGATAGATTTGGTTCTAGCCGGTGATAATGCGATCCTTATTGGATTGGCTGCAAGAAAGCTTCCAAAAGATCAGCAAAAAAAGGTGATAATTTGGGGAGCGGTCGGGGCAATAGTGATAAGGATCATTGCAACGCTGCTGGTTGTCGTACTCTTAGAGGTGCCTGGACTGCATTTAATAGGCGGATTACTTCTTGTATGGATCGCTTATAAACTTCTAATTGATGAAGAAGAACATGATGTGAAGCCTGCAGACTCGATGTGGGCTGCCATAAAAACGATCATTATTGCAGATGCTTTGATGGGATTGGATAATGTCTTGGCAGTTGCAGGTGCATCACATGGTAACTTCACTTTAGTGGTGATCGGTCTACTTGTTTCCATCCCAGTAGTGATGTATGGAAGCACTTTAATCCTCAAACTGATAGAACGTTTCCCATTCATCATTATAATTGGTGCGGGAATACTAGGCTGGACAGCTGCTAAAATGATTGTAGCTGAACCTTTCATGCTCGACTACTTTGCAAATCCCTTCATTAAATATGGATTTGAAGCGATAGTGGTGATTGGAATCCTGGTAGCCGGGACTTCAAGACAGAAAACTATTGAAAAAGAAAAAGCAAACAGAGAAAAAATGCAAATCGAACGTAATGGATAATGGGTACAAAGAGACTTTTCAAAAATGAAAAGTCTCTTCTTTTTCTCTTTGCCTGAATGATATAAGTTAAATAACAAGATAAAGGCTGTACCGAAGTCCACACTTTGGTACAGCCTTTTGCAAATAATAAAGGAAAAGATAACCTGCATTTCAATCATGATATCTGAGCCGAATGATCATATGGAGCGTTCACTCTTTTATTTAGTTTAAGTTAATCCATACACTTTTGACTTCCGTATAATTCTCCAAAGCATAACTGCCCATTTCCCGACCAATTCCACTTTGTTTATAACCGCCAAATGGAGAAGCGGCATCAAAGGCGTTATAGCAGTTTACCCAAACTGTACCAGCTTTTAATTCATTGGCCACATAATGGGCTTTTTTTACGTCTTGTGTCCATAAACCTGCAGCCAATCCATATTCTGAGTTATTTGCACGGCTTATCACATCATCCAAATCATCAAAAGGCATTGCAGCTACAACAGGGCCGAAGATTTCTTCTTTAGCGATCGTCATTTCATCTTCAACGCCTGCAAATATCGTAGGTGTTACAAAATAGCCCTCTCCTTGCCCATAATTGCCCCCGGTAACCACTTCAGCTCCTTCAGACTTTCCTTTTTCAATATAACTGCCCACTCGTTCCAATTGTTCACTGGAAACCAATGGCCCTATCTGTGTAGAAGGATCAAGACCGGCCCCTTGTTTAATGTTTTTTGCATGAGACACTAAGTCGGCTACCACGTTGTCATAGGATTTCTTTTGAATGTACAGGCGGGAACCGGCACAGCAAACTTGTCCTTGATTAAACATGATGCCCATTAAAGCTCCAGGAATGGCTTTACCCATATCTGCATCTGGTAGAATGATATTAGGCGATTTCCCGCCTAACTCCAACGAGATTTTTTTCACAGTTCCCGAAGCTTGGCGCATGATCATTTTCCCTACTGAGGTTGAACCGGTAAAGGCAATTTTATCGACATCTGGATGGTCAACAAGCGGTGACCCTGCTGTTTCCCCAAATCCAGGGATGACATTGAGGACGCCCGGAGGAAAACCTGCTTCAAGCGCTAATTGACCTAAATATAATGCTGAAAGCGGCGTTTGCTCCGCTGGTTTTAAAACGATCGTACATCCGGTTGCAAGGGCTGCGCCTAATTTCCATGCAGCCATAAGGAGAGGGAAATTCCAAGGGATGATTTGTCCTACCACTCCAACTGCTTCATGACGGGTATAATTGAAGTAATTCCCAGCAACAGGTATTGTTTGTCCTACTATCTTAGTTGCCCACCCAGCATAATAACGGAAGTGATCGATTGCAAGGGGGACATCAGCATTAGTGGTTTCACCAATTGGCTTGCCATTATCCAAGGTATCCAATTGTGCTAAAGCCTCTTTATGTTCTTCCATGAGGTCCGCTAATTTATAAATGAGGCGGCTGCGTTCCGATGCACTCATTTTTTTCCAAGGACCGTTGTCGAATGCCTTACGGGCTGCTTTGACTGCTTTATCTACATCTTCAGGACCTGCTTCACTCACAACCGCTAAAACCTTGCCGTTAGAAGGATCGAGAGTCTCAAAGGTTTTTCCTGAAGCAGCTTCCACCAATTCCCCATTAATCAAAAGCTTTTTAGTGCCCTTCAAGAATTCTTGCACACGTGGATTAAGTTTAATAGTTTGTTCCATGTATAATACCCCTTTTCATTTGGATTTTACGTTACATATTTGTTCGGACAATGGCTTTCCTCTAAGTAAAGGATCAGGTATGATCTTATGTGTTTGATACAATTCTCTTTGGCTGCCATGCAGCAAGTCAGAATATTTTTAAAAACTTACTGATTCTTTCCCCCCTTATCAATAGGAATCAATTTCTCGACATGTAATTATGCAAGACCTATGCCAAAACAAAAAAACGATGAAACCAATTAAAAGATGGTAGAGCGATATCGGAAGATGTCATCCTGTTCCATATTGGAACAGGATGGTGATCCAATATGGAACAAAAAAGTTTAGCAGTTCGCGTAATGCCGTATTCATTTTGGTGAGTATCTGAATTTTCTGTTATAATTAAACTGTATGAACGAATCCTGAATGTCCTGAAACTTTGAATTACATAGAGTTTCTTTATGAAATTGAATAAAAAACAGTAGCCGATTTACTCGATTATACATACGGGAGGATTATTCAATGTCTGTTAATATAAGCGCGGATAAAGGAACCATACCGGCATTTATTCAAGAATCATGGCAGCGGTGCATTTCGAAGGGACTTCAGCCAAGCATGATGGATAAGGAAGATATGCTTGGTGCATTTGAGTTGGCCGAATACCACGATCGATATGCTGAACTCCTGTATCATTCTTCCCCCATTTTAGAAGAAGTTTATCGCTCGATTAATGGTTTGGAGTCCATTTTATTACTTGCTGCTCCTGAAGGATATATCATCGAAACAGTTGGGGATCCAGCTTTCATTCGCCATGCAGATAATGTTTCCCTTAGGAAAGGGGCCAATTGGTTAGAGGAATCAAAAGGAACAAATGCAATAGGAACGGCCATTGTAGAGAAAAATCCTGTATTGATTCATGGCAGTCAACACTTTCATCAGGATAACCATTTCCTCACTTGTGCCGCATCGCCCATTTATCACCCTGATGGGCATCTGCTAGGTGTTTTGAACTTAAGCAGTCATCAACAGAATTATCATCCTTTTTCCGTAAGCTTAGTTCAAAGGGTGGCTGATAGCATCAAACAAGCGCTTTTATTGTCCCATACACAAAAAAGGGAGAAAAACCTTTATTTTATATATGATTCTTACCCTGATCCGTTAATTACCCTTGATAAAGAGGGGAAAGTTACAGATCTCAATTTAGCGGCGTCACAAGTTATCGGCACATTGAAAAAACCGGTATCGAATATAATATCAGGAACAGACCCACTTGTTTTGGAACAGAGGGTTTCAATTAAAGACCAGGAATTTATGGTGCAAACCCTTGGCAAAAATATGGAAAATCAATCATCTGTGATCGTTCGGTTAAAAAAACAAAAATTGATTGATGGTTTAACAACTAACCGTTATCAATTTTCAGATATATTAAGTAACGATCCGCAAATGAATCAAACCATATCCATTGCTAAAAGAGCTGCAGCACTTGATATCAGCTTGCTAATTACTGGAGAAAGCGGAACGGGAAAAGAACTATTCGCACAATCCATTCATGGGGTTAGTTTAAGAAGTGATAAGCCATTCATCGCCATCAATTGCAGCGCAATTCCCGAAAATTTATTGGAAAGTGAGTTATTTGGGTATGAAAAGGGTGCCTTTACTGGCGCAAAAAGCGGCGGGCATAAGGGGAAGTTCGAAGCTGCGGATGGCGGAACCCTTTTTTTGGATGAGATCGGTGACATGCCGCTTCAAGCTCAAGCGAGCCTGCTTCGCGTGCTTCAAGAACGATGTGTGACGCGTGTCGGCGGACATGCTTCCATTCCAATCGATGTAAGGGTCATTGCCGCCACAAACAAAGACTTACAAAAAGAAATTGAAGCTGGAGAATTCCGTGCAGATCTATTTTTCCGCCTTTGTGGATTATCTTTAAAAATTCCAAATCTTAGAAGTCGGAAGGATTTATTGCTGTTAGCAGAATACATTTTAGCGGATTTACCTTATAAGAGTGAAAATACCGAATTAACTGACGAAGCTAAAACGTTCATTTTGGAATATTCATGGCCAGGAAATTTCCGTGAATTGCAAAACGTACTGGGACAGGCTGCATTCCTAGCTGAAAATGGACCGATTACAAGGGACTTGCTTGTGGCGCTTTGTCCTGTTTCTTCCATTACACATGAGGAAGGGGCAAATGCCGATCAAGGACCAAGAAACTTTCAAGAACAAGAAACCCAGCTGATCAGAAATGCGTTGGAACGAACAAATGGAAATATCAGTAACGCCGCGAAGCAACTCGATATCGGCCGAAATACGCTTTATAGAAAAATGAAAAAATACGGAATCAAATTTCTAAAGTAAGAGTTTCCTAGTATATTTAAAAACATGAATGATGAGTTTCCATTTTATGAAAATCTCAGATTCCCGACCTGATTTGGTCGGTTCTTTTGTATCGCGAGTAAACATATGCGGAACAGCATACCTTTTCTCCATATAAGCTATATTTCACCTTAAAGACTATGAATAATGAAGTGCAGGTAATCAAAATCTCATATAGAATGATGTTATTGATAGAGTATCTAAAATTCCGTAAGGGGATGTGTGGTCAATAGTATGGAGTTTTCATCTGAACATAAGAAGTATAAAAATGTATTGATTCAATATTTGGAAGAAAAAGAATCTGTGTTTTTAAATGAATGGAACGAGACTATTAAGATCAATGAAATTGACCCCTACAAAGATAAGATTAAAGAAAATGGTTATGGGATGTACTCATTGGTCATCCAAACGTTCAAGGATGTATTGTCTGAAGATAAGCTGATAAAATTGGCTTACCAGGTTGCAAAAGAGCGACTTGAAGCAAATATCAACATTGGGGATTTTCTATATAATATCAATTTGGGGAGAAATATCATAATCAGAAATCTTTTTGGGGTCAATATCCCAATTAATTATATGCAGAAATTCATTAATGATATCAACTTGCACTTTGATACGTTCAGCTACCATGCAGTAACGAGATATACGAATCTTAAAAATGAAGTGATAGAGGAGAAAAAGTCTTATATTAGTGAAAACCACAAAGATAAATTAGCGGTACTGGGTCAGATATCATCAAGCTTTGTACATGAATTCCGAAACCCTCTTACAGCTATTATGGGGTTCAATAAATTACTGAAAAGGGAGAACCCAGGCTTGAAATATTTAGATATCATTGATTATGAGTTAAATCAGTTGAATTTCAGGATAACCCAATTCCTCCATACCTCTAAATCAGATTTTAATGAGGAACAAAGAGAGGAAATTTCCGTGTTGAAGTTAATTGAAGAAATTCAAGAACTGACTTATGCAAATATTGTGGATGCAAGTGTTAATGTGGAAATAGATATTTATCCAAACTTCGTCATGACAGCGAGCAAGGATGGATTAAAACAAGTGTTCTTGAATCTTT
This sequence comes from Peribacillus sp. NPDC076916, assembly GCF_050269675.1. Lineage (NCBI taxonomy): Bacteria > Bacillati > Bacillota > Bacilli > Caryophanales > Bacillaceae > Peribacillus > Peribacillus sp. NPDC076916. The sequence continues at coordinate 814,809 of NZ_JBNNIU010000002.1, forward strand.
TTATAAATTCCATTGACGCCTTAAAGGATAAGGAACATCCAAGAATTTTGAGGATAACCTCTTTAATTGAGGCGAATGAAAGAATAATTAGAATTTCAAATAATGGACCGGCCATTGACAATGAATTAATCGAATCTATTTTTGAGCCCTTTGTCACAACGAAAGAGTTAGGAACGGGAATTGGATTATACGTCTGTAAAAAAATCATTGAAAGCAATGATGGATATATGAATTGTGTTTCCAATGAAAGTTTAACTACATTCAGTATCCATTTCCCCGCAGTTAAGAACGAATTTATAAGGGTTTAATACATATCATATTGTGACATTACAGAGAGCATTATATACTTATCGATATTTTTCGGGACTGTACATTAATCAAAATCATTCTGAGTGAAAATAAATCTATATGGAAGATGCCAAGAAATAATAATTTGGATTTTGGCATCTTTTTTTCTGTTATTTTTCAAAATGTGTGTCGAAATTTTAAAATAAAATAATAAAATTGTCATTTTGATTCGATTGTGGATCAAAAAGGATTAATAATTAATATATGAATCATAAATTAGGTTAACGATTCAATAATGAATCATTTTAAATTTATAATAGCGTTAAACTCCAATAAAATAACTATCCTTTTCTTGGCATGGATATTGCTGTTATTTATATTATTACAAATTCTTAGTAAGAGAGGATGTTTTTATTTGGGAAAATAGTCAGATATAGATGAATTTGGTGGATTCAGATACATAACCAATTATTCCTTAATGTCAGCACTTTATAATGCAGAAATGTCCATAAGTTCTTTACATATCAACCAAATGTTTTTTTATTATTATTTCTATCATTATTTCTTTAAAAAAGGTTCTCAAGTTTTTGTTTTGATCTACAGTCTTTCAAGAAAGGGATGGATTACCATTAAAGAAACTAAGAGTCTAAATAAAGTTCTTTCTAAGGTAGATATATTATTTTTGGCATTCGGGGCCATGATTGGTTGGGGTTGGGTAGTATTATCAGGTACATGGATTGATTCAGCAGGTACACTTGGTGCGATGATAGCATTTTTAATAGGTGGGGTATTGGTCACTTTTGTAGGTCTGACCTATGCAGAATTAGCTTCAGCTATGCCTGCTGCTGGAGGTGCTCTATCTTATGTATTAAGGGGCGTCGGTCCAAAAGCTGCATTTGTAGCATCATGGGCCCTCGCATTAGGTTATATATCTGTGGTTGCTTTTGAAGCGGTTGCTTTGCCAACTGTCATTGAATATGTATTTCCTAATTATAAGGTAGGATTCATGTATTCTATTACTGGATATGATGTGTATTTAACATGGGTGCTTGTTGGGGTAATAGGTTCCATTTTAGTTACACTGATTAATTATTTTGGTGTGAAATCGGCAGCCATTCTCCAAATGGTTTTAACCATTGTAATAGGTCTCATTGGTTTGATGTTAATTTTTGGAGCCGGATTCACTAGTGATTTTGGAGATGCGAAACCACTATTTTTGGATGGCACAGTAGGAATCATAACTGTACTGATCATGACTCCGTTCATGTTTGTGGGCTTTGATGTAATACCTCAAACAGCTGAAGAAATGAATGTTGAGCCGAAATTAATTGGGAAAATTCTTATATTTTCAGTAAGCCTTGCCGTTATCTGGTATATTGCCATTATATACGCGGTAGGAGTATCTTTAGATGAAAATATAATAACAACTTCTGTATTACCAACGGCAGATGCAATGGCCAAAGTCTATGGATCGAGCATTTTTGCAACCATCTTGATAATAGGTGGTGTTGCAGGTATTTTGACGAGCTGGAATGCATTTATCATTGGCGGCAGCCGAGTTCTCTATTCAATGGCGGAAAAAAAGATGATTCCAGCTTGGTTTGGTAAATTACATCCGAAAACAAATACGCCTACAAATGCTGTATTGTTTATAGGTGCTTTATCCATGATTAGTCCATTATTAGGGAGACCTATGTTAGTTTGGCTGGTGGATGCTGGCGGACTGGCTATTGTATTGGCATATTTATTCGTTGCAATTGCATTTGTTCAATTGAGAAAAAATGCTCCTGAGATGGCAAGGCCTTTCCGTGCTGGAAAATCAAATATCGTGGGCTGGATCGCATTGGTTCTTAGCATTGGATTTATTGCCTTATACTTACCAGGTATGCCAGCGGCTTTAATTTGGCCTTATGAATGGCTGATTTTTGCAGGCTGGTGGGCTATTGGTTTTCTCCTCATGTTTAAAATGAGAAAAAATTATAGTTCTGGCGAAATGAAGTACAACGCAGACCAGTTGCCAATGGATGAGGTGAAAGAAGGGTAAAAGGAATGAATTAATCTGAGTCATTTTTGGCGAAACATATGCGACAAAGATTTATTATTGTTATTAAAGGGCTGCTCTTAGTGAGCAGCTTTTTTGCTAGGTCCAAAAGGATGGTAATTATTTCGCAGAAAAACTCGTGAGAAATTTGTATATAAACGGTTTTCTATTACTCTCATGTCTGGCTGATTTTTAGTGCAGACTGTGATCATGATACTCATTCATTTGCAACTTTGAAATCCTTTGCTAGAATATAATCTATAGAAAAGATTAGGAGTGGTGACTGTGGCTGGAAATTCAGCTGAAGAATTGATTCATTATATTGCACCAAAAGGAGAGTATATCCCTTTTTTAGATGATACGGACTATATCGCTAAAGGATTGGAATGGAAATTATTCACTGCCCGTTCGGTAAAAAGAGAACTATTATATAAAAGCGGTAGTTTTCAAGCTAAAGTTAAATTGGCAGGTTATGAACAATATGGAAACGGCCTTGACACTGTAGTTGTTGAATTTGAAAATGGTAAGCTTAGTTGCATTCACCCTTCCTATTTAAAGGAAATGCAAAGCAACAGTTTCGGAAAAGAATTGTTGAGTGGGCCGGTTTCAGAAACATCCGCAGATTCAAGTGAAACTGAGCAGGTGATGGAAGCACCAATTACGGAAAACTCCGATCCGCTAAGTGCAGAACAAAAAAAAGCAAAAACCAAAACTAAAAAGGCGACTGCAAAACCTAAATTGGACTTACCTGGGGAAAAAGTGCATTTCACCGCAACAGTCAAGGAGTTTACGGCGAAAATGAACCATTTCACTGGTGAAGAAGATGAAGTCATACTCTTGGAGAATGTCAAAGTGACAACGGAGCCTGCATTGACTATCGGCGATGCTTGGTGTGGATATAGCAAGACATTAAAAAAAGCTGAGCTCGAAGAAGGGGACGCAATCGAATTTGATGGAAAAGTGGTCGACAAAAAATACAATAAAGAAATACGATATAAAGTTAATAATCCATCTAAGTTAGTGAAACAAGAGATGTAAGCTTAACGCAGAAGTTCTTGCGAAAGGGAGTAAGCCGCCGCTTACTCCCTTTTTTGTTGATTAATCAGTTTTCAATAGGAATGAATGCATTCATGTGAACTTATTAGAATAGATGGGTCCATTCCTGGAATATATTCGTTTACCAATCGTATAGATAAGGGTTTGGCTTATGTGGTTTCATATTTTCCAGTGTTGGGGATAATACATTATGATAATGGATTTATAATAATATAAGGGGGGTTTTTATATGAAAGAGTTATTTCGGTTATTAAAACAAGGTAATAAATCGGCGTTCATTGCTGCCTGTGTGAATAGTATCATCGCTGTGCTAAAGGGGATTGCTTATTTCATGACAGGCAATGTAGCCATGTTTGCTGAAACTTTACATACTTTGGGCGATGCTGCGAATCAGTTTTTCGTATTTATTGGATCCGCACTAAGTAAAAAGTCACCAACTGATCGATTCCCAGATGGTTTTGGACGTTTGGTTAACCTCGTATTATTAGGGGCAGTGTTGGTTGTCGGGATCATGTCTTATGAAACGATTAAAGAAGGATTCCATCACATTTTGCACCCTGTAGAATCAACTGGTATCCTTATTAACTTGTCGGTCCTTTCGTTAGCGGTTGTGTTGGAATCATATGTATTATTTAAAGCGATGAAAGAAGTGGTGCATGAGACTGGAATCGAAGCTAAAGGAGCAGCCATCATATTTAAGAGCTTCGCTGGTTTAAAAAGAGCAAAACCGGCGACGAAATTAGTATTCATGGAAGATATGGTAGCAACCGGTGGTGGGGTACTAGCGATAATTGCCATTTTATTAGCAAACTTCACGCCCTTCATCCAAGCTGAAGGCGTTGCTTCCGTCATGATCGGTCTCGGGATGTTCTATGTGGTTGGTAGGGTATTTCTTGATAATGCTGCAGGTGCTCTTGGGGAAGCCGATATTGAAATGCGACAAAAAATTGGAACTATGGTCATGGATGATCCAGACGTAAGGGATATACAGAAACTTGCCGTAATAAAAGAAGGAGAAGACTTTCATGTTGAACTTGAAGTTGAACTCGATCCCCATATTTCAATCGCCCAAGCGGATGACATTAAAGATCGGTTGTTTAATGAGATATTCAAGGAAAGAGGAGTAACGGATGTCATTATAGAATTTGATGAAAATGATGGTATCCCAAAATGGGAAGGTCAGCTAAAAAAAGAATTGAATGAAATGAAAAAAGAAAGGGAGTAGAGGATGTTTAGATTGGCAGAATATAAAGTGGCCGGATAAAGATATTTGGTGGATTATAAAAATCATGAAAACGAATGGCAATGCCTGTTCAATTATTCACGTACTTTCCTAACGTATGCATTATAAGCTATCATGGACTTAGTTACATAAAGAAGGATTATGGAAGGGTGAATAAGAATGAAGGAACAAGATATTAAGCTGGTTGCACTTGATATGGATGGCACGCTTCTCAATAAGGATGGGGAGATATCAAAAGAAAATCGGAGAGCGATAAAAGAAGCAGAAAATCAAGGGATTTTTGTTGTATTGAGCACAGGGAGATCCTACGCGACATGCAGTGATTTTGCAAAGTCAATGGAACTCCAATCATACCTCATTACCGTAAACGGAAGCGAAATATACGATAATCAAGGAAAACTGGTGGAAAGGAATGTCGTCGATAGTGAGTCCATACAATGGATGTGGGAATTAAGCCAAAAACACGGTACACATTTTTGGGCGATTAGTTGCGATAATATTTACAGGGCTGAAATGCCTGAAAAAATCCATGATTCGCAATGGCTTAAATTCGGTTTTGATACAACTGATGATGACATCCGCCAAATCATCATGGATGAACTGGCATCAAAAGGAAACTTTGAAATAAGCAATTCTAGCCCAACGAATATTGAAGTGAATGCCATGGGCGTTAATAAAGCGAAAGCGATCAAGCTCGTATGTTCATTGCTCGATATTACGATGGATAATGTTATGGCTGTAGGTGACAGCCTTAACGACCTTGCAATGATTTCTGATGCAAAAGTGGGTGTGGCTATGGGAAACGCCCAAGAAATTGTGAAAGAAAAGGCAGATTGGGTTACAGCAACAAATGATGAAGATGGTGTGGCCAAGGCCATTCGTAAATGGGCGCTTTCAAATTGAATCGAAACTGTATATGGGATGTAGCCATATACAGTTTTTTTATTGAAATGGCGTTTCATGACAAGTTAATTGAGCTGCTGAATTAATTTCTTGAAAATTGTGTATTTTAGAAGTATGATAATATTGTAGTGTTATATTTTGGTAATATACTAAAATGGGAGGTTTCATAGATGACAAGAAGTTTGCCTGAACAATGGTGGAATCAATTATCTTTACCAGTTATCTCAGCACCTATGTTTTTAATATCGGGTCCTGAGTTAGTGAAAGAATGCTGCTTGAATGGGGTGATTGGCTCTTTTCCAGCACCGAATGCGCGGCCGATTGAGGTGTTGGATCAATGGATGAGTGATATAAACGATACATTGATTGCAGCAAAGGATAAAGAACCTGGCTCAAAGATTGCTCCATGGGCAATGAATATGGTTGTCCACCGTACATATAGCCGTCTTGAAGAAGAGTTGGAATTGGTCAAAAAGCATCAGCCTCCCATCGTCATTACATCATTAGGTTCACCAAAACAGGTGGTTGATGTCGTACATAGCTATGGCGGGTTGGTCTTTTCGGATGTCAGCTCCGTGGATTTTGCAAAAAAAGCTGCGGAGTCAGGTGTGGACGGATTGATCTTGGTTGCTGCGGGAGCCGGTGGTCATGCTGGTGAAATAAATAGCTTTGCTTTCGTGGACAGCGTAAGAACATTCTGGGACGGAATCATTTTGCTTGCCGGATCCATCAGTACTGGTCACAGTATCTTGGCAGCTCAGGCTGCAGGAGCGGATCTTGCATATATGGGTACTCGTTTTATCGTGGCGAAAGAGAGCAGGGCAAATGATGATTATCGTGAAATGCTTGTCGATTCTGATCATGATGACATCATCTTGACTGATGCATTTTCAGGAGTTAATTGTAATATGCTGAAACCGAGCATCAGAAAGGAAGGATTGGACCCGGAACAATTAGCCAAAAAAGAAAAAGTCGATTTTGACAGCATGTCCAAATCATCTGAATCTAAAGCGTGGCGTGATATTTGGTCAGCGGGTCATGGTGTGGGGGCGATTAAAAAAATAGATACCGCCGCAGGCATCATTAAACAATTAGAAAAAGAATATCAGCAATCCTTAAAGAAACTGAACGGACAGGCGGAAAAATTAAAAGGCATTATAACAAAATGATTTGTAAGCGCTTCATTTAATTATGCTTATATACCTTATTAAAAGGGTATCCAAAATGGATGCCCTTTTTTGCCATGAAAAATAGAGGGGATTTTATCAGCCGATGCTAAGGTCTTAATCAGTTAAGAGGCAATTTAAACAGGAGGGATAAATAGTAGATATAGGATGTAAGACAGTGAAAAAATATTGATAAAAGAATGGAAAAATGTTATATTATTTTCGTGATAATGACCGAATGAACAATATAGTCATTAGTTATTATTTGCGTGAAAAGTAAATATATATTAAAGATTAAGATAGTGAATTTTAAATATATATTGCAGAAGCAAATGAGTTAAATATGTATTTTTCAATCCGTTTTTCACCGAGATAGATTAAATAAACGGCATATTCGTCGTATAGGAGGGCTTGGTAGGCGTGTTAAAATCTTTAAAGGGTGAATTTTTAGCCATAATAAAACATCCTATGATACTCATTTCCATAATAGGGATCATACTGATTCCCTTATTATACAGCGGCACTTTCCTGTGGGCATTTTGGGATCCATATGGGAAGGTGGACCAATTGCCTGTTGCCATTGTCAACATGGATGAGGGTGCGGAGTTCAATGAATCGGAACTTACAATAGGAAAAGATTTAGTCAAGGAGTTAAAGGAAAAGAAGGATTTCGATTGGCATTTTGTCAGTCAAAAAGAAGCAAATGAAGGCCTGGAAAAACAAGATTATTACATGAAAATAGAAATTCCGAAGAACTTCTCCAAAAATGCAACGACCTTACAGGAGGACAATCCGGAAAAACTTGATTTAATTTATACGTCCAATGAAGGGTTCAACTATATATCCACAAAAATAGGTGACGCAGCTTCGGAGAAAATTAAAGGGGAGGTTTCGTCAGCCGTTACGAAAACCTATGCGGAGTCAATGTTCGATAATTTGAACGAAATGGCTGACGGACTCAAAAGTGCCAGTGATGGAGCTGGAGAATTGAAAGATGGAACAGATACAGTGAAGAACGGATCAAATGAACTTGGTGAAGGAATTAACTCTGCTAAAGAAGGTTCCAAAAAAGTCGATGAAGGAATTGATTCCCTTCATTCAGGTTCTGTCGAAATCCATGAAAACCTGGAAAAATTAGCTGAAAAATCATTGACCTTTTCGAATGGGGTCGGTTCGGCAGCCGCAGGATCAAAAGAACTCAATCAAGGGTTACAACAGTTTAGCTCTGGTGTTGGACAGATGAAAGATGGGCAATCCGAGCTTTTGAAAGGAGCCAAGAAATCTGAAGCGGGTACTGGTGAATTGGCCTCTGGACTGCAACAGTCTTTAGAGGGCTTCAATCAAATCGAAGAAAAGCTGCCCGCTTTGACAGAGGGAGCAAATGGTGTAGCTGATGGGGCTTCCCAACTTTCAGGTTCATTGTCTGAATGGAGTGCAGCATCGAACGAAGCAAAAGCTGGGGCATCTGAAGTTTCGGCAGGTTTGGATGAGGTTATTTCCGGATTGAAACAACAATCAGAAGCTACGGATGATCCTGCAGAGAAAGCGCGTTTGGAGGGAGTGATCACTTCTCTAACCCGCATCAGTGAAGGTAGTAAAGGAGTATCTGAAGGAGTAGGTAAACTATCGGCAAGTGCAACTGAAATTGCTAAGGGCTCAAATAGCCTTAGTGCTGGAGCTAATCAGTTAGGTGAAGGCACAAGTGCAATAAGCGGCGGTTTCACTCAATTGAAGCAAGCTCAGGATAAACTCGCCAATGGGGCGAATGAACTGAAAAATGGTCAAGGTCAATTGGTATCTGGCTTGACAACATTTGGTGATAGTATAGATTCTGCACAAAGTGGGCTTGGACAGTTAACCGAAGGCAGCAATAACTTGGTAAGCGGGCTTGATCAGCTTGAAGATGGCTCCAAGCAATTATCAAGTGGAACCTCACAGCTTTCCGAAGGTTCGAAAGGTCTGGTTACAGGAACGGATAAGTTGAAGGAAGGTTCATCCAGCCTTACTAGCGGAATGGGAGAACTGGCGAATGGAGCCATTAAGTTACAAGATGGAATCGCCAAACTTTCAGATGGATCTGCAGAATTACATGACGAATTAAGTGATGGGGCAGACGAAGCAGGCAAGATAAAGTCCAATGATGAAGTATATGACATGTTTGCAAGCCCAGTTAAAGTGGATAAATTACCAATTAATGATGTCCCGAACTATGGCACTAGTTTTGCACCATATTTAATTTCATTAAGTTTATTTATCGGGGCTATCGTTCTGACGATCATTTTCCCGTTAAAAGATCCTGCTGTAAAACCCGCGAGTGGATTTAGCTGGTTTATTAGTAAATACAGCGTCATGGCACTCATAGGAATCTGTCAAGCCATATTGGTGGACTCGATTTTAATTTTAGGTCTTGGAATCAATGTTACGAGCCTGCCGCTATTTTTTGCAGTAAGCATTCTTGCTAGCTGTACATTCATGGCAATCATTCAGTTCCTGGGTTCGGCCTTTGACAATCCTGGCCGGTTCATAGCATTATTGATTTTGATTCTTCAACTGACCAGCAGTGGCGGAACATTCCCGAATGAATTAGTTCCTGGCTTCCTGCAAGGATTCACACCGTTCTTACCGATGACATATTCTATTAATGCTTTCCGTGCAGTCATCTCAACAGGAGATTATAGCTTCATGTGGCATAATCTTGGCATATTGGCCATATTCCTCGTTGTCGCATTAATATTATCACTTCTTTACTTTATTTATCGGTATAAGAAATTGAACGGTGCATTAAATGAAAAACAGGAAGAAGCAACTGTATAATGGTCAAAAAAAACAGCGACCCGTCATGGGTCGCTGTTTTTTGATAAATATCAGGTAATAAGTGAAATGCAGGGAAATGAAAGTGCCCCTAAAATAACATCCATCGTAAAGATATGCATTCCTGTTCTCGTGGAATGGGCAATTTGCAATAAAACGGTTTTTTGTTTGGTGCAGCCTGTACAATGAGGTAATTATGCAATCAGCTATACCCTTGTCTTTTGAGAAGCAGGTGCATATTTCTTCATTGGATTTTTTGCAATGACTTCCTTTAAATAAGGATGGCCAGAAGGTCCTGGTTTTCTCATGAGTTCCATTAGGTAAGATATATCGTCCATAGCCCTATGTGTTTGGAAATTTGTGATATTATGTGCCTGCAATAATGTTAAGAGTTTACCATTCTCAAATCCGTATTGCTTCCAAGGTACATTCCGCATCGTACAGAACCATTTCTGATCATTGATTTCCGGATACATTTGGTAAAGGAAACTTCTATCGAAAGAAGCATTATGTGCGAAAATCGAATCGGTACGGGAAATGAAGGATTTAACTTTTTCATCATGAAAACTTTTTCCTTCTACGGAGCTGTATGGAATTCCATGAATTCTATACGCTTGATCATAATTCCTTCTTGCTCCATAGGAGAGGGGCTCCCTTAAAAAAGATTCCTGATCAATAAGATTAATAATTTCCCCTGTTTCACTGCTGTATGTAAAGAGTATAAGAGCAAGCTCGATAATTTCATCTGAAGAGGGACGTAAACCGGTTGTTTCTACGTCAAGCAATAAACCTAATCTATTAGACATTTTTTTTCCTCCAGTTGGGTTACATTCTTTTATTATAGCTGAATTAGGATAGCTATTGAAAGTGTAATGATTGTTTTAAAGTAGCATTCTGAAAATTGGTAGAGTAAGTGAGGACAAACAATGATAAAAAAAGATAGAGCATTGCTTTTTTCAAAGCAATCTCTATCTTTTTTTATCCATAGAAGTTCATAAGCATTGCAAAATGCTTTCCAATTCATGTTCGGCAATTCGTATGAATTCTTCGTTTTTTTGAAGACTGAAAAGGTTCTTGGATTGTTCTATATAGTGCAGTCCATTTTCAGGTTGTTGAAGATGAACAAGATTCTTACCAGTTAAAAGATGGAGTTCCGCATATAAATATAATGATTCTATCGAATTACAAATGTTGATCCCTTTAAGGGTATAATTCAATGATTCCTGATAATAATGAAGTTCATTCAATGTTTGGGCCAATCCATGAATGATCTTCAAGATAATGGTGCCTTCTTGATTCACATGGGGAATATTCTCGATAAACTCCAGTGCTTCATTGAAAATGTTGATGGCCTCTTCATAATTCTTCGTTTTAAAATGGATAATTCCGATACTATTTAAAACTTCTATCTCCTGTTGATGAAGAATGACCCGTTTACCCATGGTAATCTGAATGGCTTCATTCAATAATTCTATAGCCCTTTGTTTGTCATTGTACAAATAAAAAAAAGAGATACCTTCATGCCATTTCAAGAATTGATAAAACGATATCGATTTTTCCGGTGCAGTTGCCATTTCTTTTTGGACGATTTCATAAATTGCTTCAAAATTACGTGTGCGTTTGTATTTGTTAATCAAAAGTTTAATGGTTTCTATGTAATTATAAATCGGTTCATTTTTGGTGGTGAAGAAATACGGCAGGTCAACTTTAAGTCTAACCGCAAAAAGTGCCAATTCATCAATGGTTGGAGAAGTAATGCTTCTTTCATAATCCGACAGGGCATTAGGTTCACATATATCCTTAGCCAGTTCTTCTCTTGTAAGATTTTGTTTTATTCGTAATTCGTTGATAACAGAGCCAACCTCTATTTTCATTACAATTGCCCCTTTGTACCTATGTCTGAATTCTATTTTAACATAATTTAATTTTTATAAGTACGATAATTGAAAGATAGTATGATATAACTACTTTACATATGTTCTGGAATGACATTTTTTTGATGTGGAAACTGCATTTTTCTAAATAAAGTGAAAGGTTCCCGCATATTTTGCTTGGAGTTTCTAATAAAGGATAATAGCAAGCTTTAGATTTGGAATATAAGGATAAAAAAAGGAGGCGGCAATCTGCCGCCTCTAACGTTTTTAATTTCCAATGAATTGCTGGGTCCAATAGTGGGTGTATTTCCCTCCTGTCACATGCCCAATTCCAATATGTGTATAGTTCTTGTTCAGAATATTAGCCTTATGTCCAGGGCTGTTCATCCAAGATTTCATGACAGCATCCGCACTAGGTTGACCTGCTGCGATATTTTCCCCTGCGTACTTGTAACTGATCCCAAAGGATTTCATCATTTCGAAAGGCGATCCATAACTGGGGCTTGTATGATTGAAATAATTACTATCTCGCATATCCTCGGATTTCAGAATTGCTACTTGAGAAATGGCTGTATCCATTTTAAGGGAAGGGATGCCCTGTTTTGACCGTTCTTCGTTCACTAAACTAAGGACCTGCTGTTCAACTGATTGACTTTCTTCTCGATTAACTGTGGTGTTGGAAGCGGGAAGATTTATGATTTGTCCGATTCGAATTTGGTTTGCATCGTTTATAGCAGAGTTCGTTTTAAGTAATTCGTCAATACTGACATCATATTCAGTAGCGATTTTCGTTAAGGTATCTCCTTTTGCCACCTCGTAAGTATTGGCTCCCAGAGCAACTTTTGGAGCTAATAGGGATAGCGACAGTGCTGATAAAAGGATGATTTTCTTCATTTTGATTCCTCCTAGTAGAATATCTGGATTGGAAGTATAGTATGCTATAAAAATAGTTTTGTGTAAAATTAGCTCATTAACATTCCTTACTGGAATGGGGAAAAGGTATCGAATGGGAAGCTGATGTTAAGGGTCCATATAACCTGGAAGTGTGTTAAGGATAACCAAAATCATAGGGCTTTTTGATAAATTGGAAGAATTATTTCATGTAGAAAAAGAATCATTTTACGTTTGAAGGCCATGTTTGTCAGGGTAAATAATAATAGCAGCAAAACGATATAGTTATATGGAACTAATAAATTATCCTAAGGGTGGAGCTTGTATGGATTTAAAGGCAGGGAAAATGTTTTGGAAAGATACATTTGAAGCTAGAAAATATCCAATTTTGGAAGAGGATCTTTCATGTGATGTTTGTATAGTAGGGAGTGGTTCATCGGGGGCGCACTGTGCCTATTTTTTGGCAGAGACGGGTCTGAATGTCGTCCTTATCGATAAACGGGATATAAGTGAAGGAAGTACGCTTGCGAATACTGGACTTTTACAGTATTCAAATGATAAAACATTAACTTCCCTCATCCATAGTTTTGGAGAAGAAGCTGGGACACGACATGTTCAGCTTTGTTTGGACGCCATTCGGACCCTTGAGAAAGAGGTTGTTCCAAATTTAAAGGAAAATCCGGATTTTAAAATTAGAAAAAGTTTGTACTTTGCATCCAATCCAGAGGATGTTTCCAAGCTTAAAGAAGAATATAGTAATCTTAAATCCCGTAATTTTCCTGTTGAATATTATACTGAAAAAGAGCTTGGCCGAAAATTTTTGTTTTCAAAAGAAGGAGCGCTGGTTACAGGTAATGATGCTGAAATCAATCCTTATAAACATGCACATTTATTGATTGAAAAGGCATTTTCGAAAGGCGTACGTGTCTATTCAAAAACGAAAATCAATGGGAAGATATTAAAAGAGAATAAAACCCAGTTATTTACTGAAACCGGACACACGATACATGCACAGGCAGTAATCTTCGCAACTGGGTATGAAGCCCAAGAAGAAGTGAAGGATAAAAATGCAGTGATCCTCAGTTCATATGCCATAACAACAAATCAAATAGCCGATCAAGCTAAATGGCATGATAATATGATGATCTGGGAAACGGCACGGCCTTATTTATATGCAAGAAAAACTCCTGACAATCGAATTATCATTGGTGGTCTTGATGAATCTATCAATTATCTGGAGAAGAGGGATTCAATGATTTTGAACAAAAGAGATAAATTATTGAAGCAGCTTATCAATTTGTTTCCAGAATTAGAGAATCGGGTCAGGGCTGATTATTATTGGGGAGCTTTTTTTGGTGAGACCCATGATGGTTTACCGACAATAGGAATATATCCTAACCATCCTAATTGTTATTTCTTATTAGGTTATGGCGGTAATGGGACGGTTTACAGTGTCATCCTCTCCCAAATCATCAGGGATTTGATTACAAAGGGAGGACATGAAGACTCGGCATTGTATGTTAAGGAAAGGAATTTTTCAAAAAGTATTGTCCACTGAGACAGGTATCTCTTCTTCAAGAATAGAATAAAGTAGACAACTGAATATACCGGGGGGATACTTCGATGTGGTTAAAGGAATTGGAAACAGAAAGGCTGCGTTTAATCGAAATAGGTCACCATCATGCTGAGAGTCTGTTTGAAATTCTCTCTAAAGATGAAGTGACCAAATATGATGGTATAGAAAGTTTAACCCGAGTTGAAGATGCCCGCCGCTTAATCGACTCGTTTAAAAGTGCTTATATAAACAAACGTGGGCTGCGGTGGGGAGTCATTTTAAAGGATTCAGGCAAATTCATCGGTACTGTTGGCCTGAACCAATTGAGCCTTGCGAACAAACGGGCCGAAATAGGTTATGAAATCCATCCCGAATATTGGAGGAATCATTTTACGTCTGAAGCCGTTAACGAAGTATTGCGCTATTGCTTTGAAGAATTGGGACTAAACAGAATTGCGGCATTAACTTTCAAGGATAATATTGCATCCAGAAACCTATTGAAGAAATTTGGATTTAAAGAGGAAGGCACCCTTCGAAGTTATCTATTTCTTCGGGATCAATCGCATGATGCACTGGTATTTTCCTTGTTAAGTTCAGAGTATTGCCAGTTAAGACAACAAATTATTCAGGAATCAAATAGATTATAGTTTAGTATTAGAACATTGCAGCTGGCCAATTGGGCCAGTTTTTATTTGTGGCATTTCTCTCCCGTTAGGATCAATTTATATCACTAAAGGACAATATACATATTTTTCATGTTAATATTAGAATAAGGATTCATTAATCAGTCCGGATGGACATAAAAAGGAGCAAAATCATTGTGAAGATGTTATTTCCGTTGCTTGCGGTCCTAGGCGGAATCACCATTGCCATACAAGGTCAAATCAATGGTGGGCTAGGGAAAAAAGTGGGAGTTATTGAAGCCTCTTTCATATCTTTTGGAATCGGGACACTCGCTTTATTATTTATTGTTTTGTTCGCGGGAAATGGAAACATATCTGCCATCGCGTCTGTTCCAAAATGGCAATTGATAGGCGGACTCTTAGGGGCTATTTATGTCATTGTGATGGTATTGGTCGTCCCTCAGATTGGAGTGGCACCAGCATTGGCCGGGGTTATCGCAGGCCAGATACTGATTGGGGCAGTCATTGACCATTTCGGTTTATTTGGAGGCGTACGGATCCCATTGGATGTGAAAAAGGTGACAGGCATTTGTTTGCTTTTCGTGTCATTATATTTATTTAATCATAAATGAAGAAGGGTCATTATCATTGGATTTGACGCGTACTTAAGGTGAGGAATTGAAGGAATATCACTATTCCTACATAGTTATTATCCATTATTTGGGGTGTGATTGAAAAGACCTGAATATTATATGGAGAAAAAATGTTATTCTACTAAAGTTTAATGTTTGTTAGTAAATGGTTTGCTAGGAACGTGGCCTTAGCAACCGACCTGGCTCGAATTATTAGAATATTTAGAAAAAAGGCGGGTGAGCGAACTTATATGAATACTGGTATAAATGTGTTTGAAAAAACACTGCAAGTCGGGAGTCATTTTACATTAAAAAGGTAATTATTCCTTTTTACCTAGTATCTAGATCGAATTGATTAGCAAATAAATACTATCTTGTGAAAAAGTACTCATCGGTTTATTGATTTTTTGATTTATTCGTAATATACTTAAAATTCAACATCTTTAATTCGAGGTATAGTACCCTTAGCGAGGTTGAAAAGAGGCTGATTTTTTCACTAGTAAACTGCATTAATGCTTTATTAGGGAGAAATATGGATTTATGCAAACGGTTCGCTAGTTGTTTTGGTGGGATCCCTGCTATGAATGCTTCTTACTTTCCTCGCGGACATTATATGTACTATACGGAAGATTAATAGGTGCTAGAAGGATAATCTCTTAAATGGGAATATTCTAAGAAAGAATAAAGATAGGGGGAATATTTTTTGAAAAAGTCTAAATTTTCAGTGCTTGCTCTTCTTATGGCCATCATGCTAATGCTTGCGGCATGCAACGGCGGTTCGAAGGAAACTTCGAATGAAAAGGAAGGCGGCTCGGGTGAATCATCCGGACCAAAAGTATTAAACGTAAACAACTCAAGTGAACCTGGTTCGCTTCACCCTGCCAATGCACAAGGTACTCATGAATCATGGATCCTTGAACATACGTTTGAGGGACTGACGAAGAAAACAGAAGAGGGCAAAATCGTTCCTGGTTCTGCGGAATCATGGGAAATCAGTGAAGATGGATTAACTTGGACATTCAAATTGAAAGATGGTTTGAAATGGTCAAATGGAGATCCGCTTACAGCGACTGACTTCGAATATGCTTGGAAATATGCTTTGAAACCGGAAACAGCTGCTGATTATGCTTACCAACTTTATTATCTTAAAGGCGGGGAAGCATACAACAGTAAGAAAGGGAAGGAAGAGGACGTAGGAGTTAAAGCGACAGACGAACATACGTTAGTGGTCACTTTGGAACAGCCTACACCATACTTCCTTGACTTGACTTCTTTCTATACTTTCTATCCAATCAATAAAAAGGTGCAGGAAGAAAATCCAAAATGGGCTTTGGATGCAAAAACACACGTTTCGAACGGTCCGTTCAAATTAACGGAATGGAAACATAAAGAAAGCCTGAAAATCGAAAAGAATGAAAATTACTACGATAAAGATAAAATCAAATTGGATGCAGTTAACTTTGCTCTAATTGAAGATGAAAATACAGCATGGCAAATGTATCAGAGTGGCGAATTGGACCTCGCTTATCCACTGCCAGTGGATATTCAAGGTCAAATGGTCAATTCTGATGATAAAGAATTCAAAATGGGCAAAGAACTTGCCGTTTACTATTACAACTTTAATACAGAAGTGAAACCTTTCAATAATGCTAAAGTAAGGAAAGCGCTTTCGATGGCTATCGAGCGTCAAAAAATCACCGAAAATGTTGCTCAAGGCGGACAAAAGCCTGCTTTCGGCGTAGTCCCTCCGGGTATTCCTGATGCATCTGGAGATTTCCAGGAAAATACAGGTAACCTATTTAAGGAAGATGTTACCGAAGCTAAGAAATTGTTAAAAGAAGGACTTGCTGAAGAAGGCATGAAAGAATTACCTGAGTTTTCAATTTTGTATAACACTTTAGATTCACACAAGAAAATTGCTGAAGCGGTTCAAGGAATGTGGCGTGATAACCTGGGTGTTGAAGTGACACTTGAAAATGCAGAATTCCAAGTTAAGCTTGACCGTGAAAAAGCTGGTGACTTTGAAATTTCCCGTGCAGGATGGGTTGGTGACTATGTTGACCCGATGACATTCATGCTTTGGGAAACGGACGGCGCCTATAATGATGCAGGTTGGTCAAACAAAGAATATGATAATTTATTAAAAGAAGCAAAATCTACAATGGATCCAAAAGAACGCATGGCTGCTTTGCATAAAGCAGAGAAAGTCATGATTGACGAAATGCCGATCCTTCCGGTTTACTTCTATACAAAACCATATATGGTTAAATCGAATGTTACTGGAGTTTTTGCTCCAATTAACGCTTATCCGAACTTTATTTACGCGGATAAAAAATAATAGAAGGATAATAGTGAAATGGGAGGTATGTCAGATTAAGGACATACCCCATTTTTCAATTGCGAATTTGAATATTTCATGCATTCATTTCCGTTTTCAACTTCTTAGAAAATCGATGATTGGGGTGATTACCATGTTGAGATATACATTAAACCGTTTTAAATGGGCGATTATTACTTTATGGGCTGTTATTACATTAACGTTCATCATAATGCATACGATTCCGGGAAATCCATTTGCAAAAGAAGGAGCCATGCCTCCTGCTGTTTATGAAAACCTTCAAGTCCACTATGGATTGGACAAGCCGTTGTTGACCCAATATGGGAATTATTTATTGGAAGTCGTTCAATTTGATTTTGGTCCTTCATTGAAATCTTCTTCCATTTCCGTGAATGATTACATTTTGAAGGGGTTTCCGGTGTCATTGCACTTAGGGGCACAAGCTTTGGTGATTGCCATCTTCTTTGGCCTCATTTTGGGTGTCGTGGCATCACTGAAAAGAAATAAATGGCCCGACTATTTATCAATGATCATTGCCATCGTAGGGATTTCCGTTCCTAACTTTATCCTGGCGACTATTTTAATTAATTATTTCGCAATTAAATGGAATATATTCCCTGTTGCTACATGGGCGACATGGCAGCATACCATTTTACCATCCATTGCCCTTTCGATGATGCCGCTTGCTTTCATCGCGAGACTGATGCGGACAAGCATGCTTGAAGTAATGGGGCAGGATTACATTTTGACAGCAAAAGCCAAAGGACTGAAACGGAGCGGTGTCATAATCAAACATGCGATTCGGAATGCGTTATTGCCGATTATCACGATTCTGGGCATCCTTACGGCTAATATCGTGACAGGAAGCTTCATCATTGAACGTATTTTTGGTATTCCGGGCATGGGAGATATGTTCGTAAAGGGAATATCCAACAGGGACTACCCGGTCATTCTTGGTTCCACAATTGTGTATAGTGCGGTGCTTATTCTATTGATATTCATCGTTGATATAGCCTATACGTTGATTGATCCTAGAATTAAAGTGACGGGGGAGAAGAAATAATGGCAGAAAAAGTGCATTTAACCGAAGATATGTTCCAACCCGCCGAAGGCAACTTTAAGGAAGCTGAAAAAATAGCAAGACCTACAGTTTCATATTGGTCTGACGTCTGGCGTCGATTTAAGGAAAATAAGCTGGCGATGACGGGGTTTATTCTAATAATCCTCTTGGTCTTGATGGCGATTTTTGGTCCGTATATTAACGGATATACTTATTATGGACAAGATTTCGATAAAAAGAATCTTAGCCCAAATAGCGAACATTGGTTTGGAACGGATTCATCAGGAAGGGATCTATTTACGCGAGCTTGGTACGGTGCAAGGATATCCTTGTTCATTGGATTGATGGCAGCGCTGATCGACTTTTTAATTGGTGTCCTTTATGGCGGGATTTCTGCCATTCGCGGTGGACGCACGGATAATATCATGATGCGTTTCGCTGAGGTGATCTATGCGATTCCATACCTATTGATGGTTATCTTAATGATGGTCGTATTAAAACCTGGTATTCTGCCGATCATCATTGCGATGTCGATTACGGGGTGGATTCCGATGGCGCGACTTGTACGTGGACAAGTTTTACAACTGAAAGAGAATGAATATATCCATGCTGCAACAATCTCTGGAGCCAATACGAGCTGGACTTTAAGAAAACACATGATTCCAAATACAATGGGACCGATCCTTGTCAATTTAACGTTGACTGTACCTACTGCCATTTTTGCCGAAGCTACACTTAGCTTTTTGGGACTGGGAGTTCCGGCACCTCAGGCAAGCTGGGGAACATTGACAAGTGATGCACTGGGAAGCATTCTGGTAGGGAATTTCTATCAACTTTTAATTCCTGCAATATTGATTTCCTTAACGATGTTCGCGTTCAATGTGGTTGGTGACGGATTGCAGGATGCCTTAGATCCAAAACTACGGAAATAAATGAGTCCTAACATAATGATTTGATATTACTAGAATAGGAGGGACGATGATGGAGAACCTATTAGAAGTCAACGATTTACAAATCACCTTCCATACTTATGCAGGTAAAGTGCAAGCGGTTCGCGGTGTGAACTTTGGCGTGAAAAAGGGGGAAGCCGTTGCGATTGTTGGGGAGTCCGGATGCGGCAAAAGTGTTACAGCGAAATCTATCATGAGATTATTGGAAACACCCCCGGCAGAGTATGGAAAAGGGTCGATAAACTTTGGCGGTAAAGACCTTCTTAAAATGAGTGAAAAAGAAATGCAGAGGATTCGCGGGAATGAAATCAGCATGATTTTCCAGGATCCGATGACTTCGCTCAATCCAACGACAAAAATCGGCAGCCAGATCATGGAAGGTATTTTAAAGCATAATAAAAACATGCCCCGAAATGATGCATATGAACGGGCGTTGGAAACGCTCAAACTGGTAGGTATACCTCAGCCGGAAAAAAGGATGCAGCAATATCCGCATGAGTTTTCAGGTGGTATGCGCCAAAGGGCAATGATTGCGATGGCCCTTGCTTGTGAACCGAAATTACTGATTGCCGATGAACCTACAACAGCATTGGATGTAACGATACAAGCGCAAATTTTGGAGCTGATGAAAGATATCCAACGAAGAATGGATACTTCCATCATTTTAATCACTCATGATTTAGGTGTGGTTGCGGAAACTTGTGAACGGGTAGTCGTCATGTATGCAGGCAAGGTTGTGGAGACGGGTACGGTAGAGGCTATATTTTCAAACCCGCAGCATCCTTATACAAGAGGTCTGCTTAAAACGGTGCCAAGGCTCGATATGGAAAAAACGGCTCCGTTGGTTCCGATTATCGGATCACCACCGGATTTATTGGATCCGCCAAAAGGATGCCCATTTTACCCAAGATGTGAATCAGCAATGAAAGTGTGCAAAGACCATGATCCGGAGCTTGAAGTAGTGGAAGAAGGTCAGACAGCCGCATGCTGGCTGCACCACCCGATGGCAAAGGCAGCACAAGTACAAGCACCGACTAATGTGTAAAGGAGGAGAACCAATGGTTTCACTGAAAAATAAGGCTGTAAAAGAAAAGACATACAACGAAAATTCTCCTCTTGTTGAAATAAAGAATCTGAAGAAGCATTTTCCTATCGGTTCTCAATCGCTTAAAGCGGTAGACGGTTTGGATCTCAAAATCTATCCAGGGGAAACTGTCGGTCTTGTTGGGGAAAGCGGTTGCGGTAAGTCGACTGCAGGTCGTACAATCACTCGATTATATGAACCGACAGATGGAGAAGTTCTTTTTCAGGGGAAAAATATTTTCGATTACAAACCTGGGGAAATGTCACATATCCGCCGTGAAATACAAATGATTTTCCAAGATCCTTACGCATCCTTGAACCCAAGGATGAAGGTGGAGGAATTGATTGGGGAACCACTTGCCATTCATGGGATATCAAAAGGTAAAGAGCGAAGAAAACGGGTGGAAGACCTGTTAAAGCTGGTTGGTTTAAGTCCGGAGCATATCACTCGTTTTCCGCATGAATTCAGTGGCGGACAACGCCAGCGTATTGGAATTGCAAGGGCCTTGGCTTTAAATCCTAAATTCATCGTTTGTGATGAACCAATCTCTGCCTTGGATGTTTCGATACAGGCCCAAGTGGTCAACTTATTAAAAGAACTGCAAAAAGAAATGGGATTGACTTATTTATTCATCGCGCATGATTTATCGATGGTCAAGTATATTTCAGATCGCATTTTAGTCATGTACCTTGGAAGAATGATGGAACTTTCGGATAGTGATTCTTTAACGAAAGATCCGCTACATCCATACACACAGGCCTTGCTATCCGCAGTACCGATACCAGACCCGACTATTAAACGGGAAAGGATCGTCCTTAAAGGCGATGTACCAAGTCCGATCAATCCGCCGAGCGGCTGTGTATTTCGGACGCGCTGCCCTAAGGCGATGGAGATATGCTCAAGTGCTGTACCTGAATGGAAAGAACAAAAACCAGGGCATTTCGTCGCTTGTCATTTATATTGGTAAACAAAAAAACCAGTTGCATTTGCGACTGGTCTTTTTTTACACATTTATGTAAAATATTTTTGGAATGGAAACAATTATCAAATTATTTATCAGCATGTCAAAATAAAAAACTAGGAATCTGAAAATAAAACATATAAAATGTAATTATATGTAAATATAAAATTCTGTTGAATGTTTCAATTTGTGAGAGAAGGAGGGATTGTTAGTGTATTCCACGATAACTAGTGAAATCGTCGATCGTGTCATGATTGTTACTCTTAATCGTCCAGAGAGAATGAATGCTTTCAATGAAAAAATGTGTGAAGAGATGATTCACGCTTTTAATGAAGCGGATGAAAATGATGACGTACGAGCCGTCATATTAACTGGCGCTGGAGATGCTTTTTGTGCTGGGATGGATTTGGAAAAAGGTGCAGAAACCTTTATGGATCACACTCCTTTGGTTGAATATCGCGATGCAGGGGGAATGTTGTCATTACGGATTTTTGAGATGAAGAAACCTATGATAGCAGCCATTAATGGAGCGGCAGTCGGGATTGGGATAACAATGACTTTGCCCATGGACATTAGAATTGCTTCAACAGATGCAAAGATGGGTTTTGTATTTGCAAGGCGGGGGATAACGATGGAGGCATGCAGCGGTTGGTTCTTGCCTAGACTTGTCGGAATGGGAAAAGCTTCCGAATGGATTTTTACCGGCAGGATGATTACGGCCAGTGAAGCATATGAGGGAAGGCTGGTAAACAAGATCGTCGAGCCAGACGAATTGATGTCTGCAGCAATGGAGATTGCGACAGACATTGCGGAAAATACATCTTCCGTCTCTGTGACGCTATCCCGGCAGTTAATGTGGTCAATGCTCGGTGCGAACCATCCGGTTGAATCACACAAAATAGAATCGAAAATGATTCATTGGACCGGAAAACAAGCTGATGCACTTGAAGGAATCGAAGCTTTTCTCGAAAAAAGGAAAGCCGATTTCAAAATGAAAAGCAGCACTGATATGCCACCGTTTTATCCATGGGGAACGGACCGAACCTATGAAGTGGAGAAGAAATGAATGGGGTAATATCAGGGAATCCAGGGCTTCGTAAGTGCGTGATAATTTTTACTTTTCGGATAAATTAGGGTTTCTATTCCTAGTGTGTTATACTGAGTTTACCATTTACTAAACTTGTTTCATGTTCCCTATTCCATGTGAATAGGGTTTTTTTTGATTGCTTTTTCAATCAAAAAAACAGACCCTACAAGTAGGGTCCGTTATATATTGTATTTAAAATTACGCTTTTTGAACGTTAGTTGCTTGGGGTCCACGTTGACCTTGCTCAACTTCAAAAGTAACTTCTTGACCTTCGTCTAATGATTTGAATCCTTCGCTTTGGATAGCTGAGAAATGTACGAATACATCGTCTCCGTTTTCGCGTTCGATGAAGCCAAATCCTTTTTCTGCGTTAAACCATTTTACTTTACCTTGTTCCATTGTTGTTGCCTCCTAGTGTGAATCCACACATTGTGTTACTACCCTTGCTCAATCATTAGACGAAAAGTTTTTCACTTATCAATCTTCCCGAACAAAAATAATTCTTTTTAAATATAACAGATAATGTCGGAGTCTGCAAGCTAACAATGGAAGATTATTTATGTGCACAGGCCATGAATAATTCTTGATACCCATGATTTTCCTCCTGGGTGTGATTGCCGTGACATTACATTGACCCCAGAAACATGGAATATGTTCGAAAAAAAGAATTCAAGTTAATCAATCGCAAATTGTAATTGTGGACATCTCATCTACAAATTTTTCCGATTTATGATGCATTCCTAATACTGTCATCCCAAAGGACTTGGCAATTTTTGAGGTTTCCTGTCCGATTTTTCCAGAAAAGAACTCATTCAAATTTTGGCTTATTATGGGTTTTCACGCCCTGAATCATTCTTTTCCGAATCATTCGTAAGTTTCGATAATATTTTAAATGGGACAGCGAGTGCTTAACAATCTTGCTATAATACTAGTAATCAATGGAATGGGGTGTATTCATGAACGTGAAAGACATATATGGACAGCTTCCTACTATGGAATCAAAACGCTTGGTAATGAGGAAAGTCACCATGAATGATGCCGAAGACATGTTCGCTTATGCATCCAACAGTGAAGTTTCCCGTTATGTCACATGGGAAGCTCATCGTTCCCTAAGTGATACAAAAGATTTTATCCGGTTTATCCTACAAAATTATGAGGATAAGAAAATTGCTCCATGGGGCATAGAACACAAGCAAAGTGGTAAGTTGATTGGTACGATTGATTTTGTTACATGGCAGGTTGATCATCATAGTGCAGAAATCGGATATGTGCTTGCACCCGAATATTGGGGGAGTGGCTTGATGACGGAGGCAGCTCAAAAGATAATCGCCTTTGGCTTTGAAAATATGAACCTAGTTCGAATACAAGCACGGTGCTTCGTTGAAAATTTGGGTTCAGAGCGAGTCATGCAAAAGTCTGGCATGTCTTTTGAAGGAATCATAAGAAAAGGAATGTTTGTTAAGGGAAAGCATCAAGACCTAAAGCTATATTCCATCATAAAATGATGGCTGTGAAGTCAGCTGATCAAAGAGATAATAATAAGGAAATATACATCGGCTTTGAAAGCGTGAATTTCTTTCAAGATTACTATGAATATGGGAAAATCAAAAACAAACAATATGTGCAAATATTGAATAAAAAACTATACAAAACGTCTAATGAAAAAAGTCGATTTGAAAAATATAATGAAACTATGAAATCGTGTTGAAATGGAGGGTATATTAATGGCAGTTATCAATGATGTAGAAACGTTGAAAAATTATATCGGTGGCAAATGGGTGGAGTCCACAACTTCGAAACATGAACAAGTGCCTAATCCGGCAACAGGGGAAGCATTGGCAATCGTTCCCCTTTCAACAAAGGAAGATGTAAACCAAGCGGTGCAAGTTGCTAAAAAGGCTTTTAAAGAATGGAAAAAGGTGGCCGTTCCAAAAAGAGCTCGCTTCTTATTCCGTTACCAGCAATTATTGATAGAACATTGGGATGAGCTTGCAAAGCTGGTCACTATCGAAAACGGAAAAAGCTATACAGAAGCATATGGTGAGGTTCAGCGGGGGATTGAATGCGTAGAGTTCGCAGCAGGTGCGCCTACATTGATGATGGGAAGTCAGCTACCTGATATTTCCCCAGGCATTGAATCCGGCATGTATCGGTATCCAATGGGTGTCGTTGCCGGGATTACACCGTTTAATTTTCCGATGATGGTGCCATGTTGGATGTTCCCGCTGGCAATAGCTTGTGGAAATACGTTTATCTTAAAACCTTCAGAACGGACACCGCTTTTAGCCAACCGTCTTGTGGAATTATTGACAGAAGCCGGAGTTCCGGATGGTGTTGTCAATATTGTCCATGGTGCCCACGATGTCGTGAATGGGATTTTGGAACATGAAGATATTAAAGCGGTATCATTTGTGGGATCCCAGCCTGTCGCAGAGTATGTATACAAAACGGCAGCTGCCAATAAAAAACGTGTCCAGGCTTTATCAGGAGCGAAAAATCATTCCATCGTCATGCCTGATGCGAATTTGGATAATGCTGTAACGAACATAACGAATGCCGCTTTCGGTTCTGCAGGCGAGCGCTGCATGGCTGCATCAGTGGTTGTTGCGGTGGGGGAAGTGGGAGATTCGCTCGTTGAGAGATTAAAGGCTGCAGCGGATGATATCAAGATTGGAAATGGAATGGATAAGGACGTTTTCCTGGGACCAGTGATCCGTGATACTCATAAAAAGAGAACTGAACAATATATTGAAATCGGGGAAAAAGAAGGAGCTGTCCTCCTTCGTGATGGCAGGAATGAAGGCGATCAGGAAAATGGCTATTACGTTGGACCGACTTTATTTGATCATGTGAAAACAAATATGAAAATATGGAAGGATGAAATTTTTGCCCCTGTCTTATCCATAGTACGGGTTAATACCCTTGAAGAAGCAATCGAATTGACCAATCAATCCGAATTTGCCAACGGTGCCTGCCTCTATACGGATAGTGCAAAAGCCATCCGGGAATTTCGCGAAGAAATTGATGCAGGTATGCTTGGTATTAACCTTGGGGTACCCGCGCCAATGGCATTCTTTCCATTTTCCGGCTATAAAAGTTCATTTTATGGAGATCTTCATGCCAATGGGAAAGACGGCGTTGAATTTTACACTAGAAAGAAAATGTTAACGGCAAGATACTGATAGGAAATTGGGGGTCGACACAAATTGTGGTCGGCCTTCATTTATAAATTATTTTAGGAGGAGTGTACCTTATGCAAGTTGAAAAACATGGTCAGGATCTTAAAGCGATGGATGGTAAATATGTATGGCATCATATGAAAGGGGCTGAATCCAGCCCTGGAGCAATGGTGATCAAAAACGGGCAAGGAGCATGGATAACGGATGTTGATGGGAATCGTTTCCTGGATGGGATGTCAGGCTTATGGTGTGTCAACGTTGGGTATGGCCGCACGGAACTGGCTGAAGCGGCTTACGAGCAGCTGAAGGAACTTCCTTATGCCCCTTTAACGAATAGCCACATCCCGGCCATTAAGCTAGCAGAGAAATTAAATGAATGGCTTGGTGGGGATTATGTGATTTTCTTCTCTAACAGCGGTTCGGAAGCGAATGAGACTGCTTTTAAAATTGCGCGGCAGTATCATCAGCAAAAAGGTGAACATGGACGTTATAAATTCATTTCCCGTTATCGCGGCTATCATGGAAATTCAATGGGCGCCCTGTCAGCCACCGGGCAGGCACAGCGAAAATATAAATATGAACCACTCGCCCCAGGATTTCTTCATGTATCACCGCCAGATTCTTACCGAAATCCAGAGGGTGAAAGCGGTGAAAAAAGTGCAGCGGAAATTGAACGGACCATTACATGGGAGTTGAGCGAAACGGTGGCTGCGGTCATCATGGAACCAATAATCACTGGGGGCGGAATTTTGATGCCGCCTGATGGTTATATGAAACGTGTCAAGGAAATTTGTGAGAAAAATGGCGTCCTTCTCATTTCGGATGAGGTCATTTGCGGGTTTGGCCGTACCGGTAAGAAGTTCGGATTTATGAACTATGATGTAAAACCAGACATCGTAACAATGGCTAAAGGAATCACGAGCGCTTACCTGCCATTATCCGCTACAGCAGTCAAACGTGAAATTTATGAAGCGTATATTGGCTCAGACGTTTATGACCGCTTTCGACATGTAAATACATTTGGCGGCAATCCGGCTGCCTGTGCCCTTGCTTTGAAGAATATTGAAATATATGAAAATGAAAAACTTATAGAACGGTCTAAGGAGCTAGGTCTACGCTTTCTGCAAGAGTTTGAAGAAATCAAATCTCATCCGAATGTCGGGGATGTACGTGGCAAAGGTTTGTTGGTAGGCATTGAACTAGTGGAAGATAAACTGACAAAACAACCGATTGAACTTACCAAAATCAATAAAGTAATTGCATCATGCAAAGAAAAGGGTCTGATCATAGGTAAAAATGGTGATACAGTAGCAGGTTTCAATAATGTCCTGACCCTTGCTCCCCCGCTTAGTATAACTGAAGAGGATTTTTCATTCATCATAACGACTGTAAAGCGAACGCTAGCTGAACTATGAAAATAAGGTGATGAAAAAACTGAAAATTCAGCATTTTATTGAGTTTCTGTATGTACTTATTGATACTCATTATTTATTTAAGAAAGATTGCATCCATACTTTGCTTATTAAATGAGACTGCTGTTTAATTTTAGCACCGTTCAGAACTTTGAACGGTGCTTTTGGCAATGATTTAGGAAGAGGGAGCGGAAAAGGATTCTAATGCGAACTGAGGGGGCATTTTGGAATCGTTTTCCTTGCTAAGTTATAGCGGATGTTCGAAAATGGAATGATAAGGAGTGGCAGAAAATCAATACTATCTGGCAGAAGAGGTGAGGGACATGAATAATGAAGATATAACAAAAAAACTGACACTGCATATCCCTGAAATTTTAGGGAGTGGGAATTTTTCAAAGTATGCGGTATTGGTACCGCTTATAGAGAAAGAAGATGGAATTCATGTTCTTTTCGAAGAGCGTTCACACAAACTGAGAAGGCAGCCGGGGGATATATGTTTTCCGGGCGGGAAAATAGACAAGCTGGACCGTGATGAACAGGATGCTGCCCTAAGGGAAACATATGAGGAACTTAATTTGAGAAAAGAAGATATCGAAAATGTCTTTCCAATCGATTATTTGGTATCTCCATTTGGGATGATTGTCTATCCATATGCAGGATTTGTTCGTAACCATCAACGGATCATACCTAATCCAGCTGAGGTAGAAACCGTTTTTACGGTCCCCCTATCCTTTTTCATGGAAAAACCTCCAGAGATTTATCATGTGAAATATAAGGTGGAACCGCATGACAACTTCCCTCATGATTTAGTAGTTGGCGGGGAGAATTATAAATGGCAGCCAAAACAGATGGAAGAATATTTTTATATATATAATGAACGAGTAATTTGGGGGATGACGGCGAAAATCCTTACCCATTTTATTGAAATTCTTCGTTAGCCCCTTCTAAAGCACCTTTTTTTCTAGATGGATTTCTATTAAACTTAAATTATGGTAAAAGTTAGGTTTTAATAGAAGTGGGGGGATGAGTGGATGAAGTATAGTTTTGAAGTACTTGAAAAAGAACGGGAAATGGCAATGGCTGCACTTGTGAACTTCAATGAAAACCGCGAATACTATGATGAAACCAAGGATCAGGAACTTAAGCTGGCATACTATAAAGATGGTTCTTTGGACCGGGAAGGATTGAAGGACCTACTTGTGGCAACCCATAAAAACCAGCTGAACTACTCACCACATCGTCATGTTTACCCTTGGGTGGACTTACAGGAAAATGGCCAGTTGAAAAGCCTGTATTCCGGTAAAGGGATGGACCCTGTACGAGTCATTGAGGAAGATATCCGTATACTTGAAGTGGTGTCAAGAGGCATAGAATCAACAAATACGGAGAACATTCTCGTTAATTGTGAACATGTCGTACCTCAATCATGGTTCGATAAAAAAGAACCGATGAGGGGGGATTTGCATCATCTGTTCGCCTGTGAACCAACGTGTAACAGTAGCCGGAGTAACTATCCATACTATGATTTTAAGGATTATATCCCTGAAAAATCGGCTGCCGGTATAAAAGCGGGTTGCGGGAAATCAGATGAGGGTAAATTCGAGCCTGAATACGGAAAAGGCATCGTGGCGAGGGCTACTTTATACTTTTTACTCAGATATGAGGGCAGCATCGATAGCGGCAATATTGACCTGGAGCTGCTTATGGAATGGCATCGGCTTTTTCCGGTCAGCACTTATGAAAAACATAGAAACCAGGCTATACATGAAATGCAGGGTAATCGTAACCCATATATAGATTTTCCCGAAATGGCGGAGAAATGGAATTAAAGAAGGATAACAAAAAAAGGATTGAAGCTGCTGTAGCTTCAATCCTTTTTATTATCGATTATAAGAATTTTACGCAAACAGGGAAGGGAACTTGAACATCTTTTTGCAGTAATGTTAACTTTCCGTCAAGTTCATTTCGGGCAAATAGTGTCAGGTTTCCTGATTGTTCATTAGAAGCAATCAGGAATTTTCCGCTAGGATCCAATGAAAAATCACGTGGCCAATTTCCTTCGGTAGAAACCAGTTCCACGAATGCCAGTTTGCCTGTTTCTTGATTGATTTGGTAAACGGCAATACTATCATGTCCGCGGTTTGCAGCATATATGAATTGCCCGTCATCTGAAATGTGAATGGCGCTTCCTTGGTTATTTTCCTTGAAATCTTCCGGGACGGATCTAACCGTTTGTAATTCAGAAAAGCTTCCGGTTTGACTATCGAAGCTTAAAACAATGACTTCTGGTACAAGTTCTGCCATAACATACGCAAATTTTCCGTTTGGGTGGAAGGTCAAGTGCCGTGGTCCGCTGCCGGGAGAAACAGTTAAGCTGTTTACTTCTTCCAAAACCCCATTATCTATTTTATAGGTTATTACTTTATCTATTCCAAGGTCTACTACGGCAATGAACCTTTCATCCGGTGTGAACCCGGCGAAGTGAGTGTGCGCTTTTTCCTGACGTTCTTCATTCGGTCCTTGACCCTCATGCTGAACAGTGGATGATACGGGCAAAGGGGTCGCATCGCCATGAAGCGGATAGGATTCAATCACACCTTCTCCATAACTGGAAGTGATCAAGACCTGTTTCTTGCTGTCGACACTTATATGGCAGGAAGAACCATTTGGTGTCAGTTGTTTGCCCAAGAAGGTAAGCTTACCTGACTCTTCATTGATCGAATAGGCTGAAACTCCACCGCTGCCCGCTTCTTTTAAAATGGCGTAGAGATTCTTCTTGTCCTGGCTGATGGCAACATAAGTCGGATCGGTTAATTCTGCTGCAAGAACCGGTGTACTGAGTTTTCCTTCTGCTGTATCTAAAGTGAAGCGGTAAATACCTTTACTATTTTCTTTTGTGTAAGTGCCTATGTATCCAATTATGGTTCGTTTATCATGTTTTGCCATATTTATCTCCTCCAAGAAAGATTTGTGTTTAATTTTATTTTAACATAGATGATACCCATTATATCCTTTTCCCGGTTTAAGTCGAGTTGGAACCTGATTCATTTAGAAATTACTGGGGTAAGAAGAAAAAAACCCCGACTAGGGGGTCAAATTTTATCGACTGGCTTTGATGCTTCGATAGGAATATGCCTAAACTCAGAAACTGAAAATAAACCCTTATCCGTCAGTTTAATTTCGGGGATGACAGGCAACGCCAAGAATGCAAGTGTAAGGAAAGGGTTGAAATGCCTGTTGGCACCCAGTTTCAATAGGGCTCCATCGATTTTTTTCAACGAATGGACTACATCGATATAATTCCATTCGCTCATCAATCCGGCTATCGGAAGGGGAAGTGAAGCGAGTATTTCCCCATTTTGGATTACGGCCAATCCGCCCTGCATTTTTTTTATTTCATTTGCTGCCAAAAGCATATCTTGATCATTCGTCCCGGCAATGATCAAATTATGTGAATCATGGGCTACTGTCGTGGCAATTGCGCCTGAATTCAAACCGAGCCCTTTGACGATGCCTAGACCTACTTGTTTGGTCATATGATGCCGTTCAATAACAGCAAGTTTTATATGATCAACAAGTTCGGAGAACCGGAATAGCCCATCCTGATTAAGTGTAACCGGTTCAATCGAATGCTTTGTAATCAAGCTGTTTGGAGTTATCTCAATAATATTAGCGAACTTATTTTTAAAAGGTATCGCCAAATCACCTTCCGTTAATTCATGAAATTGAACGGAGTGCTTCAACCCGGCGTCAATGGCATGATCCTTTTCAGGTGGAAAGTTAAGTAAACGATTATTTTGAACGATAAGCTTTCCCTCTTTAAAGACGGAGTGAATGATGACTGAATCAAGGTCATCCAATATAAGGAAGTCCGCCTTGTATCCAGGTGCTATCGCACCAGTTTCCTTTAAGCCAAAACATTCTGCTGCATTAATGGTCGCCATTTGAATGGCGGTAATTGGCGGGACACCTGTTTTTATGGAAAGTCGAACGTTGTGATCGATACTCCCTTCAGATACAATATCGTCAAGGTGCCGGTCGTCGGTGACGAATAAACAACGTCGGGAGTTCTTCTCATTTATAACTGGAATCAGGTTTTTTAAGTCTTTGGCAACGGTGCCTTCCCTGATCATAAGATACATTCCTTTACGCAGTCTTTCTTTTGCCTCTTCCGCTGTAGTGCATTCATGATCCGTTTTAATGCCTGCACACATATAAACATCGAGCTGTTGTTCGGATAAGCCTGCTGCATGGCCATCGATGCTTTTGCCTAATTTATTAGCATCGTATATTTTTTGCAGCATATCCTCCTCCGTAAGTGAAACGGCCGGGAAATTCATGACTTCAGCTAAACCGAGCACTCTCGGGTTTTGATAAAACGGAATTAAATCTTCACTTTTTAGGACAGCACCAGAGTGTTCAAACTCCGTAGCAGGTACACAAGAAGGCATCATGAAGTAAAAGTCGAAAGGGAGTTGAGCGGATTGATCAATCATATATTCCATGCCCATTTTGCCAGAAACATTGGCAATTTCATGAGGGTCTGCAATGATGCTCGTCACACCATGTAAAAGGAGGATTTTTGCGAGTTCCGATGGACTTACCATCGAAGATTCAATATGGACATGGCCATCAATGAATGTAGGGCATACGAATTTTCCTGCTGCATCGATTTCTGAAACACCCTCATAACGCCCAATTCCAGCAAAAAAACCATCGACGACAGCAATGTCACCTTTATAGATATCACCATTGAAAACATCTATGATTTGCCCGTTCTTTATGACGCAATCCGCAGGCGTTCTCCCAGCAGCAACGTCTATTCTCCTTTTAAGCAAGTTTTTTTTCATATGCGTAACCCCTTTGACAAAAGTATAACCGGTTAATATTTCACTTTATCAGTATTGGTTTCCCATGTTCGGAATGGTAATTCGTGGTCATTAAAAGAAAGTTGTTCCATTTTTATCGTCCGTTTTTCCATTGGCAGGGCAAGTTCCTTGTATATAAAGTGATCATCAAAGCCA
This sequence comes from Peribacillus sp. NPDC076916, assembly GCF_050269675.1. NCBI lineage: Bacteria > Bacillati > Bacillota > Bacilli > Caryophanales > Bacillaceae > Peribacillus > Peribacillus sp. NPDC076916. The sequence goes on from NZ_JBNNIU010000002.1 coordinate 846,987, forward strand.
ATAAGTGCAGCGTCTTCTTTAGTACATGCGTAATAAATGGCTTTAGGTCGTGCCCAATAAATAGCACCGATGCACATGGGGCAAGGTTCGCAGCTAGTGTAAATTTCACAATCAGTAAGTTGGAAGCTGTCGAGATTCCTGCATGCATCACGAATCGCCTGTACTTCGGCGTGAGCTGTAGGATCATTGGCCGTTGTTACATTATTACATCCTCTGCCTATGACTTTGCCATCTTTAACGATTATTGCACCAAAAGGTCCCCCGTTCTTTGCCATAACATTTTCATATGCAAGCCGAACTGCCATCTCCATGTATTTTACATCCACTAAAAAAACACCCCTTCATATATTAATAACCAAAAAGTGTTGATGTTACGTTTATGAACGTAAATATAATAAACAATATACCATACGCTTTGGGAAATGGATTATTTTTTTCTGAAAATAAAGAAAATTCATTTTGCGGTAATATATAAGAGGTGCAATCAAAAGTGGTTTAAAAGATTTTTTACAAATAATTATAAAACTGATATGGTTAGAAGAAAATCATTAGAATTATGAAGGTGATATGCATGGGGTTTTTGGGAGTTCTTTTACCGATATTTGGTATATTTGTTTTAGGTTTCATCGGTCAGAAAAAGTTTAAACTTGATACAAAATCAATTTCAACGATGGCATTATATTTAATGTCACCTTTTCTTGTATTCCGAACTTTTTATTCCGCAGAATTTACGATTAATTATGTTTACCTGTTCTTATTCACGATAGTACTTTGTCTTTCTCTCATTCTGGTAGTCTACATCATATCTTTTTTTCGCAATTATACAGTCACTGAAACAAGCGGCATGATATTGGCATCGGCATTCATGAATAACGGGAATTACGGAACACCTGTCATTTTCCTGTTATTCGGAGCCGCAGGACTCGATTATGCAATCATCCTTATGGTGGGACAGCAGTTGGTGATGTGCACGATAGGCATTTATTTCGCAGCAAAGGGCAGCCCGGAAGGTAACGGAGTTCAAACAGCGATTAAAGCAGTATGTCGGATGCCAATTGTTTATGGAGCCATTGCGGGTACAGTATTTCAGTTCGGGAACATACCTTTAAGCAATTCGGTTATGGAAGCTATTAACCTTGTAGCAAATGCAGCAATCCCAACAATCATGATTACACTGGGAATGCAGCTGGCCAACATTTCCCTGAAAAAGATTGCCTATCGAAAACTATCAGTTTCGCTGTTGCTTAAGCTTGCCGTTTCACCAGCCATTGCCTTCCTGCTATCACTTGCCTTACCAGTGGGTGAAATGGTCAGGCATATCATGATCATCGTAGCTGCCATGCCAACGGCGGCCAACACTACGATGTATGCGCTCCAATTCAACACAGAGCCTGAATTCGTATCAAGTGCTACTTTCATAAGTACTTCATTAAGCCTGATTACGCTTCCAATCATCTTTTTCTTTGTATTATAGAAGATTATGATTCTAATTATGTGGGCAAACTTATTATATGCACGAAGTGGGGGATTCTTATCTAATTCAAAAACGGGATCTTAGAAATTGCCTGTATTGCCCTTGATGACCAAGTCTTGGGGTAGGTTCCCATGGCTGTTAATAAACGAACTTAGCGACTTTGATTTATGTGATGATTGAGAATGATCTTCAACAATTTCCTATTTAAGGGTGAACTTGTTTAACTGCGTTTACTTTTTTAAATGCTGTATTTGATTGGAGGGGTTTTGTGTTCCAGACTAAAATTAAACTGATTAATACTGGAAAGATTGATGCCATTTTAAAGGAAATCGTCCTGAAGACCTATGAAGAAGCACTAGAAGAAAAACTCTTGCTATGCATGGAGTGCGGGGATGTCGATTTTTATATCGCGTATTCAAATAATGAGGAACTTCAAGATGCGATTAATGAAAACTTTGAAATTGATGAATGTGGCGAAATCATCAAAATAGATGAACATCAAGAACTTATGGATGATTTATTCGATTATTTCTTGATCATACATAAGGAAAGTGAAATGTATGATTATTTTCCAGCAGGTCCATATACTCTCGGTGGGGAAATCCGTGAATCGGATACGGATATGCTGGCGCCAAGAGGTTTATATTCAGCTCCATTTGAAGATGCGTTAAAGGAATGATGAAAAAGACAGCAATTGCTGTCTTTTTTTCGTGCTGATTTATAAAAGCTCTTTGTGCTGATGGGAAATAAATGGTTTTTTACAAGAAGAGGGAATGATTCGGGAATTAACAGTTTATACTTATCCGTTTTATGAAATATAGCAATAATATCACGAAATATGATATCACTTTTAACAAATTAAAGTTTATATGGTAATTTTAAGAAAGATTTTATATAATAAAAAGTGTGAATATTGAATATATTATTTGAATTACTAGTTTAAAATAACAATAAAAATGGTCGTTTCACTATTACTCTCGAAATATTGGGAAATAATAGTGGGAGAAAGGATTATACATAAAATTTGATTCGAGTTAGGAGAATGCTATATCACGCTTATATAATTCTGATTATTATAAATTTTCAGTTTTTTTGAGATTGATTAGGGGCGGAGGGCTAATTATGATAGTTTTTGACCGAGTGAATAAGTTTTATGGCGATTTCCATGTATTGAAAGAGATTAATCTTACGATTAAGAAGGGGGAAGTGGTCGTGGTCATCGGACCGTCCGGATCAGGGAAAAGTACACTGCTTCGATGCATTAATCGTCTAGAGACCATTTCGGAAGGTTCCCTTTCCATAAATGGTTCAAATGTAGCGGATAAAAAAACGGACATAAACAAACTCCGTCGGAATATCGGTATGGTTTTCCAGCATTTTCACTTGTATCCTCATAAAACCGTGCTAGAGAATATCATGCTTGCCCCCAGGAAGGTTTTAGGCCAATCCGAAGAGGAAGCGAAAAAGATTGCACTAAAGTATTTGGATAAGGTGGGGATTGGAGATAAAGCAAATTCATTTCCTTCCCAGCTTTCAGGTGGACAGCAACAACGGGTAGCGATTGCCAGAGGTTTGGCAATGGGTCCCGAAATCATGCTATTTGATGAACCTACCTCAGCCTTGGATCCAGAAATGATCGGCGAGGTACTGGATGTAATGAAGGCCCTTGCCCATGAAGGCATGACGATGGTGGTGGTTACGCACGAAATGGGATTTGCCCGTGAAGTAGCGGATCGAATCGTATTCATGGACGAAGGCAGGGTTTTGGAAGAGGCATCACCGGCTGAGTTTTACGTCAATCCTCGTGAAGAGAGGGCTCGTTTATTCCTTAGCCGTATATTAAATCATTAAATAAAAAACAGGGGTGAATTTCATGTTTAAGAAAAAGAAATGGTTAAAATTATCTTTGCTATCATTACTGGCTGTCATCTTATTAGCTGGATGCGGCGGGGGCAAGGAATCAGACAAAGCTGATGAGGGTGGAGGTAAAGACAAAGCAAAAGATGTTCTCGCACAAGTGAAGGAAAAGGATAAAATCGTTTTCGGGGTGAAAAATGATACAAGGCTATTCGGACTGAAAAATCCTAAGACTGGAGATGTAGAAGGCTTTGATATTGATATCGCCAAAGCTCTTGCAGCAGAAATCCTTGGTGATGAGAATAAAGTTGAATTTAAAGAAGTGACATCTAAGACAAGGATGGCATTATTGAATAATGGTGATATCGATGCGATTGTAGCGACCATGACAATCACGGAAGATCGTAAAAAAGAAGTTGACTTCACTGATGTTTACTTCGATGCCGGACAATCTTTGTTAGTCAAAAAGGGCAGTGATATTAAGGGTATTGATAGCTTAAAAGGGAAAAAGGTATTGGCCGTCAAGGGCTCTACTTCTTCCATAAATATCCGTGAAAAAGCCCCTGAAGCACAAGTGCTTGAATTTGAAAACTATTCCGAAGCGTTCGCCGCACTTAAATCCGGACAAGGGGATGCCTTGACCACGGATGATTCCATCCTTTATGGAATGGCGGATGAAGATCCAAGTTATGAACTTGTTGGCGGTACATTTACGGAAGAGCCTTATGGAATTGCCGTGAAAAAAGGAAATGCTGACTTTGTTGGCGAGTTGAATAAAGCTCTTAAGTCACTTAAAGATTCAGGCAAGTACGATGAAATCCATGATAAATGGATTAAACATTAAACATTTTAGCAAATGTATAAGGGAAGCTGGCCTTAAATAACATTTGAACATTTGTCTGTGGGGATGAGCGTTTTGCTCATCCTTACTAGTTAAAGGAGTGTACGCCGTGCTTGATTTCTCCATTTTAACAGAGAATCTGGATATGTATTTATTAGGCTTTAGAAATACGATCATGTCGAGTTTGATCGCGTTGGTAGCGAGTTTGATTCTTGGTGTGCTTATTGCTATCATGCGGATTGCGCCGATAAAGCCACTAAACTGGCTGGGTACCGCCTATGTCGAGTTCATTCGGAATATACCGTTATTGATCATAACCTTTTTCTTCTTTCTCGGTCTTAAACTTAGCGGTCTTTACGCAGGGACATTGGCCTTGACCATTTACACTTCATCTTTCATAGCTGAGGCAATTCGAGCGGGCATACTTTCCGTGCCAAAGGGTCAAATGGAAGCTGCCCGTTCTTCAGGCCTGACATATGGGCAGGCAATGAGGCTCGTCATATTGCCACAAGCCGTTAAAATAGTCATACCTCCTTTAGGGAACCAATTTATCAATCTAGTTAAGAATTCTTCCATTTTAGCCGTCGTTGCAGGACTCGATCTTATGTACCACGGGGATTTGATTTCTTCAAGGACATTTGTCGTGTTTGATGTGTACATTTTCGTTGCAGCCTTTTACTTAATACTTACCATTCCTTTAAGTTTTGGCGTTGGTTATTTGGAAAAACGTCTGGCTAAGAGTAATTGAAGGAGGTATATGATATGGATTTTGCAGGTGCCTATACACCAGATAATCTTAAGTTTTTATTAGAAGGATTTTGGGTAACGCTCCAGGTAGCTTTTATATCCATCATTCTAAGTTTCATTATTGGCGGGCTTGTTGGTATTATCCGTTACGCAAAGGTGCCGGTGTTATCACAAATATTAGCTTTGATTGTAGAAACGATAAGGAATTTACCGCTGCTATTAATAATATTTTTTACGTATTTTGCTTTGCCAGAGGTGAGGATTAAACTGGAAATCATTCCAGCGGCCATTGTTGCCTTGACAATTTTCGAGTCTGCCATGCTTTCTGAAGTCATTCGAAGTGGACTTAAATCGATTGATAAAGGCCAAATGGAAGCTGCCCGTTCATCAGGCTTGAGCTATACACAGGCGTTGATACATATTATTCTTCCCCAAGCGCTGCGCCGCATGGTTCCTCCTATTGTCAGCCAATTCATTTCATTATTAAAGGATACCTCTTTAGCTGTTGTCATCTCTTTACCGGAGCTGACTCATCATGGTCAAATCATATATGGACAAAGTCAAAAGTACTTAATCCCAATTTTGATCCTTGTGGCTCTCATGTATTTCATTGTTAATTATTGTCTTTCTATGGTAGCCCAAAGACTTGAATTGAAACGAACCTAAAAAAACGACTCAGGAATGAGTCGTTTTCTACTTGTCTACAAAAGGAGGGATCGGATTGCTCTCACTTCGGGCCATCGTTATAAAAGAAGACTTGGATAGGCTCATGTATTTTTACATTTTTAATCAGGGAAGAGTCCCTAACCAGCTAGAAGAATTTGCGACACAACTGCCGAATAACTGGCAAGCTGAGACACCGCTAGATGCATTCGGCGAGAAGGATTGGCAGACAGTCTGCGGAAAGGGAGCGGATTTCTGAAATCATCAGGAATATTAGAAGTATAAGTACACAAAAAACGAATCTTTTCCTTTTACTAACCGTATATATAAAGGAAGAAAGAAGGTGGAATATATGTCGGAAATCAAACTAACCAATAGCAAAGCTATAGTATCATTGATCATGGGGGTATTATCCCTGTTAATTCCATTCATAGGCATCATACTAGGTATTCTAGGTTTAATATTTGCTTCGAAGAGTAAACAAGAAATTAAGCTTACTGGTGAATCTGGAAAGGGATTAGTGACAGCTGGAAAAGTGTGCAGTATCATTGGAATAATCTGGAATGTTATCTTGATCCTGATTTTCCTGGTGTTTTTTTATTTCACAGTAAGTACGGACATAACAACCTTTTAAATCTAAGTATTAACCTAAAAAACTAAGAAAAGTAAATTAAACATATTTAAAATGGAAATTCATGTTATAATTAACTTAAAAACCTAAATATAGTATGAAGGGATGATATTTTGACCATTCAAATCTTTGAGTATCCAGCCGTATTCTATTATGAAAAGCACCCGTTGATTATCGATTCTTTTTCCGTTCAAGTTTGCTTCCCGGATTTTAGGCGAGAAGGAATTATTTCTTCCGTTAGCGGTAGGAATCGGGTAGATGCCTTAGCTTGTGCTCAAGAACTGTTGGAAGCCATGGTCGAACATTTTATTCACGATAAAAAAACAATCCCGGATGCAAGTGAAATGGAAAAGGTGAATCTGGATAGGGGAATTAATATTTGTGAGGCTGCCCCCTTCAGGATTGAAATAGAAAATATCACATATGAAAAATAAAAAAACCTTGTCGATTAGGGGACAAGGTTTTTATTTTGTATTTCTTTACATTCAATGAACATTTTATAACCCGGAATGTCAAACCAAATTTTGTACATAGTTTATTATTTTTTGAGTAAGCTGATTCGACGGTGGAAATGATTCCACTGCATATTTGATAAACCATCATTGCCTGAAAAAGGAATGATGGTTTTTTGGTTCGCTTTAACCCCTTTAAATATTTTTTATTTTTGGGGAAAGGATATTGCGTTCTTTATAACGAATATGTATAGTATAGGTAACATAGGTAAAAAGTATCAATAGTTATTTATTTTGGAGGTGTATGTGTGAAATATTATATAGCATCAGACGAAAAAAATTTGAAGCAAGTAAGGTCATTGATCAAGAAATTGACTTCAAAAGGGTTTACTTGTGTGAATGACTTGAATTTAATTACGAATGATGAAAAAAACCAAATAAAGGACGGCATTGGAGAATATGAAAAAAAAGGGATTGAGGAAGCCGATTTCATGCTGATCTTCCTAACAGCAGGTAAAGGTAATCTATATGAGCTTGGATATGCTTTATCTTTAAATAAGAAAATTATAGTGTATTCACCCGAGAAAGACAATTATCATATTAATAAAAAATCAATATTTCATAATCTGCCCGAGGTTACAATCTGCAGCGGGACTTTTTATAAGCTGGTTAAATTGATACATACGCTTTCTCAGGAAGGATCTGAAAAAGATTCACTGCATCTAAAATGAATGTCAAATGTAAAATTTAAAGGATACCCTCAAATAAAATTTCTTTTGAACGAAGTGTTTAATGTAATGAAAATGAGGGTAAATACCATTAAAAAAAGGAGAGGACTGTTTTGGCCATTATTGATATCGACCAATTATTGTCAGCCACTGAAGCGATTGCGGAAGAGTCAGTTCCATTCCATCTTGATACATTTGACATCGATCAACTTTTAGATAAAACGGATTATTGGAATTGGTAAGGAAAAGCATGCCCAGAGAGGATATGCTTTTTTTTTTGAGTGAAAAATAACCTGATTACCGGTATAAAATTATACATGTAATCAGGCAGGTGAGGATATTTTAGATAAAGTTAAAAACGGCGTCCTTTTACGAATCCTAAAATCACAAACATCGCGATGGTGCCTATTACAAAAATTGCTTTAATGGATGTTACGAGAATTTCATCGTACATTTGTATTACCTCCTTGTATGTAATGACAGTGCGATTATGATTAGCTGTTGATGTATAAATTATAACATAAAGTCAATAACCGATGGTGGGAAAATAAAGACGATATGGGTAATAATGTATAGGTTGTACAATTAAAACATAAAAAAAGATATCCTCTAAACAGTGGATATCGGTATTGAAAATTATTTAAGTCCAAGCGCTTTTTTCGTTTTTGGTCCGACGACTCCATCTGAAGTGAGCTTTTTGGATTTTTGGAATTTCTTTACAGCAACTTCAGTATTTTTTCCAAATGACCCATCTACTCCTTTAGTGCTGTATCCAAGTTTAGTTAATCTTTTTTGCAGTTCAATTACTTTGGGGCCACTGCTTCCTTTCTTCAGGGAAGGGCTGGTATTTACGGGTAGGCTCACAGATCCGCTCACTTTATAGCCATTCGTGGCAGCTATGGTGGCAAATGATTTATTCGAACTGGCAATCAACACTACAGTATTCATTTTCACCCTTTCGTACAGCCATTGAACATCATTGTTATACATACGAATACAACCGGCACTTATATATTTCCCAATGGTGGCAGGATCATTATTTCCGTGTATTGCGTAGGTATTTCCTGGTGTATTCCTTGCATTGATCCCGAGCCATCTTTTACCTAGAGGGTTTTTTGGGTCTCCGCCTCTAATGTTGCCTTTATAATAGGGACGATTCACAATCTTTGTCACTACCTTGAACTTTCCTTCAGGGGTGTAGGAGGCTTTCTTTCCTGTCGCCACGCTGAAAACCCTCACCAAATTATCATTTTCGTAATAGGCAAGCTGATTATTGGCTTTATTGATGATAATCAGTTGCCTTGCTGCCGCATCTGAAGTATTACTGAACCCAACAAAACTAAAAGCGAATATTAATATAAATACCATCAATTTCTTCATGTTTTTCCCCGTCCCTCATTTAAGCAACCTACATTTACACATACACTATCCTATGCATGAAGTGGAGCTAAAGTGACAATTTTTTAAAGTGGGGGTAGACTAAAAATATGTAATATTAAAATAAGGGCAACTTTCTGCTTTTTTGGCAAACGTAGAAATGATGGGCACTATTTTTGGCCATATTACATACATTATTGATGTGAAAGCGGAGGTGGGGAAGAATTGTCACGCCTAAAGGTGGAGGACTATCTAGAACAAGGCATCCATGGTCCAAAAGAAATCAAGCCTGGTGAACGCAGGGAATTTCTGGGCACATTACGGGAGCGCGTCGTCATCGTCCTAAAAAAAAGCCAAGTCTTTGAAACGAATGTATATCCGGAGATAGAGCAAATGATGAAGCAGCATCCCCGTTCAAATTTATTTTTAAATGGTCAGATGGACTATCAATATTTAGGGAAATATATAAAATTGGCAATGAGTCATAATATCCCATACAAAATTGTCCTGAATAAAGATCATAACTCCGACTTGGGTCTGGTATTAGCAGAACATAATGCCATAAATAAAGAGGAAATTTATATCGAGAAGAAATATCATGTCCAGCAAGTTGTCAAAAAGAAAAGTTACAAAGCCTTTTTTAAAAGCATTGTTAAAAAATTATTAAACAAACGTTGATAGAATTATCAACGTTTTTATTTTGTGTACAAAAGGGGGATGGTCTCACCCGAACCATGATTTTAAAACAAAAATAGGTTATCCTTCTTGTTACCGTTTGAAATCAACAGGAACTTTTTGGAGGTTTGTGAAATTGAACTTTCATTTCCACTCCAGGCACTCGCTTTCCGCGGGCGGTCCGGGAGCCTCCACAGCGCTCTTAACGCCTATGGGGTCTCCCTTGGCGCGTTTCCCGCAGGAGTCTCGCGCCTTCCGTTCCAATCAACTGGAATGTTTTTTTAAAGTTCAAGGTAAACTTATTGGATTCAACTGAACACTTTTCAAGAAAAAAACTAAAGCCAACCCGCTTCTCATAGAGGTTACTATACCTACAATCTGAAGCGTTGATAAGATGTCCTTTTTTTAAAAAATACTTCTAATTAGGACTACTAAGGATACAGCTCCTTAATTAAGTAACCCCTTTTCGTAATCTATAAAATTTCCTGAAATTCCCTATAATTGTTTTTACTACAGAATAAGTGGGGATAGCGATTAAAATGCCAATGAAACCGTAAATTGATCCAGCAGCAAGCAGCAATAAGATAATGGTAAGCGGGTGAATGTTAAGCCGTTTTCCCATAATATTCGGTGTAACCAAGTGCCCTTCGACCTGTTGAACAACGGTAAGGACAATGAGTACTTTCACTGCCAACCCAATGTCTTGCTGTAAGGCAATGAAAAGGGCAGGGATGATGCTTATTAAGGGACCAAGGAATGGTACAACGGTAAAAATCATGGCGAATATGGCTAATACGAGTGCATAATCGAGACCGATAATCAAGTAGCCGATATACATCAAAGTCCCAATGACGATTGATATGATGAATTGACCGATAATATAAGTTGAAAGGGCTTTATCGACATCTTTTAATATCGTGTTTCCCTCTGATTCAACATCGTTCGGTATATATTTTAATAGAAATGGTCTTAATTTATCTCCATCCTTCAAGAAATAGAATAAAATGAATGGTGTAATGACCAATACTGTTAATACACTCGTAATCGTGGAAAAAATGGTATTGACATTCACTATTAGTTTTTCCGAGTAATCTTTCAAATGCGTGACCGTTTTTTCTTTTAGATCTTCCATATTAACCATGCCAAAATCATTTTTCTCAATCATGACTTCAGATTCTTTAGAGAATTCCTTGACTTTGCTTGGAAGGGTTTCAGATAATTTTTGAAATTGGTCCACGATTACAGGACTTCCAAAGTAACTTACCATCCCAATCATGCTAAATATAATCAAAAACACGGTGAAGATGCTAATTGACCTCGGGATAAATTCAGTTAATAAGTTAACTACCGGCCGTAAAATATAGTATAAAAGCCCAGCCACAATAATAGGGAAAAACATGGCAGCAATGATTTTTTGTAGCGGCAGCAGAACGTAATCAATCTTACCTAGTAAAAAAATAATTAAAATGATCAAAATGGTCGCGCATGCATATTTGAAAAACGGTTTATTGATCCACAAGACAATCCCCCCTAAATCCATCTCTTACTTGATTCCCTGATTTAGCTTAATGTTAAACTTTATAAACCGGCACCGATATTTTTTTAAAAATTAACCATCATTCACAGTGAAAGTCTTGTATTCAATTCCAACAGCTTCGTTTGGTTGCTGCTTTAGCTATCGGAATTCCATAAAAGTATAAGAAATACGAATTCCAGCTTTTTAAATCAGGTGATTAGATTCAAAAGTGAAACATTCCAATCGAATTAAAGATGAATGATAAACGTTCATCATTACTTTTTCGTTTTCCTGCCTTTACGTGCATAAGTCCTCAATAAAGTCCGCCTATAAGGATTGCACAGCTAACTGCATTTCCCAAGGCTACTGCATTAGAAATGATCACAACTGTACGAGCAAACATTCCGGGGTGATGGCATATTCCATAAAATCTTCGGTTGTGCTACAGTTCAAAAAGATACACCGTAATAACCATAAACAAACTAAAAAAGGCATCATCAAAGGTAAATTCCGTTTAGGGAAGTTTACTTGATAATGCCTTTTTGCAAGTTTTTAAATTAGGATATTTGACTTAATGTGTTCGTTACTCCTTGATTCTGTGCTCTTTGCATTTTTTTAATGTCGAGACGCAGCCAGATGGAGATGACGAATGCTATCGCTATTAATACTGCGAAAACGTAGAATACCGGGATGTAGCTGTTCGTACTTTCCCTGATTGCAGTAACCAACATTGGTCCGCAAACCCCACCTAGAGACCACGTAGTTAAAAGATAACCGTGGATGGCCCCAATTTCCTTAGTACCAAATAAATCCCCGGCAAACGCAGGGAGATTTGAAAACCCTCCACCATAACAACTAACGACCAGCAAGATAAGTCCTTGGAACAATAGTGTATTTGTAGTCGTTGGAAGTAACAGGAACGCTCCGATTTGAATGATGAAGAAAATGACGAAAACATTTGGACGGCCAATATAATCAGATGCTGCTGCCCAGCCAAGTCTTCCTCCGCCATTGAAGATTCCCATAATGCCGACTAATGTTGCTGCACCTGCTACAGACAGACCAACAACGTCTTGAGCCATAGGTGAAGCTACAGAAATCATCATGATTCCTGCACTTGTATTTATCAATTTCATGGACCATAACATCCAGAAGTGTTTCGTTTTAACCGCTTCTTTTGCAGTTAATTGCCTTAGGTCTTTCTTTAGTTCTTTCTTACCGGATTCAATATCTTTCTTCATTCCTTCAGGTAGCCAGTTGGCCTTTGGAGGTGCAATATAGGATGCACCTAAGAACATCAGTATGAAATAGCCTGCTCCTAAAATATAATAGGTAGTATAAATGCCAACGGATTCCATAAGGCTTGCAGCTACTGGGGCTGTAATGAGAGCTCCGGCACCGAATCCTAATACTGCCATTCCTGTTGCCAATCCCCGGCGATCTGGGAACCATTTGACTAAAGTGGATACAGGTGAAATGTACCCGATCCCCATGCCAAGTCCACTTAACACCCCATATGTCAATAGGTATAGCGGAAGTGAATCGACCATTACTGCTAAACCGGAACCGGCTTGTCCTAAACCGAATAATACAGCTGCGACCATAGCTGACTTTCTCGGACCATTTTTTTCCACGAATTTACCAAAGAAGGCTGCAGAAGTTCCTGCAAGCGCCATCATTATTGTGAATGCTAACGTTACTTCAGTTTCTGACCACCCCATAGTCTCAACTAACGGTTTTTTGTATACGCTATAGGCGTACGCACCACCAATGGAAAGGTGAATGGCGATAGCTGATAAAGCGATTAACCATCTGTTTTTTGTCATGTTGTTACCCCTTTTCGTCAAAAATAAGAAAGTTGCATGCGTTTTATCTATAATATCTCATTTTGCATGCGTTTTATCTATCTTGTGGGATAAGTATATAAGATTATTATTTAGTAGTAAACTACTAAATTGAATTTTGCGAAATTTCCCTCTTTATTCCATTTGATTAAAATTGGGAATGGCACGAAAAAGCCACTTTATGAATCTAAAAAAGTTATATTTTCTAAGGTGTTATATAATATATATAAGTTTGTAGGTATCAGCTTTAAGTGTTTTTAGAGCACCTGTAATCACGAAGTTGCTGCATATCTTTTTATTTATGTTTGCAAAAAGGAAAACGAATGAATTTACTTAAGGTGCCATGGTTAAATAACTAGAATTATTCTCATTGGCTTTATTTTAATTATTTTGGTAAAATTAATCTAATATTCACTATTTCAGGACACCTTAGCGAACAATCGGAATTGATATTTTTTGAGAGATTTCAGGAATAATTCATCCTTTTTTCAGGAATCATAGTCTGGAAATCAAAAAAATTCCATTTATTTTGAAAAAATTCCGAAAATTTCGTCTTGAAGGCTTGAACTATGATTCATGATAGGAGTAAACTAATTAAAGATAGATTTTATGGAAGTGAAATCTTGTAAATTTAATCAACAAGGGGTTTTGGTAATGAAGGAACATGACATGCAAATCACGCTTAGTACAACAAAGAAAGAAAAGCCACAGGCGGACCAGCTTGAGTTCGGTAAGCAGTTTACCGATCATATGTTTATAATGGATTATACACAAGGGCAAGGGTGGCATGATCCAAGAATTGTTCCTTATCAACCGCTCTCATTAGAGCCGTCAGCTATGATTTTTCACTATGGTCAATCCGTTTTTGAAGGATTGAAAGCATATGCAACACCTGAGGATGAAATTATCTTATTCCGTCCGGAAAAGAATTTCCAACGCTTAAATAGTTCAAATAGCCGATTATGCATACCGGATATCGACGTTGATTTTGCGTTGAAGGCCTTAAAGACTTTAATTAGCGTTGATAAGGATTGGGTTCCCCAGGCAGAAGGGACATCCTTATATATCAGGCCATTCATTATAGCTACTGAACCATATCTAGGAGTTTCTCCATCGGATAAATATCAGTTCATCATCATCATGTCACCAGTGGGCTCGTATTATAAAGAAGGTATTCATCCAGTTAAAATTGCAGTGGAGTCAGCCTTCACACGTGCAGTTAATGGAGGTACGGGTGAAGCCAAAACGGGCGGTAATTATGCCTCGAGCCTGAAAGCCCAAGAAGTATCCGAAAAGATGGGCTATGCCCAAGTTCTTTGGTTAGACGGAGTAGAGAAAAAGTATATTGAAGAAGTTGGAAGCATGAATGTTTTCTTCAAAATTAATGGTGAAATTATCACTCCTGCTTTAAATGGAAGTATCCTTCCGGGTATTACTCGTGATTCCATTATCGAATTGCTGAAACATTGGGGCCTTCCTGTGTCGGAAAGACGCATTTCGATGGAGGAAGTCCATGAAGCCTATAAATTAGGTCAATTGGAAGAGGCCTTTGGAACGGGTACAGCCGCGGTCATTTCACCAATTGGTGAATTTTTGTGGAATGGTGAAGAAATGATTGTTCAAAGCGGGGAAACTGGAGAACTTTCTAGAAAGCTTTATGATACACTGACAGGTGTGCAAACAGGTAAAGTCGCAGACGAGTTGAACTGGACTGCGAAAGTAGAAGAAAAAGTGACTCAATAATACTAAAAAAAAAAAACCTTCTTTGAAGGTTTTTTTTTGTTTTCACATAATCATTTTGTTTCTTATGGCAACCGCGACGGCCTCTGTCCGATGATTCACTCCCAATTTCCTGATAGCAGAAGAAATATGATCTCTGACGGTAAATTCACTAACGCTCATTTTTGGTGCCATTTGCTTTAATCCCATTCCATTGGCTAAATATTGAAGGACCTCCACTTCACGTTTGCTTAGAAGGTAAGTGGGAGGGGCGGAATCCATTGTTGAACCGACAGCCAGTTTTAAATAATGGGAAAGCTTATTTAAATCATTCTTGGTAATTGGCTCGTTAGCGTGAATGGGGTCGACCAAAACTAAACCGATGGCCAAGTCATTCACAATTATCGGAATGATTGCCAATGATGAGATGGAAAATCTTTTAACGTATTTTGCAGGGATGGAGGATTTTGCATGCTGAATGGTTAAGTACATGGGTTTGTTATGGATGACTGCTTGGTGGATGGGGTATATATCATGAATATTTTCTCTAACATTATGTAATGAAAAGGTATCTTCACTTGTACATGCACAAATTCCTTCACCCATTCCCGTTAAACATGAATAACTGAATAAAGATGCTCGTTGAAATGAAAAAAAATCCACACAGCCCTTTACAATCATTTGTGATTTATTTGCCATATCTTTTTGTTGGGATATCTTTTTTACATGATTCAACAGAGTTTCCTCAAGCATTCGACTTTATTCCTCCCTACATTTTCAGTGCTAGGATAAACGCTACTAATATCTTACAATATAATGAAAACTCTTACAAATTTAAAAAATCCAGAGATTCAAAAGTTCAAAGTTCATAATTTCAAGGAGGCATTACCATGAAAAGAATGAATTTAACGA
Organism: Peribacillus sp. NPDC076916; assembly: GCF_050269675.1. Lineage (NCBI taxonomy): Bacteria > Bacillati > Bacillota > Bacilli > Caryophanales > Bacillaceae > Peribacillus > Peribacillus sp. NPDC076916. Next base: position 862,423 of record NZ_JBNNIU010000002.1, read on the forward strand.
CCACCAGCAGGAGTTTTAAAGAAGATTCCCTACCATTTAAACTTTATCAAAAGGCAAAGAAATTCGGTATATGGAATCCTCGTGACATTGATTTCAACCAGGATAAAGAAGATTGGAAGTCATTTACTGATATTGAAAGGCAAGTGTTATTAAGGATCATTTCCCTTTTTCAGGGGGGAGAAGAAGCGGTGACTTTGGATTTGCTTCCCTTAATTATGACGATTGCCAAGGAAGGCAGGATTGAAGAAGAAATGTACTTAACGACATTTCTGTTCGAGGAAGCGAAGCATATGGAGTTCTTTCGTTATACATTAGATCAAATAGGTGAAACGGGTGATTTGACGGTTTATCACTCAGACACTTATAAATCGATTTTTTATGAAATATTGCCTGAAGCCATGGAGAAACTTTTATCCGATCAATCCCCTGAAGCATTGGCAGAAGCAGCCACTGTTTATAATATGTTTACAGAGGGTGTGCTTGCAGAAACTGGATACTTTGGGTTTTATCAGACCCTCGAAGCAAATAAAATGATGCCGGGTTTATTAAAAGGTGTGGGTCTTTTGAAGAAGGATGAATCACGCCATATTGCTTACGGGACCTTCCTTCTACAGAGAATCATCAGTGAACATCCGCATATCTTTAAACAGGTTGAAAAGCGAATGGAGGAACTTTCACCACTGGCCATCGCGTTAAATACTGAGGGATATGATCTGTTAGGAAATCCATTTGATAATGACCAACAAGCTATATTGAATTTTACCATGAAACAATTAACAGTACGGATGGAGATTTTAGCCAGGGCAAAAGGAAAGGGGATTGAAGAGATCTATCAAACTAACGAAAAGGAATATGGGGTTATATAAAGGATAAAAGAGACAAGCTTAGTGTCCATTTTACATTTCATAATGACTGGCCATTAGAAACTTGATAGCCGGGCATGAACAATTCTTAATTGCGATTATAAACTAGTATATCTGAGGTGAAATTTTATGAAGGTAAACGCTCATTCGAATTTTTGGTTAAGGTATTCAGTTTACAGTGGCACTAACACTCGTTCACTCATTCCGGCCCTATTCAATGGTTTCGGGGCCAAAAGGATTCTTCTCGTGAGTGATGCCGGCTTGGAAAATGCAGGTGTAGTTAAAAAAGTTGCCGAAACTTTTGAGCAACAGAAATTAGGTGCCAAAGCTGAAATAGTTGGACTGTTTCTGGATGTTACACAAGACGCAGCTAGTGAATGTGTAAACGAAGCATTGAAATATGCACGCGAAGTGAATGCCGATGCCATACTTGCCATTGGTGGAGGGAGTGTCATCGATACAGCAAAGGCATTGAAATTCGGATTATATAAAGGAATTACGGATATAAATGATTCGATACCAAGCGGTTATCTGTATGAGGGTTTTCCAAAAGCGCAATCCATGAATATCCCGCATATTTCCGTAGCCACAACAGCAGGGACCGGTTCTGAAGTATCCCCGATCGCAGTCATATATAATGAACGTAAAAAAGTCAAAATGAATATATACAATGTTTTTTTAAGTTCGGATGTTGCCATTCTAGATCCCGAATTAACAGTCGGACTGCCATCTGACATTACGGCGTTTACTGGTGCAGATGCATTGACACATGCAATTGAAGCGATCGTTTCACCTGCAGCGACAACAATAACCGATGCGTATGCTTATCAGGCCATTCGAGTTATTGAAAGAAACTTACCGAGGGCCGTAAAGGACGGAACGAATATTGAGGCCAGAATGGAGATGCTTCATGGAAGCATGATGGGAATCACTGCATTTTGCAGTGCACTGAATGCGATTCCAGTTCATAACTTTGCCCACGCATATGGGGCGTTATTCCGTATTCCGCATGGTTTGGCTAATGCCGTATTATTACCGGTCGTCATGGAAACAAATCCGGATTTATATCTTCCAAAGGCCCATTTTATGGCCGAAGCCTTTAATGTGAAAATACATGATGAAGATTCAAAAGGGATCTTAGCGAAAGTGGTAGAAAAGCTCCGTGTTTTCCTATCTGATCTAGGGCTGCCTTCCGACTTCGGCGCCTATGGAATTGACCATTCAGATATGGGAAGAATTCTTAAAGCAGTAATGACGGATCCAGCTGCCACTAATTACCCGATGTCGGAGGAATTAATTATGTCAGTAGCTTCAAGAGTTACACCCGTGAGAATTAATTAATACTAAAAAAAGCCAGCCTATAAAGGTTGGCTCTTTTGCGTTGAGTAATGATTGCCATGTATTAAGTCCCGAAATTTTTCGTTCATTCAGTTCGTTTAATATATGATCTTTTGAATGAGCAACCCCAACCGGAATCGGCTCTTTTAATGTTTTTTTCCTAAGTTTTCCTGTGCCATCTTTATAAGTTCCTTGACCATGCCTCCGCCTAACTTTCCGCCTATTTTTCCATTCTGCTTGGAGGTCAGTTCTCCGTTATAATCCTTTTTCAGCGGTACGCCCATTTCTTTTGCTACTTCAAACTTTGCTTCTTCGGGATTCTTTGTACCAGCAACCTTGGCTTTTAGATCATCGAGTCCTTTTCGCGCTTCAGATACTAGAATTTTCCTTCTCCTTGCCAATTTGCATCACTCCTATTTTTTTCTTAGGTTATCCCAATGTAAAGAAAATGATCAATAGGCAGATCGAAAGTTTTTAATTGAATCCCGATGAATCGGGAGGCAGTCATAATCTCTTAACTAATGAAGTAATTATATAGGATACGATTGATTGAGTTTATTCCAGTCAGAAGAAGTTTTAGTTTATTCAAAGCGGGTAACATATAATAAAATGATGTAAGGAGAAAAATGATGCTGACTGCTAATTCAAGTTTGTTAACAAAAGAAGATATGACAAATCCCGATCGAGTGCCGCAATGGTTAATAAAGGAATATCAAACATTCCATAATACAGTGACCGATAAAACCTTTCCTTGTTATTTTGGTATGAAAGCTGAAAATAAAGGGGAACTTCGTTATGCTTATATCACACAGGAAGATTGGTCCAATCTCCCAAAAGCAGTGGAAAGCTTTCTTGATTTATTTCAGGAACCACCATATATCAGGCATGGTCTTTTTGTCTTTATGGAGCCTGAATCGATAGAGGGTGATATAGAATTTTACCGTAAAAGGTTTTGGGATATCCTGCAATACCTGCATAAAGCAGATGAAAAACCTTGGCCAATCGAAACGCCGAAAGATCCCGAGCATTATTTATGGGACTATCATTTTGCAGGGGAACCAATCTTCGTCTTTGGTAATGCACCTGCTTATAAACAGCGCAAAACCCGAGATTTAGGAAATAGCCTTGTACTTGGATTCCAACCCAGGATGATCTTTGAAGGCCTGGAAGGAACGGAAAAAGGCGGAATCATGTCGCGTGAAAAGGTTCGGGAACGAGTGGAGAAATGGGATAACCTTCCTAAACATCCTGATATCAGTCACTTTGGAGATGTAAATCATAATGAATGGAAACAATTTTTCATAGGGGATGATATAGAACCGATAAAAGGTAAGTGCCCCTTCCATCATAAAGAGTTAACTTAACCGAGAGCAAATTGCTCTCGGTTTTTTTGTATCTTACTTGGAAGGAATTGGGAATAAAAAATCAATCCGTGAAAATTCATGAAATGGACATTTGAAAATAAAAAACAAATTTCTTGCCTTATTGGATTTTCGGTTTTATAATGTGAAAGTAGCAATTGCAGTTAATTCGAGATATATGGATTAAATGCTATTTTTTTAATAACATACAAAATTAACAATTGGGGGAACAAAAATGTCTAAAGTATTATTTGTTAAATCAAATGACCGCCCAGCGGATCAAGCTATTAGTGTCAAAATGTATGAAACGTTTTTGAACACATATAAGGAAGCAAATAGTAACGATGAAATAACTGAATTGGATTTATTTAACCTGAACTTACCTTACTACGGAAATACAGCAATAACTGCTCTATATAAACGCAGCCAAGGTATGGAATTGACTGAAGAAGAAGTGAAGATTGCCGATATCGTGCAACAATACTTGAATCAATTCCTTGCTGCCGATAAAGTAGTATTTGCCTTCCCACTATGGAATGCAACGGTTCCAGCACCATTGGTAACTTATATTTCTTATCTTGCTCAAGCGGGAACAACATTCAAATATACAGCTGAAGGCCCAGTCGGCTTAGTTGGAGGTAAAAAAGTGGCATTACTTAATGCACGCGGATCCGATTATGCATTGCCTGGAATGGATGCTGGCGAAATGGCAGAGAAATACGTAACGATGAATTTGAACTTATGGGGTATAACAAACCCAGAAACAGTCGTAATTGAGGGACATAATCAATACCCAGATCGCTCACAGGATATCGTTGCAGAAGGATTGGCGAAAGTGGCTGAAACTGCAGCAAAATTCTAATTATAAAAGGCGAAACCAGTATGTATTTTTAGCATACTGGTTTTTCTATGCAGATTTTTCTGAAAGTCGATTATAATAAAGGGTAAGCCTATAAGCATGAAAGGAAGTGCAGACAATATGCAAACGTTTAAATCACGTGACGAAATAAAAGTGGAAGAAACATGGAATTTAAAAGATATTTACGATGATGAGTCTAATTGGGAAAAAGATTATCAAGAAGTCCTGAAGATGACAGAGAAATTAAAAACTTACGATGGACATATTCAGTCAGCTCAAGATTTGTTCGAGTATTTACGATTAAGTGAGGAACTTGGGTACATTTATAACAAGCTATATGTTTTTGCCATGCTTCAAGCGGATTTGGATACACGGGTAACCTCATCACAAGCATTACTGGATCGGGCTGGTAAGTTAGGGCAGAAAATAAGCAATGCTTCTGCATTTTTTATGCCTTTTCTTTTGAGCCTGGAAGAACGCACATTAAAAGGGTACATAAATGAAATCGAGGGTTTGAAATATTTTGAGGAGGATCTACTGGATTCCTTCCGCTATAAAGCCCATGTGTTAACGAAAGAACAAGAAGAGGTGCTTTCCCAAATAGGCGAAGCCTTTTCAGCACCTCAAAAAACGTTCGGGATGATAAACAATGCTGATATTAAATTTGGTGAAGTTACGAATGTAGACGGCGAGAGGGTAGAGCTGACGCGTGGAATGTATTCCAAATTGATTGAAGACGATGATCGCGATATAAGAAAAGAGGCCTATTTCGCCTATTATCAGCCATATGTACAATTGAAGAATACAATCGCTTCCACACTTTCCACAGCAATCAAGAATAATGTGAATCTGTCAAAACTAAGAAATTATCCATCTGCCTTGGAAAAATCATTATTTGGAGATCAAGTTCCAAAAGAAGTTTATGATAATTTGATTATGTCTACTAAGCAAAATATCGGACCCATGCATAAATACATTCATTTAAGAAAAAAATTGTTGGGTGTAGAAGAATTGCGTGCCTATGATTTAAGTGTACCATTAGTCGAAGGCGCTAAAGAGGAGATTTCCTACGATGATGGTTTTTCTTTGATGGTGGAGGCCCTGAAACCTCTTGGCGAAGAGTATATCACAATCCTGAAAACCTTTAAGGAAAAAAGATATATCGACGTCAGGGAAACACCTGGAAAACGTTCAGGTGCTTACAATTTAGGGCTTTATGGCGTTCACCCTTTCATCTTATTAAATCACCGTGATGACTTAGATAGTGTATTTACACTTGCTCATGAATCTGGACATGGTATGCATTCATACTATAGCTCAAAATACCAACCGCAAATAAGTGCTGGGTATTCCATTTTTGTCGCGGAAGTTGCTTCCACTGTGAATGAAATCCTTTTGATTCGCCATTTAATTAAGACTACAAAAGATGTACAGAAGAAAAAACACTTACTTAACCATTTCATAGATAGTTTTAAAGGTACATTCTTCACACAGGTGATGTTTGCGGAGTTCGAAAAGATCGTACATGAAAAAGCTGAAAATGATGAACCTCTAAATGCCGAGGTTTTTAATACAGCCTATGAATCGATATTTCGTGCTTATAATGGAGATGAAATAATTTTCGATGAAGAAGTGAAGTATGGCTGGTCACGCATCCCACACTTTTATCGTCCGTTTTATGTCTACAAATATGCTACTGGTTACGTTTCGGCCATTACTATCGCCGATAAGATCCTTTCTGGGGACAAAAAAACACTTGAAAGCTATTTGACATTCTTAAAAAGCGGGAGTTCCGATTTCCCATTGGAGCTGCTAAAGAAAACAGGCGTAGATTTAACTAAACCTGATCCTATCGAAAATGCAATGAAGATTTTCAGCGATCTGGTCGATCAATTCACTGATTTGTCCGAAGGTTAATCTAAACCATTTCTTCCAAAAGAGCCCATGGTATGATGTTATAAAAAATGGTATAGTTAAAACATTGGCGTAGGAAAGGCCCAATCAATAGATTGGGCCTTATTTTATATGCTGAAGAAACAGGTTATTCGCGAAAAAAGTCATGGTGACAGCGTTATTTTAAACATCGGAGCCTAGCCAATGGGCCAGTTTCTTTGTACTTCAATGGCATATTTTGTGAGGAAAGTGAAAAATGAATTCGACAGTAAATTATATAAAAGAATGGCAGCAGGCACTACAACTTGAGATCCTGCATTTGAAAAAGTATGGCAGCACAAAATACTTGGTTTCAAACGGCCATCTGCTTACAAGTGACGGTTCTTTCAATTATTATTTTGAAACAGGTTCATCAATAAAAATCCCTGTCGGTTCCCTCGTTCGACTGGAATGGGGAGGGATTAAACAGGATGGAAGAATCCTTTCATCAGAGGGGAAAAGTATAATCGTTGTTTTTGATCGTTCTTTAGGCGATATGATAGGTGAAGCCTTTTTATACCATGATCCCTGGGAATTGCTGGAACAATTGATTATGCGCTTGGATGAAATCAAGAGAAGCAAAAGGAAAAGGCTTCGGATCAAGCGCCTGATGGATCCGTCCATGCCGCAAAAACATCCATTAAATGAAAAACAAAGCAGTGTGAAAGAATTATATGCGCGCTCGAAGTTCAATCCTGTCACTTTTGTTTGGGGACCCCCTGGTACAGGAAAAACCTATACCTTGGCTCGTACAGTAGCCAATCATTATTTACAAGATAAAAAAATTCTGGTTTTGTCCCATAGCAACCAGGCTGTCGATGTTATGATGGCTGAAATTTCATCATTCATTAAAAAGAAAGATCGTTTCAAAGAAGGCGATGTGCTTCGCTATGGATCTCAAACCGGTGAATCACTAGCCAACCATGAAGATATTGTTACAGGGCAATTATTAGGGAAACATGAACCGACATTAGTTAAAGAAAAAGAAGAGCTTGGCGAAGAAAAACGTCTATTAAAGTATGACTTGGCAGGGTCATTCAGTAAAAGGGATACAGATCAATTAATTGAGATAGAGAAAAAGCTGGCCAAAGTCTTGGAGAAAATCCGCCAAAAAGAGGTTCAATTCGTAAAAGAAGCAAAAGTCATCGGAACGACCTTAGCTAAAGCCGCAAATGATGAAACGGTTTATCAAAAAGAGTATGACCTGGTTATTTTGGACGAAGCGAGTATGGCTTACGTACCTCAGGTAGCTTTTGCTGCAGCGTTAGCCAAGCATATTATCGTTTGTGGTGATTTCAAACAATTGCCACCCATAGCATCGGCTCGCGATTCCCTCGTGAAACTTTGGCTGAAGGAAGACATATTTCATCGGGCCGGTGTTGCCCAGTCTGTTGAAGAAGGAGAACTCCATCCTCATTTATTCTTATTAAAGGAACAGCGCCGCATGCATCCGGATATTTCAGCATTCACTAATCGTGTCGTCTATAACAATTTTGTTGGCGATCATAAAAGTGTTTCGACTAGCAGGGAAGGCATAATGATGTCGGAACCGTTTGCCAATAAGGCAGCAGCACTTCTCGATACTAGCTTAGCAGGGGAATATTGCATTACTGAACGGACATCCCATTCGAGAATGAATGTATGGCAATTGCTTTTATCTTTTCAACTGATTCATGAAGCTTATATGGGCGGATCAAGGTCCATTGGTTATGTTGCCCCTTATCGTGCTCAGGCAGACTTGATGGAAAAACTATTGGATGACTTATATGGGAAAGAACGGCAAACCGCGGATATCATCGCTGCAACTGTACATCGTTTCCAGGGAAGTGAACGTGAGATGATGATCTTTGACACAGTTGATAGTTATCCGCAAAACAGGGCTGGAATGTTATTGACAGGGAGAGAAAGTGAAAGGCTCATTAACGTGGCTATAACAAGGACTAAGGGTAAGTTCGTACATGTATGTGACACTTCATTTGTCAACAAACACGTTTATCGCAGCAAAACACTTCGTCAGCTTGTCGATCATCAAATTCAAAATGATCAGATTGTATCAAAGAAAGACATTGGAAAATGGGTTAAACACCAGCACCCGAAATTGCAATGGATGCATGCCCGTAAATTGGGGGACTTTCAGGAAGATATAGAATCAACAAAACAAGAGATGGTTATCGCTGTTCCAGATTTGAACAGTTTGTCAGAAGAATGGCAGCAATATTTGATGAAACGAAACCCTACAGTGAAATTGACGACCATTTCTGCAAAAAGAAACCCTGATATCAACGCTGATCATTTTATTTGTTCACCTGTTTTCTTTTCCTTTATCATCTTTGATAAAAGAGTTGTCTGGCTAGGTTTGCCCGTCGAGTCCAATAATCGGGTCCAGCCCCCATTTATAGCGGCTCGTTTGGATTCGCAAATAATGGCGGATGAATTACTATCTCAATTCAAAAAAAGTGAATAACTTCGGAAAGGCCCTTAAAAAGGGCTTTTCTTTATATGCATTTCTTCCAAAAAAACCTCGATAGAATAAGTGAAGAAATGACTCCTTAAGCCAGCACATGCGCAATTAATGTATTAAACCAAATAACTCGCTAGAATATATCATCCGCTTCTACTCCCCGATTTAGTTTCAGCCCCTAATAATATCCGTTAAAGGCTGCAAACTAAAATAACAAAGCAAGCGTTTCAAGCGACTTTCGACTAGTTATGATTTACCATTAAGTTACGAAAGCCAAGAAAGGCGGTAAAAAAAAATGAAACTGAGCATTTTGGATCAATCCCCAATTGCATCGGGACAGTCAGCACAAGAAGCATTGCAGGCATCATTACAACTAGCACAAGAAGGGGATAGACTGGGTTATAGCAGAATCTGGTTAACTGAACATCATGATCTGCCGGGATTGGCCTGTTCCGTTCCAGAGGTTTTGATAAGCTACATTGGTGCACAAACAAAAAATATCCGGATTGGATCAGGGGCAGTGCTGCTTCCGCATTATAAGCCATATAGGATAGCAGAGACTTATAATATGCTTGCAACACTTTTTCCAGGACGGATTGATATGGGACTGGGTCGTGCTCCTGGTGGCTCTGCCGAAGCAACGATGGCATTATCCGATAATTTCCTTCAGAATGTTTACAAAATGCCAGAACTTGTTCAAGAACTGTTGTATTTTCTAAGAGATGAATTTCCAAAGAAACATCCTTTTTCAAATCTCTCTGCTGCTCCTATCCCAATGGAACCGCCTGAACCATGGATATTGGGGACAAGTGGGAAAAGTGCAAAACTTGCCGCTGAGAATGGCATTGCATACGCGTTTGGTGAATTCATGAGTGAAAATGATGGCGTGCAGAGTTTTCACCAGTACCGTGAGGACTTTCAAACAAAAGGGTTACTTAAAGCACCTAAAACGATCGTTACGGTTTCGGCCATATGCGCAGAAACCGAGGAACATGCAAAAGAAATCGCTCTTAGCAACATTCTATGGAAAATTCAAAGTGGTCAAGGGGAAAGAACGCAGGTTCCAAGTATTGAAGAGGTAAGGAACCATGTTTGGACTGAAAAAGAAAAAGCACTGATGGAAACCTTGGATAAAAAACTGATTTTTGGTACCCCTTTACAAGTGAAGAATCGGCTTTTGGAGATTCAGGAGAAATATCAAGCTGATGAAATCATGCTGATAACCATCACTCATAAGTTGGAGGATCGGCTTAATTCGTTTCGTTTGATTGCCAGGGAAATTCTTAACAGTTAATCCGAGCATTTTATGTGCATTTTGTGTGCATTTTCTATATGATGGCTTTGCGTCCAATTAATCATAATTGAAAGAAAGAAGATGAAGATATGAATGCTGATCAACAAGTTAAAAAACTTAGCGACATTTCTTTTTCCGTTCTGGATCTGGCTTCAATCGTTGAGGGTGGTACAGTTTCGGGAGCTTTTAAAAATACAGTAGAATTAGCTAAACATGTGGAGCAATGGAATTACAACCGTTTCTGGGTTGCAGAACACCATAGCATGCCTGGGATTGCAAGCTCTGCAACGTCAGTGCTTATAGGCTATGTTGCAGGTAGGACGGAAAGAATTCGTGTAGGTTCTGGAGGCATAATGCTACCGAATCATGCACCGCTGGTTATCGCAGAACAATTTGGAACATTGGAAGCAATGTATCCTGGTAGAATAGATTTAGGACTGGGACGCGCTCCGGGAAGCGACCAATTTACAGCCATGGCACTCCGGGGTGATGTACGTAATAACGGTCAGGATTTTCCTGAACAATTGGCACAGCTCCGTAGCTATCTAGATGCGGACTCTAAACATAATCGTGTTCGTGCCATCCCTGGCGAAGGACAGGATATCCCGATTTGGCTGCTTGGTTCAAGCGGATTCAGTGCAGCATTATCAGCACAGCTGGGATTGCCATTTTCATTTGCAAGCCATTTTTCCCCTGAAAACACTCAACCAGCTTTAGCTCGTTACCGCAATAATTTCCAACCATCCGATGTTCTCGATAAACCTTATGTCATGGTTGGTATCAATGTATTTGCAGCTGATACTACGGAAGAAGCGCAAAGGATCGCTACATCTTATCAACAGCAGTTCTTGAATTTGATACGGAACACGCCTGGTCAACTTGCTCCTCCAGTTGATACGATGGAGGGCCTTTGGACAGAATATGAAAAGGCCATTGTTATGAAGCAGCTGAACGCTTCCATTATAGGAAATCCAAAAGAGGTTAAAGAGCAGTTGCAGGCATTTTTAAATGAAACACAGGCGGATGAAATGATTATAAACTCTGCCATTTATGATCAGGAAGCACGCCTTCGTTCTTATGAAATCATTGCAGAAGTTACTGGAATGAAATAAGTGTCAAAGAATGAGCTTGCAGATTACGTGTCTGCAAGCTTTTTTATAAAATACATACCGATTGTCTTCATAAACATAGTTAGGAGAGAAGAATGAAACGAGAAGATCCTTTATCCTTAATATTTCACTTCACAGATAAACAAGGTGACAGCCGGCCTCTTTATTTTACGAACCCGAAAAAAGTGTTCACCGCCCATTCAATTGAGGATGTCCTTCCCCAATTCCAAAAAGTCCAGGAAGCGATTCAACAGGGGTATTATGCAGCGGGATATGTTTCCTATGAAGCGGCACCTGCTTTTGAAAAATCTTTTAAAGTAAAAGATGGGGCCAAAATGCCATTATTATGGTTCGGGATTTTTGATCAACCGGAAGAAGAATTACCTGAAAAAATGACCGGGGCTTTTAATTTAGCTGAGTGGCAATCAGAAACGGATTCAAATACGTATCATTCCGGATTTCAAAGAATAAAATCCGAAATCGAGAAAGGCAATACGTATCAAGTCAATTATACGATGCGTTTGCAATCCCAGTTCGAAGGAGATGACTTCGCTTTCTTTAATCGCTTGAAGAGAGCCCAACGCTCGAACTATAGTGCATATTTGAATGTGGGGACACATCGAATCCTATCGGCTTCACCCGAGTTGTTTTTCCGTTGGGAAGATGGTCAGCTGATTACTCGTCCAATGAAAGGAACGGTAAAACGGGGAACGACACTGAAAATGGATAAGCTCAATGCAGACTGGTTAGCAGCCTCGGAAAAGAATCAAGCTGAAAATTACATGATTGTGGACTTACTGAGAAATGATTTGGGAGTGATTGCAGAACCTGGAAGCGTCAAGGTTCCACAGCTTAAGGCAATTGAAAAATATCCGACCGTTTGGCAAATGACATCCACGATTACAGCCGATACGAATCCCGAAACAACAATCATTGATATATTCAAGGCACTTTTTCCATGTGGATCGATAACAGGTGCACCTAAAATAAAAACGATGGAGGTCATCGCTGATATCGAGAATTCACCACGTGAAGTTTATTGCGGTGCAATCGGGTTTATCACCCCTGAATCCGAAGCCGTTTTTAATGTACCGATTCGTACAGTCGTGATCGATGAGGCAACAGGAAAAGCTGAGTATGGGGTAGGCGGGGGAATCACCTGGGGTTCCGAGTTATCGGAAGAATATGACGAAGCCTTTTTAAAAGCCAAATTATTGACGGTGGAAAGGCCTGCTTACAAACTATTGGAATCGATTAAACTCAAGGATGGCGAATATTATTTGTTGAATGATCATATCGATCGGATGAAACAATCCGCTGATTACTTCGATTACCGATTCTCTGAATTGTATGTAAGAGATCGACTCCAAAAGTATGCGGAATTAAACCATGGGACGTTGCAAAAGGTAAGGGTACTACTTAATGAAAATGGTGAAATTGAAGTCTCCGGACAAGCAATCAAGCCCCTTGATTCAGAATTTACGGCCATCTTGGCTGAAACTCCAATATCAAGTGCAAATCCATTTCTATTTCATAAGACCACCAATCGTGATGTATATGAAGGCTTTCAAATGAGTAATCCCGACTTCCAGGATGTTCTGCTTTGGAATGAAGAAGGATTCATCACCGAATTCACGAATGGAAATGTAGTGGTGAAGATAAATGGTGAACTCTATACCCCTCCGGTGGACTCAGGTCTCCTTGCTGGAACATTTCGTCAAGACTTGATCAGGAAGAAGGAAATCAAAGAAAAAACCATTTCAAAGGATGACCTAAATAACGCAGATGAAATTTGGTTTATTAATAGCGTGCGAGGGAAATTAAAAGTCAATTTAACTTTCTAAGCTGATTATTCTTAAAAAGTGAAAATTGAAATCTTTATTGCAGTTTATGTAATGCTTGCGAGTGAAAAAATATTCAATTGCTGACGATTAAACCGGAAATTAAGGAATGAGTATTGGAATAACATTCGGCCGGAGTGTCGCAAATTTCTTCAACGGTTTCATCATAAATAAAAGTCTTGTATTAAAATCATGAAAGGGAATCGGGATGAGAGCATTCCGAACCTCATTTTATTAGACAAGATCAAAGAAGTTCACGACAGTGAACTTCTCAGACTGTAGACAAACTCGATGAAAATCGAGTTTGTCTACAGTTTTTTTGGGGGTTTTAAAAATTCGAACGTTGATTTCCACTCCAGGCACTCGCTTTCCGCGGGCGGTCCGGGAGCCTCCTCGGCGCCTTTGCGCCTGTGGGGTCTCCCTTGGACGCGCTTTTCCCGCAGGAGTCTCGCACACCCGCTCCAATCAACTTTGTTTTAACAATTAGATATAACCGCTTTTGCCTACAGTCTTTTTTGTTTTAAAATAGGAGTATTAAAACTTGAGGTGATGACGATGCTTTCGAAACATAATTCTATTCAGCGAGATCAACTTGAAATGATTACTTTGGATCAACTGGTGCCAGCGGACCATTTGGTTCGTAAAATTGAGGCGGCCATTGACTTCACTTTCATTTATGACTTGGTGAAAGATATGTATTCAGAGAAAGGGCGCCCAAGTATTGATTCAGTTATTTTAGTTAAATTGACATTCATTCAATATACCTTCGGTATTCGTTCGATGCGTAAAACAATTGAAGAAGTTTAAACGAATATGGCTTACCGTTGGTTTTTAGGTTACGGTTTCCATGATAAAGTGCCTCACTTCTCAACGTTCGGGAAAAATTACGAGCGACGCTTTAAAGATACTGACCTGTTTGAACAGATTTTCTATCGCATCTTAATGACAGCTCCCGAAAGAAAGTTAATAAGTGCTGAGCATGTATTCGTTGATTCCACTCATGTGAAAGCCAGTGCAAATAAGCGAAAGTTCGCAAAGAAAGTCGTTCGCAAGGAAACACGAGCGTATCAAGAACGCCTTCAAGAAGAAATAAATCAAGATCGTGAAAACCATGGAAAGAATCCTTTTCCACCAGATAAATTTGATAAGGAAGAAACCAAAGAGATTAAAGAAAGTACAACAGATCCTGAGAGTGGTTACTATGTGAAAGATGAACGGACAAAACAGTTTGCCTATTCATTTCACACGGCTGCAGACCGCAATGGTTTTGTGCTAGGGACGATTGTAACACCTGGAAATACGCATGATAGCCATATGTTAGAGCCACTGGTTGAACAAGTGATTGAGAAAGTTGGAAAGCCTGAAGCCGTTGCCGCAGATGCAGCTTATAAAACACCAGCCATTACAAGCTACCTCTTTGACAAAGAAATCACACCGGCTATACCCTATACACGGCCTCGAACAAAAGAAGGAATCTTCCGCAAACATGAGTATGTTTACGATGAACATTTTGACTGTTACCTTTGCCCATCGGGAGAGATTTTAAAGTACTCAACAACAAATAAAGAGGGATATCGCGAGTACAAATCTCCCAAACACATTTGTGAGACATGTTCATTTTTATCACAGTGTACAGAAAGCAAAGACCATCAAAAAGTGGTGACGCGCCATATCTGGCAAGAAAATATGGAAGAAGCAGATCACCTGCGTCATCATCAAGATGTAAAACCTATCTATGCGAAACGCAAGGAAACGATTGAGCGTGTATTCGCAGATGCAAAAGAAAAGCATGGTATGCGTTGGACTACATTAAGGGGACTTAAAAAATTGTCGATGCAGGCGATGCTTACTTTCGCTTCCATGAATTTAAAGAAGATGGCCAATTGGACATGGCAAGGTCCAAAAATGGCCTAACATAGTGGGCTCGTAGAGACCCAAGCTCTTAATCTTGAGCAAAATTCCAAGAAAATATTAAAAGGGGTTCGGAATTAATACATTCCAAACCCCTTTTGTCGACAAACTGAGAAGTTCACGACAGTGAACTTCTTTTTCTTTATAAACCCCATGAGACCAATAAAAGGTGGATGGCCTTTTCCAATTCGGATTCAGGGATCCCTGCAAAGCCCAATATGATTTTTGGAGGGGCATCGTCAACTTTTTCAATAGAATATGTCGATAGTCCATAAATTTTAATATGATTTTCGTTTGCCTTTTGAATAAGTGTCTCTTCATCCATGCCGTTCTTAACGATGAGGACGATATGCAATCCTGACCGTTCACCAATGATCTTTATTTGCTTATGTGGTTTAAACAAATCGATCACTTTATCCAACTTACGACGGTAAACTTTCCTCATTCGATTCAAATGCTTTTCGAAATCCCCTTCCTTCATGAACTGTGTCAACACATGCTGATCAATCCGGGAAACGGTGGAATGGTAAAAAGATAATTCCTGTTGATGAATTTGTAACAATGGAGCGGGAAGAACCATATAACTGATCCGAATCGATGGCATCAATGATTTGGAAAACGACCCTAAATAAATTACCTTATCACCAGCATCCATACTTTGTAAGGAAGGAATTGTTTTTCCACTATAACGAAATTCACTATCATAATCGTCTTCGATAATATAACGGTTTGTTGCCCCTTGGGACCAGTTCAACAATCGCGTCCGTCTGTTAACGGATAGGATCGTTCCATTTGGGAAGTGATGTGAGGGAGTGACATACACGACGTCGATCTTTGAATCTTCAATTTGGTTAACCTTTACGCCTTCTTCATCAATTTGCAGGGGGTGGACTTCATTTGGGTAGCTGCGCAAAATCCGGTGAATCAAGTGATACCCAGGATCTTCAACACCATAGATGGCATTTTTACCGAATAGGAGGACAAGCTGCTGCAATAAAATTTCCATTCCTGCACCAATGATGATCTGTTCGGGAACACATTGTACACCACGTGCATGATACAAATAATGGGCAATTTCACATCGTAGTTCATATTCCCCTTGAGAATCCCCCAGTAAAAGAAGATCTTGATGTGATTCATCGATTTTGCTTTTCGTGTATTTTCTCCATTTTTCAAATGGGAAGTGTTCCGTGTCAATTTGGCTGGGATGAAAATGATACAGTAATTCCCCTTTTTTATGATTGTTTTTTTCCAAGGATACTTGGTTCGTTTGTGTATATTCTAAATCCTCGAATGTTTGAATATAGTACCCTTTTCTAGGTATGACTTCAACGTATCCTTCTGCAGTCAATTGTTCATATGCCGTCTCGACAGTATTTTGACTTATTTGAAGGAACTCTGCCAATTTCCGTTTGGATGGCAACTTTGTACCGTAAAGAAGACGGCCATCAATGATTTCTTTTTTAATATGTGAATATAATTGTTCGTACAAAGGTATTTCACTTAACCTATTTAAATCACAAGAAAGCATATTCATTTTGTTTCCACCTTTTATAATAATTTTATGCTGACCCCATTAAGTTTATTAAAACTGATACTTTCAATGCGGTCAACTATTTTTTATACTAAGTCTAACAAATCTAAAAAATGCAAATATTAGGGGGAAGAGAAATGGAAAAATTATTAGGAACTGAAACAGTAAAAAGAGGAATGGCACAAATGCAAAAGGGTGGCGTAATCATGGACGTCATTAACGCTGAACAAGCAAAAATCGCAGAAGCATCAGGTGCTGTCGCTGTCATGGCATTGGAAAGGGTTCCTTCCGACATCCGTGCGGCTGGCGGGGTAGCTAGAATGGCAGATCCGCGAATTGTCGAGGAAGTAATGAATGCAGTGTCAATCCCGGTCATGGCTAAAGCAAGGATTGGCCATATTGTTGAATCAAGGGTACTTGAATCCATGGGAGTGGATTATATCGATGAAAGTGAAGTGCTGACTCCTGCTGATGAAGAATACCATATTCTAAAAAGTGATTTCACCGTACCTTTCGTTTGTGGATGCCGTGATTTAGGCGAAGCTGCACGCCGTATTGGTGAAGGAGCATCAATGCTTCGTACAAAAGGAGAACCAGGTACTGGTAATATTGTGGAAGCTGTGCGTCATATGAGAAAGGTACAGTCACAAATTCGTAAAGTGAGCATCATGAGTGATGATGAATTAATGACAGAGGCAAAAAATATTGGAGCCCCTTATGAAATTTTAAGAGAAATCAAACGCACAGGTAAATTGCCTGTAGTTAACTTTGCAGCTGGCGGAATTGCCACTCCAGCTGATGCAGCACTGATGATGGAATTGGGAGCAGATGGCGTTTTCGTGGGTTCTGGTATTTTTAAATCTGAAAATCCAGAAAAATTCGCATCGGCAATCGTTCAAGCTACTACATATTTCACCGATTATGAATTGATTGGCCGGTTATCCAAAGAGTTGGGCAGTGCAATGAAAGGAATTGATATTTCCAAACTAGCTCCGGCAGAACGGATGCAGGAACGTGGATGGTAATATGATAACTATTGGTGTTTTGGGATTACAGGGAGCAGTTGAAGAACACTTGAACCAAATCAAAGCTGCCGGCGAACAAGCAATTATAGTAAAAAAACCGGAACAGTTGCTGGAAATCGACGGCTTGATCATTCCAGGCGGAGAAAGCACTACGATGAGGAAGCTAATGGATCGTTATGGATTTATGGAACCAATCAAAACTTTCTTCGAGGGTAAAAAACCTATTTTCGGTACATGTGCAGGGATGGTATTGGCGGCCAATGAATTGGCTGGCGATGAGAAGGCCTATCTTGGACTAATGGACATTTCCGTGAAACGGAACGGATTTGGACGTCAACGGGATAGTTTCGAGGCTGAACTGACAATCAAAGGAATGGAAGGTCCTTATAAGGCTGTATTCATCCGGGCGCCGTTTGCTGATGGAATTGGAGAAGGTGTAGAAGTATTGGCTGTTTATGAAGAGAATGTAGTGGCTGCAAGACAGGACCATGTCCTTGTCAGTGCGTTTCATCCAGAATTAACAGGTGATGATCGTTTTCTGCAACTCTTCATTGAAATGGTGAAGACCTCTGTAAGTAAGGTCGAATTGAAAATCTGCTAAACAAATGAAGCTGTCCTATTAATAGGGCAGCTTCAATTTTGAATGCTCCTAACACTATAAAAATACATATTGCTTGAATTCATTGTCCTTTACTTTTATAATGAAAAAAGTAAGTAATCACTTACATGCTTTTTATTGGCGAGAGGGGAATGGAAATGACAGCAAGAGTTGCAGTTATTACAGGAGGAGCAAGCGGAATTGGCCGAGCAACATGCTTGAAATTCGCAGCAAAGGGGGACAAGGTCGTCGTTGCGGATTTTAATGAGGAAATGGGACAGGAAACTGTTGAACAGATAAAAGTGGATGGTGGAGAGGCCATCTTTGTTAAAACGGATGTTTCTAAGCAGGAAGATGTTGAATCGTTAATCAATAAAGCAGTGCAAACATACGGAAGGATCGATATCATGTTTAATAATGCCGGCATTGGTGGAGGCGGTATGATTCTCGAACAAGATATGGAGGGTTACTTCAAAACGATTGGAGTGAACCAGCACGGAGTTGCTTTTGGAATCATGGCAGCAGGACGGAAAATGAAGGAGCTAGATAACAAGGGGGTCATTATAAATACTGCTTCCGTGTTTGGCTACTTAGCTTCCCATGGGACTTTTGCCTATCAGGCAACTAAAGGCGCTGTAAGAATGATGACACAGACAGCCGCTTTGGAATTGGGTGCTTATGGCATACGCGTAGTGGGCATTGCGCCAGGCGGGGTTGACACTCCTATCATACAAGGCTATAAAGATATGGGAATCATCGATAAATTGAATGCAAGTCAAATGCGCGGTAAATTAATCAAGCCAGAAGCCATTGCAAATGCCGTCTATCTATTATCGTTAGAGGAAGCAGATGCGATTAATGGAAGTGTAGTCATGGTCGATGATGGCTATGCATCTTTTAAGTGATTTTCAAAAAAAAAGAAAACATCGTCCCAATCAGACGATGTTTTCTATTTATGATATATGGGAATATTAATTCTAACAAATCAAAGGTAATATTGACCGATTGCTACCACCGAGATATCATAGAAATAGATTGGTGAAACCGGTCTTATCTTTATAAAAGAAGGTTGATATTTTTGAAAAAAGGGCAGCAAACCAAAGAACGAATCATAAATGTAGCCCGGACTCTTTTTGCCACTAAAGGTTTTGATATGACAAGAACGAATGAAATTGCCTCTGCATGCAATGTTTCCGAAGCTACTATTTACAAATACTTTGACAGCAAAAAAGATTTGCTTTTGGCTACAATCACCCCTGATGAAAACGAGGAATCCGAAGATGTGACTAGCCATCTAGCCACGGATGAACTAGTGGAGAATCATGTTTGCACCATGATAAAAAAAATACTTGAGAATAAAGAACAGTTTTCAATATTATTTAGGGAAACACAATTCGATCAAGATATTTCAAAGCAATATATAGATCAGATTTTCAAGCCAAATGCCAAGCATATTGAAATACAAAAGAGAATAGATAGCGGAGAGATACAATATATCTCTGACATTATCCTATTTAATGTAGGGATCATTTCTTTTACATTGGCATTATCTACACATTATGAGATCCATCAACAAAAAAAGGAGCCGTATTTTACTTCTGAACGAATTAAGAACATTGCACAACTTTTGGTATATGGTATTCATGGTAAACAAAATCATACATAATGAAACGGTCATATTTAAAGGCATGTGCATCAAGCCGCAAATATGACCGTTTTATATGCATTCAGAAACGACGCAGTCAAATTTGTGAATCCATTAAACCAGAGTGTAAGATTTGACTTATATTTTTCAGACTATTACGATAAATGCATACTGCACGAAATGCTTTAAGAAGATTTTATCTGGAAATCATGTAACAATGGAGGGGTATTAAATGAGCGATATCGTAATTTTATCAGGAAGTCCGGCTATTCCATCAAGAACGGACATTTCACTAAAACATATTCAATCATTAGTCGAAAAAGAAGGATTTACCACAGCTTATTTCTCAATAACGGATTTCTCAGCAGATGATTTATTCCAAGGGAAATATAATAGCGAAGATATCTTAAAACTTTCAGAGAGAATTCAAGCAGCCAGAGGAATAATCATTGGTTCACCGGTTTATAAGGCTTCTTATACAGGTGTATTAAAAGCCTTGATTGATTTGCTGCCAGAAGGCGCTTTTAAGGGTAAGCCAGTTCTGCCAATCATGATTGGTGGAAGTAACAGGCATCTATTGGCGATTGACTATGCGCTTAAACCATTAATCTCAATATTAAAAGGCGAGCCGCTTCAGGGCATTTATTTTGTTGATAAGGAAATAGATAAACAGAATTCTGAAAATCCGATTAATGATTCACATTTAATTGATCGTGTCCAGAGTCAAGTTCAAGAATTTGTAGAAGCGATACAGTTAAGAAATTAATGAATTCAAGTAATCCCTTTAACAAAAGGACTGGCATTAAAACGTATTTCTTAACGTAATTACAGCCGTCCATAATAGGTTTATTAATGAAAATAGACTCATTTTTTTGGAGACTTTATCTAAAAAAATGAGTCTATTTTCGTATTTAAATGAACATAAAATCATAAATTGAATAGTGTGTATAAAAATAACAGTTCATCCATAATATTAAACCAAGTTATTTTATAAGAAAACTCCATTGACAAGGATTAAATATATGTTAATATTTAAAATAATAAAACTTATCCAGAGCGACGGAGGGAATTGGCCCTTTGAAGTCCAGCAACCTGCATGATGGATGCAAGGTGCTACCTCCAACAAAATGTTGATCATTTTGGAAGATAAGGTAATGATATTTACCTTGGGATCTTTCCATCATGGAAAGATTTTTGTTTTTGGAAAAATTTCAGGTAAACCATAACAATGTAAGGTTGTATGGAATTATATAAAACTAAGAAATTCATTTAATCAGCGTCGAAAATAAAATATTCGCGGATTTTCTTAAAGGAGGAACTGGTTTGGATAAAGAGAATCAGCTTGAAGAAATATTTGAACGACTTCAAGAAATGCTTAATTCAATGAAATATGGATCCATTACACTTATAGTCCAGGATGGTAAAATCATTCAAATGGAAAGAAATGAAAAATTAAGAATTAAATAAGGTATCTGCTGACTAGAAAAACTAGAGGCGGGTTTAACTGATATATAGAGAGTATTGGTTAGATTCGTCTCTTTTTCCTAGAATCAAATAAACTGGGGAAGATTAACGGGTATTGATCAACAGTTACTCTAACCTGATACAGCAAGTTTTTAGAGGGGGCTACAAAAGTTGGCTGGATTAATAAACTATGAAAATTTCAATTCAGGGGAATTCCCTGTATTTCCTGAAGACAGTGACACAAAAGGAGCTTTGGAAGTTCTGCAATGGGCGAATGACCATTATGGAAACAAACTGATTTATGCTTGCAGTTTTGGTATTGAAGGCATCGTGCTTACTGATTTATTGGCGAAGGTCAACCCTTCGGCAAAAATTGTTTTCCTTGATACAGATGTTCATTTTGAAGAGACTTACCAATTGATCGAGCAGGTGAAGAAGCGCTATCCAAAACTTTCAATTGAAATGAAGAAACCTGCCTTGACGCTTGAAGAACAAGCAGCGGAATATGGGGATGAATTATGGCTTAGTGATTCCAATAAGTGCTGTAACATCCGTAAGATCATTCCGCTTACCGATGTGCTTTCAACGGCAACAGCCTGGCTTTCGGGACTGCGAAGGGAGCAATCCGAAACAAGGGCTAAAACCGAGTATATCAATAAGGATAATAAGTTCAAGTCGGTTAAAATATGTCCACTCATACATTGGACATGGAAAGATGTTTGGCGCTACGCCCACAAAAACGGACTTCCATATAATATCCTGCATGATAATGGATATCCTAGCATTGGATGTAAAACGTGTACAGCACCTGCATTCAATGCAGATGATTTACGCTCAGGCCGTTGGCAAGGAGCACAAAAAACGGAATGCGGATTGCATTTATCTTAAATAAATAGAAACCATAGGGGGAAATTAGCATGACAATCAGTCTACCGCACGGAGGAACATTAATCGATCTTTGGGAACCAAAATATGATTTTAGTAAAATAACAAAGTCAATCGAAATCGATGAAATCGCTTTAAGTGATCTTGAATTGATAGGCACTGGTGCCTACAGTCCGATTAAGGGATTCTTTACAAAAAGTGACTATGAGACAGTGGTCAGGGATATGAGGCTTAGCAGCGGACATGTATGGAGCATCCCGATTACGCTGCCTTTGACCGAAGAAATTGCAGAAACCCTTACTATAGGTGAAGAAGTAACGCTGACTCATGAGGGTGAAACATATGGGGTTCTCACCGTTTCCGATATTTACACTCCAGATAAGCAATCGGAAGCGACATTAGTATATCAAACGGATGATGAGAAGCATCCCGGAGTAAAAAATTTATTTAACCGCGGGGATGTATATGTCGGCGGGGAAATAAAGTTGATTAAGAGAATAGAGCGTCCGTTATTCCAAGCTAATTATCTGGACCCTGTCGAGACAAGGAAAGCTTTTGCTGAAAAAGGGTGGAAAACGGTTGTCGGTTTCCAAACGAGGAACCCTGTTCACCGTGCACATGAATATATTCAAAAGACAGCATTGGAGATTGTCGACGGCTTATTCTTAAATCCTCTCGTAGGTGCCACTAAATCCGATGACATTCCGGCAGATGTAAGAATGGAAAGTTACAAAGTGCTGCTTGAGAAATATTATCCCAAGGATCGTGTCTCCCTTGCAGTTTTCCCTGCTGCCATGCGTTATGCAGGACCTAGAGAAGCCATTTTCCATGCAATGGTCCGTAAAAATTATGGATGCACCCATTTTATCGTCGGACGTGATCATGCGGGTGTTGGCGATTATTATGGCACATATGATGCCCAAAAAATCTTTGGGAATTTTAACGCCGATGAGTTAGGGATCACGTTATTATTCTTTGAACATAGTTTTTACTGTAAAGCATGCGGCAATATGGCTTCCGCTAAAACTTGTCCGCACGGCAGGGAAGATCATGTCATCCTGTCTGGAACGAAGGTAAGGGAAATGTTGCGTAATGGAGAAATTCCTCCAGCTACCTTTAGCCGTAAAGAGGTCATCGAGGTGTTGATCGAAGGTCTGAAAAAGAATGAAGTTTATAACTGATTGGACATAAATTGAAGGATCATATGAAGAGGGGGATTATTATATGAGTAAAAGTACGAATGTCACTTGGCATGAAACGTCATTGACCAAGGAGCTCCGGAGGAAGCAAAACGGGCATGAAAGCACAGTTCTATGGTTTACAGGACTCTCGGGTTCCGGAAAATCAACGATTGCCAACGCGGTCGCAAAAGAATTATATAATCGGAATATTCGAAGTTATGTATTGGATGGTGATAATATCCGCCACGGTTTAAATAAAGATTTAGGTTTTTCTGAAGAGGATCGAACTGAGAATATAAGGCGGATAGGTGAGGTTTCCAAGTTATTCGTGGATAGTGGGCAGTTCGTATTGACTGCCTTCATATCTCCATTCAGGGCAGATCGGCAGATTGTACGTGATTTACTCGAAGAAGGGGAGTTTATTGAAGTATACATAAAGTGTCCGATCGAAGAGTGTGAAGTGCGTGATCCTAAGGGTCTATATGACAAGGCACGTAAAGGAATCATTAAAGATTTTACCGGAATCGACTCTCCGTACGAAGAACCAGAACAACCGGAAATCACTTTAGAATCCGACCAATACAGCATTGAAGAGTGCGTTGAACAGGTAATCGGCTATTTGACAGCAAAGAAAGCGATTTAATCAAGGAGGAAATGTAATGGTTTACGAAAAATTTTGGTCGGAAAATCCACTAATCGCTAAAAATAAAACGGAAATCTGGAAATTGGAAAAAGACGGATTGAAGATATTTGATGATATTCCACATTACGCAGCAAATGGTTTTGATTCCATCCCTAAAGAGAATTGGGATATGTTCAAGTGGGCAGGTCTATACCTGCAACGGCCAAAAGAAGCTGGTTACTGGATGATGCGAGTCGTTATTCCCGGAGGTATCCTGACGTATGATCAACAAATAACTCTAGCTAACATCGCTAAAGATTACGGGAGGGGTGTATATGATATTACAACCCGTCAAGCCATTCAATTCCACTGGCTGACTATCGAACAAGTCCCGGATATCTTAAATCGTTTGGAAAAGGTTGGAATGACTACGGCTGGTGCTTGTGGTGATATCACACGTAATATCATCGGGAATGCATTGGCAGGCATCGATCCCGATGAACTTTTTGATACACGCGAGGTCCTTTATGATGTATTTGAGTATTTCCGCCTTAACGAAGACTATTCGAACCTTCCGAGGAAATATAAAATGTCCATCAGTGCTAATATCCATAATGCTTCGAATGCTGAAATCAACTGTGTTTCATTCAATCCAGCCACTAAAGAAATCGATGGGGTGACGGAAGTTGGTTTTCACGTGAAAGTAGGCGGGGGGCTTTCCTCCGTTCCGATGCTGGCAGAAGAACTCGATTTATTCATTTTACCTGAAAAAACAGTGGAAGTAGCAGCCGCCATCACGACGATATTCCGTGACTTTGGGTACCGTGAAAAGCGTCATCGCTCGCGCTTGAAATTCCTTGTTGCTGACTGGGGTCCTGAACAATTCAAGGAAAAATTGCTGGAATACACCGGTCCGCTTCCTGAAAAGGGAGAAAGTGCGGTGAAGGGATGGAATGCAGGTTATTTCTACGGCATCCATAAACAAAAGCAAGATGGTCTTAACTATGTTGGAGTCAATATACCAGTGGGTCGTCTAAATCCGGACGAAGTGATCGAGTTTGCCGAACTTGCGAAAAAATATGGAAATGGTGAAATCCGCAACTGTAATTCCCAAAATCTAATCATTCCTAATGTGCCGGATTCAAATCTTGAGGAATTAAAGCAGGAAACCATCTTTGAAAGATTTCCATATCAACCAAAGAAATTCATTGGTTATTCCGTTTCTTGTACAGGCATCGAATATTGCAACCTGGCCCTTGTTGAAACTAAAAATCGAATGAGGACCATTTCTGAATTACTGGACAAGGAAATAGATCTCGATGTACCTGTAAGGATGCATATGGTCGGCTGTCCGAATAATTGCGGTCAAAGAGCCATCGCCGAAATAGGGCTGCAAGGCATAAAAATGAAAAACCAGGACAAAAAGATGGTCGAGGCTTTTGAAATATACGTTGGAGGAACGCTGGACGAAGGCGGGAAGTTCAATGAAAAACTTAAAGGAAAAGTGGAAGCTGATCAGCTCTATCATGTGTTGAAAGAATTGATCCTATTTTTCAAAGAAACAAAACTTCTATCAGAAACCTTTCTCGATTTTGTGGAAAGGATAGGGGTAGACGAGTTACAAATTAAACTTGATGATATATTAGCGGGAGTTTCCGTTTAATAGGGGAAGGTAAGCATTCCATGAATCTATACCGTTTTGAAGTCACTATCGAAGAAAAACCAATCCATGTCATCATTGTTGCAGATTCAGATGAAAAGGCGTTTGAACTTGTTGATATCGAACTGGAAAAGCATTATTTGAAATTGCCTGAAGTGGATGACATCTCATTATATGAAAAAAGGAAAATTAAAAATGGAGCAGGTTTCGTTTTATCGGAATTCGAAACAATTCTCTAAGGGAAGGCAGGTTGCAAAAATGGGGAAAGTATATCTAGTAGGAGCCGGTCCCGGAGATCCAGATTTAATTACATTAAAAGGATTAAAATGCATTCAAGAAGCTGATGTCATTTTATATGATCGACTTGTGAATAAAGAACTATTGAATCATGCAAAAGCCGGTGTAGAGCTGATTAATTGCGGTAAACTGCCGGATTATCATTTATTGCAGCAGGATACCATCAATCGGTTCCTGGTCAAATATGCAAAAAAGGGGAAAATAGTCACCCGCTTGAAAGGCGGAGATCCTTTCGTCTTTGGGAGAGGCGGGGAGGAAGCGGAAGCCCTTGCCAAAAGTGGCGTGAGCTATGAGGTCGTACCCGGAATTACGGCTGGAATCGCCGCTACAGCTTATGCGGGAATTCCAGTTACACATAGGGACCACGCTTCATCATTTGCAATTGTTACCGGTCATCGGAAAAAGGATGAAGAGGATAATATCAAGTGGGAATCCCTTGCAAAAGGAATCGATACATTGGCCATTTACATGGGCGTTAAAAACCTGCCATATATTCAAGGAAAACTATTGGAACATGGAAAAAGTCCTGAGACTCCGGTAGCCCTTATTCATTGGGGGACATTAAAAACGCAAAAAACAGCAGTCAGTACATTGGCTAATATAGTGGAAACCGCCAATAACGAACAGATTTCGAATCCTTGCATGATAGTCGTGGGCGATGTCGTTAATTTACGAGAAAAAATTAAATGGTTTGAAGGAAAACAAACCGAAAATTTGTTGGCGAATGAGGCCTTTTAATGGAAGCCATTTTATATATTTGCCATGGAAGCCGTGTTAAAGAAGCTTCAGCCCAAGCCATTGATTTTATTAAAGTTTGTATGCAAGCACAGCCCAATTCCATTCAAGAGTATTGCTTCTTGGAATTGGAAACTCCTACGATTGAAGAAGTATACGAACGGTGCGTACAAAAGGGTGCGACGAGAATCATTGCCATTCCAGTTCTATTGCTGACAGCTGTACATGCAAAACATGATATTCCATTCATATTGAACAAAATGAAAGAACGGTACCCTGCCGTGGACTTGAAATACGGAAGGCCGATTGGTGTCAGTGATAAAATGGTTGACATTTTAGTGGAACGGTTGGAGGAAACAAATGTAAAGGTTACGGAGGATTCCTTGGTTTTATTGGTTGGAAGGGGAAGCAGTGATCCCGACGTTAAAAGGGATTTGTCTCGGTTGGCCGATTTGCTAAGGAATAGGTTTCAAAAAATCCGTGTGCAAGAGTGTTATTTGACAGCTGCCACACCGAGCTTAGGAGAAGCATTGGAATTTGCACAGGAATCTCGATCAAACCAAGTATTTATCATTCCTTACCTATTGTTTACCGGTCTCTTAATGCAGTCCATCGAAAATAGTATAAAAATGATCCAAAAAAAGGGGAAGCAGAAATTCATACTTTGCCGATACCTAGGTTATCACCCAAAGATTGAAAAAGCCATATCGGAACGAATTCATGAAGTGAGTGAGGAGGGAGCTTATGTATCCAATTACGCTTAATATTGAGAAAAGAAAGTGTGTCATCATCGGCGGTGGAAAAATTGGTTTCTTTAAAGCGGGTCCATTATTGGAAGCCGGTGCTGATGTGACAGTCGTAAGCCCCGAGATATGCACAGGTTTTCAATTGTTGGAGAAAGAAGGTAAGATTCGAGTTTTACTTAAACAAGTGGAAGAAACAGACTATAAAGATGCGTTTTTAATCATTGTTGCAACAAACTCTACTGAAGTTAATGAACGAGTGTACGAAAATGCATCCGAAAGTCAGTTGGTGAACGTAATCAGTAATCATGAGCTGGGAAATTTTCATATACCGGCGACATTGAATAGAGGCATGCTTTCCATAAGTGTTTCCACCAATGGAGCAAGTCCAACGCTCGCAAAAAAAATTCGGAATGACTTAGGTAAAGTATATGATGAATCATATGAAGAATATCTTGAATTCCTTTTTGAAGCAAGGATGATAATAAAGAATGGTTCATTTTCAAAAGAGGAAAAATCCAAGTTATTGAAAGATTCAATAGAGGATATTTATAAATATTCCCTAAAAGAAAGATATCGTTTTTTAGCTAGGCTTTTACCAGTAGAAGCTGAAGAAAATATATCATTGGGCTGATCAGAAAAACTGAAGGCACCTAACCAACATGTCATTTCATTTTGGTTAGGTGCCTCTTTGTGTCTTAACGGAAATCTAAATGATTTATACAGTAAACGGTACCATCGGGTCGGTGTTATTTAGGTTCTATTTTTGTAAAAAAAGGGGAATGTCATGAAAAAGTTAATCGTTTTAGCCTTTATCGGGTTTTTTGCCCAATTAATCGATGGTTCGCTTGGAATGGGGTATGGAGTGAGTTCCACTTCCTTATTGCTGACATTCGGGATTGCCCCTGCAGTAGCATCCGCATCTGTTCATTTATCGGAAGTAGTGACCACAGCAGTATCCGGAGCTTCGCATATAAAGTTTGGGAACGTGGATAGAAATATGGTCTATCGCTTGATCATTCCAGGTTCTGTTGGTGCATTTGTAGGTGCATGTTTCCTGAGCAACCTGCCAGCGGAATTAGCAAAACCGTATATTGCCATATTTTTATTTGGCCTGGGTGTATACGTTTTATTCCGCTTTTTATTTATTTTTAAACCGTCGAAGGAAACTGAAATCGTAAAGCCATTGACCGCAAAACAATCCATTCCGTTAGGCCTTTTTGCAGGCTTTTGTGATGCAACAGGCGGAGGCGGTTGGGGACCGATTGCAACGCCCGTTTTATTGTCAAAAAAAGGCATGACGGCGAGGAAAGCCGTAGGGACGGTAGATACGAGTGAATTTGCCATTGCTTTCTTCGGAAGTCTTGGTTTTATCATTTCGCTTGGATGGGAAGCTGTCAATTGGCTTTGGGTCGTAGCATTGATAATTGGTGGTGTGGTTGCCGCACCGATTGCAGCCTGGCTCGTCAGGATGCTTCCTGCTCAATTAATGGGTGTTTTAGTGGGTGGTTTCATTATCTTAATCAATGTAAGAACATTATTAGCTACATGGATTCCGATTGAAGCTCATATATATATCTATACAGGCATCGTGATTATATGGCTTTCTGGAATTCTTCTTACAATCAATAAGATGTCCAATGCTAGAAAACATGATCATATCGAACAACGGCAAAATGTTTCCTGATTTCCGAGCTTGAAAGAAGCGAATATACACAAAAGCGTATTAAGAAACGTAACTTAAAAACTCGTAGGTACATAAATGCCTACGAGTAAAGTAATTTGCCATGGATTACCCCTTTAAAGTTGTTGCTGTTTAATAAAGGTTCTTGATAATGTGAAATAGATTTAACTGTCTTAATTATCGAGAGATTGAAGCCCCGGTTTATTCTCCTAGCAGATTAATCAATAGTATCCCCTTTATAAAAGTCAGCTATCGTGAGAGATTTAATAATTTTAGAACAGCAGCAGAACCATTAATTTATGGAAATGCATATAGTTCAAATGATTGAGTGTACTTTCATATAATATAATAAGCGTTATAATATTTTTTATTATCGATTTTATATCCCTGCCTGTTTGAACATCGGGATTTAGTTGATGGAGGCTAATTCACCGTCCCAAAATATCCGAGATTTCCATAAAAAATAAAAGGATCTTTCGCATGCCTTTGTTTCCAAAGAAACCAGGCCCGTAACTACAATGGGTCAGCATGTCCACTTTCACATGCTTTTGTACCCAGTGAAATGAATGAACTCTTTCTTACATGAAAATTAGATGCTATCAGCTACATGCTTTAATGTCCATTAGCTGGATGTCGTTTTCGACGATGATTACATGAAGAATGGGTGCATCCTCTAATTTTGAATCCCTGAAAGCTTTGTTTAAAAGTATGCACGTTTTTGCTTTTTGCCGGGTTGTCTTGGTGAGTATAAAATTGGGCACTCAAAGGATATTCACTTTTCTTCATAATTCCAATGAAGGGGAATGGGGAGAGATCGGTTATCAAATCCATTGCATTTACTGAAGTATTCTTTGGAAAGTAATTTTGTATTTGTTTTTTTACCGGTTCACTAACTGCAACAAACCAAGTAAAACAGTGTGATTTTCCTCCTCCAGATGCTCGTTTTCCGCGGGGTGGGCAGTGAGCCTCCTCGGCGTAAACGCCTGTGTGGTCTCACCTGTCCCGCTGCTCCCGCAGGAGTCTCGCACTTTCACTCCAATCAACCTTAAATAGTCTCGTTTTAAAAACAACAATCTTAACGAAAAGAGCCTTAGTTTTTAATATAAGTCGTGAAAATGGCGGAAAAGTAGTTAAATATTTTTCAGTTTTGTACAATGATTAAATAGTAAAAAGCAAATTTTAAAAGGAGTTTTAATATGGAGGGCATCTCTGATCACTTAAAGGAAGATTTGGATATATTGTTCGTAGGTTTCAATCCAAGCATTCGTTCAGGCCAGACTGGCCATCATTATGCGAATCCAAACAATCGCTTTTGGAGAATCCTCTTCGAGTCGGGGTTGACACCAAGGAAATATGAACCAACGGAAGACTCGTCTTTACTGGAACTAGGTTATGGTTTTACCAACATCGTTTCAAGGCCTACAAAAGGTGCGGACGAAATCACTAAAGAAGAGTACATAAAAGGAAGGAAGCAATTAAAAAGGAAAATTGAAAAGTATAAACCTAAATTAGTCTGTTTTGTAGGCAAGGGTGTCTATCAGGAATATCGTCAATTACGAAAAATCTCTTGGGGGCTTCAAGAAGAACCTTCATTGAATGAGACCATTGAATTCGTTGCCCCTTCTTCCAGCGGTTTAGTAAGAATGCCGATAGAACAAATCATCGAAATATATAGGGAGTTGCCAATTCTGCTTGGCAAGCTGAAAAGCAATTGATAAAAACAAGGGTGGAATTTTATTAGTCAGGATAGTGCTGAATGGAAAAGCGATGGATTTACCGAGGTTAATGACGGGGAGGGCTTTTGGCAAGGAGTAAAGGATTGCATTCCTACATTATTGGGATACCTAAGTATCGGTTTTGCTGCAGGGGTCGTCGAAAAAACGTCTGGATTAAGTATGATTGAAGTGGCACTTATGTCGCTTTTACTCTATGCAGGGTCTGGTCAATTCATAGTGCGGGGATGATAGCTGCAAGTCATCCAGTATCGGCCATAATTTTTACGATTTTTTTTGTGAACAGTCGCCATCTATTACTTAGTGCTGCATTGGCTCCATATTTCAAGCAGCAAAGTTTGAAACAAAACCTGATAACCGGAGCCTTATTAACTGATGAAACCTTTGGAGTGGCCGTCACGGCGGCACAGAAGAGGAAACAACTTGATTTTCAATGGATGCTTGGACTGAATCTTGCAGCCTATTTAAATTGGTTCATTGCAAATATGGCCGGCGGTTTCTTTGGCCAATGGATTCCAAATCCCGAAAAATATGGGATGGACTTCGCCCTGCCAGCGATGTTTATCGGCCTTTTAGTTCTGCAAATATTAAGTAAAAAGGACTTTTTTATAGATCTTGCAGTCGCTTTTAGCAGCATATTAATTGTTGTTGCAGTAAGTTTCTTCTTTCCTGGCAGTACTGGCGTCATAGTGGCAACTGTTGTAGCTGCAACGATAGGGATGGTGATTGGCAGGTGGAAATAAGCGGATATATCCTTGCTGTGATTGTAGGGATTTCGATTGTAACTTTCATACCTAGAGTCGTTCCTTTGGTACTGCTTAGTAAAGTGGAGATTCCAAAGTGGGGCATCGATTGGCTAAAGCATGTGCCAGTGGCTGTAATGGCGGCGTTGTTGGCTCAAGAACTTCTATTATCGGAACAGGTCTTTTCAATTAAGGATAATGCGTTGAATTTGGCCGCAGCTTTACCGGCTTTCCTGGTTGCCATTTTTACGAGAAGTCTATTGGGTACGGTTATGATTGGCGTGCTTTCATTGATGATATTACGATTTTTCTTTTAATATATACTAAACATTTAAATGATAGGCCGATATAACCAGTAATGGATTGCCATTACTGGTTTTTTATTTTCCAAAGAACTTATTTCATGACAGGCAGCTTTTTTTAGTTCGTTTCGGTTAGGCAAATGACGCTTTTTAATGAACATTGGAAGCTTGATTATCAAAAAGGGCAGTGATTACATAAACTAAGGTGAATGTACTTCTGAAAAATTGTTTTGGTTAGTTGAATTGAAAGCGCTTCTAATTGAAAATGAAACAACAAACGTTTAGAAAATGTGAGCCTGTCAACAATGGGAATAGGCAAATTACTATGGAGGTGTTCAATTAATGAATGTGAAAGGTGCACTAGAGGTTCTTGATCGCATGCGGCTTCCTAATGGCGCATATACTGCAAGCGTTTCCGATGATTATAATTATGTCTGGATAAGGGATGTCGTTTATACAGTAATCCCTTTTATAAATGATCCATCCAATCGTTACGAGAAAGCATATCATGCTTTATTCGACTTATTTCAATCCTATGAGTGGAAGATAGATATTCATACGGAACAGAAACCCAAGTTTTTATTTGAACATATCCATGCAAGGTATTCCACTGAGCTTAAAGAACTGCCCGATGAGTGGGGGCATGCCCAGAATGATGCGATAGGTGCCTTTTTATGGGGTGTCGGTGAAGGGTATAGGCATGGTAAAAAGGTGATGAGAAATCAACGGGATTTACAAATTGTTCAAAAGTTGGTCAATTACTTGGAATGCCTGCAATATTGGCAATCGGAAGATAACGGGATGTGGGAAGAAAATATAGAAATCCACGCTTCTAGCATAGGTGCATGTGTGGCTGGTTTGAATTCAGTCAAAATGCTGGTCAACGTCAAGGAAGAACTGATTAAAAAGGGAGAAGAAACTCTTCGTTTCTTACTTCCAAGGGAAAGTTATTCAAAAGAGACGGATTTAGCCCTTTTATCCTTAATTTATCCTTATCGGCTGGTAGACCGTGAAATAGCACTTAAAATATTGAAGAATGTCACGGAGCGCCTTGAAAGAACAAATGGTTGTATAAGATATGAAAAGGACGTTTATTATAATGACGGTCAAGAGGCGGAATGGTGTTTCGGGCTTCCGTGGTTGGGCTTATGCTACCTTGAACTTGGAATGATGAACAAAGTTAAGGAATATATAGATAAAACGAAAATGATCATACCGGAAAATTGGGAAGTACCCGAATTATATATAGGGGGCAGGAATATTCCAAACAAGAATACTCCTTTGGCATGGTCAGTATCATTATCCTATTTATTTTTGACGAAGACTTCCATGAATCGAACTGAACAAATAACATGAAGCATTCATACATGATACCTTAAAGCTCTTTCCAAAAAAATGGGGAGAGCTTTTATTGGTATAATAATATTTTTTTACAATTAATGTATATTTTTATTGAAAAATGTTTGAATTTACAAAAAAACGGCTATTTATAACAATATCTTCACCTCCATTTGAAGGATTAATATCATTTACATCGAATATATATAATAACTGGGGAAGGATGGTTAAAATACTATCGATTCAATACTGATGGAGGGGTTTTATTGAGTGCAATTATTGACCAGCTACAAGAGATTTATCCAAGCGATTTCGATTTGTATTTGTTTCATGAAGGGACCCTTTATGAAAGCTATAAAATGCTTGGGGCACACATTGTAACATCATTAGGTAAAGAAGGAGTACGCTTCGCCGTTTGGGCCCCCCATGCCAAGCAAGTTTCAGTAGTCGGTAATTTTAATAATTGGGACGGAAAAGATCATGTGATGAAACGGATCGAGCGATCAGGTATCTGGGTGTTGTTCGTACCAGGACTACAAGAAGGGGAACTCTATAAATACGAAATACATACACCTGGAAGTAAACGAATCCTAAAAGCCGATCCATATGCCTTTTATTCGGAAGTCAGACCAAATACAGCCTCGGTCATTAAAAGGCTGGATAATTTTGAATGGCAAGATTCGAAGTGGATAGCTAATAGGAAAAAGGAAAATATTTATCATAAACCCATGTCCATTTATGAAGTGCACCCAGGAACATGGAAACAGAAAGAAGATGGCGAGTTTTATTCGTACCGTGAATTGGCTGATAGATTGATTGATTATGTGATTGAAAATGGTTTTACACATATTGAAATCATGGCCATAATGGAACACCCATTTGATAAATCGTGGGGATACCAGGTCACGGGCTATTATTCTGTAACCAGTCGTTACGGCTCGCCGGAAGATTTTAAATATTTAATTAACCTTTGCCACCAAAAGGGCATAGGTGTAATTCTTGACTGGGTTCCCGCCCATTTTTGTAAAGACGCGCATGGACTTTCCCGTTTCGATGGTACGCCTCTCTATGAACCAATTGATCATACTAGAGCAGATCGCCCGTTATGGGGGACATACAACTTTGATTTTACCAAACCTGAAGTAATCAGTTTCCTTATATCAAATGTAATGTTTTGGATGGATGTATACCATATTGATGGAATCCGTGTCGATGCGGTATCGTCAATGGTTTACTTAAATCATGATAATCCATTGCCGATCAAGCTAAAAAACCAGTTTGGCGGTGAGGAAAACCTGGAGGCCATACAATTTTTGCAAAAGCTTAACGAAGTGGTTTTCGAGAAATATCCGAATGCATTAATGATGGCTGAAGAAGCAACAGACCGACCACTTATAACTTCTCCTACCGATATAGGCGGCCTGGGCTTTAATTACAAATGGAATATGGGATGGACTAACGATATCCTTCGTTATATGAAACTTGAAACGGGGGAAAGGCCAAATCATCATAGTCTCTTAACATTTTCTTTTTTCTATGCTTTTTCAGAAAATTTCGTCTTGCCCTTTTCACATGATGAAGTGGTTCATGGCAAGAAGTCTTTATTGAATAAGATGCCAGGCGACTATTGGCAGAAATTCGCTAATCTACGGTTACTCTTTGGGTATTTCATGACACATCCCGGAAAGAAGCTTCTATTTATGGGCAGTGAGTTTGGCCAGTTCATAGAATGGAAAGATGAGGAACAATTGGATTGGCTTCTTTTGGAATATGAATCACACGAAAAGCTCGCCTATTACTTCCGCACCCTACAGGATTTTTATAGGCAATCATCCTCCCTTTGGCGACTTGATCATGTCCAGGAAGGATTTGAGTGGATAGATCCGAACAATAGTAAACAGAGTATCATTACCTTTATGAGAAAGGGTAAACGCAAAGGCGATTATTGCATTGTTGTCTGTAATTTTTCTGCACAGGCCCATGCTCAATATCAAATAGGCGTACCATCACAGGGTAAATATATAGAGGTTTTCAGCAGTGATTCAGCAGCTTTCGGAGGATCGGGTCAGATCAATGAGGAACCCATTAATGTCAAAAAGGAACCATACCATAATCAACCATTCAGCATGGAAATAACAGTACCTCCATTAGGCATTTCCATTTTTATGAAGCAAACAAAAAAAAGGCGGGGGAGAGTGAACGAATAATGGGAGCGAAAAAATGGATAGCAATGTTATTGGCAGGAGGCCAGGGTTCAAGGTTAGGTGAATTGACAATCGGTTTGGCAAAACCAGCTGTTCCCTTTGGCGGTAAATATAGAATCATCGATTTTCCATTAAGTAACTGCACTCATTCTGGTATTGATACGGTTGGGGTACTGACTCAATACCAGCCATTGATTCTAAATGATTATGTTGGTAATGGCAAAGCTTGGGACCTTGATCTGGATGTTGGCGGAGTTTCCGTACTTCCCCCTTATCAAGGGAAAGAAGGCGGGGAATGGTATAAAGGGACGGCAAATGCTGTTTATCAAAATATCCAATATATTGATAACTATGATCCGGAACATGTACTGATTCTCTCGGGTGACCATATTTATAAGATGGATTACAGTAAGATGCTGGATTATCACATCGAAAAAAATGCAGAGGCAACCATAGCTGTCATTCAAGTACCGTGGCAGGAAGCAAGTCGTTTCGGAATCATGAATACCAATGATGATGATAAAGTCACTCAATTCGATGAAAAACCAAAGTATCCAAAAAGTAATCTCGCTTCAATGGGAGTTTACCTTTTCAAGTGGAAAACCCTAAGAAGGTATTTAATAAATGATGAAAAGGATGAAAATTCCTCCAATGATTTCGGCAGCAACATCATACCAAAGATGCTTGAAGACCGAAAAAAGCTATATGCCTATCGTTTCAATGATTATTGGAAAGATGTCGGAACGGTCGAAAGCCTTTGGCAGGCGCATATGGACTTATTGGAGGATACGCCAAATTTCCAGTTGGATGATCAGCAATGGAAAATTTTTGCCCGCAATGCAAATCATCCGCCGCAATATATATCACCGGATGCCGAGGCCAGTCAGTCGCTTATCAATGAAGGGTGCATGATACATGGGAAAATTGAACATTCGGTTTTATCCTATAATGTACAGGTAGGCTATGGGTCAACCATAAAAGATTCAGTCATCATGCCTAATGTCACGATTGGTGAAAACGTTCATATAGAAAGAAGCATCATAGCCTCAAATTGTGTTATAGAAGATGGTGCCGTAGTTGGCAATTCAGCGATTACATCCGATATTACCTTAATTGGTGAAAATCAAACCATTATCAATCCAAACAAAAAAAAGATCACTCTTAATTAGAAAAAGGGGAAGATGCTATGGAAAATGTGTTGGGTATTATTAACTTAATCAATGAAAGACAACATTTAAAAGATCTGACTGCTCACCGAAATGTAGCATCTGTGCCATTTGGTGGACGCTACCGTTTGATTGACTTTACGATGTCGAATCTCATTAATGCAGATGTATCAAAAGTAGCCGTTTTCCCAAAAGAAAAGTATCTTTCTGTTATGGATCATCTTGGCTCAGGTAAAGAATGGAACTTGGCTCGGCGTTCAGGAGGCTTATACATCTTGCCCCCTATCCATCCGGATGAAACGGTAACGGGTGATATGAAACAATTTCATGATCATCTCAGCTTTTTCGAACGTGCAGTGGCAGATACTGTCATCATTTCTCCTGGAAGCCATGTATGCAAATTGGATTTTAATGAAGTGCTTGATTATCACAAAAAACAAAAAGCGGATATCACGGTCGTATATAAGGATTATGTAGGGGAATTGATTGAAAAACCAATCTATCACACATGCTCGGTAGATAAGGATGAAGACATTACGGACATTAGCTTTTATACCATCCCTAGACCTGGTGACCATGTTTGTCTAGAAACCTTCGTCATAAGTAAAGCGCTATTGGTGAACTTAATCAAAAGCTGTGTTGCCAGTGGGGAATACGACTTTTTGAAAGACGCTGTGAAAGCAAACCTTCATCGCTTTACAGTCAAAGGCTATAATTTTACTGGAGATATGCCATTCATCCATTCCATTGAAAGTTTTCATTCCAGTAATATGAATTTCCTGAACCCTTCAGTAATCCGTTCTTTCTTCGGGGATACTTGGGATGTTTATACAAAAATCAAACATGAGGCACCAACCAAATATTCAAGTTCTTCGAAGGTTGCCAATTCATTAATAGCCAATGGTTGTGATATTGAAGGGACTGTCGAAAACAGTATACTCTTCCGGGGGGTAAAGGTGAAAAAGGGTGCGATTATAAGAAATAGCATCATTATGCAAAAAGGCGTGATTGAAGAAGGAGCCATCGTTGAAAATGTCATAACTGATAAAGAAGTGAGAATTACTAGTGAAAAATCAGTTATTGGTTTAAAACAGCCTACTGTAATAAAAAAAGCGGAAGTAATTTAATAGAGGAGGTGCGGCAATGAATGTTGTATTTGCTGCTTCAGAATGCGCCCCTTTTATAAAAACGGGAGGGCTCGGAGACGTTATAGGAGCGCTCCCGAAAGCGCTGAAAAAACAGGGAGTCCATGTAAGTGTCATTCTTCCTAAATATGGGGATCTTCCTGACCAATTTAAACAGGAATTGGAACATATGACGAGTATTGAAGTTCCTGTTGGTTGGCGCCAGCAATTCTGCGGCATCGAAAAACTTGTTGCTAATGGAATTACATATTATTTCCTGGATAATGAATATTATTTCAAAAGACATGGTAGTTATGGTTTCTTTGATGATGGCGAGAGGTTCGCCTTCTTTTCCCGTGCAATTTTAGAGGCTTTACCCTATTTAGGAGAAAAGCCGGATGTCATACACTGTCATGATTGGCAAACGGCCCTTGTCAGCGTTTTGCTGAAAGCTCATTATAGTAACCATCCATTCTATCAAGATATTAAAACGATATTTACTATACATAATTTACGCTATCAAGGAGTTTATCCTAAAGTTGTTTTAGCTGAATTACTCGATTTGAGTGAGTTATATTTTAATATCGATGGTCTTGAATTTCATGGAAATGTAAGTTATTTGAAAGGCGGCCTAGCTTTTTCTAACATTGTCACAACTGTAAGCCCAAGTTATGCGGAAGAAATTCAAAGTCCTTATTTCGGAGAAAATCTCGATGGTTTTTTACGTAAGAGAAATGGTGACCTTAAAGGGATTATCAACGGAATCGATTATGAAGAATATAATCCGGCGGCAGATGAACATCTTGCTGTTCCATTCGATTCCTATGAGGGTAAGATGGAGAATAAGCGTCTGCTACAGGAATCGTTAGACCTTCCTGTAAATGAGGGGGTCCCGGTTATATCGATGGTAACCAGGCTTGTTGATCAAAAAGGAATTGATCTTATTCTCCATGTTTTTCATGAAATGATGAACCAAGGAGTTCAATTCATTCTCTTAGGTACGGGTGATGAGCAATATGAATCGGCATTTCGCCATTTAGCTGACCAATATCCAAATCAGGTTTCAGTCAATACATACTTTGATGAGGGTTTAGCAAGACGGATATATGCAGGTTCTGATTTATTCCTGATGCCGTCACAATTCGAACCATGTGGTATCGGCCAGCTTTTGGCGTTGCGTTATGGTACTCTGCCTCTAGTGAGGGAAACTGGTGGACTTCGGGATACTGTCATACCGTATAATCAATTTACTGGTGAAGGCAATGGCTTCAGTTTTACGAATTATAATGCACACGATATGCTGCATACAATTGAGCAATCTGTTGGTCTGTACAAATTCCAGCCGAAAAGGTGGCGGAAAATGGCCGAAAGTGCAATGAAGTTAGACTTCAGTTGGACATCATCTTCCTTAAAGTATATTGAGCTGTATGAAAGTTTGATTCCTGTCTTGAAGTGATAATTGGATAGGTAATACACAAAGCACTTGCGAATAATGTTTTCGTAAGTGTTTTGTTTCTTTTACCATCAAATATGGGTATATGTATAGATATATATATAATATTGCTGTGTAGGAGAATGAAAAGATGAAAAGAAGAAGAATGGAATTTGTATTTTTATTTATTTTAATTGCTTCAATCTATATGATCCTGTTCACTCAAGTAAGCTTCGACGTGAAGCTATTTTTTATTGGATTATATATTTTGGTCATGTTTATTACCATATTTTCACTCATGCTTGAAAATAGATTTGCCCACGAGACCCTTTTGTGGATGTATGTGCTTTTGTTTTTTCCTGTATTTGGATATGTATTTTATTTATTCTCAGGTCAGCTCTATTTAAAGGGGTATTTATTTCGAAGTAAAAGGAAAAAAGATCGTGAAGAATGGAAGAGCCTTGTCACACAGGTATCATCTCCAGATTTATCATTCTTGAATAATCATCAGCAATCATTCGCGGCTTTTGCCAAAAATGCTTCTGAGACCATCATTAGTACTTCATCGCAAACGGAAGTATTGAAAAATGGTAACGAAACGTTTACAGAAATCATAAAACAGTTAAAAAAAGCTGAGAAATTCATCCATATTGAATATTATATTTTTCGGTCCGACAGGCTTGGTACTGAAATTATAGATATACTTATTGAAAAAGCAAAAAATGGTGTGGAAGTTTTATTCATTTTTGATGCTGCCGGAAGTTTAAGCCTTTCAAACAATGAAGTTAAAAGGATGCAAAATGCCGGGATAAAAGCATATCCATTTTCGCCACTGAAACACGGATTTTTCAATCAAAAGTTTAATTTTAGGAATCACCGTAAAATCATCATCATAGATGGGGAAGTTGGCTTTGTTGGAGGTTTAAACGTAGGGGAGGAATATTTAGGACGAAATAAAAACATTGGTTTTTGGAGAGATACACATATGGTACTTAAAGGTGAAGCGGTATTTATGCTTCATACTGTTTTCCTTTTGGATTGGGAATATGTCAGCGGGGAAGATGTATTGCAAGAACGTCCAGATTTCAAGAATAAAGGGGACCAAGGGGATGGAGCCGTTTACTTTTCACTTATCACAAACGCGACTGAATCAATCTGGATTGCAAGTCCATACTTCGTACCAAATCAAGCGATTAAGGCAGCCATAAAACATGCGGCAATTAAGGGGATACAAGTTAGGGTTATGGTTCCGGCAGTAAATGATGGGTTTTTAACCCAATATGGGAGTCGCTCCTATTTCGGGGAGCTGCTTCAATTCGGTGTAGAGGTATACTTGTATAAAAAGGGTTTTCTACATCAGAAACTGATTATCGTTGATGGTGATATGGCTTCCATAGGAACGGCAAATATGGATATGAGAAGTTTTCATCTGAATTTTGAAGTCAATGTCTTTCTTATGGGCAGCCATTCCATTGAAGATCTCATCATTCATTACAAAGAGGATATGATGGATAGTGACAAATTAGATCCCATCGGGTATAACAAGCGTGGTTTACTGGAGCGTTCAAAAGAATCATTTGCCAGATTGTTTTCGAATGTACTCTAATGGGAAAAAAAACAGATTAATAGTATAGTTGAAATGTAAAGAAATTAATTGGCCATAAGGAGAATTAAAGAAAATATGAAATTGGTTTCCTGGAATGTGAATGGAATAAGGGCTTGCGTAAAAAAAGGGTTTTTAGATTACTTTAAAGAAGTGGATGCAGATATTTTTTGCCTTCAAGAAACTAAGCTACAAGAAGGGCAGATTTCACTTGAGTTGGAAGGGTACCATCAATATTGGAATTATGCATTGAAAAAAGGATATTCCGGCACAGCCATTTTCACGAAGGAAAAACCGCTTTCCGTGAAATATGGCGTAGGGGAGCTGAACGAGGAGCCGGAAGGCAGGATCATAACACTGGAATTTGAGAAATTTTATATGGTGAATGTTTATACACCCAATGCAAAAAGGGATTTATCCAGGCTGAATTACCGTCTCGAGTGGGAAGATGAGATGATAAATTATCTAAAGGAACTGGACTTAGTAAAGCCGGTTATCTTTTGTGGGGACCTTAATGTCGCACATTCTGAGCTGGATTTAAAAAACCCAAAAACCAATATTGGGAATTCCGGTTTCACTATTGAAGAGCGTGGAAAGATGACTGAATTACTTAATGCAGGGTTTATCGATACTTTTCGCCATTTTTATCCGGACCGGGAAGGTGCCTATAGTTGGTGGTCATATATGGCTAAAGTGAGAGAGCGGAATATCGGGTGGAGAATCGATTATTTCATTGTGTCAAAACGTTTGGCAGATTCCTTAATAGAGGCTAACATTCACTGCGATGTCATGGGCAGCGATCATTGCCCGGTTGTCTTGGAAGCGAATCTCTAAATCGAATAAATCCGGTTAAATGGGGATACTAATGGTTATCCATATTCAACAGGAGGTTAGATTATGAACACATTTATCGTGGGCTTTCATCAGGAAGATAATGTAGACAGCATGCAAGTGCAAAAATTGACGTCGGCTGAGTTTGAAAAATCAACATCACGCGGTTTTCGCAGATTATTTGAACTGGATACAAATATCGGCTATTTCGTTTTTTTTGATGCTGAAGATGATGAGGGTGATTTATCTCATCTAGTTTTACAGTATGAAGAAGATAGTCAGGATCCAAGCGATTGTTATTCCTTTACTAAAAATGATTTTTATGAGTTCATGGCACTTTATTTACAAGGGATGGATGAAGTGGAAGTGGAGAATGAAGAAGATGATGACAATGAAGAGTATGGACCAATCCACCATCTTGCCCATTTGATGTTTCATATTGTTGAAGAAGGAAAATCCGTAAAGCCATAATGGACGAGTTATGAAATGAAAGGTACTTGTGAGCTTTGTGACAGGGATGAGATAGAACGGACCATCCATCATTTAACACCTAGAGAATTAGGCGGCAGCCATTTACCCATTGCCCATCTCTGTAAATCTTGTCACAAGCAGATTCACGCCCTGTATTCAAACCGAGAGCTGGCTTTCCGACTGAATA
Organism: Peribacillus sp. NPDC076916; assembly: GCF_050269675.1. Taxonomy (NCBI): domain Bacteria; kingdom Bacillati; phylum Bacillota; class Bacilli; order Caryophanales; family Bacillaceae; genus Peribacillus; species Peribacillus sp. NPDC076916. The sequence continues at coordinate 904,599 of NZ_JBNNIU010000002.1, forward strand.
CCGTGTTATTGCTGAAAGATGATGAAGCATTAAAAAAAAACTTAAAGTGGATTAAAAAACAACCAGTAACGAGGGCTGTGAAGATTAGAAAATCAAAAACAAAATAATGCAAAAGCCCATCTTGAAAAGATGGGCTTTTGCATTTCATTCAGCTTGCTTTATTTTTCAACCGATCCAATAAAAACCCACCTTTAAAATAACGTGGTTCATATGAAATGATGAAAGCCTTTGGTTCAAACTTTTCAACGGTTGCTATCAGTTCTTGTTCCCGATTGCGTTTTGTTAAAATTTCCATTCTATAACGGTTGCTATCCCTGCCCTCGCCCGTATAAAGAGTTACACCGAATCCGTTGTTCCTCAGTGTATCTACCAAATGTTCATTTTTGGTTTGAGTATTAACGGTTACATTAATAAAACCGATGGCAAGTTTTTGCTCAATTTTCGTACCAAAAATTATTCCGATTCCAAAACCGACTGCATATACAACCATGGCGAGTATGCTTTGGTCACCGCCAAATACTAGGGATAAACCAAAAACGTATATTAACATTTCTGCTATACCAAGTATCGAGGCAAGTATGGTAATATTTTTTACTAAGAAAATGGTTCGCAACGTATAAATCGGTACATAAATAAGTTGTAATAGTAGAATCAGAAGTATTTCTTTCACTTGAGCACCTCACCAACATCTTCCAGTTTAATTAGACGTTTCAACTTGGGGGATTATTCATTCCATAAGTAACATCTTCCATAATCTAACCACAATATAATAGTGGAATTCAATGGGGAATATTATGTATTTTTTGTGTCATTTCCATCGACAAAGAAATAAAATCCCGTAAGATTTTTCAATATTCTTTTTTTAATTAGTTTGGTATCATTATCCTTATTAATTCTTATGGGGGAATGATGATGTTTAATTATGATGGTCGGATATTCAAAGCTAAAGTCAATTCTGAAAATGGAGAAGTGTCAGAAAGTACTACCTTCCACTATTCACAAGAAGGCTCAATTCTCACAGCAAGTTATCAGGGCGGAGAGATTGTTAAAGGGACATTAATAGGGCTTGTCAATCTGGATGGAACTCTGGAATTCAGGTATAATCATATCAATGAAAAAGGGGAAATTAGAGGAGGCAGCTGTCTTTCCACCCCTGAAATGTTGCCTGATGGAAGGATACGTTTGCATGAAAAATGGAAATGGTCAGATCTCGAACAGACTGAAGGACATTCCATCATTGAAGAAGTGAAAAAATAACAATTTACCTAGAGGGGTTTGAGGACAATTACTACTATTTGTTTAGTGCGGCATGGTCAAACAGATTGGAATGCACTAGGGAAACTGCAGGGGCAGACTGATATTCCTTTAAATGAACTCGGAAAGATACAGGCACGGCAATGTGGTGAATTTTTGTCAAAAAATGATTGGGATGTAATTATTTCAAGCCCTCTAAAAAGGGCAAGGGAAACGGCAGATATCATTTCGCATCATATTGAAGTCCCGGTTATTGAAAAAATGGAATTCATTGAAAAGAATTTTGGCGTCGCTGAAGGAATGACAGCAGCTGAAAGGGAGTCCGCATTCGTGAATAAAGAATATCCTGGTCAAGAAAATCGGGAATCTTTACGAAAAAGGCTGATGAATGGCCTCCAGGAAATTCAGAAGGTGTATCCTGGGAAGAAAGTAATACTTGTTGCACATGGTGCCGTCATTCATTTTATTTTACGTTTGATGTCAAACGAGTCAATCGTATCTAACGAAATGCGATTGTTCAATGCATGTTTGAGTACGATTAGATTTGAAGTCGACTCTTGGATAATTGATGATTTCAATCAAGTAAATCATTTATCTTAGTCCTATTAAGCTTGGTTAGAGTTAAAAAGGATATGATTGATAGTAAGGTACTAATTATAGAAAGAAGGGAATCATGACTAATAAGACGGCATTGGTTTTAGGGGCTACAGGTTTGGTCGGCACCCAGTTGGTGAAAGAGCTAGGCAACAGCAAAATCTATAGTGAAATCCATCTGCTGACTAGAAGCGAAATGAAATTCACTGATCCCAAGTGCATAGGACATGTGGTGGATTTAGATAATTTATCCGAGTATGACAATTTGTTCAAAGTCAGCGATGTATTCATTTGTTTGGGTACTACGATCAAAAAGGCTAAATCGAAGGAAGCTTTTCGCAAAGTGGATTATGACTATGTTATCGAAGCAGCTAAAATGGCAAAGACAGCGAATGCTGAAAAATTACTCGTCATAACAGCAATGGGAGCCAATTCAAAATCAAAGTTTTTTTACAGTCGTGTAAAGGGCGATGTAGAAGGAACACTAAAATACCTGGAATTGAATACTGTACATATATTCCGCCCTTCCTTATTACTTGGAGAACGCCAGGAATTCAGGGCAGGTGAAAAGATTTCTGGGCTGATAAGTACTTTTGCTAAATATGTCTTTGTGGGTCCTGTACGTCCATATCGTGCAATAAATGCAAACAAAGTAGCTGCTGCAATGTACGCTGCGGCCCAAACGACGGCAAAAGGATATCATTTTTATAATTCTGATGAAATAGAGAAACTTGCACAAAGTGAAACTATTTATCAGTGAACCGAGCCTCCAAAAGGCTCGGTTTTTTAATTTATTAGCAAATTTTTATCCCTGCTTTAAAAATAAACGGATGATCATTTGCTGCTGAAAAGGAATGGAGTGGAGGTGGAGAACCAGAGGACTTGGTAAAGCAAGAACTGTAGGGACCTGAAAAGTCAATCTATAGAAATCCGTGATAGTAATCTTCCGGATGAAACTTGATAGTAACAAGGATTTCCACTACAATTTGTAGTGGGAGGTGGTAAAGGATGAATATTAAAAATTTTAAATATGATGAAGTTGGACTGAATCGTTTCTTTGGTCCATTGGAAGCTAATATCATGGAGTATTTATGGGATAATGATGAACAGAGCATTAAATCTGTTCAGCAATCATTGGAACTTGACAAACCTATCAATTTCAACACAGTAATGACCGTCATGAATCGATTAGTAGAAAAAGGCATTCTTGAAAAGAGGGTTGAGGGGAGACTTTCATTATTTCGCCCGGTGCAGACCAAAGCGGAGTTTTTAGAAGAGCAGTCAAAGAAGCTGACTGAGAATTTGCTGGATGAATTTGGTGGGGCGGTCATAAGCCATATGCTGGATGCCATGAAAGACGCTGACCAAAGCTTGATTGAAAAATTGGAACAAAAAATCCAAGCGTTAAAAAAGGATAAATTATAATGTGGAAGAGAAAGTCTTATTTTGTGATAAGCCTGAGTCTTTTAATTGCCTTTGCAGTATGGTGCCAAATGGGGGCGTTTTTAGTACATATCTTTTTTGGTGTGAATATTAAAGCCAACTTTTTTAAATTTTGTTTTAGTTTATTTAAGGAAGATTCAGTATACTACTTTGTGGTCGTCACCCTGCTCAGTATAATAATATCCTATAGTATATTAAGCACATTATTCACAATTGCAGAGCAATATTTCTTATCCAGAAGATTTAAACAAAAGCTTTTTCTTTCAAAAAACGTTGATATGACAAAGTCCATAAATGAAACATTCAATCGTTTCAACAATGATATCTTAGTTGTGAACGCTGAACAGCCTCTTGCGTTTACGCTAGGTTTCAGGCGGCCTTTCATTGTGTTCAGTACTGGTTTAATTCGATTATTGGACTTTGATGAACTAGAAGCGGTAGTGGAACATGAAGCCTTTCACCAAAAAAAATATGATCCGTTCGTAATTTTTAGTCTTCAGTTGATTTCAGATGGGTTATGGTTTGTCCCACTGACAAAATGGTGTCATAAAAATTATAAAATAATAAGTGAATTATCAGCCGATGAAAATGCGATTAATAAAATGGGGACTGAATTAGGCATAAGTACCGCTTTGTTGAAGTTAATTAAACATGGTTACACTGATAAATCCTCTCCAGTCCTTGTCCACTTCTCCAATGAATCAGTTAACTATAGACTTCAGCAATTAATTGAACCTCATAAATCAATTCCTTTGAGGGCTGAAACTACCACGATTTTCGTTTCTATTTATGTTTTGGTCTTACTTCTGGGAATGACCATAGTGATTGTCGGATGACTTTCACTTGATTTTTTTACCATTTTACACTACACTTTGTAGTGTAAAATAAAAAAAAGGAGATTTGTCATGAATAAACAAGAAATCGGTACCTTTTTATTAAGAGTTATGTTGGGAACTTCATTCTTCATGCATGGTTTGTCAAAATTCAAAGACGGATTGGATAACACTGCAGGATGGTTTCAAAGTATAGGCATTCCAGGATTTATGGGCTATGTAGTAGGTATTATTGAATTGGTTGGAGGAATTGCCTTAATTATAGGACTTGGAACAAGAATAATTTCTGCCTTCCTGGTTTTCATCATGGCTGGTGCAATTGTTTATGTGAAATTCCCAGCAGGTTTTATGGGGAATGGAGAAGGTACTGGGTACGAACTGGATCTCGTTCTTATGATTATTGCACTTCACCTAGTTATGAATGGAAGCCGATTCCTATCTATAGACTCTAAATTACCAAACCTTAAAAAAGGACAAGATTCAGAAATGATAGCAAGTTAATTAAAACAAACGATATCCTAAAAAATTAAACACTTTTTAAACAGTCTTGAGGCATGAAACCAGCAATCTACTGGGAGCATGCCTTTTTCTTTTCACCTTGTTCTTGTTTGAAATGGTTCATGGTGAAAAACCGATAATAAGTCAAAGCAGATTTTGGTAATCGAAAGTAGTTTTCCATGACTGCATTATCGTAAAATACTTTGCGAAATGACAATAATGCAAGCCCGGACCAAACACCTTGGAGATTTCAATTCAATCGTTAACAAAAAAATGGATAGTTTTCAGTAAATTCTCATTGACGAACACATGTTCCTCGTTATAAAATGCAATCATGGGTAATAATGGTATAGTGGTTATTGTCACTGACCAGTTCTATAGGAAGCTTGGAAATTTCTCAAGCTTTGTAAAAAAATCAAAGCAAAAGGAGCTATTTAATTATGACAATGCGATTATCTCCATATTTAATGATGAATGGAAATGCAAAGGAAGCAATCCAATTTTACGAAAAAGCATTAGATGCAAAAATCGTCTTTAATCAAACTTTTGGGGAAATGCCAGAAAACCCAGAATTTCCTCTGCCAGAAGAAGCAAAGGATCTTGTGGCACACGCAATGTTAAAAGTTGGGGAAACGGACCTCATGTTTTCCGATACGTTTCCAGGTCAAACCAGTCAATCTGGAGATCAAGTCACGATCTGTATTTCCATTAATGATATTGAAAAATCAAAACGAATCTTTGAAACTTTGTCGCAAGGTGGAGAAGTGAAAATGCCGCTGCAGGAAGCTTTTTTCAGCCCTGCTTATGGGATTGTATCAGATAAATTTGGTGTAACTTTTCAAATTTATACAGAGGGTCAACAATAATTTTCTTTTGTTAAATCATATCAACATGGAAAAGCGGCTGTTTTAGAGTCTTTTAGTTGCAACTTAAATCGTAAATCGTAATTGATGAATAAATAAATCCCAATTTCTCATTTATATCTATGAGAGATTGGGATTTTTAATATTGGAACTTCCTTAAACGCTGTAAATCCACGTTTTGCTTGCGGTATTCCTTATTAGATTATTGGTATGATTTTTTATCTCTTTTTATATGCAGCCAAAGATCATCCCGCAAGGTAGCATAGCATGTGATAACATCATGTTTATGTATAATGTAGCGTTCATTCTCACTTTCACATGATCCTGGATCCAATCTGAATGTATATATTGCGATTAATAACCGAACTCCACCATTGATATCATGACTTTAGTGGTTACCGATCATGTATTTTTGGTTTCGCACTTTTAATTTTGATACCTTATCGTTATCTCTCTGTGATATTCGTCATACATTCTTCATCTATTTGTTCTTTGTTTAGATAATGGCTATGCTATTATTTAAAACATTGACATACAAATTAGTCGCATTCGTTGTAAAATACACTCCTTTTAATAGGCTAATAGCATTCGATTAACATTACATTGCGTAATTAGGGGAAAGGGGGAACAATGTGAACACAGATCAAGCTTTCGACCTGTTAAAGGATGCAGGAGTAACAGAAAGTAGCAGCATACAAACTGTTAGACGCTGGCTTCGTGAAGGAAGGATTAAATATGAGGGAGGAAACAAGAATAGAAATACTGGATACATAATGGATGGCACAGATCAAGCATTTGAAATGTTAAAAGATGCAGGAGTAACAGAAAGTAATAGTGTACAAACTGTAAGTCGCTGGCTTCGCGAAGGTAAGATTAAATACTCTGGAAGCGGAAAGAGGAACAATGGATACATAAACGATGACTCAGCTGCAAAGCTGGCTATAAATGATATCATAGATCAAAATAAGGACGAAATCATACACCGATTAAAATTAAAAATACAAGCTCAAGAAAAGCATATAGAAGGTATTGAAGAGCTTCATGAGACTGCAAAAAGAATATTGATTCAGCAGAGGGATATGTTCAAAAAGGAAGTTGCCATTCTAAAGAATGAGAAAAGTGAATTACAAAATGAAACAAAGGATTTATTAAAAGAAAATATTGAATTACGTAATGAATTGATAAAATTAAAAGAAAATTTCAGAAACAATTACAATATTGAGTCCACTACTCAGTCAAATGATTATAGTGAAAAATTAGGGCTTTCAAAAACGGCGAGCAATAAAGAAGTATTGGCAGAATATAAAGGGTTATTAAAAATAACCCATCCTGACCATAATGGCAACGCGAAGGTATTTCATTACATTAAGACCGATTACGATAATTTTAGAAAAAGTACTAAGGGTAAATGAATAGTGTGCTCAGAAATTTTGAGTTCAAAGAGACCAACCAGTGTATTATTGATCATTCTTTTTGTGATTTCATCGTTTTTTAATGAACATTATCCTAATGAATTAGGTGCCTAATGAACAAAGGCACCTAAAATTAAGGCTTATAAAGACTGACGTTTACACAGTATCAATCTGCAGACTACTTTTGTCTCCTCATCCATTGTGTTGCAACCCATTTTTCCCCAGTGATAACGGGTGCTCCACCGTGTAGAGTCAGTTCGTTTAGATTTTGGTCGTTATAGAAATATTCGAAATACACAGCCATTCCCTTTTGCGGGGATACTGAAAAATTCAGTTTAGGAAAAAAAGTTTCCCCTCCATGCTCCACATTATTTAAGTACATGATGATTGTGCTAATTCTATTATTTTTTGCTGCTATACTTGAGGATGTAAAAAAATCAAAATGAGCTTTATACTCTTGCCCAGGAGTATATTTAAGAACTTGAATACCATCTCCATGTTCAATGGGTATATTCATGATGGTTGAAATCCTTTTTTCAATTTTGGTAATGATATCATATTCATTTTCTTGAAAAAACATACTACTGCTCGTTCTTATCTCATTTACTTCGTGCTTAGATCCGATTTTGGAACGATTCATTCTGTCTTTTGACAATTCAATAAGTCCGTCACATTCTTCGTCACTCAAAACATTCCCTAATATTACAATTAGTGGTTCATCTAATCTAGCAATAACATTAATTTCTCGATCTTCTGTTTTGATTTTATTACCAATATGATTAAAGATAGTTTGTTCTTTACTTATTTTATTTTCCACTGTCAACTTTCATCGACTCCTAATAGAAAGAATTTTCCGAACAATTAGTTTGAATTGCTACTGTAAGCGTTTTACTATGTTAATTATACCACGAGCCTTGTTATATAACTGTTTCTTAATTCTTGCTAACAGTGCTCCGATTATGAGGTGGACCGGTTAAAATTACTGGTGAACTGGCGCTTGACCATATCATGCTCTAATCTTTTATATAAAATATAGTAAGCTCACAATATGCACAAGTCTCTTAGTATAGATATTCATGTGTGCATTTTTACAAAAATCCTTACGTGAATTTATTTCCTTCTGTTCAAAAAAAATGAAATGACGCTTACTTACACATACTTTTGAGCAAGTTTTATCATTCTTCTTCCATTATAGAAGGACTTTTCAAAAAGATGCTTCCTTTCGTAATGAGCTCTTCAAGAAAATTAGAGAAAAAGAAAAAAAGTAATGGATGAGGAAATGTGAAGGAAGTGAAGGAATTTAAATCTATGTGTTACTGAAGGGATTAAAAAAGTGGATGTAATAAAAAAATCCAACTTCGTCTCCGCTGATTGATAAGGGGGGCGCAAGGGGCTGTTTTTAAAATTTCTCCAGACAAATGTGTAAAAATTTGTGCAAAACAAGAATATCTCGTTAAAACGGTGGATGTATTGAAAATAGCACAAGAGTCTTCCACTATTTCACTGGGGTAAAACTATATTATTATGGAGTATCTTGAGGGGCAACTTTATTCCAATATTTAGGTCTGGAGGTATCTTATCCGAAAAATTGATAAGGCAAATTCTTTGCTTAAAGAAATGAAGCTTTAAAGTTTACCAGATTGGCAATCGATTTTCGCTACATTATAACTAATGATGAGGTATTCAAAGAAATTGATCATTATAGCTCCTATATAAGAATTCGAAACAGGCAAGAGTTGATATTCAAAGGTTTAAAAAAGTTGGGTCTATTACCATTATTTTTGGAAGAGTTGAAAGAAATGAATTTCGATTCTATATGAAATGGAAAGATTTATAGATAAAAAAAGTAACCCCATTAAAATTAATAAGGAGTTACTTTTTTAGGGGAAAACCAATGTTATTTTGGGTTGCTATGATGCTGGATGATACGATCAACGATATCTGGCAATTTAATTTTCTGGTCTAAAAGAAACTTGTAGAGAGCATCTCTATCCTTCTTACTCACATTCCACTCTTTTGGAATGGATTCAATCACTTGATAAATCGATTTGTTCGGCAATTTCACTATCTTTTCTATAAACGATGTAAGTTCTGTGTGATCATCGAGAAGGGAGAAGGCCCATTTATAAAAAGGCCAATGGTAGTTATATACCGGTGTTTCACTTAGCGTTTTAGCTGACCAATTGTAACGTCCGGGAAAAACTCTGCCATGATCAATCATATGGACATAATAGCCACCATTACTTAGATTTTCCAATATGACATTCATCGTTCCTCGATCAGAGTTATTTACCCATTGGTCGAATACCGTAATACCGGCTAGCATTTCTCGGTTTTTAACATCCGACTTAGTGGGAAGATTCTGTCTAACATTTTCGAAAACTGTACTGTTTTTAATATAAACACAGCCATATTGGTATCCAGATCTATAATCGTATATAGTGGATTGTAATTCAGGAGTTTTCTTGATAAATTCTTCCGGTATATATACTAGATCGAATGGGATAACGGGAAGTGAAAGGAGCTCTGCCAATTTGCCGATCAGGTATTCATTGACCACTTCTTTTTCTCTTTCTTTCTTAATATCGAACCACTTCACAACATATTCTTTACCATCACTGAAAAGAATGACATGTGCGGTTCCGCCCCTTAATGTTTGTACATATCGAACAGGATATTTTGTCATATCACTTTGTCTCCTTTAAAAAAATTTGTCTAGCTTTTACCTGGTCTTTTTTATTACAGCTCTTGCATTGTTCGATCAAATTGGTTATAAGATTCGGTATATGACCTTTTGTTCTAAAAGAAATTTGTACAGCGCTTCACTTTACTCCTTCGGGAACCCGCCCTTTACAGGGATGGTTTGCAGTTAATTCGTATGGAAGGGGCACAATTTTTTCTGAAATTGTAAAACCCTCTTCATTTAGCATAGTGAAGCCCCATCGGTTTCTTTATTTGTAAGGGATATCATATTTCAGTTTCTGTGTAAGCGTTTTATCAGAACAATGACATCCTCCCTAACATGTTCCATGATCAATAAAATGGACAAAATAGCCGCCTTCCCGACTACAACGAAAATGCTTATGGTCCGATCTTGCGTATTGGCATTCTGAACCTAATTTGTATTTTTTGGCATGTGATTCAGGAGTACTTTTTATGAATTACTAGTCCGAGGGGGATAAAAGGAGGGAAGGAACATCGCTGATTTTTACTGAGCACCTAATCATTTACTTTGACTATGTCAATTAACTCCGTTATTTTTTTCCATTAAGCTGTATAGCCTTTGTTGTTCGATGATTTGTTTTTTTAAATCAAAGTTTTCATCAATAACCTGTCTTGCACTTCTGGTATACCTCTTCCATACTCTTGGATGATTCAGGAAATATTTTATACCTTGAGCCAGTTTTATATCATCTTTCTCAGGAACAAGGTATCCTGTTTTTTTATGCTCAATCAATTCCGGGATCCCTCCATGAAAGGTGGAGATGACTGGTAAACCGCTTGCCATGGCTTCTTTTAATGCATTTGGGATTCCTTCTACATCGCCATCTTCGCCTGTTTCACTGGCAAGGCAAAAGAGATGGGAATCTCTTAATTCCTTAGAAATTTGATTGGAATCCATTGGTCCCCTAAGAAAAACGTGTTCGTTTAAATGGTTTTCATCAATGAAAACTCTTAGCTTCTCTTCATCTTTGCCTGTCCCAATGATGTGCAGTGTCGTTCTTGGGTATTCTTGATGAATCCGTTGAAAAGCCTTCAAAAGCGTAAAAAATCCTTTTTTCTCGACAAGCCTGGCCACAGACAAGATTCGGATTTCACCTTCTTCAGGTAGGGAACGTTGGACATATGGGTATAAATCTAAATCTAGACCGCCATATAATACATGTATTTTATCTTCTTTAAATCCTAATTTTTTTAGTTCATCTGCAAGAAAATGGCAAACGGCAAAGCAGCCGGCTCCCTGTTTTACTAAATTTTGATATCGGAGGACATTTTTGCAAAATCTCTTATAGGTTTGAGTGGATGAATCACGTCCCCGGAAATGTACAATCAAAGGAATATCATACTCTATAGCTGTTGGTAAAATATCAGTGGAATGTTTCCCTTGGTGAGCGTGAATCGCCACGACATTTTGCTCCTTAAGGAAGGATCCAAGGTCTTGGATTTCGTTTAAATTAAAATAATGTTCAAACTGATATTGAACATTGTCGCTATTTGGGTAAGGTCCTATTACAATAGGCCGATATTGATCCAACATAATGATCTGATTGTACATGAATCCTTGATTTATTTTAATAGGTTCTCTAATGTAAAAAGCGATGGTCTTCATTACTTCGATCCCTTCCTTCCCTTTGAAATCAAGTTTTCGATAAAACTTTGAAATATTTGTCGATCTCGTTCAGTTAATTCTTTCGGAAAGGCGGACCATTTAAAAAATTGAACCTTTTGTATTTCCATATCATCAGGTTTTAAATCTCCGCTGAGTATGTCTTCGGTCACGTAAGCAATGTTGACTGGATAGTATTGATCACCATTAGGCAGCTTCGTAAAATAGTCCTTCCCTGAAAAGACACCAATTAATTGAAGGTTACCGATGTTAATTCCCGTTTCCTCCAAGATTTCACGTCTGCATGCCTCTTCCGCAGATTCTCCTAATTCGATAAAACCGCCCGGCAATTTCCATATTTCATCAGATTGTACCATCAGAAAACGGCTGTTTTGATCGATAACCAAAACGGTAACCCCAGTAAGTATCAAAGCTTTGGTACCAACAAGAGCCCGTAAATCTTCAATGTATCCCATCTCAAGTCCCCTTTCTGATCATTGATCATTTTCTTTCTGGTCATTCTTCTTCTTTATTAAATTCAAAATGAAATAATTTGAAACGGACAAGTACATATATTTCAGTGTTTTTTTGTGAAATTCTTTTTAATTATACGTATATGAGCAGAAGATACTGGAGAATTGTCCGGAAATCGTTCATAATGCAATCGAATTAGGCCCCTATTGCTAATAGGCTCCTTCTTGTCCATAAAAACCCAGTAAAGGAGGGTATGACCTTATTATGTGAAAAAGTGTTATTAACCTAAAGCAACTAATCGAGTATTTCATATCATAGATTATGGTTATAAAAGATAAGAGGTGAAAGATTAAATGGATGATTTTAAATCAATAAAGGTTGAGAGAATAGAAAATAACGGTAAAAAGGGACTTATTATTCATAATCCAACCAAATTGAAACTAATTGGGAAAGGAAGTCAAGGTGCAGTTTTTCAACTTGATGAAGATCTTTGCGTGAAAATTTATGTCAATCCGAATGCAGCAACTAAAGAGGGGAAAGCACTTGAAGCAGCAATGGAAACTCATGTTGTTCCGAGGTTATATGAAGTCGGACCAAACTATGTAATTATGGAGTATTTAAAAGGTCCCAATCTAAAAGATTATTTGAAAGGAAAGCAGGATATTCCCGAATCGTTTACAGAACAAATCATAATGATTCGAAAGGAACTAAAGAGAGTTGGATTTAGTAGAATCAAGACCTCAATCGGACATTTTGTTGTAACAAAGGGAAATGTGCTGAAAGCAATCGATCATTCAGATGGCCTCACAATGAATGATCCATATAATCCGAAGATGTTTCGTGATCTAAAGAAATTGGGGTTATTGGATACATTCCTGGAACAAGCAAAGAAAATCGATCCTGAATCATATGAAGAATGGCAGAAAAATATTGATTTCAATGCGATATAGGAAAACTATCCGATAGTAGGACAATATGGGGAACTGTCTTCCGAAAAGGCTCGAACCTGTGCAAGTATGGTATACGAATTTCATGATGAATGCATAACAAAACCAATTATGTTGTACTGGCGGAAAAGCTAAAGGAATAAAGTCGATTCTTTCACGTAATGGAGTTCGACTTATTAGGATGGAATTCTCTTAGACTATAAAATTTGCGAAATGCGCAGTATGCCTTGTTACTCCCATTCGTAATGTACACGTTCGGAAAGGAGGCGTTTCTCCCAAACAGCAATTGTTAACGTTAGGAAAAGTACGAACGTTTTGAATCCTGCATTTTTATTTTTTTTAAAAACGCTAAATGTATTTAGTGCATTGCTCTTCGGTAATATCTATGTAGCGTAGAGTGAAAATGGATGAGAATGATGCAGGATCGGTTGTAGCATGGCAATATCCTTAGCGGCTTTGTAAAACCAATAGCTTATTTTTTTCCCGAAAGGTAATGGTTGCCGACATGTTCCGCGCCAACGAACTCTACGGTCTAATTTAGCTGCTGATAGGCCAGGGCTGGATAAAATGGGATGTCGCTTTCTTATATGGGTATAAGTTAGGGCTCTATACGTTTTTCATAAAGTCATAGACCTCCAGGAAGCAATTCGCGATATTCATGTCGCGAATTTTTTCCGTTTTGCCTTCATCGTCACGGACATTTTGTTTTTTGCTTTAACGTCTGGAATCTATGGTGTGGTCAGTAGAAGATGTCCCAAACCCGTAGCCAAGTCTCATATACTGTAACGAATAAAACGACAGTTTTAGGGGTGAATTACAATTATAGTGAAATTGTATTTTTACAAACGGATAACGATTTTTTCTTTTATAAAGTGTTTTTTTTTAACAAGGTGGGTAAGTTTAACGGCCATACATGACAAACGCTCAGTCATTCAAAGGTGTGTTGAATACTGGTTTATCTATTTAAGATCTCTGTCAAGAAGAACAACAAAGTACTCATGTATGGATTCCTAAATAAAAAGAGAGGTCATTTTTTTCCAAAAATCTCTAATATTGCACCAACCATTTCCCCATTGCTCCTAAGACTGTACCGCTCATTTTGGCTTCTATTACTCTTGAAGAACTAGACTTCGCTTCCAGCAACAATTCTGAGGCGAAAGAAGCTTTAATTTGTAGGACACAACAACTAGTGACTTCTTTGATTACGGTGGATCAATTTTTGTCCCTTCATTGACTAGGAGATAGTTAATAAATTTGTCTAAACTATATCCATTCCAACATATTTCGTACTCTTAGTTATCAAGCCTGAACACAATTTAATTAAGAATGTAGGGGGGGAATAGACAACCCCTTTTTATTGTTTTATCAAATATTAGATTAAGAATTAAATTGTAAAAATTCCCCCCTTAAAAAAACGTGAATACAGTCCATCATTGATGAAAAGTGGAACTAAAAGGTATAAAACCCATATTAATTAGTCACTTAAAACGAGACTTGCGATACCCATTATATTAATCAAAGAAATTGTTGGCCTCGTTTCTGACGGCTGGAGTCTTTCAAAGAAAGAAAAAAGGAAAATCGTCAATGCCGCAAGCCCGCACAATGGTTTATCCAATCTGTTTATCGACAATTAAACCAAAACCATGGTAACTCCATTGCATAAAAAGTGTAAATGTAGTTTTAAATTTGGCACCAACCGACTGGTTGTGACGCCCGGCTACAGCCAGTATGGGATGCTTGCATGTATAGCCTACTGGTCCCCGTTAAATAAAAATGGACTAATTGGGCTACTAACTAGACCGGAAGTTGTCCTGATGCATATAAAGGATTAATGAATGACAAAGGAGGCAGCTTATGAAAATCCGAAAGGCCATAATTCCGGCCGCAGGCCTTGGAACCCGATTTTTGCCTGCAACAAAAGCTCAGGCTAAGGAAATGCTGCCGATTGTTGATAAACCAACGATTCAATATATTGTTGAAGAAGCAGTAGCTTCGGGTATAGAGGAAATTATTATCATAATCGGTAGAGGCAAAAGGTCAATAGAGGATCATTTTGATAAATCCTATGAGTTGGAAGATGCACTTTTAAGAAAAAATCAGCTGGATATTTTAGAGGAAGTTCAGAAAATATCAAGTATGGCAAATATCTATTTTGTCCGCCAAAAGGAACCGATGGGATTAGGGCACGCAATTCTCTGTGCTGAAAGCTTCATTGGAAATGAACCTTTTGCTGTTTTGTTAGGAGATGACATCGTTATGTCTAATACACCCTGTCTGAAACAAATCATCAGTGTTTTTGAGTATTGCAACAGTTCCGTCGTAGCTGTTCAGAGTGTACCGGAAAAGGATGTCAGTAAATATGGAATTATTAAGCCAAAAGGGACAATGGTTGAGCCTAACCTTTTTCATATCGATTCTATGGTGGAAAAACCGAAAAGGGAAGAGGCTCCTTCCACATATGCGATAATGGGGCGTTATGTTTTTAGACCTGAGATTTTTGAAACGCTATCAAAGCTTCCGTTTGGACATGGTAATGAATTACAACTTACTGATGCCATAAATGAGCTAAATAGGCAGCAGGCCGTATTAGCATATAACTTTGAGGGAAACCGATATGATATTGGTGATAAAGTTGGATTCATTAAAGCAACAATCGACTTTGCTTTACGCAGGGATGATATAAGAGATGAGGTACTTTCTCATATAAGGGATGTAAATAAGAAAGAAAACCTTCAGATTATAAAGAGAGAGCTTGAATAATATGAAAATAGCCGTTTTGGGTACAGGTTATGTCGGGCTTTCCACAGGTGTTTGTTTGTCCGAAATAGGGCATAGTGTCATTTGTATCGATACAGATGAACAGAAAATTAAAAGTTTACGTCAAGGGATTTCTCCAATATATGAACCGGGCATTGAGAGTTTGCTTACTCAAAATGCCGCAGCGGGCAGACTGCTGTTTACAACAAATCATCGAGAGGCGCTAAATGGTGCCGAGATCATCATCATTGCCGTAGGTACACCGCAAATGGAGGATGGGGGAGCAGATTTATCGTATATTGTGCAAGCCGCGAAGGATATTGCCGCAAACCTAATGCAGAGTTCAGTAGTCGTTATAAAGAGTACTGTGCCAGTTGGTACGAATGATTATATTAAAAAAATTATGGAGGAACACTGTAACGAAAGGGTCACCTTTAATATGGTTTCAAATCCTGAATTTTTAAGACAAGGATCGGCCGTTATGGATACGATGAAGGCAGATAGAATCATCATCGGTTCTGAAAATGATGAGGCGGCTAAGAAAGTCCAAGAAATGTATCGTCCGTTAAATGTACCATTTATACTAACCAGTATTAGAAGTGCAGAAATGATTAAGTATGCTTCTAATGCCTTTTTGGCTACTAAGATTAGCTTTATCAATGAAGTTGCCAATTTATGCGGAGTAGTAGGTGCAGATGTTAAAGATGTAGCAAAGGGAATGGGAAAAGATAAAAGGATTGGAGAAGCTTTTTTACAGCCAGGTATTGGTTATGGCGGATCTTGTTTTCCAAAGGATGTTAAAGCGTTGCTTCATACTGCAAAGTTAAATGGAGTACATTTTTCCCTATTAAAAGAAACAGTAGCGATTAATGATTTTCAGCAAGAACTTCTTGTAACGAAAGCGATAAATCGCTTTGGGGATTTAAAAGGGAAAAAAGTTGCAATGCTTGGTCTTGCTTTCAAGCCAGAGACAGACGATATGAGGGAAGCTCCATCCATCAAAATTGCACGTTCTTTAACCAAACTTGGAGCAGAAGTGGTAGCTTATGATCCGGTGGCAATAGACAATGCGAAGAAGATATTAGGGGATACAATTAGATTTGCCAGCTCAGTCCGCGAAGCGACAGTGGGTGCGGATGCTGTATTTATTGTTACCGAATGGAATGAGTTTAAACAATTAGACGTGGAGACATTGATGAATAGAATGAGACAACTGATTGTTTTTGATGGCAGAAATTGTCTTGAAGAAGATCGAATCAGAGCGTGCAAGAAAATTGAATATTATCCAATAGGAAGACCAGCAATTGTTATTGATATGACATAAAGAGAAAACTTTTTCAAACACTTCATTAATCCGAACATGATTCTTTAAAGACATATATTCGGGTCATATTGGCAATGCAGCACCTTTGATAGTCCTTGGGTGCTTTTTTATCTTTCTTTAAATGGATGAAATATCCTCATCGAACCATTGTTTGCACAAATAATCTTGTGTCATGGCCCTTACGTCAATCCATCCTTTGTATTAGGCTCTCCGCCATTTAGCTTTACTTTATGTTATTAGTCCATGCGTACCTAAAGAGTCCTGCATAATATACTTGAAAAGGTCCAGGAAATTTGCTTACTATGCATGAAAGGAGATCATTTATTTGCACACAGTTATGCATTTGAATTTAAGAGTCGACCCGACCCAATATATCTCACAGATTCGAGAAGTTCCTGATTATGATTATATCCACATGGTACGACAACCTAAGTATATGATAGATCTTTCCCTTTTGAATGAGAAAGTTCATTATCTCAATGAAATTTTCTCACCGAAAGAATATGTGAAAAGTAATAATATCTCCCTCTTACATGCTCACCATGGTCAATTAGGGATGTTATTACTTCCTTTTAAAGAGGAAACAAACCTTCCGTTGGTAACAAGTATAAGAGGCAGGGATGCAACCCTGGCTAATCAGCCTATTGGCTATCTAGATAACATGAAAAAGCTATTTGATCGAGGTGAGCGTTTTTTTCCAGTTTGTCAGTATTTAGCAGATAGACTAATTGCTTGGGGTTGTCCTTCAGAAAAAATCAGAGTGCTCTATGGGGGCGTAGACCTTAACGAATTCAAATACCGGACTCCACATAAAGGTGACTCTCAAAACATTTTATCCATCGGTAGGTTGGTGGAAAAAAAAGGACATCACATCTTAATGCAAGCATTTCAAAAAATCAGAGGTGAATTTCCAAATGCAACCCTGACGATTATCGGAAGGGGGGAGCTTGAAGAATATCTCATGTCATTGGCAAATCAACTAAATTTAGGAGACTCTTTTCGTTTATTGAATCATCTCCCTAAAGATCAAGTACGAGAACAATTGACCAATGCAGATATATTTTGCGCCGCGAGCTTAGAATCTGCCGATGGCGATGTAGAAGGAATACCTAATACATTAAAAGAAGCTATGGCGATTGGAGTACCAGTGATTTCGACCAATCATGCCGGCATCCCTGAATTAATAACCAATAACAAAGAGGGGGTTTTAGTACAAGAAAACAATGTGGATGAACTGGCAGATGCTCTTGAATTCATGCTAACTAACAGAGAGATGTGGGAAACATATACAATGGCGGCTCGTCAAAAAGTCGAACAAAACTTTAACCTCGCCAATCAGCTTCGACAACAAGCTGAATTTTATGATGAACTTGTAGCCCCTTATAAAGTAAGGAAACAATATGCAGTAACACCTCGCCGAATTGATAAAAAAACCCTTAAGGGGACTCCACAGCCTCAATTGCAAGGTAATGATGGCAACACAATCGCGCCTAGAAAAAAAGTCGATTTAGCTAAAAAAGCCCTTATTTATATGCAACAGCTACAGAAGTTTCCAGAGCTTCAAGAACTTCCACAGCTACAGCAGCTACAACAGTTTCAAAAGCTAAAACGGCAGACTAAAGATAAAGTCAAAGATGAACTTGTAGCATCTAATAAAAAGGACAAAAAAGCGAAGATTCAAATGAAGGCTCAAGGGAATGATGAAAAAATAGCATCTCGTAAAAATGCAAAAAAGGCTCAAAAAGCCGAAAAGATCAAAAAAGTCCTTAATAAAATTCAAAATTTTCAACATATGGCCAAAGATGAGCAGTTAGGAGGAGAACATGGAGGATTATAAAACCATTACTGTAACCAAAGGTGAAAAATCATTGGAAATTCACAATCCGACTACCTATACGCTGATTGGAATGGGAGCTCAAGGTGCAGTATTTAAACTTTCAGAAGATAAATGTGTAAAAATCTATTCAGACCCCGTACAAGCGGAAATGGAGGAAGAAGCTCTTAAAGCTGGAAAGCACCTCCCCTTTATGCCAATGGTATATGAAACAGGTCCAAACTATATAGTCATGGAATATTTTAATGCGCCAACCTTAAAAGAATATCTGAGAAATTGTACGTATATCCCTGATTCTATAGTAAAGAAACTTCTCTATATATTAAAAGAATTAAAACAAGCAAAATTCACCATGATAGATGCCCCCCTACGTCATATTTTTGTCGTTGGTAATGAGGAACTTAAGGTAATTGACCATGTAAATTCCTTTAAAAGGATGCACCCTGTGCCTTTAAAATTATTAAGAGATTTAAATATTATCCTCTTAAAGGAATCGTTCTTAGCCCAAGTGAAACAGCTTGAACCGGACACCTTCAATGAGTGGAAGGATTATTTCAATCAAAATAATTTGGACTTTAGAAACATTCCCGTCCTCTCAGGCGGGTCAGGTAATGGAGTGAAAGTGGATAGCGCTATTACACAAACACTTATTGGAAAAGGGCATCAAGGTGCTGTTTATCGAGTGTCTGAAAACGCATGCGTTAAACTTTACGGGAAAACTGAACATGCAGATCAGGAAAAAATGGTTCTTTTATCAAGCCAAGACTTGCCTTTTATTCCGAAAGTCTTTGAAACAGGACCCAATTATATTTTAATGGAATATCTATTAGGACCAGATTTAAATACGTTTCTAAAAAAACAATCTGTACTTTCTGAGGACATAACAAGACGATTACTCTATATATTAAAAACAATGGAAAGATCAGGTTTCAAACAAATTGATGCTCCATTACGGCATATTATCATAACCAAGAATGGTTTTAAATTAGTCGACCATGTGTACTCGTTTTCACGTGAACAAAAAAGGCCTCTCGAGTTATTTAAAGACCTTCGAGAAAGAAATTTTTTAGATGCTTTTTTTGAACAGGTGAAGGCGATAGATCCTGATACGTATGCTGAATGGACAAAAACACCAATCCCATTAACTGAAAATGATAATACGCTTATATAGTCGTGGTAATGTAACTGGAACCTAAGGAAAAAGGGTATTACGCCTATTTTGTTGAGGTTTTAGTTATCACAAAAAAGGAGCATTTTAATAAATCCATGTTGATTATCCTTTCAACGGTTTTTCATTCGTAAATGTTTGTTCATAGCGGTTATAAGAGTGGAAAACTCATTGGTCATATATAGAGAAAAAGGATATCATGTCATTCGTGAATTACGAATAAAACGTAGGTATCTTCATAATGAAGATGTTGATGTTGAGTTTGCTTCCTCTTAATATCCGTCATAATGAACTTTGTTCTGTTGCTGTAAAGGGTCGAGGTCGAAAGTATAAATATATAATTAATGCTTACACAGTGATCCGAAAAGGTGTCAAAATCCTATTGTAATAGAAAGGATTGGAATTATTGTTATGAACATTTTAGTAACAGGGGCTGCAGGATTCATTGGTTTCCATTTATCAAAACGTTTATTAAGCCTAGGTTTCAAAGTTATAGGAGTAGACAATATTAATGATTATTATGATGTTATTTTAAAAAACAATCGACTCAAGATATTAAAAGAAAACCCTGATTTTGAATTTCACAATTTGGATTTGTCCAATAAAGAAAAATTAAATCAATTATTTAAAGACAGGACCATTGATATAGTCATCAACTTAGCAGCTCAAGCGGGAGTACGTTATAGCATAGAAAACCCGGATTCTTATGTTAAGTCCAACCTGGTTGGATTTGTAAATATCTTAGAGGTCTGTCGACATAATAATGTGAAGCACTTAATTTATGCATCATCCAGTTCTGTATATGGTGCAAATACAAAAATCCCCTTCTCAACCAAAGACCCAGTGGATCATCCAGTAAGTTTATATGCTGCCACTAAAAAGTCGAATGAATTAATGGCTCATACTTATAGTCATTTATATAATATTCCAACCACAGGACTCCGTTTCTTTACGGTGTATGGCCCATGGGGGAGGCCAGATATGGCTTATTATTCTTTTACTAAAAATATTATTGAAGAGAAAACAATTAAGGTTTTTAATAATGGAGATATGAGAAGAGACTTTACTTATATTGATGATATTGTTGAAGGAATAATCCGGCTACTTGATAAGCCACCGGTTTATAATATTGGATGGGATCGAGCTTGCCCTGACCCAAGTTCAAGCTATGCCCCATACAAAGTTTATAATATTGGTAACAATAAGCCGATAAAATTAATGGATTTCATTATCACATTAGAGAAACTAATTGGAAAAAAGGCAAAAATAGAATTCTTACCGATGCAACCGGGAGATGTTAAGGAAACATATGCTGATATTGCCGATTTGCATGCTGATGTGGGGTTCTATCCTTCAACAACAATAGAAGAAGGTTTAACTCATTTTGTGAATTGGTACAAAAATTATAATAAATAAGAAAAAAAGAAGCAGTGAATTTTAATAAGTGCGATTTTAGTGGATAAAAAATAATGATGGAATTTCTGTTTCAGTCAAAAAGGTATAAAAAATTTCAAACACCTCAACTTAAAAGAATAACAAAGATAAGGTAATAGTGTAGGGCCTTGAGAAGAAATAATTCGGAATAGGTCAAGTTTCAAAATTGTGAAAACCATCAAACGATCCGCCTTCAAATATAGCTTCATTGACACCATTTGTTTTTTTAATCCTTGAGTTGGTATGAAAGGCCAATTAATGAATGCCATTAATGAAATGCTGAAAATTAAAAAATGTCAATGTGAAAACGATAAATGGAGACAGATTCGGTTTAAGTAGATTTAAAGTATGCATGGCAATACAGTTCAATATAAATAAAAATATTTTGTGTAAAAATCCAAAATCTAATAAAAAAGAGAAGGGTAAATTATATGCATGCAAAAAGATTAATTGAAAATTTGGAAGTTAATAAAAGGAGAAAGTAATTTGAACCCTGAAAATATGAAAACACCATTGGAAGTTCTTAAGAAGCATATAGATTTTCTCATGAAGTCCTTTACATGTAATTCTACAAAAAATCCTCTATTCAAATTAAATCCTCTGTTTAAAATTAATTTTATAGTTTGTTCTGAAGACCTGCCATACAAAGACAGTTATAAAGCTGATTCCATTTTCACTCATGAATATCACAAGCAAGTGAAACAAATTGGAGAACAAGGAAAGATAAAAAAAATAGATAATTATCAAGAACTATCGGTTTTAGCAGAACGCGAGAAGAGAAATATGAATTTCATGTTAAAGGGACTGAGGCATGATGAAAACCATTGCTTATTTTGTAAGTGAAAACATTAAAACACACCAACGTTTTATATATAATCAAATCGTAAAAATAAGTAACTATCGCTCAATCGTAATCGGCCCATTCGAAGATACCAACCATACAGAATTCCCCTTTAAAAACTACTATAATTTAAACAAGATTAAAGATCTAGAAAAATTCTTCAAAGAACAAGAAATCATAGCCATTCATGCTCATCACGGAAAACATGGACAAGAAATTTTGCCTGTTTGTGAAAAATATAATATCCCATTAATCGTTAGCATTAGAGGGCGCGATGGTTCTGACAGACCAGAAATTTTCAAGAAAAATGCCCAGCGATATTCATCATTAATTAAACATGGTGCACACTTTTTTCCTGTTTGCCAATATCTTGCACAAGGATTAAGAAGTTTAGGAATTCCGGACGATAAAATTCATGTGTTATATGGTGGTATCGAATTGGATCTTTTCGCCTATGCTACCCCCAAACTACCTAAAGAAGGCGAAATAAGAGTTTTGTCTGTAGGTAGACTTGTAGACAAAAAAGGATTTATCACTCTTATAAAAGCATTTAAACGGATTCATTCACAATATCCAAATGCTAGACTGCATATTATCGGAGCAGGTGAAGATGAGAATAAAATTAAATCGGTCATTACAGAATTTAACCTTAAAGATGCTGTGGTTATTAGAGGAGCTATGAATTCAAAACAAGTTTCGAACGAATTGAAAAAAGCTCATATCTTTTGCCTTGCAAGTCAGACTGCTAAAAATGGTGATATTGAAGGCATTCCTAATGCCTTAAAAGAAGCAATGGCTAGCGGGTTACCTGTCGTTTCTACTCAACATGCGGGTATCCCTGAATTAATTGAACACCAGAAAACAGGATACCTGGCTCCAGAAAAAAATGATATTGAGTTAGCGAAAGGCATACAATTCTTTTTAGAACATCCAGAGGTTTGGAACGATTATACGGAAAGAGCACGGAAAGTCATTGAAGAAAAATTTGATATCAATAAACAAATTATGGAGCAACAAAGATTATATTCACTCGTTAATACAACGGAAACGGAAAAGGAAACGGAAAAGGAAACGGAAAGGAAAACGGAAAAGGATACGGAAAGGAAAACGGAAAAGGAAACGGAAAGGAAAACGGAAAAGGATACGGAAAGGAAAACGGAAAAGGAAACGGAAAAGGAAACGGAAAAGGAAAGGAAAAAGGAAAAGGAAAAGAAAAAGGAAAAGGAAAAGGAAAAGGAAACGGAAAAGGAAAGGAAATCGGAAAAGAAAAAGGAAAAGGAAAAGGAAAAGGAAAAGGAGAAGAAAAAGGAAAAGAAAAAGAAAAAATGAATCAAGGAAGGAAAACTTAAAAAAGGTTACAAGAAAACAAGCTGGATACCCGATAGTTGTTAGATAAAGGGCGTGCCATGGGCTATATTGAGGATTTACGAAGCTTGTAGGGAAATGCAAGTGATTTTAATATGGGCAATAGTATTAATATTCAATCCACTTGTACAGATTTCATTACAATTTCGAACAGATACAAAAGTATAGAGATTACCACCAAAAGATATGGATTCTGATATCAAAAGAAATTTGTAATTATTCCAGATTTCGCAACTGAATTTTTGCTAAACCAGCCGTATTTTCGCTCTTCTTAAAAAGAAGTAAAGAAGCATAAATGACCTCTTTCCAAAGTATTGGTTGGGAATATGAATAAATCGTAACCAACAGCTTTGGAGGGAGGAGATTTGCAGATTCTACAACTCGTTTCAAAAGTGGTACTAAAGGAAGATAAAAAAATAATATCGGAATGGATGCTATGGGAACGATGGCTTTTTAGATTTCTTACTAAATTCGTTTCCTATAATGTGTACTAAGATCAAGGAGTAAAGAAAGGCCAAACAAAGCAAAGTTGGAAGGAGCTGTATTTTAATGAGCTGGAAGCATTCGTATACTATTTGGACAAGTTACCCCCATTTAAATCATGAAATGCGTTTATTGCTTGAAGAAATGAAGGATGATGAAAAAGTACTTGAAGACGCCTTTTATAAAAATTTGGAATTTGGGACGGGTGGTATGCGAGGGGAAATGGGTCCAGGTACTAATAGGATGAACATTTATACAGTGCGAAAGGCGACTGCAGGACTTGCTGAGTATATTCAATCGTTTGGAAACGAGGCAAAATCGAGAGGAGTCGTAATTGCTTACGATTCAAGACATAAGTCTCCCGAATTTGCATTGGAAGCAGCCAGGACTTTGGCAACAATGGGAATTAAAGCTTATTTATTTGATGAATTACGGCCTACCCCCCAGCTCTCTTTTTCCGTACGTAAGCTGGGTGCATTTGCCGGTATCGTCATTACAGCAAGCCATAATCCCCCTGAATATAATGGGTATAAAGTGTACGGATCAGACGGGGCACAGCTACCTCCTGAAGCGGCGGATCAAGTCATTAATTATGTGAACGCGATTGAAAGTGAGCTTTCCATTGTAGTTGAGGAAGAAGAAATCCTAGAGGGCAGAGGACTCATTCAAATCATCGGGGAGGAGCTGGATACTGCTTATAATGAGCAATTGCTCACTATTCCGGAAAATCCAAAGTTAGCAGATGAGATCGATGTAAAGCTCGTGTTTACACCGCTTCATGGTACAGCAAATCAAGCAGTAAAACGTGCTTTGCATGATCTAGGATATCGAAATGTCCATATTGTTAAAGAACAGGAAATGCCCGATGCTAACTTTCCTACCGTTAAAGTCCCTAATCCAGAGGAACATGCTGCTTTTGAATTGGCCATTGCGCTTGGAAACCGCGTCGACGCTGATTTATTGATTGCCATCGATCCGGATGCGGATAGGCTCGGAATTAGCGTGAAAAATAATGCTGGAGATTATATCGTATTAACAGGCAATCAAACCGGCGCTCTCTTTTTGGATTATTTAATTTCACAAAAACAAAAGAAAGGGACTCTTGCTGGAAATGGAGTCGTATTAAAGACCATTGTGACTTCAGAAATAGGAAGGGCGATTTCAGAGCAAAATGGTTTGAAAACAGTAGATGTTTTAACTGGATTTAAATTCATTGCTGAAAAAATCAATGAATACCACACAAGTGGACAACATTCTTTCCTGTTTGGCTATGAAGAAAGCTATGGATATCTAATCAAAGATTTTGCTCGAGATAAGGATGCCATACAGGCTACAGTTTTGGCAGTGGAAGTCTGTGCCTATTACAAAAAGCAAGGCAAAACGATGTACGAAGGTTTAATGGATGTTTTCGATAAATATGGATATTACTTGGAAGGTTTGCAATCGTTGACTTTAAAAGGAATTGAAGGTGCCAGGCAAATTGAAGCGATTCTAAATGAATTCCGTGAAAATCCACCAGATCAAATCTCTGATCTTCAAGTAGTGGTTCGAGAGGATTATCTAAGCAGGAAAAAATACATGTTTGCGTCAAATAGGGAAGAGGCAATCAAGCTCCCAAAATCGAACGTATTAAAATACTTTCTTGAAGATGGCACATGGGTATGTTTACGACCTTCGGGAACAGAGCCTAAAATTAAATTTTATTTCGGTGTTAAAGGAAGCTCGATGAAGGAAGCGAAAGGGAAATTATCCATCGTTATGAAAGACTTTATGAGAAGTATCGATAAAATGCTTTAAAGAAGGATTCTCATTAAGAGGGTCTCCTTAAAAAACTAGGGTTCGCATTCATTAAGTAAAGAAATGCGGACCCTTTTTTGTCTATCATTAGATTAGTACTCTTTCTAAATCTAGTACCACAGCCTAATGGAGTCATAATTACCCTACTGGAATCAAGATTCCCGGTAGGCCGTCCTTAGGCCTTTCGGCGTTGAATAGGGTCCATAACCCAACATGGGTTGGGTTTGAGGTTGTGCGTGGTAGGTTAAAAGGGGCTGATGCTGATATTTATTACTATTCGACACTAATTGGAATAATGAGCATATAATATACTATTCCAATCCAATTCTCCAAATCCCCCTATTTAGTAGCCTTGCTGATACCGTATGACGTTACGTAGTACAGTTGTACAGGCCCTAGGATGGGCCTTATGAAAGGTGCTAAATGGGGAGGGTTTTTAAAAGGTTCCTTATTTGCGCTCTTGGTGAGACCATCCCTGAAGAGATAAGTCAAATAAGAAAATAACCTTTAAAGAAGAAGACATAAAACATGACACTAGAACATTTAACAACATACATAAATCGACATTCAAACAAAAGAAACTCCCCATATTTAACTCTGTCATATTATTGTTATAAAGATATATTTTAAGCGTGCATACCACCCCGACTGGTTCCTTGCCGAAATTACTAAAGTTTCTTACCTAGTGGTGATGCACATTGCTCTTTTTACTCTCTACGGAGCCTAATTTGATATTTGATCAAGTACCTTTTTAATTTTAATAGTAATCCACCCAGCATCCAAGACTTCTATTTTTAGATCAGGGACTCCTTTCATGTGCCGAGCGTTAACAACTAAAAATTCCATTTCGAAAGCATTAATAAAGTTCATGAAAGGTTTCTAAAACTACGGCTGTGCTTATATAGTTGCTGTGATGATTGAAAACAGCGTATTAAACTTAAAATCATAGAATAAGTATTAGAAGTGAAACGGTGCATGGTTAATTATTTTTTTCATCTTCTATTCGTTTTATCTCCAACATTCTTCCTTTTTAGGGAATAGACGTTTTTTTGAATAAAAAATTTTCATTCTCATGAACTTTTTTTAAAGACCTTAAATTTCTTTCCTGCTTATTAAAATATTCGAAGGTGAGTGAATATGAAAAATATAATAAAAAGAAAAATAATAAAAATACTTAGTGGAAACAAGGAAACTAGATTAACCGTTCAAGTTGCAGATACTCAAAGAAAAAGAGAAATGGGCTTAATGTTTGTTGGGAAATTACCCGAAAATGAAGGGATGTTATTTGTGTTTTCAGAAGAAGTATATGGTGGGTTTTGGATGAAAAACACATTAATTCCTTTATCTATTGCTTTTCTTGACTCAGCTGGGGAAATTCTAAAAATACTTGATATGGAGCCTTGCAAAGAGTATATATGCCCTACCTATGATCCAGAAATAGCATATCATTATGCAATTGAAGTGAATCTTGGATGGTTTGAAAAGAACCATATTAAAGTAGGGGATTATGTTTTGCTTGGTTGAATCATATCACCTCACCTTTAGTTCTTTGAGGTTAGTTTTAAATGGATACATATGTTAGTGAATAAAAAAAGTTGCTTTACTTTATTACCAGAAGCTGCTCAGCAGCTCCTCTTCTTATGCAATTAGAGAGGCAGGTTACTTGAATGAGGACTATTTATATTTAGATCATAATAAGGGTAAAATAAACCAAAATGATTGTAAGAGGTGTTAGTTTGAAACAAATTGTTTTGGGCATATTTATAATCTTAACTTTTGTCATTTCCCCTATTCAAATAAATGCAACAACTATGCCTTGTAGTATGGTATTGGAACCAATTGATAAAAAGCTTACAAATTCAAAAGGAACAGCATTAATTTATAAAGTGCAGTTGCGCCCACCAAGTTTTGCACGAACTAATGTAAGTATTCTTGGAGTACACCTTCCAGAACCATCTTCATATGGGAATTACGATAGCTATGAAGGTTTTGCTTTTATACCAGAGGAAATTAGTTGGCGTTTCAGGCTTTATCCTACTGCAGAAAAAGATAGTCCAACTTGGGCTGGAAGATTTGATGAAATTACATCGGAAATGGAAAATGTAGAAGTGCAGGTGCGCCTTTCTAATTCAAATACTGAAAAATTGGGACCCAGTATATTAAGTAGTAATATCAAAAACTGTAGGTAGCTATGGACCAGCTGGTGCTTTCGTATTCTAAGGTCAACCAGTAAAATTACTTATTGACCTTTTTTAATAGAATCTATTTTATCAGTAGACAGGGTAGGACATACGGAGGCGTAGGACTTAATCCGTTAAAGTAAATTGTCCGCCCGAAACATGTTTGAGGCTAGTTGGGACTTAAGGAGTTGGAACCGAACTTTCCTTAACTTTTGAAGTGGCAGAATGGTCAAACAGCTCATTCAGCATAAAGAAGTATTTAGTTGATACACCTGAGGAAAAGGCCAGCTACCGGAAAGAATAGAGTTATTCTCGCTTATGGAAGGTAAAATAGAAACGTATATTCCGACCTTGAAGGATGTTTCGGATGGGAATACCTCAAATTTTAACAACTTGAGTATAAAAGGGATGATTTAATATTAAGCGGGTTTCGATTAGGTAATTAATTCTAATAGAATGAAAGGATCAGGAAAATTAGAAGGAAAAACTTTCCTCATTAATCATTTGCTTCATTGGATTTACGTACTTTTAAAGAGGAAAAAATGTTCCTGGAACTTTTGCCCGATTAACTGACACATAGAAAAACCCTTCCGAAAAGGTTTTGGAGGGCTATTGGGCATGGCCAAAAATAGTAGATCATATGGGAAATAAGATTTTAGAGAAAGATATTGACATCTTATTAGCTGGTTGGTCCTATAAGAAGAATGGAAAATGATCAAACTTTTTTATAAAAAATATCATTCATTCGAATACGGTTAAGAGCATGTTTTGAATCAATCCTTTTTCAAAACATGCTCTAGCAAGATTTTTTGTATTAATTTTAATTTGATGCCACTTTGTTTCAAAACCACAATAACATTTCTCGTTTATTATGCCATTGCACGTACCAGAGGATGCATACCAAGGCGCAGATAACTTCTCTCTTATGCTAGTTTTTTTTGTTTTTGGTCTAAGCGATGACTTAGGAAAGTTAGAAGACTTGCAAAGATAGCAACCAACCCACCTACCAATGTAACATTCATCAAATTTCCCTGATGATAAACAACTCCGCCTAATGCAGAACCAAATGCGATACCGACATTGCTTGCTACTGGCATCAGTGAAGCAGCTAGTCCTGTAGCTTTTGGTTGATAAATGCCAGCTAGATCTATCAAATAAAGCTGGGTAGATGTTGTTAAAAGGATGGCCATTAATGACATTAAGCTAATATTAACCAATCCCAAGATTAAGTTATTTGTGGTCCAATATAAACTGACCAGAACAATCGCTTGAACGAGAAAAACAAACCGGAGACGTCCGATAGCATTGTGGCTGGCAATTTTACCAGCAAGAATGTTGCTGAAAATGGAAATAAATCCGTAGCCAAACAAGATTAGACTAATTGAACTGCTCGGTGCTTCCATTCCTTTCAGGATTGGAACAAGAAACGTATAAACGGCATAAGTTGCACCAAATCCAAGAGAAGGAATGAAAAAAGCCATTAAGATACGTGGGTGTGTTAACAAAGAAAATTGCTCACGCATTGAACTGCGAAATGTACTGTGCATAGTAGGCAAAATCAAGAAAGATGCCAAAAACGCAATTCCACCGAGAAAAGTCGTTAAAAGAAAGGTAGCATTCCAGTCGTACCAATCAGCGATGACAGTGCCTATTGGTACTCCAATTACATTTGCAAGAGTAAAACCACCGAAAACGAATGATATAGCTAGTCCACGTTTCGCGATTGGCATGGTTTCACTTGCAACAATCATGGCAAGTGAAATTAAAACTCCTGTTACGATCGCAGTCATCATCCGAAGAGCAAGCAGCATTATGAAGCTCGTCGATATTACGCACAAAGCATTCAGGATAATGAACGAACCTATCAAAAACAACATCCATTTACGTTTTGGAAAATGGCTTGTTGCCGACATCACGAGTGGTGTCGCAATGGCAAACGTAATGGCAAACGCAGAAACGAGTGTACCTGCTTTTGCATTTGTAATATTTAGACTCGAGGAAATATCGGTTAAGATCCCGATGATAACAAATTCGCTTGTCCCGAGAACAAATGTTAATAAAGTAAGTGTTAAAATGAGTAACCAATGTCGCTTGGATAATTCTGTGTCGTGCATAAATACCTCTTTTCTTAGATGAATGTATATGTGTCACAGGGAAGATAAACAATTTACCTATCATATCATAAAATATATTTTTGAGGAAAACCCTTGCTTGGTAATCGTTTATTATTTCTTGCTAAAAGGCTTGTACCTGAATCATTCACTGATTTTGCCGTAACCTGTTTTGTAATAGTACAAAACATAATTCAAAACGGTTTAAAAGGAAAAATCATAAGGATCTTGATGGCTAATGAAAAAAGCAAAAAACTCAAACGGGAATAATGGAAAAAGAAAGTTAAAGATAATTAGAAGAGGAAAGCTGTCAAAAATACCATGGTAGGAGACCATGCAAGATTTGATGCTAAAGTCAATAATACTTACTTTCAACATCAAGGATGGAAGGATGATAAGCAACATTTAAATGTGAAGTGTATTGTCATTAATGGTAAATCCAATTCAAGAAATTCTGGTGCTAAGTTAATTTCAAACACCTTTTAAAAACGGAATTAGGTATGTAACTTATAAAATAACCGAATCGGAACTTATTATTCACCTTGTTTTTTACCCGAATTACATGAAAGGTTCATGTTACTATCAGCTTTAATGCGGGGTATATTTCTTCTTTTTGATCTCATACTAAAGGTAAGAAGGAGGGGTATCCATGGCAAAACGAACAAAGAAAAATGATGCAGACCAAAAGAATAAACAAGGAATCAATTCAAGCAAAACTGATTCAGAATTCTCTCAAGAATTTGGCAGTGCAAACGCTAATCAAGCACATAAAGATAAAGCAAAGAAAGAAAAAGCATCTAAAAATCAAGGTGAGTGGAAAGGCATGCATTAATTAATATTTGCCAGACTCGGCCTCATGATAAGTGATGACTGCACGAGTCAATTGGTGGAGGCTTTTCATGCTTCTAACGGTATACTGAACTTTATGTAAAGGGGCAATTTAGATGACTCAATCTAAGCGACAAGAAGAACGCCAATGGAAAGATCGTAAACAATCGCAGAATCCACATGGTAAGGTTAAATCATTTGAACAATTAGCTGAAGGCATGGGCAAAAATGAATCTGAAACTAAGTAAAACTGCTTAACAATGAGAGGCTAGCCCAATGGGGCAGAGTCCCACATAATAGTGGGGGCACTGCCTTGGGGGTACCCTCTTTTTGTCGTTACCTAAATTAGTTTAAAAATGTAATCTTTATCAACAAACATAATCTCTTCGTAGCGGTTAACATAAAACATTTTATGGTAATTGATATATTAATTGGTTAAGATGATTTAGAGGTGATTTTGTTTTGGAATACACAAGTTTGTTCATCATGCTGGCAATTATCTTTTTATAGTAATGGCCAATAGGTTTTTATTTTGGTGGATAAAAGCTACAATAGTAGCTTATTATTCTGTAATTTCTTATATCTTTATAAAAACTAAAAACAAAATTGATAGACAATATGAGAATATCCTCCCTGTACCAGATATATATTGGGATAAAAATTCAGGCTGGGTTGACACGATGGCTGGATATTATTTCTGGCCTTTGGCAGTAATTCTCCTTTTTATTTATTACAAATGGTATAGAAGTGTACAAAGCAAAACAGCTAAAGGATTGGTTGTTGTTAGCTTCATTCCATCAGCTGCCATTTTTTTATTTATTACTTTTTTATTCGGGTTTGGCTACGGGTACAGACCATAAGGATAGTGCTTGTTTATTACATAGTTTGTTTCAACTTTCAATAGGTCTTAAGCAACTAACGAGTGTGTTTGCGACATAATAAGGCTGTCATTTGGCGGCCTTTTGAAAGTATGATTAATAATCAAATTCAAAATAAGAAAGAAAAAGAATGCTAGGGGTATTTTAGATATTTTGTATTTTTTTCGCACTTTATGCATAAAATTGTAATCATAATGTAAAATTAGGTAAATATGTTTGTCACTTAAAGCTGGTAAAATCAATAAAAAAGGATTTTATCGGGGGAGAAAATGAAAAAAATTATAGCATCTTTTGTAGTGTCAGGATTGTTACTATCAAATCCGTTGGTTAGTAATGCTGCATTGGGCGATCGGACGTTAAAAAGTGGTATGACCCATACCGAAGTAAAACAATTACAAGAGATATTAAAGAAAAAAGAATATTTTAAGAGTAAGAATACAACTACATATTTTGGCACGGTTACTAAAAGTGCAGTTGTAAAGTTCCAAAAAAATAAAGGTTTAAAAGCTGATGGTATTGTAGGTCCGAATACATATAAAGCATTGGGTGTAAAAAAGCAGACATCCACCGTAGCTAATGTGAATAAAGGAAGCAATAAATCTTCTGCGATAGTGAAAGAAGCAAAAAAACATTTGAATGTACGGTATGTATGGGGGGGAACTACTCCTAAAGGTTTTGATTGCAGCGGATTTCTAAAATACGTTTTCGAAAAAAGCGCAGATGTCACTTTACCAAGAACGGTATCTGAAATTTATAAAAAGGGGACAAAGGTTTCCAAACTACAAGCTGGAGATTTGGTCTTTTACGAGACTTATAAAACTGGCGCCTCACATGCTGGTATTTATATAGGGGGTAATCAATTCATACACAGCTCATCATCAAATGGCATTAGCATTACCTCCATGGATAATAGCTATTGGAAAAAAAGATATTTAGGAGCAAAAAGAATGTAATCAGAGAAAGTTGCCAGTCCTTTTTTGAGACTGGCTTTTATTTTTTAAATTGCTCTACCAGTAGGTTATGATACCGAAAGTCCTATGTGAACTTTATCAATCAATAAGGCTGCTAGCATTAAACCCCACAAACCCATACTATGCCTCAAGTTATGTGGACCAAGTCCTCCAAATGTTCAATAAGATTTTTCATTGTTATCATGGGTGGATCTATCCTCTTAAAGTGAAAAATAAAAAGACAAGTTGTCTCTCCTACCCATTCCTTATGAAACTGTTGATTTATGTTCTAATGTTAATCAGACTTTAACCGATTCCTCTATTCAATTATTTACTAGAAAAAACGGGTTAACAAGTTTTTCATCTTGGATTATTTACAAACTTTTATAAAGCTTTAATAATCTGCATCGATCTTTTTATGACAAAATCCTCATTATTTTCCCGACTATGAATCCATACCATCAATTTCCTCCTTATGCATGTTGTAAATGTGGTAATAACCTCCATTTTTTGTGTATTAACCGTGACTTTTAGCTTGTTTTTCATGCAAAGATATAAAATCACAAACAATTAACAGAACATTTAAAAAGGTTTGTTAATTTTGAGGGGAGAGTTTGCTTTAAGGAATATAGCATCCCTCAAAAAAAATTTGGAGGTAATGTTCATGATATCTAGCAATAGCGGTTTAAACAGACGTAATTTCTTAAAAGTTGGCGGAATGAGCACTTTAGCATTAACACTTGGTTCAACTGGATTATTTTCTCTTGCGGGAACTACAAAAGGGTTTGCAGTGGAATCTAGCAATCCAACAAGCGGTTTTGGTGGATATGGCCCGCTAGTAAAGGATCCAAATGGAATTCTTGATCTGCCAAGGGGATTTCATTACACAATGCTTTCACGAACTGGTGATGTCATGCCTAATGGTGACCTTGTCCCTGCTGCTCATGATGGAATGGCTGCATATAAAGGAGAGAAGGGTACAACCATACTTGTAAGAAACCATGAAAATGGGACAAATTCTGATTACCCTGTAAATGGAAAAAAACCTTGGAGTTCTGGTGCTGCGGGCGGCACAACCACATTAATCGTTGGACAAAATAATAAAGTCATTGATCAGTATGTATCAAGTTCAGGTACAATCCGTAACTGTGCGGGTGGAGCTACGACCTGGGGTACCTGGTTAACAATGGAAGAAACCCGTGATATGGGACATGGCTTTGTATTTGAAGTAAATCCGCTTGATCCTGAAAATGAAATGTCAAGAACACCGATCCGTGATATGGGTTATTTCTCTCATGAAGCTGGGCATGTTGACCCTTCAACAGGGATTTGGTATTTAACGGAAGACGCAAGTCCAAGCTTCTTGTACCGTTTTACACCACATGACCGTAGTCAAAAACTAGGTTCTCTGCAAAAGGGCGGTACACTCGAGGCAGCAGCGATTGATGAATTACCGGCTGCAGCTGCAAGTCAATTTAGTGCTAGACAAAAATTCGGGATCGTCTGGAAAAAATTAAATCCTGAAATCGCACAGCAAGACGCTAAGGAAAAAGGCTGTATTCAGTTTAGCCGCTTAGAAGGGGCTTATTTTTCTGAAGGTACCTTATGGTTCGATGATACAAGTGCAGGTTCAGCACGCCTTGGCCGTGTTTATCGCTACACACCAGCGACAAACACTTTAGAACTATTCTATGAGTCTACGGATAAAAATGATTTAGAAGCTCCAGATAACATTACAATCACTCCTTGGGGAGATCTATGGATCGCCGAAGATGGAGGCGGTAATGATCGTATTGTCGGATTGACTCCTGAAGGAAATATTTATACTTTCGCTGAAAATAGGATGAACGGTTCTGAATTTGCAGGCCCTACATTTTCTCCGGATGGAAATACTTTCTTTGTAAATATGCAAACACCCGGTATCACCTTTGCGATTTGGGGACCATTTGCACGCAGAAATTCTACCCGTAGACGAGCTATGAACCAAGCTCTGCCACCAGCAAGTCTTGCTCCTGTTGTTTCGGATAAACTTACTGCATTTGCAGATGAACAAGGTATGTCTATATTGGAAGCAGCTGCTTTAGAGCGTCATGGTATGCCAATTTTATAAGTAATCATCTCATTTTTTGAGTATGAACAAACCATCATAGTTTAGGAGGTGAGAAGATTGTTATCTAGTATCGGCATTCCCGGCCTAATTCTCATTCTAGTCATTGCGTTAATCATTTTTGGTCCTTCTAAATTACCGGAAATCGGAAGTGCTTTCGGGAAAACTTTAAATGAATTTAAAAAAGCAACAAATGATTTGATCAGTAATGACAAAGAAGTAAAAACTAACTCTGAAGAAAAAACGAAACTAGTCGCACTTGATAAAACCGAAAAGACTGGAAACTAAATAACTTGTGTCCACAATTTAATAGAGTAATTGCTTGGAGGAAATAGGATGAATAAAATGGGAATGAAGTTATTGACGGGCTGCTTTTCGCTGGCGGTGGCTGCTGCTTTTGTCGGAAAGCCCGTAACAGCAGTTGCGGAAGAAAAGCTCAAGGAGGGAGAAAAGTTTGAACTCACCATTCTCCAGACGAATGACTTTCATGGTCATTTGGATGACATCGTCACGCTGGTTGATGGAAGTATTCATCACAATTCAATTGCGAAGTATGCCACCATCATTGAAAATGTTCGCAATGAAGAGGAGAATCTGCTTCTGGTCGATGGCGGAGATGTCTTTTTGCGCGGCGAGTTTCAGGCGGGTTTAGGAGAGTTGGAGACGTCGCTTTTGAAAGCTTTGGACTATGATGCAATGGTTCTCGGAAACAACGACTTCCGCGTTTACCCTGCCGGAGAGGGCACACAGGAAAGCCGTTATGAACAGTTAAAGAATTATCACCGCAACGTGAATTTCCCCATCCTTACTGGTAATGTCATTGACAGGGAAACAGGAAAGTACATTCAGAATGTCAAGCCTTGGAAGAGTTTTTCTTTCAATGGCGTTAAAGTCGGCATGATCGGCCTTACTTCGATGAAGCCGGAAATTCGCGGTTGGAATGATGTTGCTGACCTCGATTTCATCGAACCGGTAGAAGCGTTGAATGAGTTGCTTCCTGAAGTGAGTGAAAAGTCAGACATTAATATTGTCCTTTCGCATGCCGGAAACACTGAAGACCACAAGTTGGCTCAGGTTCCAGGAGTTTCAGCGGTAATCGGCGCAGATACACACAAGGTCATCGAAACGCCCGAATACGAATTCAATGGAGAGGTGATGGTGCCCATTACTCAAGCCGGCGGAGAACAAGAACATTATTTGGGACGCCTGGATTTGACTTTTGAAGTAGTAGACGGGAAAATGACGTTGGTTGAATCCGATGGATTCCTCTACGACGTCACAAATGTCCGAGCCGATCCGGAGATACAAGAGATTATAGATGAATATCGTTCAGAGTTGAATGCACGATAATCCAAATGAAGTCTTCATAATGCTTTATCGTTTCTTTATTAATTATGCAGTATGAATGCAAGAGGTTGTGCAGAAAGTCGGTGAAAACTAACGACTGCCAGCCTTTTTTTGCGCATTACCGCCCTTTCAAAGGAGAACGTCGAACTTAGTTTAGATTTTATCTGAGTCGTTTAGCTTAATTCCGCTCCTTTTATTGTACTTAAACTACGATGAGTATTTTATTGATATCCATAAACAACCAATAATATTTTGCCCGCTGATGGTCATTATAAATAAAGAATAAGGGGCTAGTGATTTACGTGTGATTCATATCATACAGTAGATGAGGTGTCAGTTAAAGACGTTTAACTTAACTACTGGAAGCTTCATTAAAAATCGTTTCGAGCAAGGAGATGGTTCGCTTGCACGTAAAAGCAGAAAACTCATTCGATAATTATCAATTATGCTTTGAAAGTTGATAAAACTTTTAAGATATAGGGGATGGTTGCTTTGGATGGTAAACTCTAGTCAGATACCTGTATTTACTCTATTGTAGATGAGGTGTTTATCGCAGAGAATTTATGCTGATTCGAAATGAAGCAAATCCCTTTTTCAGACAGGGTGCAACTTTCAGTTGCATCCTGTTTTTATGTGTGTTCTTTTCTTGTTATCACTAGCGTGAGCATTTTAATTAAATCCTATTTACTTACTTGTTACGTTATAAAGTAAAAAAAGAACCCAATAAGGAAAAGCATAAAGGTAACAAGATGATAAAAATATAATACACTATTATCGGAGAAGACCTAAATCAAACAAAAAGGATGGGATCCTGATGGTTGATGAAAATAAGCAAAAAAACAAACGGGAACAATGGAAAAAGAAAGTCATGGATAACCTGAAGAGGGAAGCGGTCAAAAATATCATAGCAATAACGGGAGACCTAGCAAGATTAGATGCTAAAGTCAATAATACTTACACTGTATACATCAAGGATGGAAAGATGATAAAGCAACCTACAAATGGGAAGTGTGTTGTCATTAATGGAAAAGTCCAAGATTAAAATTTGTGAAGGAATAGAGAATATATATAGCGGTCGGATCACAGTAATTGGTGCATGGAAAGCTTTCAAGAGCCTTTTATGAGCACTAATTTGATTAGATTTGGTGCATTTGAGATCTATGGCCGAACAAATCGTACTTCAAACCCACATACAGGGGAAGAATTACAAATTACTGCTCCAAAAGTTTACTGCTTTTAAACACTTGATAAGGTAAAGATGCGGTTTAATGAAAAAGTAGTATAGCGTTAAAGAATACTCTGGGATGAGATATACTCCAGAGTATTTTTTTTATGTAAAGTTTAGGTTATATACTTTCGCACCTGTTTTTACATAGTTAAGTGCTGTAGCTTCAATATAAAATGAGCAGGACGTACAGGTACGTGGGACATGCTTTCGTAAAGAAAACTTTCCGCCCCCTACTTGTAGAAACATGTTGGAGGTTGGCTGGAATTAGATATCGTATAACAAGCGAAGCTATGACACTGCAGGGGGGGGCAGGGGTATTGGTTAATAAGCAGAGGAGAAACAAAGGTTTTAACATCCTATAGCTGGTTTATTTGTTTAACAGCCCGTTAAAGTACCCATTTTAATCGGTAATAAAAAAGAATTTTTGCTAAATTAGTACAAATATATTCCAAAAACGACCTCGACAGAATATATGATAAAACCATATCCAAAGCAGTTAAGTAATAAACAAAAAGATTTAAAATGGGGAAAACTAGATTTTTAAAAGGGAATTCAATACTTTTGTTGAACAAGAATATTGTGGGTCATTTTAACAGTTTGATATATGCTAATGTAACCGTTTACAACGATATATTTAACTTGATCATGTTAATGGATTATAAGTACAAAATCGTTAGAGAATGGAGGTTAACCCATGGTTAGCAAGATGGAGATAAATAAGGATGATTCTCGTTCCTTCCTAACGGAAGAACACTTATTATTTAAACAATCAATTCGTGAATTTCTCGCCAAGGAGGCTGTCCCCTTTTATGATCAATGGGAAAAGGAGGGGGGAATACCTTGCTCCTTTTGGAAAAAGATTGGAGACAATGGATTTTTATGTCCGTGGCTTGATGTGGACTTTGGTGGAATAGGAGCAGATTTTGGATATTCAGTTGTGCTGGCAGAGGAATTGGAAATGGTTGGATCAGCGTTAGGAGGAATATCCATTCATTCTGATGTTGTAGCCCCTTATATTTCTTCATTTGGAACAATAGATCAGAAACAAAGATATTTACCGAAATTCATTACAGGTGAATTGATTTCAGCTTTTGCATTGACAGATCCGGGAATGGATTCGGAATTAGGGGATATCCAAACCACTGCGATTAGGAAAGATGGGTATTATATTGTCAATGGAGCCAAAACGTTTGTCACAAATGGCTTTAAGGCCGACTTCATGATTGTGGCATGCAAAACTGATCTTAATGCTGTTCATTCCCAGGGCGGGATCAGCTTGCTGATCATTGATAAAGATACACCAGGTTTTTCACGGGGTAGGAAGCTTGGTAAAACAGGACAGGGATGCTTAGACACAGCCGAACTATTTTTCGATGATGCTTCAGTTCCTGTTGGCAACCTCCTTGGGGAGGAAGGGAAGGGTCTCTCTTATATCATGCAAAAACTGCAGCAGGAAAGACTAATGTGTGCGATCGGGTCTTTAATGGCGGCAAAAGAAATGCTTCACTTAACGATGAATTTTATAAGAGGACGAAAAGCATTTGATAAGAAAATAAGTAAATATAAAAATGCACAGTTTACCATTGCTGAAATAGCGACAGATATTCATCTGGGAAGAACATTTGTTGATGGTTTGATCTGTAAACATATGACTGGGGCGAATATGATAGCTGAAGTATCGATGGCTAAATATTGGATAACGGAGATGTCTAAGCGAATATCTGATAAGTGCATGCAATTACATGATGGCTACGGAAATATAGGAGACGATAAAATTGCCCAGCGTCACCGGGATATTCCTTTGACAACTTTCTTTACAGGGACAGATGAAACCGTAAAAACCCTTATTTCTAAAAATATTGGATTTTAATTCATCTTTAATTTTATATATCTTTTAACTACCTCATTTTAAATGAGGTAGTTTTTGGCATTAGTTCAATATAATTCCAATGAACTAGTTTTTTTAAAATAAAAGGTTTATACATTTTGTTAAATGGGTACAAGAGACTGTGCAAATGAAAATTAACATATTTGTAAAATTTGTAATTTTATGCAACTGATGGAGGTGCTTGTTATGTTAAAAATCGAAAATGTATCGAAAATCTATAAGGGAGGAAAGAAAGCTGTAAAAAATATATCATTGGATATTAAAAAAGGGGAGTTCATTTGTTTTATTGGTCCGAGTGGTTGCGGTAAGACAACGACAATGAAAATGATTAACCGTCTTATCGAACCGTCGGAAGGCAAGATACTTATTAATGGTGAAAATATACTGGATAAAGATCCAGTCGAGCTAAGAAGACAGATAGGGTACGTTATCCAGCAAATCGGACTTTTCCCTCACATGACGATTCTTGAAAATATCACCCTCGTTCCAAAGCTTCTCAAGTGGAATGAACTGAAGAAAAAGGAACGCGCACTGGAATTGCTTCAGCTTGTTGATATGGGTCCTGAATACTTGGAAAGGTATCCTTACGAATTGAGCGGCGGGCAGCAACAAAGGATAGGCGTTCTCAGAGCACTAGCTTCAAATCCTCCACTCATTTTAATGGATGAACCTTTTGGCGCCCTAGATCCAATCACCCGCGATGCCCTTCAGGAGGAATTTAAAAATCTACAGCGCACACTTGATAAAACAATTGTTTTTGTTACCCATGATATGGATGAGGCCATTAAACTAGCCGACAGGATTGTCATCTTAAGAGCTGGTGAAATCGTCCAAGTGGGAACACCGGATGAAATTCTCAGAAACCCAGCCAATGAGTTTGTAGAAGAATTCATCGGCAAAGATCGCCTGCTTCAAACAAGACCGAATGTTGAGTTGGTTGAACAGATCATGAGTCGACACCCAATATCCATTACAGAGGAAAAATCGCTTACAGATGCAATTACGATCATGCGCAAGAAACGGGTAGATTCTTTACTTGTGGTCGATGAGCAAAATGTGTTGAAAGGGTTCGTGGATGTTGAAACGATCAGTGAATATCGTAAAAAGGCTAAATATATCAGTGAAGTAATCAATACTGAAGTCTATTCAGTGAAACAGGATACTTTAATCCGCGATTCCGTTCAGAAGATTTTAAAACGAGGATTCAAATACGTGCCGGTAGTTGACCACAATAAACATTTGGTCGGAATCGTCACTAGGGCTACATTGGTGGACATCGTATATGACAGCATCTGGGGAGAAGAAGAAAATCAAATGGAAGAAATGGCAGAAATGATTTAGGAGGTGAATGAGATGGAAACTTTGCTCGATTTTTTACAAACGAACTGGCAAGAATTGGTTTATAAAGCGTGGGAGCACTTATATATATCCTTGATCGCTGTTTTCCTTGGAATAATAGTTGCCGTACCACTAGGGATCATGTTGACGCGAATGAAAAGGACCTCTTCGATAATAATCGGAATGGCAAACATTATGCAGACATTGCCGAGCTTAGCGGTACTAGCCTTTTTCATTCCTTTCCTCGGAGTTGGGAAAACACCCGCAATCATTGCGTTATTTTTCTATTCCGTTTTACCCATTCTCAGAAATACATACACAGGCATTAAAGGCGTAAATGAAAATCTTCTGGAATCCGGACGCGGAATCGGGATGACAAGCTGGGAGAGAATTCGTCTGGTTGAATTCCCGCTTGCGCTTTCCGTCATTATGGCTGGCATCCGTACGGCTTCCGTCTATTTAATTGGATGGGCCACCTTAGCTTCCTTTATTGGAGGCGGGGGACTTGGAGATTACATTTTTATCGGTTTGAATTTATACCAAACAGAATATATCATCGCAGGTGCAGTTCCGGTAATCATCATGGCTATCCTGGTGGATTATGTATTCTCGATCATTGAACGAAAAGTCGTACCAAAAGGTTTGAAAGGTATGAAGGAAGTTGCTTGAGGAGGATTACCATGTATAAAAAAATGAGACGTACAATTTTCATGACCCTTTTAGTTTGTTCATTAGTGATCACCGGGTGCTCCTTGCCTGGTTTAGGGTCATCTTCTGAAACTACTGTAAAAATCGGTGCCCAAAGCATGACCGAATCCGAGATCTTGGCGAACATGATCGCTCAACTCCTTGAAAGGAATACGGAAGTTGATACGAAAATCATTAAAAATCTAGGGTCCAATTTCGTTCAGCAAAAGGCGATGGAGACCGGTGATATAGACATAGCCGCAACTCGATATACAGGGACTGATTTAACGAGTGTGCTGGGGCAGGAAATTGAAAAGGATCCAGTAAAGGCGATGGAAATCGTTCAAAGGGAATTCAAAGAACAATATGGGTTCAAATTTTTTGATTCTTACGGATTCGATAACACTTATGCCTTTACGATTTCAAATGAATTGGCAGAGGAAAAGGGGTATCAGAAAATATCGGATTTGGAAAAGGATGCAGATAATTTAAGGTTAGGTGTAGACAGTGCCTGGCTGAAAAGAAAAGGCGATGGTTATAAAGGGTTCGTCGATACATATGGATTGGAATTTGGGGAAACTTATCCGATGCAGATTGGCTTGGTATACGATGCAGTCAAAAATGGTCAGATGGATATTGTCCTTGCATACTCCTCAGATGGACGGATTAAGGTTAATGATTTGAAGCTTTTGGAAGATGATAAACAATATTTCCCTCCATATGACTGTTCACCGGTCGTTACCGAAGAATTATTGGAACGATATCCTGAAATTGAAGAGGAGCTTAACAAGTTAATTGGTGAAATCACTACTGAAACCATGCAGGAACTGAACTATGAAGTGGATGGGAACTTGAAGGAACCATCGGTCGTAGCATCGGAATTCCTTAAAGCACATAAATACTTTGAATAAATGGGAGGTGCACACTAATGGAAACCTTGCAACAGCTGGGAACTTATTATTCCCAAAATTGGATGTATGTACTTACTGAATTTTATCGCCACTTTTTAATGTCCGCCTATGGAGTTTTATTTGCAGCAATAGTAGCCATCCCGATAGGCATTTTCATCGCGAAACATAAGAAATTGAGCAATTGGGTATTTTCAATAACGAATGTCATACAAACCACACCAGCATTGGCTATGCTCGCTCTCCTGATGCTAGTAATGGGGTTAGGAACAAATACGGTTATCTTATCATTGTTTTTATATTCCTTACTGCCAATCTTGAGGAACACTTATGTCGGAATTACAAGTATCGATCATGCTTATTTAGAATCTGGCAAGGCAATGGGAATGACGAAGATCCAGTTACTAAGAATGGTCGAACTGCCATTATCTCTGTCTGTCATCATGGCTGGCTTACGTACAGCGCTTGTCGTTGCAATTGGAGTAACCGCGGTCGGTACATTCGTAGGCGCGGGCGGACTGGGGGATATCATTGTCAGGGGAACAAATGCTTCAAATGGAACGGCAATCATACTTGCAGGAGCAATTCCGACGGCATTGATGGCCATTCTCTCAGATCTGATACTAGGATGGCTGGAACGAATTCTTTCACCGATAAAAAAGAAAAAAACTCATACTGCCTAAATCAAAAGAGCCATTGCATGTTAATGCAATGGCTCTTCCTTGGCCAGAAATGACAATTACCGATTGGAAGTCAGAAGCTCAGACTGGCAGACTTAGTTTTTTATTTCAGAAAAAGGGTAACTATAAGGGTAGTCGTAAAAAAATATAAGGGGAATCAATCATGAAACTTACACCAGAGCAACGTATTGAACTTCATGGCTTTAATAATCTTACGAAATCTTTAAGCTTTAATATGTATGATATATGTTATACAAAAACGAGGGAAGAGAGAGAGGCCTACCTGGATTATATCGATGAACAATATAATGCAGAGCGGCTTTCGAAGATCTTGCACAATGTTTCTGATTTAATAGGGGCACATGTTTTAAATACGGCCAAACAGGATTATGTACCTCAAGGAGCAAGTGTAACGATTCTTGTTTCAGAAGGTCCTGTCGTAGAAGTACCTACAGGAACTTATGAAGAATCACCAGGGCCTTTACCTGATAATGTGGTCATGCAACTGGATAAAAGCCATATTACCGTACATACATATCCTGAATTCCATCCAAATGAAGGCATTAGCACATTCAGGGCCGATATCGATGTCTCTACTTGTGGGGAAATATCACCTCTTAAAGCCCTTAATTATCTCATTCATTCCTTCGATACCGACATTATCACGATCGATTATCGAGTAAGAGGCTTTACGAGAGATAAAGATGGGCGGAAATTGTTCATTGATCAAGATATTAATTCCATTCAAAACTATATTCCTGATGAAGTGAAGGGTTTATATGACATGATTGATGTGAATGTATACCAGGAAAATATATTCCATACAAAATGTAAGCTGAAAAGATTCGATATTAATAATTACCTATTCGGCTATACAGAGGAAAAACTGAATACAGAAGAAAGGCAAGAAATTATAGAAAGGCTTCGAACGGAGATGGATGAAATTTTTTACGGTGCCAATATTCCGCATCCAATAGAAAAAAACAAGCATGCCGATTAAGGGATGCTTGTTTTAATCTAAAACTTAATTTAAATGGAATACGTGAACTAATACATACCCGAGACAAGTCAATAATATAGAGCCGATCAGTCCAGCTATAAAAGGTTTACCGCCATATTTCCTAAAGGTGACGAGGTCAATATTCAATCCTAGTCCTGCCATGGCCATAGCCATGAGGATATAGGAAAGCATAACAAGTTTATCGGCTATGGTTTCAGGAACTGCACCTGTAGAATAAAGGGCACTCATTAACAAAAATCCAAAAATAAACCAAGGTATTTGTATGGACTTCCAGGAAAATCTCTTTCCGTTTTCTCTTGATCGATCTTTCCAATTCATGATGAATCCGATTAAAATGGCAACGGGAATGAGCAGAGCCACCCTTGTCAATTTGACCACGACTGCCAAGTCGACTGCCTCATTTCCCCCTGGCGCCGCTGCAGCGATCACGTGAGCGATTTCATGGAGTGTCGCACCCGAGAATATACCATATCCTTGATCGGATAACTCCAATAATGGATATAGGATTGTATAACCGAAAGTGAAGGTTGTACCTA
Source organism: Peribacillus sp. NPDC076916 (assembly GCF_050269675.1). Classification (NCBI taxonomy): domain Bacteria; kingdom Bacillati; phylum Bacillota; class Bacilli; order Caryophanales; family Bacillaceae; genus Peribacillus; species Peribacillus sp. NPDC076916. The sequence goes on from NZ_JBNNIU010000002.1 coordinate 948,934, forward strand.
AAACAGCAACCGTCGCTACGGCTATTGCTGTATCTTTTTCTTTTGCTTTTATTTGGGAGGAAATTGCCAAGATGGCAGCAGCGCCACAAATTCCCGTTCCGCAAGCTGTCAATATGCCTAGCTTTTTCTCAACTTTAAAAAGACGGGTCAATCCATAAACTACCAATATAGCAAATCCAAGACAAATGGCACCCACTGCAAATGTTTTCGGACCGGCATTAAATATATCCTTTAGATTCAGGCGCATTCCCAATAGGATAATGCCCATTCTCAAAAGGACTTTACTTGAATAATTTGTCCCTGAAACGGTGTAAGCTGGGACTCCAATGATCGCTTTCCATACAACACCAATCAGTATCGCAATGACTAACTGTCCCATTATATGAAGGAATGGAAGCTCCGCTAAGTATTTTGCAGCAATGGCGATTAGCAAAGTCAATGCTATTCCTTTTGTAAATCCAAGTTTTTTAGTTTCTACGTTTGTTTGTTCCAGTGTGATCACTCCATCTTTGTTGATGCCTTAACTTTAAAGCTAAATTAAAAATAAGTGAAATATATTTTTGCTATTTCAAAGATTACTTTTACTTATGATAAAATGAAACACATAAATAAATAAGGGAGGTTGCCATGGATCCGTTAAAAGTATTCGTCACCGTAATCGAACAGAAAAACTTTTCAAGAGCAGGGGACATTCTGAACTTGTCGCAGCCGGGAGTCAGTCTTCACATAAGAAATCTGGAAAATGAGTTAGGGACGAAATTAATTTATCGTTCTCCCAAACAAGTACAAATAACAGAGCCGGGAAAAATTTTGTATAGACATGCTAAGCAAATGCTTGATCATTATGAGACAGCAATAAGAGAAATAAATGAATTTAATAACGTGGTTAGCGGAACGATGAAAATAGGTGCAAGCTTCACGATAGGGGAATACTACCTGCCAAAAGTTTTAGCGGAATTTGCGGCTCAATATCCGATGGTGGACATACAAATCATCATCTCGAATTCAAATGAAGTCATACAAGGTATACGTTCGAATAAGCTTGATATAGGCTTGATTGAAGGTGAAACGAATTATAAGGATATTGATGTCAGACCATTCATGAATGACGAGATGATTGTCGTCGTCCCCCCGGTTCATCCACTTTCACAAATGGATCTCATCGAGGGCACATTGCTTCAAAACCAAACATGGGTGCTCAGGGAGCAAGGATCGGGAACCCGTACATATTCAGATAAACTTCTGAGTAGCCTGGAGTTAAACATAAAGAAAACGTTTATTTTCACCAGTATCCAAGGAGTGAAAGAAGCGGTGATGGCTGGGCTTGGCATTGCCCTGTTATCTCGATTGACTGTACAAAAAGAACTGAGGTCCAATGAATTGAAAACCTTTCATTTGAAAAATGAGCCCATTATAAGGCCTTTTTCAATCGTGAAAAAGTTAGACCTTGAAGCCTCAAAAGCCATGGAGCTGTTTTTAAGGAAGGTCGAAGAATTTGCGATAAAGGGGCCGTCCTAAATAAATCACCTTAACTTTTGCTCATCCTTTCATTTTCAATGAAGAGGTTGGGCATTTTTAACGACGAAATATTTTTAATTTTAATGAAAACGTCGAAAGTATTTTGGAATATGTCAATAATTATACGAATTTTATGTATTTTCACACAATTACAATCATATAAATTAAATAGATAGTCTCCAGGAATTTCTAAGTCCCTGTAGACTTTTCCTGATATTAATAATCTTAAAAGGAGAAACCACATTGGCTATAGAGGAGCAGAAAGATAAGCGGATTTCTGTTTTCGACAGGATTATAGGATTCATGCCAAAATTTTATGTGATCGGGACAATTTTAATTTTTGTTTATACGCTAGTTGCAATGGCTCAATTAGGGATCCAAACTTTGAAAAAGCCAGAGGAAGCCGTTGGTCCTGCCACAAATCCCCCAATCTCTCAGGGCTTTGAACATACATTGATATCGTTAATCATCGAACCGATCGTAACGTCTGAATTTTATCAAATCATCTTTAACACGTTATTTCTTTACCTTGTTTGGATATTGCTTTTCCTATTAGCACCGATTGCTTTTTACCGTTTAAAACACTTTAAATTTTTTAATATTGAAATTGAAATTGAAAAACAAGATGCAGCCGTTTATGAAGTATTCAGCATGAGCAGTTCAAAAATGAAATTTGCTGCGTATTTAACATCCGAGGAATATCAATTGGAGATATCAGAGGAAATTGCAAACAGCAAGGACTTTAAAACTCCCTTAATCTATACATTGGACTGTGCCATAGAGTTTTATTCCAATCAATTAGGACTTTCATTTACCTACGATATCTATACACTGAACCAGTTCAAAAAAGCAAAGCTGCCTAAATCCATCAAAGCGATGCTTGATAAATCCATTCAAACCGGCGATCCATGCATTTCGAATAAAAGCAATAGTGATAGTGAATATTACAAGAACTTTCTTATCCATTATTTCGAAAACATGGAAGGGAAATTTGTCACTGTTTTAAATAGTTACCAAACTGAATTCGATACATTCGATAAATCACTGCTTAAGATCCTGCAAAATGTCATATACGATTACTATTTACAGTTTCACTATATTTACGATACGAGTGAGAAGCTGGAAAAGAATGAAACGATCTCCCATAATAATTAAAAAAACCACCCTACAAGTGGTTATTTTTTTTGGAAAGGTGATTGTTAATTATATTCTGGACAATTTCATTATTCCCGATGAGCTCAGACGATTTCTTTACGTGTTGTTCCCGAAAATCCATGTTTTTTATTTTCTTGGACTTTTTCCCATTTTTAAAATTATTAAAGGCATTTAAAAAGGCTATCTGAATCACTCCCCTTATAGATTAGTATATTCATATGATGGATAAAATTTCATGAAAAACTACAATTTATAGAAAAATATTTTGCGGTTTTATGTGATGAAAATTACTTAAAAAACTATTAAAGACTTTCTGGAAAAAGTGATTTTAATTTAGAATGAGGGATTTTCAAGCTCAAATTATTGGTTACTACGGCTTTTTTATAAAAAATAAAGAAATTCCCCCAAAAATATTGTATAGTTAGAATACAGAGCTTCGAACAAACATTCGTTTCTTGGGAACAGAGATTACTTCTTAGTGGGACAGGAGAGAGACAGTGAACGGTACAGCACACATGGCATTAGGGGCAACAGTTGGATTCTTGACAGCAAACACGCTTCAAACAGATCCAACCACCACTTTATTCTTGGTTGGCATTGGGGGAGTTTCAGGCCTTATGCCCGATATGGATATTGATGGGAAGTTAAGTAATAGGATTACTTTTTCCCATAAGTTTATTCGAACGATAGCACAAACGATTGGGATACTAATGATCATTTATAGTCTTTTTGAAGGCTCTGAAACGGAAAAATGGATCGGTGTAGGGGCAGGAATCGGAATCATCATCATTTCATCTTTCATCAGACAACGGCATATGTTGACCTTGACCGGATTAGCGGTTTTAGGCGGCGGTTTATCTTTGCAGGAAAGCTGGCTGTGGCTGTTAGGAGTTTATATTATCATAGCTTCGTTTACACCACATAGAAGTTATACACATTCGATTGCAGGTATCGCTTTCTTTGGCATCATTGCCCATCAATTCGAAGCCTTTATGGGGATAGACGGAATTTTCACTACTTGTTTATTAGGATACATAAGTCATTTAATTGCAGATTTGAAATGTTTACCTTTTAACAAACGTGGGGTAAAGTTATTTCTTCCATTTTTCTCAAAAGAATTTTGACAGTGGTTTCCTTACCACTGTTTTTTCTATTAGGTAGAGTAACTTTAAATTGAAGGGACACTTGATTCGACTTTTTTTATGTTTTATATGGTCATTCTTCCTGAATCTACTAAATGTAACATTTTTGTAAAGATCCTGTGATGCGAGTGATATACCTTTTCTAGTATATTAAGTTTAGCAAATTGCATCAGGGGGTAAAATGATTTGTTTAAGAAAATTGTCGTTGGATTGTCATTGGCTATCATGCTTGTAACCGCATCTTTTGCTGGGGACCCGGTGGAAGCTGCTTCATATCATACAAAAGCGATTAAAGTGGCTAAAAGTGAATTAGGTACCAAATATAAAATGGGTGGCATTTCTTCTTCAGGATTTGATTGCTCCGGTTTAGTGAAGTATTCATACCAAAAGGCTGGTAAGAATTTACCAAGAACCGCTGCTGACATATATATAAAAGGAAAGAAAGTTAAAAGTCTGCAAAAAGGTGACTTACTGTTTTTTGCACCAAATAAAGCGAAAAAACCTACACATGTGGCTATATACATAGGAAACAATGAATTCATACACTCATCATCATCTAAAGGAGTTTCATACGCTAAGACCAATAATAGTTATTGGAAGCCAAAGTATATTGGTGCTAAACGTATATAATAGAAGGAAATCAACCTTAATATAAAGAACAAAGAGACTCAATGATGTCTCTGACTGCAGGCAAACTCGAAATAATTGAGTGTGTCTGCAGTTTTTTTTATTAAAAACGTTCAAAGTCCTTTTAAGAAATCCCTCCCTTTCCGCCGACTGTCTGCCAAGCCTCATCAAAGCAAGCGTCGTGGGATCTTTGCTAGCCAGTTTCTTCAATCTAATAGATCAGGATGAGACTAACCCTGGCCCTTGTTGTTTACAAAAAGAGACTTTAATTGAAGTGAACCCAAAAAGTTAGACACTTTATTTAATTAGGCAACCTTGAGGGCATGAACCCGGTAATCTACTGGGTTCATGCCTTTCTTACGATTAGTCAATGTCTTTGTTTGAATTAATTTATTAGTATTTAGAATGTACAGAGTGTTCAGGTTTACTAATAATAATTGG